>NZ_CP061474.1:1256000-1884000 GCF_014679505.1 Geobacillus sp. 46C-IIa
TGTGCAACAGAGTGCCCATTATCTCGATAAAGGAAAACGGCTATATATAGCAAAAATGTTTTTGGAAAGCGCTGTGCATCATATGTTGCGGAATATTCGCAGACATAAAGAGAAGACAGGGGTCTGTATCCATCAAATCGAAGAAGAGGCAAAAAAATTGGACGCAGCGAGTACCGTTCAAGAGTTAATGGGAATTGAAGGACGGATTCGCCAACATTATTATCAATCATTTAATGACATTTTGAGGCAGGATTTTACGTTTGAAAAGCGGACAAAGCAGCCTCCACGTGACCCGCTGAATGCTTTGATCTCATTCGGAAATTCACTGTGTTATACAACGGTATTAGGTGAAATCTACAAAACACCGCTTGATCCTACGGTTAGTTTTTTGCATGAACCGTCGACAAGGCGATTTTCATTAAGTTTGGATTTAGCCGAAATCTTTAAGCCATTGATCGTCGATCCGGTTATTATCGCTTCCATTAACAATCGGATCATTACCAATAAACATTTTGATGATATAGATGGAATGGTATTTTTAAATGAGGAAGGAAAGAAAAAGTTTATTATTGAGTGGGAGAATAAATTGGCTACATCCATCCAACATCGGAAGCTGAAAAGAAAAGTGAGTTATCGGCATTTTATACGATTGGAATGCTACAAGCTCATTAAACATTTCATTGGGGATGAACTATATAAACCGTTGAAAGCGTGGTGGTGAAACATGTTTGTTATCATTACGTATGACGTAGCGGAAAAGCGGGTCAACAAAGTTTGCAAAAAATTAAAGGAATATCTGACTTGGACGCAAAATAGCGTATTTGAAGGGGAGATTTCGAAAAGCCTGCTGATGAAGTGCATGTATGAATTGGAGATGATCATTGATAAAGAAGAAGACTCCATTTACTTATACGAAGTAGGAAATCCGAAGAATATAAAAAAGCGGGTATTTGGTCAGGAAAAGAATTTTGATGAGTTATTTCTTTGAGTTTTAACAATTTGCAGTGAACCCCATTTCAGTGGATAAATGGGGAAATGCTTGATTTATCAAGGGAAGTGCCTCATTATTTGTATAACACGGAAAACACGATTACCGCTTTACTGCAAAATGAGGTATAATGGACTGTGTAGGTGATAGCGCAAATTGCCTACTACATCAATAATTTTATTTTGTGATCGACAGGGGTTTATCTGAACGTAGTGGGATTTAAATGAAGCTTATGGAACAAAAACTAAATGGGATGAATTAGGTTTATCTGAACGTAGTGGGATTTAAATTTTTCCAGCCAAGCCAGAGCCGCAGCGGGCGCACTTGGTTTATCTGAACGTAGTGGGATTTAAATTCAGAGCAACTGGAAATGATAATGGAGCAAATCAAGGTTTATCTGAACGTAGTGGGATTTAAATAGTGTTGAAAAGTGTTGAGGAAGAAATCAGCTTAGCGGTTTATCTGAACGTAGTGGGATTTAAATTTTACAGCAAGTACATTTCTTGAGAAGGGGCTGACAGGTTTATCTGAACGTAGTGGGATTTAAATATGAATCGGGACGTATGGATTTAGTTGATTATTCGGGTTTATCTGAACGTAGTGGGATTTAAATGGAAGAAAAAATCGCCCTCTATCAAGAGGAACTTCCGGTTTATCTGAACGTAGTGGGATTTAAATCATTGCTATACATGGCTCGCCCGGACGAAACAAGAATGGTTTATCTGAACGTAGTGGGATTTAAATTCTAGGGCTTCTTTTGGAAGAAAAGTGGACAAACAGGTTTATCTGAACGTAGTGGGATTTAAATCGAGCTTCTCACCATCCGGGGACGTCTCTTCCTTGGTTTATCTGAACGTAGTGGGATTTAAATGGCATTGGATAAACGGGATGAGGAGTGGTTTCATGGTTTATCTGAACGTAGTGGGATTTAAATTCAAATGGTTTAACGAACAAGACTGGGAGAGATAGGTTTATCTGAACGTAGTGGGATTTAAATCAAGGGATCGAGCGATATAGGCAAAAACGTGATAAGGGTTTATCTGAACGTAGTGGGATTTAAATTTGGAAATGAGAAATGTGCTTCTTTTAATTATTATGGTTTATCTGAACGTAGTGGGATTTAAATAGCTCTGCTTTTATGATTTGATTGGCGTCGATCGTGGGTTTATCTGAACGTAGTGGGATTTAAATTTTTCGTGATGTAAAATAGCCCCCGTCATACCCTTGGGTTTATCTGAACGTAGTGGGATTTAAATCTCGTCCTATCCGTAAAAGTCTTTTCTGTCAACAAGGTTTATCTGAACGTAGTGGGATTTAAATAAGAAGAGGAAAAGTTGGTTATTGACGGGGTTGTCGGTTTATCTGAACGTAGTGGGATTTAAATGAAAGATTGTTCTGCAAAAAAGATGGAACTGTTTGGCGGTTTATCTGAACGTAGTGGGATTTAAATTGCCGAACCGGAACCGATAAGGTATATACAGATTGCGGTTTATCTGAACGTAGTGGGATTTAAATAGGATGGAGCTGTTGCTTGATATTGTTGAGATGATCGGTTTATCTGAACGTAGTGGGATTTAAATTGTGAAAAATCGTGGATTGCTGACAGCATAGGAAAGGTTTATCTGAACGTAGTGGGATTTAAATTTTTCGTGATGTAAAATAGCCCCCGTCACACACTTGGTTTATCTGAACGTAGTGGGATTTAAATGTGTATGAAGAAGTTGACGGCGACTTTGAAATCATAGGTTTATCTGAACGTAGTGGGATTTAAATTTAAACTTCTCTTTTTTGTCGCTGATAATCGTTCGGAAGGTTTATCTGAACGTAGTGGGATTTAAATTGGGCATTACGACTATTAGGGGGGGCGTGCAGATTGGGTTTATCTGAACGTAGTGGGATTTAAATAGCAAGCTTATGAGCGTTTTATGCGAGAGGAGGAGCGGTTTATCTGAACGTAGTGGGATTTAAATATGAAAATCGCAAACAAAAAAGAGAAACGATTGATTGAGGTTTATCTGAACGTAGTGGGATTTAAATAATTATAAAAGAACTGCGGTTCAAGCAAACAAGTCTGGTTTATCTGAACGTAGTGGGATTTAAATTGGCTTTGGCCGGAGCAAGAAGAACGGCACGTGTTGGTTTATCTGAACGTAGTGGGATTTAAATATTGATGAAAAAGAACGGAACACCGTTTTGGATACGGGTTTATCTGAACGTAGTGGGATTTAAATCAATCTTCCGATACGTCTTTTCCCCAATCCCCTGCGGTTTATCTGAACGTAGTGGGATTTAAATCTCTAATCCGTTCCCATTCCCTGCTATGATAGAACGGGTTTATCTGAACGTAGTGGGATTTAAATGCTGTACGGGATAAATACAGGCATTTATTCCTTATCGGTTTATCTGAACGTAGTGGGATTTAAATTCAATCTCCTCGCCTGTGACCGCGTCGATCACAACGGTTTATCTGAACGTAGTGGGATTTAAATTTCAAATACATTAATCATATGTTGATCAATATCCTCGGTTTATCTGAACGTAGTGGGATTTAAATGGACATGGTTGGTGACGCATGCGGGAATGGTTAGGGGGTTTATCTGAACGTAGTGGGATTTAAATCCTTTTCATCCGGTGTCAGCATCGTCAAAAACTCAGGTTTATCTGAACGTAGTGGGATTTAAATTCCGTAAAAGTCTTTTCTGTCGACAACCTCGAAAGGGTTTATCTGAACGTAGTGGGATTTAAATACGAATTACCGGAAATCTTTAAATTTTGGAGCAATAAGGTTTATCTGAACGTAGTGGGATTTAAATTAATTTAATCGTGTTTTCGGGATATAAGTTCATGAGGGGTTTATCTGAACGTAGTGGGATTTAAATATAATTAGGAGAAGTGTCAATCGTGTTCAATGGAAAGCGTTTTATCTGAACGTAGTGGGATTTAAACAAAGGTTGTGTAAATGTATCGGTATTTAGGGTACCGTCAAGAATTTTGTGTAATGTAAGATAGATAGGGTATATCTGAAATGGATTTATATACATGCAACATGAAGAGTTAACTTCTCAATCATCCTGCACACCCCAAGCGCTGCAGCACTTCCTCTGGACGTTCGTGGATGTAGTGGACAAACCGAATAATGGCTTGAATGATATCATGGCGATCTTTGTGAAACACATTGGCCCTCACTGTATCTTTCCGCCATTTCCATAAGCGTTCGATCGGATTCAGTTGCGGTGAATATGGGGGAAGGTAAATAAAGTGAAAACACTGCCCTTCTTTCGGCAAAAACTCCTTGACCATTTTGGCATGGTGAATGCGGGCGTGATCCAACACCAAGATCATGAGGCGGTCCGGATTGCGCTCTTTGAGCATTCTCAAGAAATCCAAGAACGTCGCGGCATGGGCAGCGGTCGTTTGATGAAGTACCGTTTCGCCATCGTGTATGCTGACCGCGCCAAACAGCGATATGTGGGCATGATGTCCGCACTCTAATCATTAAAGAGAGGGCTCTTTGAACGCCCGGCCGATAAAAGAAAACTCCCGCTTCAGGCGCATGGGGGCATAGCCCGGCGCTGAGCGGGAGGGGAATGTCGATTGGCGGCAGCCAAAACGCATGGCATGGATCAATAGCAGCAACCACTGTAGGTTTGTTTGGGGCTAAACCGCCGCTTTAGTTTTGTACGGTCGTCCGCTGTTCGATGAACGGACTTAACAGATTTTGGTCGAATGCCGTCTCAAGCAGCAACACCGTTTCAAGGGCGGCTTGGCAGTCGAGCGTTTCGTCTTAGGTACGTTCGTTTTGGTAGCCGACAGACAAATTGACGGATGGAATGCCGAAGGAGGCGAATACGTTCGCATCGCTTAGGCCGCCTGTCGTTGTTTTCCAATCGGGCATGCCGGCGAGCGCTCCGGCTTGTTCGAACAATTGCCCGTATTCATCCGGGCAAAACGGTGTGCTACCGTTGGAGATGACGATGTCGCGGGTGCCGCGGCGGTCAACGACGATGGCGGCATCAACGTCGTGCAAAAAGTCGCGGTCGAGATGGCGCGAACCAAGGCAGCCGGTTTCTTCTTGGACGGTAAAGGCGATTTTCAGTGTGCCGTGGAATCGGGAATGACGGACGACATTCATCAGTTCGAGGATCGCCGCAATGCCCGCGCGGTCGTCAGCGCGAAAATGCCGGATGAAGCGCGCAGCGTATTCTCGTTGTACACGAGGGCGCGGGTCAGGCGGGAACGAGCAGACCGTGTCCATATGGGCGGATAGAAGCACAGTCGGGCCGCCTCCGCAAGGATGGTCGCGAGCAAGTTGCCATAGTGGTCGATGTGCAGTTCGTCTGCTTTTGAACGCAATCTTCTTTGCATTCATTTGCTTCCGATGCATCCGGCGGGTGTGGTCGGGTACCATAGCGGGCATTCGATGGCCGGCCGGGCTTATTTAAAAGTGGAAATTCAAGGGCGCGGTGGCCACGGCTCTTCCCCCATAAAGCCAATGACGCGATCGTGGCGGGAGCGTATTTCGTCACCGCGGCGCAAACGATTGTCAGCCGCCGGTTGAATCCGTTTGACATGGGGGTCATTACGATCGGCTCCTTCGATGGAAAAGGAACGTTTAACGTCATTCGCGATCATGTGACGCTCGAAGGAGATATTCGTTATATGTCTAATGAAACGAAAGAGATCATTGAAACGGAGCTGCGGCGGATCGCTGCCGGAATCGAAGCGGAATTTAGGGTGAGATGCGAGCTGACGTTCGCTCCTGACTACCCGCCGCTGTATAATGATGCGGAAGTGACGGCGTTTGTGAAGAAGTGCCTCGAAAACGCCAATGATCCGGACATTCAGGAAGTCGTCGAGTACCCGATGTTGTCGCCTTCGGACGATTTTGCCTACTATTTGGAACAAATCCCTGGCTGTTACTTTTATGTGGGGCGCACGTCAAAAGACGTCGAACAGCCGTACTTTAACCATCATCCGAAGTTTGATATTGACGAGGACGCCCTGCTTGTCGCGGCGAAAGCGGTAGGTTATGTCGTTTGCGCGTATTACGGACTTGATTCATAGCAATTGTTTTGGCAAGAGAGGCATCGTTGACTGCCTTCCTTATTTTTTGGGGCGGATAGCGGTGTGCGTTGCATATGTTTTGTTTCGCTGTACGAGCTAAAACTCATTATAGAAAACTATGTTCTAAATAATTAATAAATTAAATATAAAACTGTTGTTTGGTCAGTCGTTATTAGGTCATCCAGCGCTCTTGCTTCTTGACGAGCCAACAAATGGTCTCGATCCGTTTTGGATCGACCGGTTTATCGACATTTTAAACCAGCGAAAAAATGAGGCAACGATCATTATATTTTCGACATATTTTCGACCCATATGATGGGCGTAGCTGCTGATGCCGGAGATATGATTCTTTTTATGAAAAACGGAGCGGTTGTTCAGCGAATCAAGGCTACCGATGGCGAATCGAAGGAACAAACGGTATGGCAACTGTTAGCTTTGCATGGAAGATAGTCGTATGGGTTGGCATTATTTATGTTGATGAGGCAAGAGAAGGGGGGTGAGAAATGTCACTGTTCCCCTTCTTCATGAGTGTTATTATACATATATGGGTATCTGTTTAAGAGGAGATTGCCCATGGGGGATGGATGAAACGAATGAGGAGGAGGAGCAAAATGAGAAAAATTGTTATTGTCGGCGGAGTGGCAGGGGGAGCGACGGCGGCTGCGCGCCTTCGCCGGTTGAGCGAAGAGGATCATATTGTCCTATTTGAGCGCGGTGAATACATTTCGTTTGCCAACTGCGGGTTGCCGTATTATATCGGGGGAGTAATTGAAAAGCGAGGCAAGTTGCTTGTGCAAACTGCGGACGGGATGGCGAAACGGTTTCGCATCGATGTTCGTACGCTGAGTGAAGTGACCGCCATTCACCGCGACCGCAAAACCGTTTCCGTCCGAAATGTAAAGACGGGGGAAGAGTATGAAGAAACATACGATATTCTCATTTTATCGCCGGGAGCGAAGCCGATTGTCCCGCCGATTCCGGGAATCGAAGAGGCGATTGTTTACGCTGCGCACGGTACCGGATACAGACCGCATCAAAGCGTATATTGACGAACAAACGCCGAGGCGCGCTGTTGTGATCGGCGGCGGATTTATCGGCGTGGAAATGGTGGAGAATCTAGTCCGACACGGCATCAAAGTGACCTTGGTCGAGCGGGCCAATCAAGTGATGGCGCCGGTGGATTATGAAATGGCAGCCATGGTTCATGCCCATATGAGGGAGCATGGGGTCGAGCTTTTGCTGGGAGATGGAGTGCAGGCGTTGGAAGAGCGCGGCCGCCGTGTCGTCCTAACGAGCGGGCGTGTGCTCGAAACGGATATGGTGATTTTGGCCATCGGCGTCCAGCCGGAAAGCGGGCTGGCCAAGGAAGCCGGCTTGGAGTTAGGCGTTCGCGGCACGATCAAAGTGAACGAGCATTTGCAGACGTCTGACCCGTCGATTTACGCCATTGGCGATGCGGTGGAAGTGAGACATTATATTCATGGGTTTGAAACGTTTGTACCGCTCGCTTGGCCAGCCAACCGACAAGGGCGGCTTGTTGCCGACCATATCCACGGTTTTGACGCGAAATATAGCGGCACATTGGGAACATCGATTGCGAAAGTGTTTGAACTAGCAGTCGCAGCGACAGGACTGAACGAAAAAACGTTGCGGTTGCTTGACCTTCCATATGAAGCCATCCATCTTCATCCGCTTAGCCATGCTGGGTATTACCCGCATGCTGCGCCGATGATGTTCAAATTGATTTTTGACCGCAACAGCGGGCGCATGTATGGCGCACAGGCGGTTGGAAAAGAAGGGGTCGACAAACGGATTGACGTCATCGCCACTGCGATCAAAGGGGGATTGACCGTCCGAGATTTGCCGGACTTGGAGCTGGCCTATGCGCCGCCGTTTTCTTCAGCGAAAGACCCGGTGAATATGGCAGGGTACGTCGCGTCGAATATCATGGACGGTCTTGTCGAGACCGTGTCATGGCATGAAATAGATCACATCGTTGCGAAAGGCGGCGTGTTGGTTGACGTGCGCACCAAAGAAGAGATCGCGCAGGGCATGATTCCCGGTTCGATCCACGTGTCGCTCGATGAATTGCGTGACCGTTTGCACGAACTTCCTAAAGAAAAAGACATCTATGTCATATGCCAAGCCGGGCTGCGTGGATATATCGCCGTCCGCATTTTGCGGCAGCATGGGTTTCGCGCGATCAACGTCGATGGCGGATATCGCTTGTATGCGGTTGCCAAACAATAGCGAATAGGACGTCTTGCCGATAGGGGCAAGGCGTTTTTCATTCGAACGACCTGTTTTTTCGGCAAACATTGACAACCAGTTAACAGCCAGCTAATATACCTATAGGGGTAGTTGTGAATCAAGATGCTTCCTTGCTCGAAAGCATCTGAAGGCAGGAGTGTAGCATATGGGTGATGTCATTGCCATAGGGCCGCTGCTGATTCGCACAGGCTGGATGATTTGGGTTGTTGCTGGTGTTGGAGGGTATTTGTTTTGGCGGGCGATTTGGACGGGTTCAAGCGAGCAGCGGAGAGCGATAGAGCAATTGTTCATAGATGGCGTATTGGTCTACATGCTTGTGTGGAAATTGAGCCCGATCATTGCAGATCCTTCTTTATTATGGCGCAATCCGCTCGGCGTCTTATATTTGCCGGGCGGAAGCAAAGGAGTGCTGTGGGGGGTGGCTGCGTCGGCGGCCCTGATTGTGTTTCGAACTTATCGTCGAAACATTTTTGGGCATGTGGTAGCGAATTCGTTCATTGCTGCTTATTTGGGTGCTCACTTCATATATTATTTGTTTGAGCGGCAATACGGGAAGCTGATGAGTCATTCTTCTCTTTTTTTTCGCCATCCGATCCATTTATATCAATTGCTGCTCTCCGTATTGGTCATGTTGTGGATGATCGGTCGAAGAAAGCCGATTGAAAGAGTAGACGGTCCATATTGGTTTTTCGCCGCATGGGGAGTTGGCCAATGGCTGATTTGGATGATCGCCCGATAATCGGCGTCTAGTGTGAAAAGGGGGAAAAGATGGCAAAAATCTCTAACTTACTTAAATGACTGGGACTATAACGCTGCTCGAAATCTTTTGCAGAAAAGGATTCGGTTGCTGTCTTTGTAAGGCAGCCCAAGCATGGGGCACACGGGGATCGCTCGGTCCACTTCCCGTCGTGAGAGGGGAATGACCCGGAAAGCCCCTACCCCTAAGCGGTGGGAGTATGCCACCGAAATCAAAAAGAAGGGGTGTTGATCCATATGTCAGCGATTTTCGCGTTTGTTGCAGGTGCTCTTTCTTTCTTTTCTCCTTGTATTTTTCCGCTTATTCCTGCTTATGTCGCTCATTTGACAGGGACGAAGGTGGCAGAAAACAAAATCCAAGCCGGAAAACGGGAAATTGTTCTTCGCTCCCTTGCTTTTATTGGCGGGTTCAGCGTCATTTTTGTGCTGATGGGCGCAACGGCAAGCGCGATCGGGCAAATGTTGATCCAATATCGAGGATTGATGGAAAAACTCGCGGGTCTATTTATTATCGTATTTGGGCTGCAAATGGCGGGTGTTCTCTCCTTTCGTCTGTTGATGAAGGAAAAACGTTGGGATACAAGCGCGAATAAAACGAGAGGGTGGCTCAGTTCTGTATTTGTCGGAATGGCGTTCGCCGCGGGTTGGACTCCTTGTGTGGGACTGACGCTGTCATCCATTTTGTTGTTGGCGAGTTCAATGGAAACGTTATATAGTGGAATGACACTTCTCTTGCTTTATTCTCTCGGATTGGGCGTCCCGTTTTTGTTCATTTCTCTCGTCATGACAAAATCATTG
Source organism: Geobacillus sp. 46C-IIa (assembly GCF_014679505.1). Lineage (GTDB taxonomy): Bacteria > Bacillota > Bacilli > Bacillales > Anoxybacillaceae > Geobacillus. The sequence continues at coordinate 1,265,878 of NZ_CP061474.1, forward strand.
CAAATTATCAAAAATGTAAATCGCTGGATTCCGGTGTTGGCGAAAGTGAACGGCTGGTTGCTCGTTGTGCTTGGCGGGTTGCTTTATACGGGGCAGATGACGAAAATTAGCGCCTTGTTGTCAAGTTATTCGATCTTTTCGTTTTAAGGTGGAGGAGGAGGAAAATTGAAAAAAGCAGCCGTGGTATTGGTGCTTCTCGTGTTGACAGGATGGGCGATCTACGATGCGTTTTTACAAAAAAACAACTTTGAGAAAAAAACAGGAGGAATGAGCAGCAGCCAAGCAGTTGAAGGAATTGAAGTGGGAAACAGGGCGCCTGATTTTGCGTTGCGAACGCTTGACGGAAAAGAAGTGCGACTGTCCGATTTTCGTGGAAAAAAAGTGATTGTGAACATATGGGCAACATGGTGTCCGCCGTGTCGTGCGGAAATGCCGGATATGCAAACGTTTTATGAAGAATATAAAAATCAAGGAGTAGAGATTGTAGCGGTGAACTTGACTAAATCGGAGAAGAATTCGGAACAGGTGGCGCGCTTCATTGAAACGTACGGCATTACATTTACAGTGGTTCTCGATGAACAAGGGGAAGTATCTCAACGATACCAAGCCAAGGCGATTCCGACAAGCTATGTGATTGATTCAGAAGGAATCATCCGAAATAAAATGATTGGACCAATGAGCAAAGAGTGGATGGTGGAGCAGATGAAGCAAATGGACTAAATCAAAGGCAAAGGAGACAGTGAGGATGGAAAAGGAACAACGACAGACAACGGAGGATTCGAAATATATTCAACAACATTTGGCGAACGAGCGGACCTTTCTCGCTTGGATTCGCACGTCGATCGCGGTGGTCGGGATCGCGTTTTTGGTTATCAATTTGCATGAAAAGTCAACGAGCAGCGCATTGTCTACGGTGATTGTCCAATGGATCGGAGCATTGGCGGTCGTTATTTCCATCTGCACCATTATTTTTTCGACTGCTAGTTATGTTATAAAAACAAAACAAATTAATGAGCAGACATTCCGACCGTCACGTCCGTTAATTTGGTTTTTAGCGGCCTTGTTGTTGTTGATTACCGGATTGTTCGGTTACTATTTTTTCAGCTTGCTTTGATGGTATGGGAAACCTCAACAAGTTTCCGTCAGGCTGGCGGTTAGGGCACCAATGTCCATGAGCGAAAGGATTCAACGTTTCATTAAAAGCTATGGTTGAAACGAAGGGGGGGCAGGTCATTCGCTCCGGTCTTTTGAACAACATACTGTTGCATATTTCATTTGATCGAGGGATAGAAAAATACCCTCTTTCTTTTTTGGGATCAAACAGAATCAGGGAAATCCCCTATGGGTATATGAATGCATGATATATATAATGTAATTAAGTTAGTTAAATAGATTTAAATTCAAATATGAAGGAGTGATCGTAAATGGCGGGTGTGCATCATGTAAAGGTTGCGATTGTTGGAGCAGGCTCAGCGGGGATTTCCATTGCGGCCCGTTTATTAAGAAAAAATCGTGAGTTGCATGGTCAAGTGCTGCTCATTGATCCATCAGATAAACATTATTATCAACCACTCTGGACACTTGTCGGCGGTGGCGCAGCAAAAGCAGAAGATACCGTACGGGAGCAAGCATCGCTGATTCCGGAAGGGGCAAAGTGGCTCAAAGAAGCTGTGGAAACGTTCTCTCCGGAACACAATCAGTTGAGAACGAAAGAAGGTTCAACGATTCATTACGACTATCTTGTCGTAGCGGCTGGAATTCAAATCAACTGGGAACGCATTAAAGGTCTAAAAGAAACGATTGGAAGAAATGGGGTTTGCAGCAACTATTCCTATGACTATGTCCGGAGCACATGGGAAAACATCCGCCATTTTCGCGGCGGCACGGCCATTTTTACTCAACCAAGCACGCCGATCAAATGTGGCGGCGCACCGCAAAAAATCATGTATCTCGCCGATGATTATTTCCGCCAGTCGGGTGTGCGTGACCAAACAAAGATCATGTTTATTTCTGGTTTGCCTAATATTTTCGCTGTCAAACGATATGCGGATACGCTTGAAGAAGTCATTCAACGGAAAAATATTGAAACCAAGTATCGCGTAGACTTAGTTGAGATTGATGGAGAAGAGAAAAAAGCAACGTTCCAACATTTAGATACCAATGAACGTTTTACGCTAAGTTTTGATATGATTCACGTTACACCTCCGATGGGCCCACCCGACTTTATTGCCAAAAGCGCATTAGCTGATGCTGGTGGGTGGGTGGATGTCGATCCGTATACGTTGCAGCATAAAACATACAAAAATGTGTTCGGTTCTGGCGACTGTACGAATCTGCCTACGTCCAAAACGGGAGCAGCCATCCGGAAACAAGCGCCGGTCGTGGCAGAAAACTTGCTTGCGCTCATGCGCGGGAAGCTGTTGCACGCTCGCTATGACGGTTATACATCGTGTCCGCTTGTAACCGGTTACAATCGACTTGTTTTGGCTGAATTTGATTACGATAAAAATCCGCATGAAACGTTTCCATTTGACCAGTCGAAAGAGCGATTCAGCATGTATATCATGAAAAAGCACTTATTGCCAATCGTGTATTGGGACGGGATGTTAAAAGGATTGATGTGAAGGAGGGGAGAATATGTCGCTCGAACCTGTGTTGCAACTACTCGAAAAAGATGAACAACGCGAAGCGCTGCGGTATTTGATTGAAAAGCTCCCAGAACTAAAAAAAGCAATGGAGTCTGCGGAAGACAAACTCGCCTTTGTCCAACATGTCATGAACGATAAGCAATCGCTCGAAGCATTGTTTACCGAGTTCGAGGAAAAAATGGAGCCATTCCGATTGACGGCCGCGCACCTTGAAGCGATGGCAACGTTCATTCAGTTGCTGCCGACACTTGTTCAATGGTTGCAAAAAGCAGAGGAACTCATTTCGTTTTCCGTTAGTGTGCTTCGTGACCGCGAGTCGATGGCGTATATGGTGGAGGGAGCGAAAGAGATTGTTCCGGTTGAAAAAGGACTGGCCATTTTAAAAGAGACCAATGAACGTTTTCAGCGTGAACGTGATTCATCTACTGTTTCGCTGTTGCGCATGTATCGTTTGTTAAAACACCCGTTGCTCCAAGATGGTGTTAAATATATAGAGACGCTCTTGGATGTCATCCATCAACATCGTTTGTAAAAGGGGGATGTGACATGTTATTTCGTTCATTTTTCGATGAGCAGCTGGCCCACATGTCTTACTTAGTTGGTTGCCAACGGACAGGGGAAGCGATTGTCATCGATCCAGGACGCAACGTAGATCAGTATATCGACACAGCCAAAAAAGAAGGAATGAGAATTGTTGCAGCCGCCGAAACACATATTCACGCAGATTTTGTCTCCGGTGCCAAAGAATTAGCCAAACGTTGTGGGGCAAAATTGTATTTGTCGGATGAAGGAGATGAAAATTGGAAATATCAATATTTAGATGAGGTTAATCACGAGCTTGTGAGAGAAGGAAGTGTCTTTACCGTTGGAAATGTCGAATTTAAGGTGCTTCATACACCAGGGCATACACCAGAGCATGTTTCGTTTATTTTGATAGATCGGGGCAGTGGCGCAACAGAACCGATGGGCATTTTCACCGGCGATTTCGTGTTCGTTGGTGATGTGGGCCGACCGGACTTGCTTGAAAAAGCAGCAGGGATTTCCGGCGCAGCGGACATTGGCGCTCGTCAAATGTTTCAATCGCTAAAAAAATTCAAAGCGCTCCCAGATTATTTAAAAGTATGGCCGGCGCACGGAGCAGGAAGTGCATGCGGGAAGGCACTTGGTGCTGTTCCTTCTTCAACGGTTGGATATGAAAAGCGGACCAACTGGGCGCTAAAAATTGAAGATGAAGAAGAGTTTGTGAAACGATTGCTTGCAGGGCAACCGGAGCCGCCAAAATATTTTGCCATGATGAAACAAGTGAATAAAGTTGGTCCTAAATATTTGAATGAAGAAGAAGTGCCAGTGCTGTCAACACGTAAGCAACTCGACGAGTATCAAGCAAACGGAGCATTTATTTTAGACGTTCGTCCGCCTCAAGAATTTGCGAATGCACATTATGCAGGATCCATCAACATTCCGTTTAACAAATCATTTACAAATTGGGCAGGTTGGTTCATTAACTATGACCAGGACATTGTGTTGATTGCAAGTCAAGAAGATGTACAAGCGATTCGCAAAGCGCTTGCTTATATTGGGTTGGACCGCATTGTTGCATACATTGAACCAGTCGTTGCATTAAGCGGTGAAGTAGAGAGATATGAAGAAATTGATGTGCAACAATTGCGTCAATATTTACAAGACAAGCATTATCACCTTATTGATGTGCGCAATCAAGCAGAATGGGACGAAGGATATATTGAAGGGGCGCAACATATTATGCTCGGCACGCTTGCGGATCGTTTAAACGAGATCCCAGAGGGAAAAACGTACATTGTTCAATGTCAATCAGGTGCACGTTCAGCAATTGGCGCCAGTATCTTACAAGCAAAAGGGGTAAAACAGGTGCTCAATTTAAAAGGTGGGTATTTAGCGTGGGTGCAAGAAAAACTTCCAATTGCCAGAAAAGCATAAGGACTGATTTCATCAGTCCTTTCTTTCGATTTTTTCTTTTTAAACCTATATAAGTTGAAACTTTGTTTTACATCCATCAGAGCACTCGCCGCATTCTATCAAAGTCGACTTGTATGAAGGGAAAACAGAATCGAACAATTGGAAAATCTTTATTGCAACTTAATATTATAATAGGGGAATGGAGGTAAAAATGAGATTTTTGGATAGAATTTTTACTTACATTCAAGACGGGATCATTGTAATGGACCATGAGCGAACAATTGTCGAAATGAATCCAGCTGCTAAGCGACTCACTGGATGGCAACTTGGCGAAAAAGTACCATATTGCTCGTTTTGTCAAAAGCGTGATGTACGTCAAGGCGAAGAGCGATGTTATTTAATTTCCACTGAAGAAGTGCCGTATTTTTTATCTGAAATGCCAACTTATCATGGACACTTAATTGATGTGGAAATGAGCACAGCGCTTATCCTTGAGCAAGACGGTGCAAAATATTATTTGCTTGTACTTCGTGACCAAACGGTGAAGAAAAAAGAAGAAGAAGTACTGCATTCCAAGTGGATGGTGAAAAAACTAACAGAGGCAAAAGAGGAAGAACATAAACGTCTCGCACAAGAATTGCACGACGGTGTTGGTCAGTCACTCTACAGTATTTCTATTGCTTTAGATAATATCATACAACGTATACAGGATGAAAAGTTACATGCATATGTCAAAGAGGTGCGCGAAGAACTTGGCCGTGTCATGGAGGATGTGAAGCTATATGCGCAACAACTTCGTCCGAAAAGTTTAGACGCACTTGGGCTCGTTCCGACCATTCAATCGCTCATTCATTCATTTCAATCAAAAATGCCAAATATGTCGTTTTCACTTCAAACGAATGTATACATGCGTTTGTCGCCAACAGTGGAAATTAATCTTTACCGTGTCATTCAAGAAGCATTGCATAATGTTATGAAGCACGCAAAGGCAACAGATGTATGTATAACAATCGAACGAGTGGGGCAAGAATTACACGTATCTATTAAAGATAACGGAGTTGGTTTCGAGGTTGAAGAAAAACGCGAAGGACTTGGCTTAAAACATATTCAAGAGCGTATTTCCCATTTAGGTGGAGAAACAATAATTACGTCTTCACCAATGAAAGGAACAACGATTTTTGTATGTGTACCAATAGAAGGGAGTGAAGAGGATGAAAGTGTTAATCGTCGATGATCATGATTTAATTCGCAAAGGCATTCGTCTACTTCTCGAAGGGTTTCCAGATGTTGAAGTCGTTGGAGAAGCAAGCAACGGTTGTAATGCGATTACGCTCGCGTTGAAGCATCATCCTGATGTTGTTTTGCTAGACCTTTCTATGCCGACAGGACTTGATGGATTTACAACCGCAAAAACAATCATGGATGAACTGGATACCAAAATCGTTGTTTTAACCATGCACGATGAAGAAATATATGTGCAAAAAGCCCTTCAACATAACATTCATGGCTACTTGCTAAAAAATAGCCAAACGAACGATTTGTACAAAGCATTGAAGGCGGTATGTCGAGGAGAACGGTTTTACCGTACACATATCCCACAAGAGAAACTAGAAAAAATAATCATGGAAAAAGAACCGAGATCTCCTCTTACAAATCGTGAACGGGAAATTGTTCGGTTGACATTTTTAGGATATACCAATAATCAAATTGCGAACAAATTAAAAATCAGTCCTAAAACAGTTGAAAGTCATAAAGCGAACATTATGCAGAAGCTTGGTATTAAGGAAAAACATGAGCTCATTCAATACGCTTTAAAAAATCAGATTGCAGATTTAGTATAATTTATAAATTTTAGTGATCATTCTATGCATGTGATTGGAGATAAGGGGGGCTGATTCTTTACTTTTTACAATGAATATGTGAAAAATGTCACAAATTATTCGCATTTGTAGAGGATAAGAGAGGATGTTTTGTGGGATCATAAAAATGACTAGTTTGTGATATTTATCACAAAATTTGTTGTGCATAAATGTCGATGGGAGAGGAGGATCGTGGGGAAACGACAAGAGATATGGCTTGTATAGATTAGTTTTTTGGCGGCGGCAACCGTGTTTGTTTCGTTGATCAGCCGACTGTTTTCTTAGGGGGGATGAACCGTGCGCGAATACGATCCAGTTTGGTTCAGCCGCGTATTGACTGAGTTAACATTAACGTTCCATATTATTTATGCCACGATCGGCGTCGGGATTCCGCTTATGATCGCCATCGCCCAGTGGGTTGGGATCCGCAAAAACGATATGCATTATATTTTGCTCGCCCGCCGTTGGACGCGTGGCTTTGTCATTACAGTGGCGGTCGGCGTTGTGACCGGGACGGCGATCGGCTTGCAGCTGTCGCTTTTATGGCTGCATTTTATGCAGCTGGCTGGCCAGGTGATCAGTCTGCCGCTGTTTATGGAGACGTTCGCGTTCTTTTTTTGAGGCCATTTTTCTTAGTATTTATTTGTACACATGGGATCGATTCGAAAACCAGAAAAAACATTTGCTGTTGCTTATTCCGGTGGCGGTCGGTTCTTCGGCGTCCGCGATGTTTATTACGATGGTGAACGCGTTTATGAACACACTGCAAGGGTTTGCGTTGAAAAACGGTCAGATTGTCAACATCGATCCGATCGCGGCGATGTTCAATCCAGCGATGCCGACGAAAGTCGCCCATGTGCTGGCGACGGCGTATATGACATCGGCGTTTTTTCTTGCTTCGATTGCTGCTTGGCATTTGCTCAAAGGCAACAGGCACATTTATCATCGCAAGGTGCTTCATTTAACGATGAAAGCGGCGTTGATTTTTTCGATAGCGAGCGCCCTTGTTGGCGATTTGTCAGGAAAATTTTTGGCTGTCTATCAGCCGGAGAAGCTCGCGGCCGCTGAATGGCATTTCGAAACGAGTTCCCATGCGCCGCTTGTGTTGTTTGGTATGCTTGAAGAAGACGGTGAAGTGAAATACGCGTTGAAAATTCCATACGCCCTTAGCATCCTGGCTTCTTTGGCGGCAAAGGCGGTTTGGCTGGGCGTTTATTGCGCTTTTATGTCAATATGCGTTCGCCTTTTACGCCTACGGTATTTCGCACTATCCGTATTTGCTTTACCCGTTTTTGACAATTTATGACGGGTTTACGAATGAGACAATGGCTATTGCGCTGATCGTTGCATTTATTGCTGGCTTGTTGCTTTTGATTCCATCGCTCTATTTGCTGATGCGCCTCTTTTTGTTCAACAAAACGTACGTCAAAGGAAAATGGGAAGGAGGAAAAGAATGATGCGAACGTTTTTGATCACGTATGCACCGATGATCATCGTTGGACTGTCGGTCGTCCTCTCATTCTGGGTGGGCTTGAAAGATGTGTGAGTGAATAATTGCCTTCTTTACTCATACTTCTTTATCATTCTAAACCGAGAAGCCCCCACTTCCACGCGTGAGCGTAAGCGGAGGGTGAATTGGTATTCGTTATCGATCTCTCTCTTCCCTCCCACAAATCAAAGGTGTAATAATGAAAGATATGTCCCAACACTTTTGGGACATACTCTTGAGAGGTGAAAGGAATGTCTAAAAAAATCGGGATCAAGGAAAATTTATATCAATTTATTTTATTAGTCGTTACCAATTTATTTGTTGGATCAATGGTAGGGATTGAACGAACTGTTCTACCGTTATTAGGTGAGGAACAGTTTGGTTTGGCTTCTACAAGCGCAGCCCTTTCCTTTATCATTAGTTTTGGTTTTTCTAAGGCGATTGTAAATTATTTTGCGGGGCAAATTGCTGATAAGTTTGGCAGGAAAAGAGTTCTCTTGTTAGGTTGGGTCGTTGGTTTATTTGTACCTATTCTCACTATTTTCGCACATGCATGGTGGGTAATTGTATTTGCAAATATTTTGTTAGGTATTAACCAAGGACTGACTTGGTCAATGACAGTTAATATGAAGATAGACATTTCCAAAGCGAACCAAAGAGGAACAGCAGTAGGTTTAAATGAATTCGCGGGATATTCTGGTGTGGCAATCATGGCTGCAGTATCAGGTTATGTTGCTTCTTCCTACTCATTAAGACCAGAACCGTTTTATTTAGGAATCGGTATTGTCATTATTGGAATTTTATTATCTTTAATTATAAAGGATACTGGGCAGCATCTAAAGATTCAAATTCAAGACAATGCCACAAAAACTAAGAGTAATAATAATTTATCCTCCAAAGAGGTATTTAACTTAACAACATGGAAAGATAAAAACCTTTCCAGTATTAGTTTTTCTGGATTGGCAACGAATTTGAAAGATGGGATGGCTTGGGGGCTCTTTCCTTTATATTTTACTAATGCAGGTTTAAGTGTTAGCCAAACAGGTACAATAATAGCCATATATCCAGCCGCATGGGGATTTTTTCAGTTGTTTACGGGAGTATTGAGTGATAAAGTCGGAAGGAAAAAATTAATTACCTATGGAATGTGGACACAAGCATTTGCCCTTTGGTTTATCTTATTTGTTAACCGTTTTTCTTTATGGATTTTAGGTGCTATTCTTTTAGGTTTGGGTACAGCAATGGTTTACCCAACTTTGCAAGCAGCAATTGGTGATGTTGCATCACCTAACTGGCGCGCATCTTCAATGGGAGTGTACCGTTTTTGGAGAGATAGTGGTTATGCGTTCGGTGCGTTAATTGCTGGAATAATAGCAGATTTATTAGGAGTGACATGGGCAATCGGGACAGTGGCCTTGCTACCGTTTCTTGCTGGAGTCTATTCACGTATGCGGCTGGATGAAACTTTGAAAACAGTGGCAAAGTGATGTCATGCCCGTTCGGAAGAAGAGCTCAGCAGCTTTCCTGAAAGGTAAGTCGCCTTGTCCACGGCATCTTCCTGATTGACCAGGCGGTTGTGGCAATGAAGATGCATCTGAATCAATGACAGTTGAGCAGAGACAAAAAAAGAAAATGGCGGCATATGATTTTTTGAAGTCTGGCTTGAGGTGATTTCCATCTGCACGATTGTGTTTTCTGCCATTAGTTATGTCGTGAAGACGAAACAAATTAATGAACAAATGTTCCGGCCATCACGCCCGTTAATTTGGTTTTTGGCTTCTCTGTTGCTGCTGATCACCGGATTGTTTGGATATTATTTTTTTACCTTGCTTTAACAGCGGCTTTTTGGCCGCTTTTTGTTTTGTCCTGCTTTAGGATTAAGAGTAGCGTACAAGCAAATGAGAATAAAACAAAAGAACGGCAATTGACTGTCGTGGTTCGCTCAATCAAATCGATACTAGGATGTATTGGAGATTACATACAAGGAGGAGTCCGTGACACAAGGCGTCCCCTCATTGTCTTACAGGAAGGAAGAAGGGGAAGGGGGTATCATACATGCCACAATGGGGAGTAGAGCACATACATGGGGTACAGAAGATAGCAAGACAAGGTGCAGGCGCAAGCAACAGGCGTATATATATTATCGTACCGGCGACGAAACTTTGTTGATTGATGAAATGGAGGGATGATCATGTTTATTCACACTGTTCAGCCTGGGGATACGCTTTTTTCCATCAGCAGGCGATACGATTATCCGCTGGAAAGTCTGCGCTTTGTCAATGGCTTAGTTGAAACGAATATTGTTCCTGGTCAAGCATTGCTTATCCCGGTCTATACGTATACAGTACAGCCAGGGGACACACTAAGCGCCATCGCACGGAAAGCATTTGTGACGGTCGAACAGTTGCGGGCAGCCAATCCGGCGGTGGACCCGTATAGAATGTTTCCAGGAATGAAAATTTATATTCCTGATATTTCCTGGTATCAAGCCATAACGTTAGCTTATTACACTCTCCGCGAACCGAACTTAGATCGGGCGCTCGTGCGAGATTTTGCCCCGTATTCATCGTACATTGCCCTGTTCGAATATCGCTTTGCCCCTAATGGCGACATTGTCACTACGCGGGATGACGCCGCAGCGATTGAAACAGCATGGCAAAACCGCGTCACACCCATTGCGGTAGTAACGAACCTAACATCGGAGGGGTTTAGTACGAGACTGGCAAGCCAAGTGCTGAACAATCCGGAAGCGAGAGCGAATCTGGTTGAGAACATCTTTTATTTAGTATCACGAAAGGGCTATGGCGGTGTCAATATTGACTTCGAGCAAATTCGCGGCGAGGATCGTGATTTGTTTACTGGCTTTTTGCGTCAGCTGCGCGATCGGTTAAAACCGGCTGGATATGTTTTGACGATCGCCGTTCCAGCGAAAACAAGCGAGGAGATCCCTTGGCTCAAAGGCTACGATTATGGCGGCATTGGCGCGGTCGTCGACTATATGTTTATCATGGCATACGATTGGCACCATTTAACAAGTGAACCAGGTCCAGTCGCTCCGATTAATGAGGTGAAATCCGCTCTTCAGTTTGCTGTCGAGCGTGTGCCTCGAAAAAAAATCTTGCTCGGACTTCCATTATATGGATACGATTGGATCATTCCGTACCAGCCTGGGACATTGGCGGATGCTCTCTCCAACCAAGAGGCGGTTTTAACTGCTATGCGGTATCAATCGTCCATTCAGTATTCATTTGAATATGAATCGCCATTTTTCCGGTATACGGATGAGCTTGGAAATATCCATGAGGTATGGTTTGAAGATGTCAGAAGCATGGGACAGAAAATGAAATTGGCACGCCAATATCAGATTGCAGGCGTTGGGGCATGGGAGTTGAAGTTAAGATTTGCGCCAGGGCCATGGCTATTGAGGAAATTCTTTATTGTACGAAAGGTATAATGTTTAAAGATGGGAAATAGTTTTGATAGTCATGAGAAGGTTGGGCGAAAGCCACTTTTTTGCTAATAACTCGGAGCAGAAGGTAGGCGGATGTTTCCTTATAATGCGTAGAAGTAAAATATTTACAGATGGGTTCTCGGTATCGATCTCTGATAAAGGGGGATGAACTTATGTTTGATGTTGCATTTGAGGGTCATCAAGTGAATCACTGTCGAACCCGAGGCAGAAATTATGGAAAGCAATTTTGCACGCTTTAAAAGCAGCCTTTGTTTCGCTGCTTTTTATTTTCTCTTTTAGAATTGGATGAGTATTTTCCTGTTGACAAAAGACAAACAATTCGATAATATTATTTCTGTAATATACATATACGCGTATATGTATATAAAAACGTGTATATGTGTATAAATTTGAGACAGACAATAAAACATAATTCATGAAAAACATAAGGAGGTTATTCGCATGAAAGTGGCCATCATTGCAGCAAACGGCGGGTTGTTTGATGCGTACAAGGTGTTTAACATTGCGACAGCGGCTGCGGCGGCAGACGCGGAGGTCGGGGTGTTCTTTACGTTTGAGGGGTTGAACCTCATCCATAAAGAAGCCCACAAACAATTGCCGATCCCTGAAGGGAAAGAGCATTTCCAACAAGGGTTCCAAAAAGCGAACGTTCCATCGATTGCCGAATTGCTTCAAATGGCGCAAGAGATGGGTGTGAAGCTGATCGCTTGCCAAATGACGATGGATGTCATGGGGCTTGACAAAAACCAATTCGTCGATGGCATTGAGGTGGCGGGGGCGGCAACGTTCCTGCAATTTGCGAAAGACGCCGATATTACATTGGCCTTCTAATAAGGGAGAGGAGGAAGGAGAAGATGGCACAAGTCACTGTCTATACCACAACGACATGCCCGTATTGCGTCATGGCGAAAAACTTTTTGCGCGCTCAAGGCATTCCATTCAAGGAAGTGAATGTCGAAGTTGATCCGGAGGCGGCGCGGAAACTGGTGGAAACGACGGGACAAATGGGCGTGCCGCAAATCGAGATTAATGGTCGCTGGGTGCTCGGGTATGATCCGGATGCCATTATGGCATTGTGGAATCAACCGAATCATCGTTGAGAATAACGGATCATTGACGAAATCATGAGATTAGGAGGGGATATCGTTGGCAAAAACGATTTCGGTCAAAGAGATCGCCAATAAGATCATTCGCGGTGAGGAGCTGTTCATTGTCGACGCCCGCAATCCCGAAGATTTTGCTGATTGGCGTATTGAAGGAAAAGGAGTCGAAGTCGTCAACATTCCGTATTTTGAAGTGTTGGATGGCATTGAACCATATTTGGACCGTTTGCCAAAAGAGAAAAACAAAACGATTTATGCCGTTTGTGCGAAGGGCGGTTCGTCGGAGTTTGTGGCCGAACAGTTGGAAGGGGCGGGCTATACGGACGCTTATTCGATCGAAGGTGGCATGAAGGCGTGGAGCGAGCATTTGGAACCAGTGAAAATTGGCGAGTTGAAAAGTGGTGGAACGATTTACCAATTTGTCCGCCTTGGCAAAGGGTGTCTCTCATATCTCGTCGAATCGAACGGCGAGGGAGCGTTGATCGATACGAATCGCATGACTGACGCTTATGTCCGTTTTGCGAACGAACACGGCATTACAATCAAGCATGTGCTTGACACGCATTTGCATGCCGACCATATTTCTGGCGGGCGCAAGTTGGCGGAAGAACTGGGCGCGACGTATTATTTGCCGCCGAAAGACGCGGAAGAGGTGACGTTTGCCTACACACCGATTCAAGATGGCGACCGCATCCGCGTCGGCCATGTCGTGATTGAAGCGTTGTATTCACCGGGGCATACGATTGGCAGTACATCGTTTATCGTAGACGATCAATATTTATTAACCGGCGATATTTTGTTTGTTGATTCGATCGGACGTCCAGATTTGGCAGGGAAAGCGCAAGACTGGGTGAGCGATCTGCGGGAGACGCTTTACCGACGTTACAAACAGCTTGCAGATGATTTGATTGTATTGCCGGCGCACTATATGGGGCCGAATGAAATGAATAAGGATGGCAGTGTGGCGGAACGGTTGGGGGTTCTGTATAAGAAAAATCATGGGCTGAATATTTCTAGTGACGAAGAGTTTCGCCGTACCGTGACAGAAAATTTGCCGCCGCAACCGAACGCTTATCAGGAAATTCGTCAGACGAATATGGGAAAGCTGCATCCGACGGAAGACGAACAGCGGGAGATGGAAATCGGTCCAAACCGTTGCGCCGTTCGGTAAAGAGAGAAAGCCGGCGTTTTCCAATGCCGGCTTTTTTCATCTCTTTAAGAGTAAGAGTATAATAAAATTGAAGTGAGGAATAGGGGGAAAAAGGATGACAGGGCATCGTTTTCATTATGAACACGCTGAACGATTATTGGATTCGAAGCGCAAGGAATGGATCGACCCGCAGCAGGCCATTTCGATGTTGTCCGTGAAACCGGATGACACGGTCATCGATCTTGGCGCTGGGAATGGCTATTTTACGATTCCTCTCGCGCAGGCGACAAACGGAAAAGTGTACGCGGTCGATGTGCAGCCGGAAATGATAGAATTGTTAAAACAGCGAGCCGAGAAACTAGCGATTACCAACATCGAATATCGGGTGGCGGATGTCGCCTCGACCGCCTTTCCTTCTCATTCGGTGGACAAAGGGATCATGGCGTTCGTCTTTCATGAAGTGGAACGAAAAGAAGCTGCCATTGACGAAATTCGCCGCGTGATGAGGCCAAATGGGCAGTTTCTGTTGATCGAATGGGAAGCGATAGAAAGCGAAATGGGGCCGCCGCTTCATGAGCGAATTCCGTCGGACGAACTGTTTTCCTATGTGAAGCAAAAGGCGGGCAACGTGAAGTTGGTTCATTTTCATCCAGCTGTCTATGGTCTGTTGATTCGCTGGGAATAACCAATTGTCGAGGAAAATATTTCCTATTGCCATTATACCGCATAGGGTATATAATGATCGTGCATATGGTGAATAGAGGGGGTGAACCGTTGACTGTCAGCAGTTGGTTATTTCTTCTTATTCTTTTAGGTGCAGCGTTGTATCGACGCTACTATCCTGTCAAACATATCCCATGCCTTCCGGTAGAAGAGGTGCCGGACGGCTTGCTTCTTATCGACTTGCGCGATTATAATGAAAGCAACGGCTCTATATTTGGTCAAGCGTTGCATATTCCGGTGGCGTATTTGAAACGGCATGCGCGGCATATTCCGCCAAAGCCGCTTCATATCATCGCTCGGGATGACATCGAAAAAAACGTCGGCATCCGATTGTTGCGTCGCTATGGCTATGAGGTGAAAAGTTATTCGATTGCGGCTTGTGATTGTCAAGAAAGGAGGCGAACGAGCCGATGGAATATAACAAAGAAATCAAAAACCGCTTAAAACGGATTGAAGGACAAATTAAAGGCGTCCTCGGCATGATGGAACAAGGCAAAGACTGCAAGAGCGTCGTTTCCCAGCTGTCGGCGGCGCGCAATGCCATTGATCGCGCCATTGCCGTCATCGTCAGCACCAATTTGGAACATTGCCTGCGTGAAAGCATGGAAAAAGGAGAAAGCGCAGACCATCTTGTCAAAGAAGCCGTCGAACTATTGGTAAAAAGCCGTTAATGCGTTGATCAACAAAAAAAATGTTGACAACGTTCTTTTTCTTGTAGTAATATACCCATAGGGGTAATGGTAATAAACTTTATCTAACCAAGGAGGTCATCAATGATGAATGTAGCAAAAGTATTGGATGCAAAAGGATTGGCTTGCCCGATGCCGGTGGTAAGAGCGAAAAAAGCGATGGACGAATTGCAATCGGGTCAAGTGCTCGAAGTGCATACGACCGATAAAGGGGCGAAAAACGATTTGCCGGCATGGGCAAAAGCGAGTGGCCATACGGTGCTTGATATGAAAGAAGACAACGGTGTATTGATGTTCTGGATCCAAAAAGGATAATGTGTGCACATGTTTATATCTATACAGGTATAAAGGAAAGGAGGCAGCAAGATGACACAGCCGAAGAAAAAGACGACGATCATTTTGTTTAGCGGCGACTATGATAAGGCGATGGCGGCTTACATCATCGCCAACGGCGCCGCAGCTTATGATCATGACGTGACGATTTTCCATACGTTTTGGGGGCTGAATGCCTTGCGGAAAGAGGCGCCCGTTCCCGTGCAAAAAGGGGTTCTGGAAAAGATGTTCGCCAAAATGATGCCGCGTGGCGCCGACCGCATGGGACTGTCGCGCATGAATTTTGCTGGCATCGGCCCAAAGCTGATCAAAAAGGTGATCAAAAAGCATAACGCCATGCCGCTTCCGCAGTTGATCGAGATGGCGAAAGAGCAGGGTGTGAAGCTTGTCGCCTGTCAAATGACGGTCGATTTGCTGGGGCTGAAGCCGGAAGAATTGATTGACGGCATTGAGTTTGCAGGGGTGGCTGCGTATTTGGCTGATGCTTCGGAAGGAAATGTGAACTTATTTATTTAAAATGAGGGAATGGTATGTCGCAAACCATCATCAACATCGTGTTGTTCGTTTTGCTTGCTTGGTTTCTCGCTAGTCGTTTCATTCCGCCGAAAGGAGTAGAGATGATCACAACGGCGGAGTTAAAGCGGCGGCTGAAACAATCTGGCGTGCAATATATTGACGTGCGCACTCCAATGGAGTTTCGCTCTTTTCACTTGCCGGGCTTTCGCAACATCCCGCTGCACGAATTGGCTGCACGCGCTCGTGAACTATCGAAAGAAAAAGAAGTGGTTGTCATTTGCCAAAGCGGGATGCGAAGCCAAAAAGCAAGCAAATTGTTAAAGAAAATGGGATTTCAGCACGTAACGAACGTCAAAGGCGGCTTAAACGCCTGGCAGTAGAGGAGGATGACGATGAAAACCATCACGCCAAAAGAGGTAGAAGAACGGCTTCGCGCCGGAGAGCCAATTCGAATCATTGACGTGCGCGAGCCGGATGAAGTGGCTGCAGGAAAAATTCCGGAAGCGGTCAACATTCCGCTCGGTTTGATTGAGTTCCGCATGCATGAATTGGACAAAAATGAAGAATATATTCTTGTCTGCCGTTCCGGCGGACGGAGCGGCCGCGCTGCGGAATTTCTTGACAGCCACGGTTACCGCGTCGTCAACATGACAGGCGGCATGCTAGCTTGGGAAGGGCCTGTCGAATAAACCATAGGGAGGGAATCAGTCAAATGATCAAAGTGGATATGACCGTCGATGCGAAAGGACTGTCCTGCCCGATGCCGATCGTTCGCACGAAAAAGGCCATCGGTGAGCTGCAGCCAGGCCAAGTGCTGGAAGTGCAGGCGACGGATAAGGGGTCCAAAGCCGATATCAAAGCGTGGGCGGAAAGCACAGGGCATCAATATTTAGGAACGATTGAAGAAAATGGGGTGTTGAAACATTATATCCGCAAGTCAGCGGAACATGAAACACGCAAAGAAACGACATTCCCCCATGTCGTATCGAATGAGCAATTGCAAGAAAAACTTCACGATCTGGATTCGTTCGTCTTGGATGTCCGCGAACCGGCGGAGTATGCGTTTGGCCATATTCCGGGCGCTGTTTCGATTCCGCTTGGGGAGCTCGAGAATCGGATGGCTGAGCTTCCGAAAGACAAAACGATTTACGTCGTGTGCCGCACAGGGACACGGAGCGATTTGGCCGCGCAAAAGCTAGCTGAAAACGGGTTTGACCGTGTGCGCAACGTTGTTCCAGGCATGTCGCAATGGAACGGGCCGCTTGATACCGCTCAATCATAATTGAGCGGCCTTTTTCAACAAATTAATATACACCAGGGGGTATATGAACGTGGTGAAAGAAATGACTGTACAACAAATGACAGAAAAAGTACTGAACAAAGAATCGTTGTTCATTCTTGATGTCCGCAACGAAAGCGATTTTCGCGATTGGAAAATTGAAGGGGAGAATTTTGCGTATTTGAATGTGCCGTATTTTGAATTGATTGATGGCGTTGATTCGGTGATCGATCATCTTCCAAAAGACAAAGACATCGTTGTGGTGTGCGCAAAAGGAGGATCAGCGGCGTTTGTCGCAGAACAGCTGACAGAAGCCGGGTTTGACAACGTCTATACGCTTGTTGGCGGAATGCAAGCGTGGAGCGAGCATCTCCATCAAGCGAAAGTATATGAGGATGATCAGTTGAAAATTTACCAATTCATCCGCGTCGGCAAAGGTTGCTTGTCGTATATGGTCATCTCCGGAAGCGAAGCGCTCGTCGTTGACCCGCTGCGGTTTATCGACGTGTACGAACAAGTGGCAGCACAAGAAGGTGTGAACATCACCCATATCGTAGACTCACACTTGCATGCCGACCACTTATCCGGCGGCAAGGCGCTGGCCGAACGAACGGGAGCGGCGTACTACTTGATGAAAAGCGAAGGGGCGGTGTTCGACTTCAAGCCGCTTGAGCAGCACGAAACGATCGATTTTGCCAATGTTCATTTAGAAGTGTTGGCGGTGAAAACACCAGGCCATACGCCAGGCAGCGTCTCGTTCTTCGTCAACGGCAAATGGTTGTTCTCGGGTGACACCATCTTTGTCGGCGGTCTCGGACGTCCGGACCTCGGCGGCAAAGTGGCCGAATGGGCGGAAGATTTGTATCACACCGTATATGAAAAAGTCACAGCCATGGCTGATGATGTCATCGTCTTGCCGGCGCACTACGCGAACTTAGACGAAGAAATCAACGCGGAGGGGTATGTCGGCGATGCGTTAGGCCGCATCCGCGCCCGCAATGAGATGATGCAAAACAAACCAAAAGACGAATTTATCGATCTTGTCATCCAAAGCGCCAAAACGGAAACCCCGCCGAACTTTGAAGACATTGTCGCCATCAACCGTGGGCTCAAAACCGTTGATATCGAAATGCAGCGGGAGCTTGAGATCGGTCCGAACCGCTGCGCGCTGCATCATACTCATGCTTAATGAGCGGTTGCCTAGGTAGAGGGGGATGCGCCGAACAGATCCCCCTTGTTTTTCAATGAAGATCAAGAGAGGAGGAGTGAAGGATGGATATATCGCTTCAGTTTATCATTGTCATCTTTTTGATCGGCTTTATCGGCTCCTTTATTTCGGGCATGGTCGGCATTGGCGGGTCCATTATTAAATATCCGATGCTTTTATACCTCCCGCCGTTGTTTGGACTGGCGGCGTTCAGCGCCCATGAAGTGTCGGGGATCAGCGCCGTGCAAGTGTTTTTCGCGACGATCGGCGGCGTGTGGGCGTATCGGAAGGGCGGCTACTTGAACAAATCGCTCATTTTGTATATGGGGGCAAGCATTTTAATCGGCAGTTTCGTCGGTGGCTATGGCTCGAAGCTGATGAGCGAGGGAACGATTAACGTTGTTTACGGCATCTTGGCGGCATTGGCGGCGATCATGATGTTTGTGCCGAAAAAAGGGATTGATGACATCCCGCTTGACCAAGTGACATTCAACAAATGGCTGGCGGCCGTCTTGGCGTTTTTGATCGGCGTCGGGTCCGGCATCGTCGGGGCGGCGGGGGCGTTTTTGCTTGTGCCGGTCATGCTCGTTGTCCTGAAAATCCCGACGCGAATGACAATCGCTACTTCCTTGGCGGTGACGTTCATCTCCTCGATCGGCTCGACGTTCGGGAAAATCACTACGGGTCAAGTCGATTACATCCCAGCACTCATCATGGTCGTCGCGAGCTTGCTTGCCTCTCCATTAGGGGCGAAAGCGGGGCAAAAGATGAACACGAAAGTGTTGCAAGTGATCTTGGCGGTATTGATTTTGGCAACAGCGGTGAAAATATGGGTGGATATTTTATGAGTGGATCGATGGAAAGACGATGAACGACGGAAAACGATATGTGTGAAGGCGAAAACGGATCATATTTCGCCTTTTGTTTTCTACAGATCCATTTGGGCATGATAAACAGTGAGAAAATATCCATGAAGGGAAGAATGAGCGATGTTCCATTACACGGTTGACGTGTCAACGGGCATGAATGAAACGATCGAGCGTTTGGAAGAAAGCTTGAAACAAGAAGGGTTTGGTGTGCTCTGGCGGTTCAGCGTCACTGAGAAGCTGCAAGAGAAAGGGCTCGATTTTTCCACGCCGATGGTCATTTTCGAAGTGTGCAACCCGCAAGAAGCGGCGCGGGTGTTAAATGAAAATCTCTTAGTCGGTTATTTTTTGCCGTGTAAAATCGTTGTCTACGAAGAAAACGGGGTCACGAAAATCGGCATGCCGAAGCCGACGATGCTTGTTGGCATGGTCAGCGAACCAGCGCTCGAACAGGTGGCGGCCGACATCGAAAAGCGGTTGACCGCTTGCATCGATCGGTGCCGCTGATGGAACGGGAAACAGAAACCGACGGCTTCCCTCGGCAAATGAACCCGTTCATGGTTGGACCGGCTGCGTGATGTAGGCAAGTGGGAAAAGAGAAGGAGGGGGTCTCACAAAGCGGTGAGCCCCCCTCCTTTTCACTGCCTATGTGCATCCACTCCGCCAAGAAACACTGTATCTTGCGCCTCGGCCACATACAACGGTCTTTTGGGCCAACCTCTTCTCCTTGCAGATCGGCCTGCGCCCGCCATCGCTTTCCCCTGCGGCGGACGCAAGGGAATCGAGCGCTGCCGCTTCCGCTGATGACACATCGTTTGGTGCACAGTTTTTATGCCTTGCCTGCTCCGGACGCTTTTTTCCATTTTGCCTGCCGCGTCGTCAGCAGTGTTTGGGCGTTTTCTTCCCGCTTGCGGGGCACAATCTCATCGGGATCGAGTCCGTTGCCAAGCGTGCCATACACATGACCTTGCTTCGGTTCGATGAGTTCGTGTTGCTCGTAGTAGATGCGCGGCGTTTTCCAAAGGGCAACGAGTGCTTTTGTCATCGGCATTTCATGGTAGCGGTCCGGCCACATTTGTTTGATCTGTTCTTTCACGAGCGGATAGTATTTTGAACTCATCGCCGGAAAGAGATGATGTTCGGTATGATACGAGAAATGGAAGTGGAGAACATCCACCCACTTCGGCACGGTGACCGACAAGCTGTTGGCCAACGGATCGTTGATCGGCACTAACGGATTGAGACGGTGGTTTGTTGAGATATAGCTCATGACGATCGAGTTGGCGACAAGCAGCGGAAGCAAAAAGGCGAAAAACCATTTTTCCCAGCCGACAAGCCATAACAGTCCGAGCCATGTGGCCCACGGCAAGAAAAATTGAAACAGGACAACCGCGCGGTTCTTCCGGCGAAAGTCTTTGAAAAAGTAAAACAGCATCCGGATCGAGTGAAGAGTAAACATCATGGACAAAGAGCTAAAAGCGAAAAAAGCGCGAATCGGAAACGGGATGCGGTATACCCAAGAGAGCAGGCGGCTTTTCGCTAATTTCTCCATGCTTGGCCAGGCGTCAGGGTCTTTTTCCTCATGCTGGGTATGAACATGGTGGGTGGCGTTATGCCATTTTCGCCATAGCTTCGGCCCGGTGCAAAGCGGCCAAAAGGCGATCGCTCCGAGAAGATCGCGCAGCCATGGCGTTTTGACGACTGTGCCGTGCAAAATTTCATGGCCTAAAAATCCTAACGCCGCAAAGCTGAAACCGAGCACAACGGAAATGAGGAGGTTCCATATCGGGTGAAAGTGGAAAAGGGACACAGCGAGGATGCCGCCAGTGACCACCAACAAATAAGCCAAACCTCCAAACAGACGGGATTTCACAGGCTGAAACGCTTTTTTCGGCAAATGCGGGGAAATTTTCGCCGCATACCAACCAAACGGGTGAAAATCGTTCATTCCATATCTCCTTTCGGTCACTCTCCGTCCGATCAGCAGCGGTGCAGCCTTCCTTTCCACTCACCATCTATCGCAACGAAGAACGTTTATTCAAATTGATCCCCAAAGTGCCGTTTTCTGTATCTCATAGGTGGGAAGGCGAAACGGGTTTTTGGTTCATTCAGTTCATGATATCATCTTTTGGTTTGTTCCGTCAATTTAATTATGGGGATGTTATGCAAACTCGTGGTGCTAGATACAATCGGATGAACAGAAGAACCGTTCTTGCTTTTGGATTGCCGGTAACATGAAAGCGGACCCATGGTCGGCATGATTGTTGGCGACAGTTGAGCTAGCCGGGCGCTAATGTGCAGCTGGCGCTATGGATTCATTTGCGGATCAGCGTATTGCCGAATGGCAGAAAACGGTCAGAAGCAGGCCAGCCGCCTAGGATAGCGGCCGGCTACAACATCATAACCAACGTCCCCGCGGTAATGAGCAGCACCCCAATCACCACCTTCGCGGACAGTGGTTCGCCAAGAAACATCGCCGCAAACAAAATCGTCAGCACCAAGCTCGATTTGTCAATGGCCGAGACGCGGGACACATCGCCGATTTGGATCGCTTTGTAAAAACAAAGCCACGATAATCCGGTCGCCGCTCCGGACAAACATAAAAACCACCAGCTTTTCGCAGAAATGGCTTTCATGCCGTGATGGGCGCCGGTCATCCAAACGATGCCCCAGGCAAGGACAAGCACAACCGCGGTGCGAATAGCGGTCGCCAAGTTCGAATTGACGTTTTCAATCCCGATTTTCGCCAGCACCGACGTCAGCGCCGCAAACACTGCCGCCAACAAGGCGTATACGATCCACATGCCTATCCCTTCGCTTTCGTTGAGAATTTTTCTCATCTATTATACTATGAAAAGCGGGAAGATTTCACGTGTCTGCCATCGTTTTGTTATAATAGGGGGAACGGCTAAGAGGACGGCTTCAGTGGAAAGCCAGCTGCTGGTTTACGGGCAGCGGTGTGGAGAACAGCGAAAGAGAGGGATGGATCTATGCTTATTGCCTTAGATATGGATGGCACTCTATTAAACGGGGAAGGAAAAATCAGCGAGCGCAACCGGGCGGCCATCGCTGCGGCGCAAGCGCGAGGCCACATCGTCGCCGTCGTGACCGGGCGGGCGCGCAAAGATGCGCTCGCCCCGCTTCGTGAAGCAGGCCTCGTCTGCCCGATCGCCAGCTTAAACGGGGCGATCGTAACGCTGGAAGACGGCACCGTCATCAGCGAGGCGCCGCTTGAGCGGACAACGGTACGCCCGACGCTTGATTGGGTGCGCGAACAGGCGGACTTGTATTGTGAGACGTACACGGGTGATGCGGTGTATGTCGGTTTGCACAACCGCGCCCAGTGGGAGGCGCTTGCTTCGGAGATGGCCGAGGCGGCGCCAGAGGTGAAATGGTTGGTGAACAAACAGTTCCAACAAGCGCGGGTGACATACGTCGATGACATCCGCACCGTGTGGGACGACCTGCAACTCACGTTATACAAACTGCTCATTTTCGCCATTGACCGCGAGCGGCTTCTTGATGCGGCGTCCCGTTTTGCCCAGCTCCCCGGCGTCACGGTCACCTCGTCGCATCTGCACAACATTGAGATGAACAACGAACGGGCGACGAAAGGGGAAGCGCTCAAGCAGCTCGCCGCTCATTACGGCATCGATGTGCGTGATACGGTCGTCTTTGGCGACAGTCATAACGATTTGTCGATGTTTGAGGTGGCGGGCTGCCGCGTCGCCATGGCCAACGCCGCCCCCGAATTGAAAGCGAATTGTGATTTCGTCACCCTTTCCCATGAGGAAGACGGGGTGGCGGCGGGGCTTGAGCGGGTGCTTGTGCGGCGGTGAACGGTCGGCGGCTCTCCGGTTTGCACACCCCAAAATGGCCGGAAAAACGGCAGGGGTGTGCAAGCTTCTTTTTCTTTCGGTTATCGAAAAATTAGGTGGATGGATCAACGGGTTGGACGGTTGACGATGTTGGTCATCTGCACAAGTTTACATAATCGCATTTTATTTTTTAGGGGGATGAGGGGGGCAAAATGGCCTCTTTTTCGGCGGTTTAGTCTATAGAAACACCTAGGAAGGGCGATGTTGCCGTTTTCCTAGGTGTTTTTTTGTTTGGAGGAAATGAACATGCGGGGGATGAAAGTAAGGAAAAGTCTGTCTTGTCTTGCGGAAGAAAGCCGGTTTATGATTGGAGAGAGGTGAGTGATCATGGAAGGAAGGAATCTAAAGCGCATGATTGGAACACTGCGGGTACCGTTGTATACAGCGGTGGTGGTGTTGTATATCGTCACTCAGTTTGTTGATGCAGTGGTGATCCGCTATGTGATGGGGGGTGCGGCTGTTTTGGCACTGGCCGTTTCGGCGTTTTACGCTCGGGGGGTGTATGCGGTGTCAGGGATCGTTTTTTTCGTGTTGGGGGTCTGCCTGTTTCTTTATTATGGCGATTCGTGGTCGACGTTTGTCCTTCATTTTGAGCGGGTGTTAGGGCTATTGGCGCTGTTTTTCGTCCTGCCGTTTATGAACACGCTCATTCGCGTCGGGCGGTACGATCAAAGTTTAAGCCAATGGCTGCAATGGAAAACAGGGCGTGCCGCATCGTTATATCGGCGCAGTTTCAGTGTCTGTCATTTGCTTGGACTGTTTTTAAATATTGCGACCATCCCGCTTCTTGTCCGTTCGTTGCGGGCAGCGCTGCAGAATTGGGACAGACGGAAGGCCGAGACGTTTTACGTGCGGAATTTGTTGCGGGCGTATGCGCTTTGTCTAACATGGAGTCCGATGGAAGTGATGATCAGCACGACCATTGACTTCACCGGTGTGCGTTATTATGAGGTCGCGCTGTTTTTGTTGCTTTTAGCAGTGACGATGGCACTGATCGATTGGGGAGTGGCAGGTGTTTCGTATCGCAACGATCCGTTGGCTGACAATGGGGAGGCGAATGGGGAAACGGTTGTTTCAGTTGGCAAAAAAGCCACCCAGTTGCTTGCGGTGCTCGTCGTGTTTACGGTGCTCGTCTCCTTGGTGCAACACTGGCTTGGCAAAGGCTTTTTGTTTTCGGTCGTTCTGTTGCTTGTTCCGTTTTGTTTCGGGTGGGCGCTGCTCACGCGTCGGTTGAAACGGTATGGGACGATGGCACTTCGTCATTGGAAAGAGAGAACGGAAGGACTGGCCAACTACTTTTTCATGTTTTTAGGAGCTGGGTTGTTTGTGGAGATGCTGTCCCAGTCCTCGCTCCTTGCCGTGCTCGAAGGATGGTTTCGCGCGGGAGCGGAACATGCCGTCTGGCTGTATGCTATGATTGCCGCTTACTTTTTCGTTACATCGTTCGTTGGGTTCCATCCGCTAGTCAGTTTAACGCTGCTGATGCCGCTGTTAAAGCCCATTGTGGCGCTCGTTCCGGCGGTGCCGCTGTCGATTGTGCTCATTTGTTGCAGCTTGTCCACGGTGATGTACAGCCCGTACAATATTTCCGTTTCGCTGTTGGCCGATGAGCTTGGTGCCAATCCGTACCGCATCGGGAGATGGAATATCGGTTTTGCGATCGCTTATATGGCGGCAGGGATTGGTGTCGCGATGGTCGCTGAAATGTTATTTCATCGTTGACAACGTTTTCAGTGGTGGCTATAATGAAGATGAAGATACTGAATTTTTTTATAAGTTTCAATGGTTTGACGTTAGATCGATCTAAAAGAAAATAGATTTCACTTCGAGTGATCGAGGGAAGACCGGCGCGAGAGCAAGAGAAAGTAAGCCTAGCTCTTATCTAGATCGATCTAATCGTCAGCAATCATCAGCAAGCCTTGGTTTAGATCGATCTAAATATAAGTTTCTGGTGTTTTTAGATCGATCTAATAGACGGGTGGCTCGTCAACGCTCAGAAGGAGGGACAGTCTAGCCATGAAACAACGAAGCGCCCTCGATATGTATGCCGATGGGGCGGCATGGTGGGAAACGTCGATCAGCGACGTTCGCAAAAATGAAATTCTCGTTCGTGGTTATCCAATCGAAGAACTGATCGGCAACGTCTCGTATACGCAAATGCTTTATCTCCTATTATGCGGCGAGATATTGAGCGAGAAAAAAGCGAAATTATGGGAAAGCGTCCTCGTCGCCGGGGCGGATCATGGCCCGCGCGCGCCATCGATTGCGGCAGCCCGCATGGCGGCGACATGCGGTATTTCCTTCAACTCGTGCGTCGCGACCGGCATTAACGTGCTTGGCGATGTACACGGGGGAGCGGTAGAGAAAGCGATGGCGCTATTTTATGAAACGAACGGGCAGATTGAAGCTCGCGGTGGAGACGACGCGATCAGCACCGTGGTCAGTGAACGGTTTGAACAGTTTCGGCGGGAAGGGCAGAAGCTGCCTGGATTTGGCCATCAGCTCCATGATGACGATCCGCGCGTCAGACGGCTGTATGCATTAGCTGGCGAACTGGTGGAAGAAGGAGAAATCAGCGGACGGTATTTAGCGATCGCCGAAGCGTACCGTTCTCATTTAGAGAAGACGAAAGGGAAGCGGATGACGATGAATATCGACGGGGTGGCGGCCGCGATCCAGTGCGAGCTCGGCGTGCCGGCTGCAGCGGCGAAGGGTGTGTTTGCTTTGTCGCGGGGAATGGGCATTGTCGCTCATGCGTTTGAAGAATGGCAAAACGGCGTGCTGATCAAAGGGCCGTGCCCGAACCGGAGTGATTTAGTCCGCTACACTGGGCCGGAGAGACGTCATTTTGAAAAGTAGGTGATGAACGTGAGAAAGGCGCAACTGTACATTAATGGAACATGGGTGGAAGACAACCGCGCGGTGGAGCCGGTGAAAAACCCGTATACTGGGGAAGTCATTGGTGAACAGCAACTGGCGACGCCCAACGATGTCGAAAACGCTTTAGCTGCGGCGTTTGCGGCGAAAAAAGAAGTAGCTGGCATTCCAGCCTATGAACGGGCGCGCATTTTAAAAAAGGCATCGATGCTGCTTGAGGAGCGGAAAGAAACGTTTGCCCGCTATATTTCGGAAGAGCTCGGCAAACCGCTCAAAAATACATTGGATGAAGTGTCCCGCTCCATTGAAACGCTCGAGCAGTCGGCCGAAGAAGCGAAACGGCTGTTTGGGGAAACGATCCCTGGTGATGCCTCGGCGCGCGGGACGAAGGCGGTGGCGCTCACCTTCCGCGTGCCAGTTGGTGTGGTGGCGGCGATTACGCCGTTTAACGCCCCACTGAACTTAATTTGCCATAAAATCGGCCCAGCCTTTGCGGCAGGCAACACCGTTGTGTTAAAACCGGCGCCGCAGACGCCGCTCATTGCAGCGGAATTGTTGAAGCTGATGCTTGAGGCCGGTCTTCCGCCGCGCGCCATCAACATGGTGCTCGGCGGTGCGGAAGTCGGGCAGCAAATCGTCAAAGATGACCGCGTCAATGTCATTTCGTTTACCGGCGGCGTGGTAGCGAGCCGCCACATCTGCGCGCTAGCTGGCATGAAAAAAGTGCTGCTTGAACTTGGCGGCAATGCGGCGACGATTGTTCACGAAGATGCCGACCTTAAACGAGCAGCCGCGCTTTGCGCCAAAACTGGCTACAGCAACTCCGGGCAAAGCTGCATTTCTGTCCAGCGCATTTACGTACATGAGTCGGTCGTCGAGACGTTTACCGACTTGCTTAAACAGGAAGTCGAAGCGTTGAAAGTTGGTGATCCACTTCTGCCGGACACCGATGTCGGCTGCATGGTCGATGAACGGGCGGCGGATCGGGTGATGGATTGGATCGATGAGGCCATCGCGGGCGGCGCGACGCTTGTCTGCGGTGGAAAACGGCGCGGGGCGACGGTGGAACCGACAGTGCTCTTTAACCCGCCGAAACAAAGCAAAGTCGTTTGTGAGGAAGTGTTCGGCCCGGTTGTCAGCATTATCCCATACCGGACGATGGAGGAGGCGATCGCAGAGACGAACGATTCTGCTTTTGGTCTGCAGGCGGGGCTGTTTACGAATCGAATGGATGTTGTTTATCAAGTCGCCGAAGCGCTGGAAGTTGGTGGGGTCGTTATTAACGGCACCTCGAATTTCCGGTTGGATCACTGGCCGTACGGCGGCGTGAAAAATAGCGGCATCGGCCGCGAAGGCCCGCGGTATGCGATCGAAGAAATGACGGAAATGAAAATGATTGTATGGCAGTTTCCACAGTGATGATGGGTGGTGGACAACATGTTAGGGCTTTATGTAGCCAAGCCGAATGAGCTGGAATTGCGGCATCTCGATCCCATCCGTTCCCCCGTGGGTGATGAGGTGAAAATCAAGCTGATTTACGGGGGGATTTGCGGATCGGACCTCGGGGTGTTCAAAGGAAAACTCCCGCACGCGAACTATCCGGTCCGGGCCGGTCATGAACTAGTCGGTGTCGTCGTGGAAAAAGGCGAACAGGCAGCGTATGACATCGGGACACGGATCGTTGTGTTGCCGAATACGTATTGCGGAACGTGCGACTTATGCCAAAAAGGGTTGACGAACATCTGCCGGCATAAACAATCGCTCGGCATTAACGTCGACGGTGGGTTTTCGCATGAGTTCGTCATCTCGTCGAAGTATGCGCTTCCTGTTCCTGATGATCTACCGGACGAAAAGGCCGTGCTCGTCGAGCCGTTTGCGGTTGTCGTGCATGCGTTGCAAAAGGTGAACATCGAACAGGGGATGAAAGTAGCCATCATCGGCTGCGGCAATGAAGGGATGATGGCGGCCGTTCTCGCCCGCCATTTAGGAGCGGACGTGACGGCGATCGACATCAATCCGCTGAAACTCGAAACGGTGAAAGCGATGGCGGATATTCGCACGCTTGCGCCGAATGCACTGGCCAATGAATCGTTTGACGTGGTCATTGAAGCAGCGGGTACGCGCGAAGCGGTCGAACAGGCAGTGGAGCTCGTCGCCCCAGGAGGCCATCTTGTGTTGGTCGGTTTTGCGAATGAAGCGACGTTTCCGGTCGTGCGCCTCGTTCGCAACGAAGTAACTGTGCATGGCTCGATCATCTATCGCTTCCCGGATGACTATGTGCAAGCGATTCATTATTTGCGGACGATGCCGTATCCGATCGAGCGGGTGATTTCGTGCATTTTCCCGGTCCGCGACTATCAGCAGGCGTATGACTTGGCGTCATCTGGAAATGCGGGCAAAGTGGTTTTAAGTTTTCAAGAGGAGGAAGAGCGATGAAAAAAGGGGTAGCCGAACAGTTAGTCCGGTATTTGGAAGACCGCGGCGTCACTCATATTTTCGGGCTTTGCGGCCATACGAATATTGCGGTGTTGGCGGCGCTTGAGCATAGTCCGATCAAGTTTGTCAACGTCCGTCATGAACAAATTGCTGCTCATATGGCGGATGGCTATGCGCGGGCGAAAAAAGAAACAGCCGTCGTATTATGCCACGTCGGCCCGGGATTGACGAATGCGGCGACAGGGGTCGCCAATGCGGCGCTCGACTCCATTCCGATGGTCGTCATCGCCGGCGATGTGCCGAGCCATTATTACGGAAAGCATCCGCACCAAGAAGTCAACTTGCATGCGGATGCGTCACAATATGAAATTTACCGCCCGTTTGTGAAGCGGGCATGGCGTGTCGACCGGCCGGATTTGTTCCCGGAAATTTTAGAAAAAGCGTTCCAGCTGGCGGAGAGCGGTCGTCCGGGTCCGGTGCTCGTCTCCGTACCGATGGATATTTTCTCAAAAGAGGTGGACGTGTCGCTATTTGAAAAACAAAAGCGGCATACGAAAGCGCTGCATAAGCCGTCGATTGATGATGAAACAGCAAAACAAATCATTGAAAACATCATGCAGGCAGAGCGTCCGCTTGTGTATGTTGGCGGTGGCATTATGCTTGCCGATGCCGCGGAAGAACTGAAAGCGTTTGTCGAACACTTTGACCTTCCTGTTGCCCACACGTTAATGGGTAAAGGAGCGATGCCGGATGACCATCCGCTGACGCTGGGCATGAGCGGATTTTGGGGAACGAAATTTGTCAATGACATGTGCCGCAACGCTGATGTCATCTTCGCGTTAGGAACGAGATTTTCCGAAGCAGATTGCAGCTCGTGGGAGCAGGAATATACGTTTGCTATTCCGGAAACGAAGCTGATTCATATTGATATTGATCCGAACGAAATCGGACGCAACTATCCGACGGAACTCGGCATTGTCGCCGATGTCAAGCAAGCACTTACCGTATTGAATCGCGTGGCGAAACAAGTCGTACCGCAAGGGCGGACGGATGAAGCGCTGAAAGAACGGATCGCTAGCTATAAGCAAGAATTCCGGCAACAAAACGCACAGCATATTCGCGATGACAGCTATCCGATGCGTCCGGAACGCATTTTGCATGAAGTACGGGAAGTATTGCCAAGAGACGCCATCATTACAACGGATGTCGGTTGGAACAAAAACGGGGTCGGCCAACAGTTCCCGGCGTATAGAGCAGGGACGATTTTAACACCAGGTGGCTATGCGACGATGGGCTTTGGCGCTCCGGCGGCGCTTGGGGCCAAAATCGCCTGCCCGGATCGCGTCGTCGTGTCGCTTGTCGGAGATGGCGGATTTGGGCAAAATCCGGCGGTGCTGGCGACAGCGGCGGAAGAAAACATCGCCGTTGTTTGGGTCATTATGAACAACTACGCGTTTGGCACGATCGCCGGACTGGAAAAAGCACATTTTGGCACGACACACGGAACAGTCTTCCAAAAAGATGGCCAACCGTATTCGCCGGATTATGCGGCCATTGCCCGGGCGTACGGCATCGAAGGAGTGAAAATCCGCTCAGCGGAAGAGTTTAAACCAACGCTCGAGCGAGCCATCCAAGCGAACAAACCGTTTGTCATCGATGTGGAAATGATCAACGTCCCAACGCCGACATCTGGTCACTGGAATATTATGGATATCTATTCCCCGGGTAAGCGTGTTCACCATGTTGCGGTTGAGTGGTAGTGAGGAACATTGAAGATTGGGGGGGACGGATATGGCGAGAACCTTTTCATTGGCTCATTTGACGGTGCTCGGCTGCCCACCGCCGGAAATGGCGCACATCGCTGCTCGAGCAGGATATGATTACGTCAGTTTCCGGATCATTTACATGGGGTTGCCCGGTGAGCCGAATTATGCGTTAGCCGAAAACCCGCAGCTGCTGCGGGAGACAAAGGAAGCTTTGCGGGAAACCGGAGTCAAGCTGTTGGATATCGAACTGGCCCGCATTGATGCCGATATTGACCCCAAACGGTATGAACCGGCCATGGAAGTGGCGGCTGAGCTTGGCGGCCGCCACGTCTTAAGCAGCATTTGGACGACCGACCGCAGCGCCTATATCGAGCGGTTTGCCGAGCTGTGTGAGCTGGCGAAGCCATACGGGCTGACAGTCGATTTGGAGTACGTCCCGATTGCGGCGGTGACGAATTTGGCCGGGGTCATCGATGTATTAAATACGGTGAAACAAGACAATGCTGGAATCATGATCGATCTTCACCATTTCCATCGCGCGGGGGATTCACCGGAAGCGTTAGAGAACGTGCCGAGAGAATGGTTCCATTTTCTCCATCTTTGCGACGCCCCTGGCGAGATTCCAGCATCGAAAGAAGAGATGACGAGAATTCTTCGTGAAGAGCGGCTGTACATTGGGGAAGGCGGGATTGATATCGCCGATATTGTTCGCCGTATGCCGGAAATTCCTTGTTCGATCGAGCTGCCGAATATCCAGCGAGTAAAGGAATTGGGCTACGAAGAACATGCGCGACGTTGCCTGCAGTCGGCGAAAGACTATTTTGCCCGCCATTTTACGAAGCAAAGCGATCTGTCGGCGTGAACGACAAACAAAAGTTTGGCAGCGCTTCCTACAAGGGAGGCTGCCATACACGCATTCATAATTATTAGAAAATTTTTATATTAATCCCGTTATTGGAAATAAATGCTTCATTCATTTGGTTGTTTCCCGCATGGCCGATCGCGGTCGAGAGAGAACACAACAGTTTGCAGCAGAGCAGGAATGCGGGTTCAACATAAAACACGATGCCAGCCGATGGATCCATTCGGCTGCATCGACCAGCTTACATTGAAAGAAGAAATAAAGGGGGAAAAGTGAATGAAAAAGATGTTGGCATTGTTGGTTGCCTGCCTGTTGGTTCTGGCGGGATGCTCATCGAAGTCCGAGACGCAAGGGAGCGGAGCATCCAAGAAGGCCGAACCGAAAGTGATGAAAATGGCCGTCGCGACATCCAAGGATCGTTCGCTGACGAAAGGGTTGTACAAGTTTGCGGAAATCGTGGAAAAAGAAACAAACGGCTCGATCAAAGTGGAAGTGTATCCGGATGGACAGCTTGGGGGAGACGTAGCCGTGTTTGAAGCGCTGAAGATGGGCACGATTCAAGGATCGACGATGTCGACCGGTCCGATCGCTTCGTTCGCTCCGCGCATCGGAGTGTTAGACTTGCCGTTTTTATTCAAAGATCGAGAAACCGCTTACAAAGTGTTGGATGGGAAAATCGGCCAAGATTTGCTCAATGATTTGCCGTCTGTCGGCGTGATCGGCCTAAACTATTGGGAAAACGGGTTCCGCCATTTGACGAACAATAAGCGGGAAGTCAAAAGCGTCGATGACATTAAAGGGTTGAAAATCCGGACGTTGGAAAATGACCTTCATATTGATTTGTGGAAAGAGTTGGGAGCCACTCCGGTGCCGATGGCATTCACAGAGCTGTTCACGGCTTTAGAGCAGCACGTGGTGGACGGACAGGAAAACCCGGTTGGGAATGTTGCGATCAATAAGTTTTACGAAGTGCAAAAATATTTGACCAAAACCGGCCACGTCTACAATGCGAGCCCGCTGCTCATCAGCAAAAAGTTTTGGGATACGTTGACCGACAAAGAAAAAGACGTGATCACGAAAGCGGCGGAAGAAGCAAGAGATTACCAGCGTCAATTGAATAAAGAAGAAGACGACAAAATGTTCGATTATTTAAAACAGCAAGGAATGGTCATTACCGAACTATCTGAAACAGAAAAACAAAAATTTATTGACAAAGTGCAACCGGTCTATAAAAAATATGCGCCGAAGTTTGGCGAAGATTTAGTGAACCAACTGCTTGAAGCAGGAAAATAACAGAATGGTACAACGGCTCTTAAGGGGAAATGCCCCTTAAGAGTCATTCCATTCTTTTATGACAGACTTAGGGGAGGAACACAATGAAAAGGATCGGAGCCGTTCTGGAGAAGACGCTCAATGCATTGATGGCGCTATGTCTCGCTTTGATGTCTATTCTTGTTTTCGGCAACGTCGTGCTCCGCTATGTGTTTAACTCCGGCATCACGTGGTCGGAAGAAATGTCGCGCTTTCTTTTCATTTGGATGTCATTTTTAGGCGCTGTCGGTGCTTTGAAAGACAATGACCATCTAGGCGTCGATACACTGGTGCGGAAGTTGCCGACCGGCGCTAAACGCATCATCTTTATCATCAGCAATATGATCGTGCTGTATGTTCTTTATTTGCTTTTGGATGGAAGCTGGAAGATGACATTGAGCGGTTTAGAAAGCAAAGCCCCGGCGACTGGGCTGCCGATGGCGTTTATTTATGGAACCGGGCTTGTCGTGAGCATCGGCATGGGCATCATTGTCTTGTTTCATATCTATCAAGCTCTCTTTCGTCCGGGTGCGATTGATGAGCTGACGAAAATGAAAGAGTCGGAAGAAGAGCTCATCGCCGTTGCTCACAGTGAAGAAACAGAGGCGCCGCAGGAACGGAAACAGGGCGTCGTCGGAGGTGAGAGGTAGATGGCGTTGGTGGTGTTTGTCGGATCGCTGCTTGGTGTGATGGCGCTTGGGATGCCGATCGCGTTCGCGCTGCTTGTGAGCGGGGTCGCTCTCATGTTTTACTTAAATATTTTTGATACGCAAATCATCGCGCAAAATTTAATCAGCGGGGCGGACAGCTTTCCATTGATGGCCATTCCGTTCTTTATTCTCGCTGGGGAGCTGATGAACGCCGGGGGCATTTCAAGGCGGATCATCCGCTTTGCCTTGGCGCTTGTCGGCCACATCCGCGGCGGGCTGGGGTATGTCGCCATTATCGCCAGCATTTTGTTTGCCGGCCTGTCTGGTTCAGCGGTGGCTGATACAGCGGCGCTCGGGGCGATTCTCATCCCGATGATGGTCAAAGCTGGATACAACCGCAACCGTTCGACGGGTCTCATTGCCGCAGGCGGCATCATTGCTCCGATCATTCCGCCGAGCATTCCGATGATTCTTTTCGGGGTCACAAGCGGGGTGTCGATCACGAAACTGTTTATGGCCGGCATCGTTCCGGGCATTTTGCTTGGAATCACCTTGGCGGTTTGCTGGTGGTGGGTGACTCGAAAAGATCAAGTGGACGTCCTTCCACGCCAGTCGGCGAAAGACATTTGGCGGGCGACCCGCGAGGCGTTTTGGGCGCTGTTGTTGCCAGTGATCATCGTCGGTGGGCTGCGCGGAGGAGTGTTTACGCCGACGGAGGCCGCGGTGGTGGCCGCGTTTTACGCCTTGTTTGTCGGTTTGTGCATTTACCGCGAACTAAAAGTCCGCGATTTGTTCCACGTGCTCGTGGCGGCGTCGAAAACGACGAGTGTCGTCATGTTTTTGGTGGCGGCGGCCATGGTGTCCGCATGGTTGATCACTGTCGCCAACATTCCGGCCATTGTCACGGA
Source organism: Geobacillus sp. 46C-IIa (assembly GCF_014679505.1). Taxonomy (GTDB): domain Bacteria; phylum Bacillota; class Bacilli; order Bacillales; family Anoxybacillaceae; genus Geobacillus. The sequence continues at coordinate 1,299,835 of NZ_CP061474.1, forward strand.
TGTGCTGGCGCCGTTTATAGATCATCCGTTGATGCTTTTGTTGGCCATTAATGCATTGGTGCTGTTGGTCGGGACGGCGATGGATTTGACGCCGACGGTGCTCATCTTGACTCCGGTGTTAATGCCCATTATTGAAAAAGCAGGGATCGATCCGGTGTACTTCGGGGTGCTGTTTATTCTAAACAACTGCATCGGGCTGCTCACCCCGCCGGTCGGCACGGTGCTAAACGTCGCTTGCGGAGTCGGGAAAATCGGGATGGAAGACATCATGAAAGGGATTTGGCCGTTCTTATTGGCGGAAGTGTTGGTTTTGTTGCTGCTGATTTTGTTTCCGTCCCTTGTCACCGTGCCGCTTGGGTGGTTTGTGGGGCATTGAACGGATGATTTTGCGTTGAGGCGGCGTGAAATCTGGTTCGCCGCAAAGCGAGCAACATGGAAAGACGCCTTCGCCGCTTGGACGAAGGCGTTTCTTTTTTCATTAGCGCACTTTGATGTGTCCGATGCTTGTGTTTTGCTTTGTTTCTGGCTGAGCCATCGGCTCGATCGGCTCTAAATCCGTCAACAGGAACAAATAGCTGAAAATGCCGGCGAGCAAAATGAGCGCCGCGACGAGAAAGGCGTACATAAACGAGCCGGTCGCTTGAACGATAAACCCCGTGACGATCGGAGCGGCAATGGCCATCGAGTTGTTGCCGAACGTCAACAGACCGGTCAATGTTCCGACCGTGCCTGGCGGTGCGATAAATGTCGGAATGCTGTAGGCGATCGAGGACGTGATGACTAAACCGCCGAGCGCAATCGAAATGCAAAGAATCGCGATGTTCGGGTTCGTCGTAAAGGCGGCGCCGATGACGGACAACCCAAGCAGCATGCCGATGACCAAAAACGTTTTTCGCACGCGCGTCGAATGTCCTCCCTTGTTGATCAGCCGGTCGACGAGCCATCCGCCGATCGCGATCTCTGAAATCGTGCCGACGATCCACGGAATCGAAGCGTACCAGCCTGATTTCAGCACCGACATGTGCATTTCTGTTGCCAAATAGCCGGGAAGCCAAGTGAGAAACAAAAACCACGAGTAGCCGTAGGCGGCAAACCCGATCAATGTCGCCCACACTTTTTTCTTCGTCAGCAAATACCGAATCGTCTCCCAGACGTTTCCAGATGTTTCGTCCGACTTTTGCGCCCCGCCTTGGACGATGTAGTCATACTCCTCTTTTGACAGTTGCTTGTCCTCATGCGGGTCGCGGTATGTTGCCCAGAAAATGATGGCGTAAATCAAACTGAGCAAGGCTGTCACGTAAAAGCCGGCCCGCCAGCCCCACTCGGTAATGATCCAAGCAATAATCGGGGTACCGATCGCATTCGACAGCTTGGACTGAGCGTCATATAAGGAAATGGCCGTCGATCGCTCATGGCGCGGAAACCATTGGCCGACCGCTTTAGCGGCGGAAGGGAAATACGGCGCTTCCCCAACTCCTAATAATACGCGTGACAAAATGACGAGCCCTTGGCCGCTGGCGACGGCGGTCAAGAAACACGCCACCGTCCAAATGATCGTCCCGATGCGCGTCACCCATTTGACGCCGATTTTATCGAGAATCACGCCGGCTGGGATTTGCAAAATGGCGTACGACCAAGCAAATGCGGACAACAAAATGCCAAGCTGCCCTGGAGTCAGGTCAAATTCTTCAGAAAGCGGTTTAATGCCGACAGACATATTAATGCGGTCGAAGTAGTTGACGATCACCCCTAAGGCAATTAAAGAAGCGATCGCCCAGCGGCGTTTTTTCACCTTCTTCATCTTCATGCACCGTCCTTTACGTTTTAGATTTTTAGATTGGATGAATGAAAGTGTTTGTACTATTGGCCAAAAGGCAAAAACAATTGTTCCGATTTATGTAACTTAGTTTCTATATATGGAACACATAAGGAATTATAACAAAATTCACTTTCATTGTCTATAACTTTCAGATTATTTAATCGACAAGACGGTGATTCTTCATTATTCCAGCTGTTTTTTTCCTTCTTTCAAGGGAAGTTGTTTTTTAGAGAGGAGCAAGAAAACGCTTGAACGATAGTGAAACATAGTGCTAAAATGAAAACAGGTGGTTCCATCTATAGAAAACAATTTCCGTTAAACGGAATTGAGAGGGGGGAGATATGCAATGAAGGAACGGATCGAAGACAGAAAACCTGAAGCCGGATTGCGCACGGTGCAGCGGGCGATCGATATTTTATATTGTTTTACGCTAGAGGAACAAGAACTATCGCTGACTGAAATCGCTAACAAAATTTCATTGGCGAAATCAACGACCACTCGTCTGCTCGCCACGCTCGAACAAAACCGTCTGGTCATCAAAAATCCGGAGACGTTGAAGTATCGACTCGGTCAAGGGTTGTATTATTTAGGACATATTGCCGGCAAGTCCATCGAAGTAAGAGAAATCGCCAAACCGGTGATGGAACGTCTGCGCGATGAGACACGGGAAACGGTGAACCTATACGTGCTGGAACAAGGTGCACGCGTTTGTATTGAACAATACGAGGGGCTTCAATCGCTCCGCCATATGGTAAAAATCGGCGAGCGGCTGCCGCTTTGGGCGGGAGCGGGGGGAAAAGTGCTGTTGGCGTATCAATCTCCTTCGTTTCAGGAGCGCATTTTGGCCCAAGTGCCGACAGAGGAGCGCCGGACTCGTTTAACCGCTGAACTGGAGATGATCCGGCAGCGCGGCTCTGCCTCAAGTATTGACGAGCGAGAGGTCGGTTCAGCGGCGGTCGCCGCCCCGATTTTCAACATTCACGGAGAAGTAAATGCCTGCCTATCGATCTCAGGACCGACGCACCGTTTTACGCCAGAGACGATCCGCTGGTTTGAATCGCTAGTCAAAGAGGGAGCCCAAACGATTTCAGAAAAGCTAGGTTACCGTTAGTAAGGGGGAGATCAATATGGCTATTTCAAAAGGCGCTATCAACGTGCGAAACATATCCATCGGGGGGGAAGAGCCGTGCATTTGCGCTCCGGTTGTAGGGGCGGATGCGGGGCAAGTGTTGGGGGAGGCAAGGCAAATCGTGGAGAAAAAGCCGCACTTGATTGAATGGCGGGCGGACTTTTTCGAGGCGATTCATGACGAACGGGAAGTGGCGGCCACGGCGAAAGAAATGCGGATGATCGCCGGAGACATTCCGATTTTGTTTACGGTTCGTTCCGAACTTGAAGGCGGATCGCCGATTTCCTTAACGGAAGAGGAAAAACTCCGATTGTTTGAAACTGTCTGCCAAAGCGGCGCGATCGATTTGCTTGATTACGAGCTTGTCCATGGGCCGCACGTTCCTGCTGTTCGAGAGCTAACCCGCCGCTATGGAGTGCGCCTTGTGTTATCCTATCACAATTTTGATGATACGCCATCGAAGGAGGAACTTGTCGCGAAAATGCGTCAAGCCGAACAATGCGGAGCCGACATCGCGAAAGCGGCCGTGATGCCGAAAACGCGGGGCGATGTGCTCGTGTTGCTGCAGGCGACGGAAGAGGCGCGGCAAGAGGTGGAAATCCCGCTCATCACCATGTCGATGGGGTCATTGGGTGCCATCACCCGCCTGGCGGGCGGACTGTTCGGTTCTGCCGTCACCTTCGCGGTCGGACAGCAAAGCTCGGCGCCGGGGCAAATCCCGATTGAAGACGTCCGGACCGCCTTATCGGTCATCATGAAATACGGGCAATAAATCGAAATGGGGGAGGAAATTGTCATGGCGCATTTGCCGTTAGAAGGCGTCAAAGTGCTTGATGTTTCGACGATGATCGCCGCACCGTTTGGCGCGGTATTGCTCGGCGACTTTGGCGCTGACGTCATTAAAGTGGAATTGCCGGGAAAAGGAGATACGCTGCGCCATGTCGGGCCGTTTAAGGATGGCGAGCCGCTTCGCTGGCCCGGGCTGGCACGTAATAAGAAATCGCTCACCCTTGATTTGCGCAAAGAAGAAGGAATGAACATTTTCAAGCAACTCATCCGCCATGTTGACATCGTCATTGAAAACTTCCGCCCTGGCACGTTAGAAAAATGGGGAGGCGGATATGAGGAGCTGAAACAAATCAACCCGAACTTGGTCATGATCCGCGTCTCCGGTTACGGCCAAACGGGGCCGTTCCGCGAAAAAGCCGGGTTTGGCACACCGGCGACGGCGTTCAGCGGGTTTACGTACTTGCAAGGGTATCCAGACCGCCCGCCCGTCAGCCCGTCGTTTTCGTTAACGGACTATATTACAGGCATTTATGTGGCATTTGCGGCGGTGACGGCGATTTACTACCGTGACGTCCATCCGAACGGCGAAGGGCAGATGGTGGATATCGGCCTTTACGAATCGGTATTCCGCATGATGGAATTTTTAATTGCCGAATACGACCAATTAGGCAAGGTGCGCGAGCGGTCGCCGGGATTATCCGGACATTCGAGCCCGGCCGGCACGTTTATGACGAAGGATGGGCATTGGGTCGTGCTGGTCACAAGCACCGATTCGACGTTCGAACGGCTGGCAAAGGCGATGGGCAGAGAAGATTTATTGACGCACGAGAAGTTTTGCACGAACGAACGGCGCCTCGCCCATCATGAAGAAACGAACGGTATCGTTGCCGACTGGATTCGTTCCAAACCGCGCGATGAACTGCTCCGGATTTTGGACGAACACGGGGTGCCAGTCAGCCCGATTTTAAGCATTAAAGATATTTTCGAGCATCCGCATTACCAGGCGCGGGAAAATATTATCGAAGTGGCTCATCCGCGGCTCGGCAAAATTAAAGTGCCTGGCATTGTTCCAAAATTTGAAAAAACGCCAGGTTCGGTGCGTCAGCTTGCGCCAGACTTAGGGGAGCATACGGAAGAAATTTTGCAAAGTATACTCGGTATGTCCGCGGAGGACATTCGGCAACTGAAAGAAAAAGAGATTATTTAAGCGGGGCGGCATGTCCCGTCTACTCCCGGCGTCTCGTTTGGAGATGGCGGGGCTTTTTTATGAGGTTTAGCCGTGCGGGCGAAAACGTTTCTTTTGGCGGCAGCCCGCGCCTTGCATTGACACTGTTTACAGCCAACATTTATACTTTTGGTAGACTGAAGCAACGATAAAGCAGGTGATCGGAATCGTGTCAAATAAAAAGCGCTCCCGCGTGACGCTTGAACAGGTGGCCAAACACGCTGGCGTGTCGCGGGCAACTGCCTCTCTTGTTGTCCGGGGGAGTCCGAATATTTCGAAAGAAACGCGGGAAAAGGTGCTGCAGTCCATGAAAGAGTTAGGCTATGTCTACGACCGCGTAGCTGCCAACTTGCGATCGCAGCGCTCTTCGACGGTCGGGCTGATCATTACTGAGCTTGATAATCCATTTTTTTCTGAGCTGCTCGTCGGTGTCCATGAGGCGCTTGACGAGGAAGGATATACTGTCATTTTAGGAACGACGTTTGATCGGCCAGAAAAACAAGACGCGCTTTTATCGACGATGCTTGAACACCGGGTCGGCGGCGTCATTATGAGCCCGGTTCCTGGTTGTTCGACAGAGATGCTCGAACGGTTGCAGCAATGGGATATTCCGGTGGTGCTGTTTGCCCGCGAGGAAATTCCTGCAGGACAATTTGATTATATCGGGATCGATAATGTGGCTGGCGGACGGCTGGCGACCGAGCATTTGATCGCCCAAGGGCACCGCCGCATTGCATTCATTGGCGGTTCCCCGCTTTCTTCTGTATGGAAAGCGCGCAAGGCAGGATATAGCGAAGCATTGCGCGCAGCGGGCATCGACGTCGATGAAACGCTGTTATTTCCATCAGCGACGGCTCGGCAAGGCGGAAGGATGGCAGTGAAGCAGGCTTTGCAGCACCCGAACCCGCCAACGGCGTTGTTCTGTTACAATGATGTGGTCGCTTTCGGCGCGATGCTTGGGTTAAAGGAAGAAGGGCTTGTTCCAGGACGCGATATCGCCGTTGTAGGCTTTGACAACATTCAAGAGTCGGCGCTGTTTCAGCCCCCATTAACGACGGTGGCGGCGTTTCCGGAGAACATCGGTGCCTGCGCTGCGCGGCGGCTGCACGAACGCATGGAAGGGGATGACAGCGAGCCGAAACGCATAATTTTAAATCCGGAACTGATTGTTCGGCAATCGTCGGGAAGGACCGGTTGAAAAGGGAGTGAAGGAATGTGGAGAAGCAAACCGCCATCCCGCTTCGCGAGCGGAACATCATTTTGATCGGCTTTATGGGGGCGGGGAAAACAACAATTGGTCAGCTGGTCGCGAAAAAGCTGTACCGAGACTTTATCGATGTCGACGCAGAAATCGAGCGGCGGCACGGGATGTCGATTCCTGAGATTTTTGCGCAAAAAGGGGAAGCGTACTTCCGTCAGGCTGAGCGAGAGCTCATTGTCGATTTATGCATGAACACGAGATTGAAAATTCTTTCACTCGGCGGCGGCGCGTATTTGCAGGAGGAGGTGCGGCGCGCGTGCCTCGCTCATGGCATCGTCTTTTTCCTTGACTTGTCATGGGATCATTGGAAAGAAGAGCGGCTGCCGCTCATTGTTGACAGCCGCCCGGTGTTGAAAAACAAAACGCTGGAAGAAGTGGAGCGGCTCTTTTTTCAGCGGCAGTCGGCTTACGCTCTCCATCATTCCCGCGTGGTCATCAATGAGCTTGAAGCCGAACAGGCGGCCAACCAAATTGTCGAGTCGATCAAATGGACGTGGGATGTGTACGAACCGAATCGGTAGACTTTCATGATGAAAAGGCAGGCTCTTGTCGGGAGCTTGCCTTTTCGTGTTAGATGGCCGCATCGAAAGCTGGTGATGGAGTGAGGGAATGCAACGCCGTCACCGCGGTTTTTCCAATAGCAGGTTTTGCGGGCGCTGCGAAAACGGTTCGGCGATGGGGAGCCGGATCCGCTTGTCCTCACCTTGCGCTCAGTATCGCATACTTGATAGGAAAGGGCGTTGTTTGGGTGGCCGTGGATGTGAGTGGTGGATGGACTCGTTTTCGGAAGCCATCAGAGAGGCCCATTTCGTGTTGGGGGATAGGACATTGGGGCATGTTCAGCGAATGGTGTGAGGAAGAACGGCCTGTCGTTGCGTTTCTTTTTGGGCAGAAATGCCCGTTTGCTTCTTTGTTTGTTCTTGCCGGACAAGCGTTCCTTTTGTTATAAGGAAGATACCGGGTGCGAGGGAGAGTGGGAAGATGGAGAAGCAGGCGTTCCGTTGGCTTTATGTATATCTTGTCCTTGTCGTGTTGCTTCTGTCGGCGCCGTATTGGCTTTGGTGGCTGAAGCCAGAAACGGAGCTTGAACTGCTCATTGTCGATAACACGGTGCCGGACCGGTCGTACCGCGAGCACCAAGGACTCATTTGGCTGCTTCGAGCGCAAAAATATGTGCACGGGAATGGTGAGACGTATGATGCGGCGCGTGATTATGTAGGATTTGTGCCAAAGGGGGGCGGGGCATACCAAGTGCGCCCGTTTCCGAAAACGATGAATCGCTATGATGCCGTGTATGTCGCTGACACGTACGGTGTCTATGAAGAAGAATTCGTTCGCCAGCGGACGGACGGGGCGCGGTCGGCGAAAGTGCATGGCGGGCTGGACGGCGAGACGGTGAAGGCGCTTTGGCGGTTCGCCCAGGAAGGGGGAAACACGTTGATCGCCGAATTCAATTCCATGGCTCATCCGACAGCCCAGGAGGTGCGCACGTCGTTTGAATCGCTGTTCGGCTTGCATTGGACGGGGTGGATCGGCCGCTATTTCCCCGATTTATCCAGCCGGGAAGTGCCGGCGTGGGTCAGGGAGAACTACGAACAACAATATGGGACGCCGTTTGCGTTCCGCGGTCCGGGAATCGTGCTTGTGGATGAACGGGATCGGTTGATGGTTTTGGATCGGCGCGATCTTGGCGACAGCGGCGTCGTGTTTTCGTATACGAAAGCGGGAAAAGCCCGATGGGGCCAACATGAGCGCGTTCCTTATTCGTACTGGTTTGACATCGTCCAGCCGTTTGATAAGGACGATGTGTTGGCGAACTATACGTTGTCGCTTTCCGAACGCGGGAAAGAGAAGCTGCGCGCCATCGGGATTCCGGTTTCGTTTCCGGCCGTTGTCCGCTATGAGACAAAGACGTATCAGTCGTACTACTTTTGCGGCGATTACGCCGATCAAGGCAGTGTGCCATCGATTTACCAAACAGTTGGATTTGACCTATGGCGCAAGTGGACGGCGAGCAGCCGCCCGGATGATGAGACGGCGTTTTATTGGAAAGTGTACGTGCCGATGATGAAAGCCATTTTGCAAGAAATCAAAAAATATAAAGAGGAAGAGAAGCGGCCTGCAGCTGCGGAAACGGTGGAGCAGGACGGCGTCCGCTTGGTGGGGACGGTCGGGCGCGACTATCTTCAAGTATACCGCCGCGGGCGGTGGGAGCCGCTGCTCATCAAAGGCGTCAACCTCGGCATCAGCAAACCCGGGGCGTTTCCGGGCGCGGCGAAGATTACGAAAGAAGAATATTTCCGCTGGCTACAGTACATCGGCGCCATGGGGGCGAACGCCATTCGCGTCTATACGATCCACCCGCCGGCGTTTTACGAGGCGCTGTACGAGTACAATCAGACCGCCAAGCAGCCGCTCTATTTGTTTCACGGCGTTTGGATCGATGAAGGGGCGATGCTGCGGACGAAAGATGTGTGGGCGCCTGAGGTGAATGAGGCGTTTCGCGTCGACATTCGCCGCACGATTGACCTCGTTCATGGCAAGGCCAGCATTCCAAAGCGGCCGGGGCATGCCGGCGGGGGTGTATCGATACGACCTTTCCCCGTATGTTCTCGGCTGGATTTTTGGTGTGGAATGGGACCCAGACGTGGTCGTGGCTGTGAACAAGAAACATCGCGGAGCGGGGGATTACCGCGGCACCTATATTTACACGAAAGGAGCAAGCCCGTTTGAAGCATGGCTGGCGCAGACGATCGACGAGGCTGCGCACGGCAGGGATCGATTTCGCTTTAATGATTCATGGCAAACAGCGCGCTCAGCTGCTCGTCGACAGCTACTATGATACCGTTTTATTATCATTACGGAGAAAAACTGCATATGATGCCGGCGGTGCCGTACGCCAACAGGAAAGACAACGGCATCTACCATCCGATTCGCCTAACCTTGAATAAGAAATTGGAAGAAACACGCGGCAAGGCAGTGCCGTTCGATGCGTACGAGACGGGGATGTTGCGGTTTGGCACGGCCAACCCGGATGATGCGGCGTACGATTCACTCGCCGATATCAGCGTCAGCCGCGATGGCGATATGTATGAAATCCGCCTCCCATGGGCGCTTTTGAACGTCACCGACCCGAGCCGGCGCGAGGTGATAGGCGACATTTGGTCGAAAGACGGCTTGAAGAGTCGACAGATCATCCGGGGCATCCGCCTTGGTGTGTATGTCGCAGACGAGAACAGTTCGTTTTCGTTTCCAGCAATGAATGGGAACGTGCTGCCGGCTGGGCGATTTTACGAGTACGCGTGGCCGGTGTGGGAGGCGCCGCGCTATCATGAGCGGCTGAAACAGTCGTATGAGATGATGAAAGAGTCGTTTTCACGCGCGGACATCACAAAGCAGCAAGCGGTGGAATAAAAGGGGAGAGCCCCGCGGGCAACATTTGCTTCCGTTCGCCGCAACGATGATTGATCGAGGCGGCTCCTTTTCAAAAAAGAATCCGCCTTGAAGAGGGGGCGGGCAGGAAACAGGAGCGAAACCGGCCGTCAAGCAAGCAGCTGCTAGCGGCCGGTTGTCTTTTTTCTTTTTCGTTTTCAGGAGATTTCGTTTTGTCCAGCCCGGGAACGGAGTTTTCGTTCATGTTGGAGGGTTTTGCGGGCGAGGAAGTCGACGGTTTCCTGCGTTTCCGACCATTCAAGACGCCAATAGTTGATTTTCGTTTCCAAGCGCTCAAATCGAGTGTCAGTGCGTTTTTCTAGATCCAAGAGCTTTTGGTGCAACCGGTCTTCCGTCTCTCGGATTTTGGCATACAGCCGACTTTCTGTATCCTGAATCTCGGCGCGCAATCGGCTTTCCGTATCTTGGATTTCAGCGCGCAATCGGTTTTCTGTATCTTGGATTTCAGTGCGCAATCGGTTTTCTGTATCTTGGATTTCAGTGCGCAACCGATCTTCCATTTCCTTCATTTGTTCACGGATTTTATCGGAATGCAAGTCAAGCGCCTTTAAAATTTGTCGAACGATGGTTTCTCCTTCCACATGATTCACCTCCTTTTCTCTTATCATAGCACATGACCGGCATTCGGAAAATGAAAATCTAGTCCACTCGTTCAGCCTTTTTCACCAAACTTGCACCAACACTATGTCACGTCACCGTAGGAAACAAAAAAATGACGGAAAGGGCAAGATCCTCCTGAACTCATTTTGGAGATGATCGAGCGCTCGAAGGAAGGGTATGAAGTGGTATATGCCCGGCGCGTCAAGCGGAAAGGCGAGACAGCGTTCAAAAATGGACGGCTTACGTGTTTTATCGGTTGCTGCGGGCGGCGACCGAGATCGACATTCCCGTTGATACGGGTGATTTCCGTCTCATTGACCGGAAGGTGTGCGATCAGTTACTCTATATGAGAGAGCAAGGTCGTTTTGTCCGGAGACTCGTAAGCTGGATCGGCTTTCGGCAGACAGCGATTGAATTGAACGGGAACCGCGTTTTGCTGGTGAGACGAAATATCCGCTCAAAAAGATGATTCGGTTTTCGCTTGATGGCATCACTTCTTTTTCACACAAGCCGCTCAAGCTGGCCAGTTTGCTTGGCTTTTTGTTGTCGACGGTGAGCGTCGTCGGTATGATGGCTGCTTTATACTTGAAACGGTTCACCCATTCGACGGTTGCTGGATGGACGTCGCTCTTTATGGTGATGCTTCTTTGCAACAGGGGGGTGACGACGATGCTCGGATCGGGGAATATATTGGTTGAATGGATGAAAAGGCGCAAGAGCAGCCGATCTATACCGCCAATGAAACATGAGGAGTCGGAATGAGACATGAATGAAATCCTTCATACCTTCCGTAAAGAAAAACAAGCTGTATGGCGGTTTGCCGTCGTCGGGGCGGGCAATACGGTGGTTGATTTTGTCGTCTTTTTCTTGCTTGCTGCAATGGCCGTCCCGGCGGCGGCCGCCCAAGTCGTTTCCTACGGCGCCGGGATGGCGAACAGCTATATTTGGAATCGTCTGTGGACGTTTCAAATGAAACGAAAGGCGAACATTGGAGAATTTTTGCGTTTTCTTGCCGTTAATGGATTGTCGCTTGGCGCGTCGCTTCTCGTTTTGCTTGCAGTCAAACGGTTCATGCCGCTCTGGATGGCGAAAATGACGGCCACGTTGGCCGGGATGGCCGTGAATTTTATCGGCAGCCGCTGTTGGGTGTTTGCGGAAACGGCTGAAAACGACTTGGATGATTCGTATCTACGCTGATATGTCAAAGTGAAAAAGCGGTCCGGAATGTGGTTTTCCGGATCGCTTTTTGTCTGCCGTTCAGAGCAACGGGATGTCTCTTTAAAAAGCGGCCGTACGCAAATATAGAACAAATGGTGCGCGCTTTGGCGGAAAGAAGCGCGCTTTACGGCCGAATTTGCCCCGTCCCGTACACGAGCGATTTCGTTGTGGTGATGGCCACAAGCCCCATCGGCCCGCGGGCGTGCAGCTTTTGCGTGCTGATCCCGATTTCTGCCCCGTAGCCGAACTGTTCGCCATCCGTGAAGCGGGTGGACGCGTTATGGTACAAGACTGCCGCGTCGACGGCTTGGAAAAAGCGGCGGACGTGCGCCTCGTTTTCGGTGATGATCGCTTCCGAATGTTTCGTCCCGTAGCGGCCGATATGCTCGATCGCTTCATCGACATCGGCAACGAGCTTCACGGCTAAAATCGGCGCCAAATATTCTGTATGCCAGTCTTCTTCCGTCGCTTCGCTGACAAACGGATGCATAGCGGCAAGGCGGCGGTCGCCGCGCAGCTCGACGTTGCGGGCGTGAAGCGCCTCAAGCAGCTCGCCTGTGTGCGGCCACTTTTCATGAATGAGCATCGTTTCGACGGCGTTGCAGACGGACGGACGCTGCAGTTTGGCGTTTAAGACGATATCGATTGCCATCGGCCGCTCGGCCGATTCATCGATGAAAATATGGCAGTTGCCGACACCGGTCTCAAGCACTGGCACGGTGGCGTTTTCGACGACCGAGCGGATAAGCCCCGCTCCGCCGCGCGGAATGAGGACATCAAGATACTCGTTGAGGCGGAACATGCGCTGGGCCGTTTCCCGGCTCGTGTCTTCGAGCAGCTCAATGGCTGTTTCCGGGATGGCTGTTGTGCGAAGCGCCTCTTTCATGACGGCAACAAGCGCTTTGTTAGAATGAAGCGCCGATGAGCTGCCGCGGAGCAGGACGGCATTGCCCGTTTTTAGGCAAAGGCTGGCGGCATCGACCGTCACGTTCGGGCGCGCCTCATACACCATGCCGATCACCCCAAGCGGCACGCGCACCGTTTGAATGCGAAGCCCGTTCGGCCGCGTCCACTCCTCGATGACTTCCCCGACCGGGTCAGGCAATGAGTTGACTTGGCGGACGCCGCTGATGATTTGATCGATCCGTTCATTCGTGAGCTGCAGCCGGTCAAGCAAAGCCGGTGACAGCCCTTGCGCGCGGCCGGCGGCCATATCTTTTTCGTTTTCCGCCAAAATGACGGCGCGTTGGCGGTCGATGGCTTTGGCGATCTGTTCCAATGCCGCATTTTTTTCTTCGGTAGACAGCATGGCCAACGTTTGTGACGCCGTTTTCAACCGTTCGGCTTTTTCAAGCAGTTCGTTCATCTTTGTACACGCTCCTTTCGCAAAGTGACCCAATTGTCGCGGTGGATGACTTCCGGGCGGTGAAGGTAAGAGTATTGCCGGGCCTCTTCGCTCGGCCGCCCTTTCACTTTTTTCAAATCGGCGGCGGCGTAATACACCTGGCCGCGGCCGATGGTGACGCCTTTTTCGTTGACGACGTCGACGACATCCATCGCATGGAAGTCTCCGGAAACGGCCGTGATGCCGGCCGGAAGCAAGCTTTTCCCCCGGGCAAGCAGCGCTTCCTCGGCGCCGCTGTCAACGGTGATCGTGCCGGAAACGGGTGCGTGATAGGCGATCCATTGCTTGCGCATTTGCATTTGTTTCGGAAACGGAACGCCGATATACGTACCGTCGCCTTTTCCGGCTAAAATATCAACCAGTTTTTCTTGGCCGCTTCCCGTGCCGATGAAGACGCTGACGCCGAAGGAGAGCGCCTTTTGCGCGGCGAACAGCTTTGAGCGCATGCCGCCGGTGCCGACCGCTGAGCCGCTGCCGCCGGCTGAGGCGAGCATCTCGCTTGTAATCTCCGGCAAAAAGGCGTACTTTTTCGCCTGCGGGTTCGTTTTCGGATTGGCGTCGTACAGCCCGTTAATGTCGGTGAGCAAAACGAGCGCATCGGCGTGCAAAAAGCCGGCGACAAGCGCTGATAGCATATCATTGTCGCCAAACGTCAACTCTTCGACGGAAACGGAGTCGTTTTCATTGATGATCGGCACGGCGCCGTGTTCTAGCAATGTGGTGATCGTCGCAAACAAGTTGCGAAACCGCTCGCGGCTGTAAAAATCGCTGCGCGTCAACAACAATTGGGCGGCGGTGAAGCCAAATTGGGCGAACGCCGCGCTGTACGCCTGCATCAACAAGCTTTGTCCGACGGCGGCAGCTGCCTGTTTGCCGGCGATCGTTGTCGGCCGCGTCGGGTAGCCTAACGGCCCGAACCCGGCCGCAACCGCACCGGACGTGATGAGAATGATGTCATGGCCGAGCTGTTTCATATAGGCGATCGCTTTGACATGGTCGAGCAGCTTGTCATGGCAAAGGCCGCCTTTTGGGTCAGTGAGCGAGCTGCTCCCGATTTTGACAACGACGCGCTGCCGTTTCATGGCGTTCCCTCCTTTGCGTGTTTTGCCGCTGTCGATTCCATTGTTCTTTGCCGCCAGCTGGGAAGGCGGCCAATAAAAAAACGCTTTTCCTCCTTTTGCAAAAGGACGGAAAAGCGTTCCGCGGTACCACCTTTTTTGGCGCACAAAGCGCCCACCTCTAGCCTGTAACGCAGGCATGCGGCTTATGTTTGCATAAGCGGCCGTCTAGGGCAGGTTCAACCGGCTTCCCGCGAGGAACCTTCCAGCCTATGGGTTCCACTCTCTGGCGCGTTCCCTCGGTTTACTAGTCCCGTGCCGTTTCCGTTGGTTGATTGTCAACAATCCGCTCAACCATTTTATAGTTTGTAAGAAATTATGCCCCTAAACGTCGGGAATGTCAAGGGGAGCAACCCATTTTTACGCCGCTCTGCCGCAGGAGTCCGATGAAATCAAGCCCGCCTCTGCCGACATAGGGCTGTATGAGATGAGAAGCGGATGTGACAACGTTCCTTAGATTTAGGAAATATTGTTTAAAAAACGTGAAAACGCATTCAGAATAAAGATAATTGTCATTTTATTAGAAAAAGTGGTACAATACTAGCAATCGATCAATCTGAACGATGGAGGGACGCTCAATGAAAACACGGCGCAGCGACATGATTAAAAAAGGATTCGACCGCGCCCCGCACCGGAGCTTATTGCGGGCGGCGGGCGTGAAAGAAGAAGATTTTGACAAACCGTTTATTGCGGTGGTCAACTCGTACATTGACATTATTCCCGGGCACGTCCATTTGCAAGAGTTTGGGAAAATCGTAAAGGAAGCGATCCGTGAAGCGGGCGGCGTGCCGTTTGAAATGAATACGATCGGCGTCGATGATGGCATTGCGATGGGTCATATCGGGATGCGCTATTCGCTTCCGAGCCGGGAAATCATCGCCGACTCGATTGAAACGGTTGTTTCTGCCCATTGGTTTGACGGCATGGTGTGCATTCCGAACTGCGACAAAATTACGCCGGGGATGATGATGGCAGCGATGCGGCTCAACATCCCGACCATTTTCGTCAGCGGCGGGCCGATGAAAGCCGGCGTGACGAAAGACGGGCGGAAAATTTCACTCTCGTCCGTGTTTGAAGGGGTCGGGGCGTATCTAGGCGGCTCGCTTGATGAAGAAGGGTTGATGGAACTTGAGCGGTACGGCTGTCCGACGTGCGGATCGTGTTCGGGCATGTTTACGGCCAACTCGATGAACTGTTTGGCCGAGGCGCTCGGGCTCGCCTTGCCAGGCAACGGCACAATTTTGGCGGTCGACCCGGCGCGCAAAGAGTTCGTCCGCGAATCGGCGAAACAGCTCATGTATTTGATTGAACACGACATTAAACCGCGTGACATCGTCACGGAAAAAGCGATCGACAATGCGTTCGCGCTCGATATGGCGCTCGGCGGCTCGACGAACACGGTGCTGCATACGCTCGCGATCGCCAACGAAGCCGGCATCGACTATTCGCTCGAGCGGATTAACGAAGTGGCGTCACGCGTGCCGCATCTAGCGAAGCTCGCTCCGGCGTCGGATGTCCATTATATCGAGGACTTGCACGAAGCCGGCGGCGTATCGGCGGTGTTGAACGAGCTGTCGAAAAAAGAAGGCGCACTCCATTTAGACACGCTTACTGTCACCGGCAAAACGCTCGGGGAAAACATCGCCGGCTGTGAAGTGAAAAACTATGATGTCATCCGGCCAATCGATAACCCGTATTCGGAAACGGGCGGGCTCGCCATTTTGTTCGGCAACTTGGCTCCAGACGGCGCTGTCATTAAAACCGGTGCCGTTCAAGGCGGCATCACGCGCCATGAAGGGCCGGCCATCGTCTTCGATTCGCAAGAAGAAGCGCTTGAAGGCATTGCCAATGGCAAAATCCAACCGGGGCATGTCGTCGTCATCCGCTATGAAGGGCCAAAAGGCGGACCGGGCATGCCGGAAATGCTCGCGCCGACATCGCAAATTGTCGGCATGGGGCTCGGCACAAAGGTGGCGCTTGTGACCGACGGGCGGTTCTCCGGCGCCTCGCGCGGCTTGTCAATCGGCCACGTCTCCCCGGAAGCGGCTGAAGGCGGACCGATCGCCTTCATTGAAGACGGCGACATCATCGAAATCGACACGGTCAAGCGGACAATTAACGTCAAATTGTCCGATGAAGAGCTCGAAAGACGGAAAGCGAACTGGAAAGGCTTTGAGCCGAAAGTGAAAACCGGCTACCTCGCCCGCTACTCGAAACATGTGACATCCGCGAGTACGGGGGGGATTATGAAACTTTGATAGGAAAAAACAGACGATGACCTCATCAGGAAGTCTCCCGCCTTCGTGGAAATGAAGGCGGGAGATGCGCTGTGATAGTGGAGGAAAGAAGCGTCTCCGCTTCTCTTTTTCTCATATGTCATCTTGCTATCGTAGTCTGTGTGCTCCTCAACGTGTTGCCTCTCTTTCTGATTGTCTAGCGGGAAGATCTAGCGTGTTTTTTCTGCTGATTCCTTTTTTGCCTCATTGAACGCCATGCCGAGCCATTTTTTTGTTTCAAAGCGTTGAACAAAATCATTGACATTTTTGAATATTTCATCTATTTTAAAGTATAGCAAAGCTATATTGCGTTATAGAAACGTAAGTTATGTAAACGTAATATAGTCTTCGATGTTTAAACATGTTTGGAAGCGTTTTTAAAGGGTTGATGGCGACGTTGCTGTTTGACGGCCCGCATCCGTTCCATCCGCACGTTGTCGAAGGCAGTCGCAGGCATGGTTCCTAAGGGCGCGTTTATAGACGGATTGGCAATGATCGAACGTGGCCGGACTTTCAGCGGCGTTGCGTCATCCACAATACGAATGAAAAAGAGAGGGGAAAGAACGATGATTGAACGTCTTGTTGTCGTCGGCAGCGGCGTAATGGGAAGAGGAATTGCTTACGTCGGCGCTGTCGGCGGGTTTCAGACGACGTTGGTTGATGTTAAGCAAGAACAACTAAACAGTGCTCGGAGCGAAATCACCACCATTTTTGAGCAAGCGATCGCTCGGGGAAAATTGACGCCTGGTGCACGTCAAGAAGCGGAAGCACGTCTTTCATATTCGCTTGATCTGGCTGCTGCGGTGCAGGATGCCGATTTGGTGATTGAGGCGGTGCCGGAAAAGCTGGAGTTGAAAAAGCAAGTATTCGAAACGATTGATGCCCATGCGCCGGCGTCGTGCTATTTGGCGACGAACACGTCAACGATGAGCCCGACGGAAATCGGCTCGTTTACGAAGCGGCCGGAGCGGGTCATCGCCATGCATTTTTTCAACCCGGTGCATAAAATGAAGCTTGTCGAAATCATCCGCGGCTTGGAAACAAGCGACGAAACGGCGCAAGTCGTAAAAGAAGCCGCCGAGCGGATGGGGAAAGAGACAGTTGTTGTCAACGAATTTCCAGGGTTTGTGACGAGCCGAATCAGTGCGCTCGTTGGCAATGAAGCGTTTTATATGCTTCAAGAAGGCGTCGGCACGCCAGAAGAAATCGATAAGGCCATCAAACTTGGCCTCAATTTTCCGATGGGCCCGTTTGAGCTTGCTGATTTAGTCGGGCTCGATACACGGCTGAATAACTTAAAATATTTGCATGAAAAGTTGGGCGAAAAATACCGCCCGGCGCCGCTGCTCGAGCAGTATGTGAAAGCGGGGCGGCTCGGCCGCAAAACAGGCAGAGGGGTTTATGATTATACAAAACAAGACTGAAGCCGAAGGACATCGACAGAAGCAACGCGGGGGAAGGCGATGCCTCCTAGCGATGCTGTTGCCGTGTGGAGTTTTACCTAACCGCCCGGCAAATCAAGAATGAAGCGGCTATAGGCCGCTTTTAAGGGGGAGAGAGAAATGGGAAGAGAAGTCGTGATTGTCGATGCTGTGCGCACGCCGATCGGCCGTTATAAAGGAGCGCTAAAAGACGTGCGACCAGACGATTTGGCCGCTATCGTTATTCGGGCGCTCATTGAGCGAAATCCGAATGTGCCGATGGAACAAATTGATGATGTCGTCTTTGGCAACGCTAATCAAGCCGGTGAGGACAACCGAAACGTCGCCCGCATGGCGGCGCTGTTAGCCGGGCTGCCCAAGGAAGTTGCCGGTGTGACGGTCAATCGACTGTGCGGTTCTGGTCTTGATGCCGTGAATTATGCGGCGCGGGCGATTTTCGCCGATGAGGCGGATATCGTGATCGCCGGCGGCGTGGAAAGCATGACCCGCGCTCCGTTTGTGATGGCGAAGCCGTCAAGCGATTTTCCGCGCGGTAATATCGAAATGTACGATACAACGATCGGCTGGCGCTTTATCAATCCAAAACTGCACGAAATGTACGGCACCGACAGCATGCCGCAAACGGCGGAAAACGTGGCGAAGCGGTTTGGCATTACGCGCGAGGCGCAGGACGAATTTGCTTATGAAAGCCAAATGAAGGCGAAACGGGCAATGGAAACGAACCGATTTGCGGATGAACTGGTGCCGGTTGTTTACCACGACCGGAAAGGCAACCGGATTGTTGTCGACAAAGATGAGCACCCTCGTCCAGATACGACGCTTGAGAAGCTGGCCAAACTGCCGCCGCTGTTTGAAAACGGCACGGTGACAGCCGGCAATGCTTCTGGTGTGAACGACGGGGCGGCAGCGCTGTTGTTGATGAGTGCCGATAAAGCGAAAGCGCTCGGTTTGAAGCCGCTGGCCAAATACGTGACGTCGGCCGTCGCCGGCGTGGAACCAGCCGTGATGGGGATCGGCCCGATTTTTGCGACGCGCAAGGCGCTGCGCCGCGCCGGCCTGTCCGTTCATGACATCGGGCTTGTCGAGCTGAACGAGGCGTTTGCTTCGCAAGCGCTTGAGTGCATCCGCCAGCTTGAGCTGGACCGAGAGAAAGTCAACGTCAACGGCGGGGCGATTGCCCTTGGCCATCCGCTTGGGGCGAGCGGTGCCCGCATTTTGACGACGTTGATTTATGAAATGAGAAAACGCGGTGTCACCTACGGCTTGGCGACGATGTGCATCGGTGTCGGCCAAGGGATCGCCACGATTGTGAAAAGCGCGGACGAATAAGGATCCTTCTCATGAATAACGACAGATGGCTTGCCGTTGGCGCCCTCCTCAGAAAGGCGGTGCGCCTTGTCGGCTGCCTGTTTTTATTTTAGTCGCCGCTTTTATCAATTCCGGACAGTTGTTCGCGACAGCTTTTCCTTTTGTACGTTATTAAAAATATCCCTTGCATGAAGATCTCCTTAAAATGAAAGTGCTACCAAACATTCAAAAGGAGAATCTGCGTGCAAGGGCTTTTTTATGCCTTTTGGATAATCCGCACTTCTAATGGTTTCGCTCATCGATAGATGTTGACATTTTAAAATATTTTGATTATTTTAAAATTAGGGATGATATATAATATATATAACGTTTAATTAACGTTATATATTATCTACTATGATATTAATTTAAAGTAGGGGGGCGGGACCGATGATTTTGCATGACATTGAGACGACCGCGCGCAGCGAACTGGAGGCGCTCCAGCTCGAGCGGCTGCGGGCGACGGCGGAGCGTGTGTATGCACGGGTGCCGTTTTACCGGCAACGATTTGATGAAAAGGGAGTGAAGCCGGAGGATATTCGCACGATTGAGGATGTGCGCAAACTCCCGTTTACGACAAAGCGGGATTTGCGGGATCATTATCCGTTTGGTTTGCTCGCGGTGGATCTTTCCCGATGCGTCCGTGTGCACGCTTCAAGCGGCACAAGCGGCAAACCGACGGTGGTCGCTTACACAAAGCAAGACATTGACCATTGGGCCGACATTGTGGCGCGGGCGATTGTCATCGCCGGCGGGAAACCGGGGGATGTGATTCACAACGCCTACGGATACGGGCTGTTTACCGGCGGCCTTGGACTGCATTATGGCAGCGAGCGGCTTGGGGCGGTCACGGTTCCTGTTTCTGGCGGCAACACCGATCGACAAGTGATGATCATTGAAGATTTTCAGCCGACGGTCATTTGCGCCACGCCGTCCTATGTATTGAACATTGCCGAACGGATGAAAGAGTTGGGCAAAGATCCGCGGCAAACATCGTTGAAATACGGCATCTTCGGTGCGGAACCGTGGTCCGAGGAAATGCGGCGCACGCTCGAAGAAACGCTTGGCATCAAGGCGTGCGATATTTACGGGTTGAGCGAAGTGATCGGCCCGGGGGTGGCGATGGAATGCCACGAAGCGCAAAACGGCCTCCATATCGCCGAGGACCATTTCCTTGTCGAAGTGATTGACCCGAAAACGCACGAGCCGGTGGCGGAAGGGGAGGAAGGAGAGCTTGTTTTTACGAGCTTGACGAAAGAGGCGTTCCCGGTCATCCGCTACCGGACAGGCGATATCGCTTCTGTGACGAGAGAGCGGTGTGCTTGCGGGCGGACGATGGCGCGCATGTCGCGAGTCAAGGGGCGGGTTGATGATATGATCATCATCCGCGGCATCAATGTGTTCCCATCAGAAATTGAGCATCATCTGCTTCGCGTCTCGGAACTGGCTCCGCACTATCAGCTGCATCGTCGCCGCCACGGCCATTTGGAAGCGCTCGAGCTGCATGCGGAAGTGACCGATCATTTTTACAGCGAGGTTGGCGGAGATTTGCAAAGCGAGCAGGCTGCTGCCCTTGCCCGGCGCATTCAGTCATCGTTGAAAACGCACTGTCTTATTTCGATTGACGTCCGTCTCCATTCGCCGAAAACGCTCCCGCGCTCGGAAGGAAAAGCCGTTCGCATCGTTGACCGCCGTCATCTTGAAGCGCCGCAATCCATCTGAGAGAGAAAAAATGATTGCAAAATATATAACATTAAAATATAATAACGTTATATAAACGTCATATGTTTTAAATGAGAGGTGGATGGGGGATGGCGACTATAATGACGTTCACCCGCCTGTCGGATGAGGAGAAATACGAACGGTTTATGCGGCGCATCGAGGCGGGGGAGAAGATCGAAGCCGATGACTGGATGCCGGATGAGTATCGGGTGACGCTTATCAAGCTCATTGCGATGCATGCAGCGAGTGAAATTATGGGAGCGCTTCCAGAAAAAGAATGGGTGCCGAAAGCGCCGTCGCTGCGCCGGAAGCTTGGCATCATGGCGAAAGTGCAGGATGAGATGGGACACGGCCAGCTGCTGCTCCGGGTGGCGGAAGATTTGATGGCCCCGCTCGGCAAAACGCGGGAAGATATTATCGAAGATTTATTGAGCGAACGGTTGAAGTTTCATAACGTGTTTCATATGCCAGCGCCGACATGGGCGGACGCCGGGTTGATTGGATGGCTCGTCGACGGAGCGGCGATTATGACGCAGACGAACATGCTAGATGCCTCATACGGACCGTACGCACGGGCGCTGAAGCGCATTTGCGCCGAGGAAGTGTTTCACGCCCAGCATGGCGAATCGATCATTTTGGCGCTCGCCGAAGGGACGAAGGAGCAGAAGGAGATGCTGCAAGAGGCGCTCAACCGTTGGTGGGAGGCGCTGCTCATGTTTTTCGGCCCGCCGACGGCCGACACGACGGGAACCTCGAAGCAAGACATCACGATTAAATATCGCATCCGCACGAAAACGAATGAACAGCTGCGTCAAGACTTCTTTACGAAATATGTGCCGCGCATTTGGGCGCTTGGTCTGAAGATTCCTGATGAGACAATGCATTTTGACAAAGAGAAGGGCCAATGGATTTACCGGCAGCCGGACTGGGAGAAGTTTAAACAAATCATTCGCAATCATGGACCGAAATCGCAAGAGCGGCTTGAGCTGCGGCGGACGGCATACAAGCAGAACGCGTGGGTGCGCGAGACGCTGAGCGCCGTACGGACGTCCGGATGAGGAGGGATGGCCATGGCGGGGAAAGAACAAGGATTTTATCAAGTGTTTGAGGTGTTCAGCCGCAAAACGCTGGATGCGCCGATGCAGCATCAATTCAGTCTGCTTGCCCCCAATGAGGAGATCGCGCTCGTGATGGCGCAGGAAAACTTTCTGCGCCGCGAGCCGGTCGTGGATCTTTGGGTTGTGAAGCGGGACTATATCCGGCGGATGAGTGAAGAGGAAAAAACAGCGCTCAAGCGGCTCGACAACAAAGATTACCGGTTGACACGAGGATATGGGGATTTAAAGAAACGATGGCGCAAATATGAGCAAAACGTACTCGATGAGAAGGAAATTTTGTCATGGAAAGGCGAGATTCGGCGATGAGCGAAAAACCGATTCACTTCCATCCAGACGGTCAAGAGGCGCTTGTTGAGCTATTGTTTCAGCTCGCGGATGATGATTTTTTGCTTGCCTACCGCGGTTCGGAATGGCTTGGGTTGGCGCCGCATATTGAGGAGGACATCGCGTTTTCTTCCATCAGTCAGGATACGATGGGGCATGCGGCCATGTATTATCAGCTGCTTGAAGATCTTGGCTGTGGATCAGCCGACGAACTGGCGCACGCCCGCCCGGCTTCTGCCCGGCGCAACGCGGTTTTGCTCGAACGGGCGAACGGACCGGGGCATTATTTGCGTGAGCCTCGCTATGATTGGGCGTTTACTGTTGTTCGCCACTATTTTTATACGCAGGCCAAGCGCGTCCGTCTCGAGTCGCTGACCAAAAGCAGCTATGCCCCGCTCGCGGAAGTGGCGGCGAAAATTCAAGTGGAGCTGCACTACCATTTGCTTCATTGGCATACGTGGTTTGTCCAGCTGACGAATGCTCCTTTGGAAGCGCGGACGCGAATGACCAAAGCCATTCAAGACGTAGCCGCTGATTTTGCCGGCGTGTTGACGCTCGGAGCGAAAGGAACGGACATGGTGCAGTGGGGGCTGATTGATGAGGAAAAGGTGCTGACGGAAACCACGATTGCCGCGCTGGCGCCGGCGTTTACCGAAGTGGGGCTTGAGTGGCCGATGCCGTTTGGCATGAAGCATGGCAACGGCCGCAACGGCGAACATACGCCCGATTTGGACGAAGCGCTGGCGACGTTGTCAGAAGTATACCGCGCCGTGCCGCATGCGATATGGTAATGCCGGCGCCGCTGTTTGCCAACGTGCGGCGTTAGGCAAGACGCCTCTTTATGACGACGAAATGACGACGAAGTGTTTGTTCAAGGAGCAAAACGGTGCAACATTGGCGGCGCTAGACAGCCAAAGCGGGAAAATGGAAGCGGGTTGGAAAATGTGAGGGAGAACCATGACAAATGAAGAGGTTTGGAAGGCATTGGAAACGGTGAAAGACCCAGAAATTCATTCGATTAGCATTGTCGATCTTGGGATGGTGGAACAGGTTGACATTCGGGATGAAGCGGTCTCGGTCTGTCTGCTGCCGACGTTTCTCGGGTGTCCGGCGCTTGATATCATCCGCACTCGGGTTGAGAAAGCGGTGAAGCAAGCAGGGGCTTTGGCGGTGACGGTTGAGTTTCTGCGTCATCCGCCGTGGACGTCCGACCGGATCAGCGAAGCTGGACGGGAGCGGCTGAAGCAGTTTGGCATCGCTCCGCCGCCGAGGCAAATGCCGTCAGGGGCATGGCAAGTCGAGTGTCCGTATTGCGGGGCGGTGCGGACCGTCATGGAAAATTTGTTCGGCCCGACCGCCTGCCGCAGCATTTTCTACTGCAAACAATGCAAAAATCCGTTTGAGGCGATGAAGCCCGTATTAATTTCAAGATGAGAAAAGGGAAAGGGGACGTTTGTGATGTTTAAAATGATCGCCTTGTACAAACAGCCGAAAGATAAGGAGCAGTTTGACGCCCATTATTATGGAACGCATGTGCCGTTGACGGAAAACATTCCTGGCCTCCGAAGCATCAAGGTGACGAAAATTACAGGGACGCCGATGGGGACGGAAAGCGAGTATTATTTGTTGTGTGAAATGTATTACGACAGCCAAGAGGCGTTTCAAGAGGCGATGAAAACGAAAGAAGCGAAGGCATCGGCCAAAGATGTCATGTCATTTGCCGGCGATCTCGTCACCTTTATGGTCGGTGAGGAAGTGGAGCATGAGTGAGTGGGCTTTCATTGCGGTGCGGCAAGAGGGAGCGGTTGGCGTCATTGAACTTGCCCGTCCTGATGTGTTGAACGCGTTGAGCCGTCAGATGGTGGTGGAAATCGTGGCGGCGGTCGAATTGTTTGACCGGGATGAGGCGGTGCGTGTCATCGTGCTCACTGGGCGTGGACGGGCGTTTGCGGCTGGGGCGGATATTCAAGAGATGGCAAAAGATGACCCCATTCGTCTTGAGCGGCTGAACCAGTTTGCCGATTGGGATCGCCTATCCATCGTGAAAACGCCCATGATCGCCGCTGTGAACGGGTTGGCACTAGGAGGAGGTTTTGAGCTGGCGCTTTCGTGCGACTGGATTGTCGCGTCCGCCACGGCTGAATTTGGCTTCCCAGAAGTGAACCTTGGCGTCATGCCAGGTGCAGGAGGCACGCAGCGGCTGACGAAGCTCATCGGTCCGAAGCGGGCGCTCGAGTGGCTTTGGACCGGGGCGCGCATGTCGGCGAAAGAAGCCGAGCAGCTAGGGATTGTCAACCGCGTCGTCAGCCCGGAGCTTTTAATGGAAGAAACGATGAGGCTGGCCGAGCGTCTCGCTGAACAGCCGCCTTTGGCTCTTCGACTGATCAAAGAGGCGGTGCAAAAAGCGGTCGACTATCCGCTGGATGAAGGCATGCAATTTGAGCGCAAAAACTTTTACCTATTGTTCGCCTCAGAAGATCAAAAAGAAGGAATGGCGGCATTCCTCGAAAAACGAAAGCCGCGCTTCCAAGGAAAATAAGGGGGGGCGTTCGATGTACGAAACAATCCGTTATGAAGTGAAGCAACACGTCGCCTGGCTGACGCTCAACCGCCCGGATCAGCTCAATGCATTTACGGAACAAATGAATGCGGAAGTGACAAAGGCGTTCAAACAAGCCGGAGCGGACCAAAATGTCCGCTGCGTGGTCATCACCGGCGCCGGACGAGCGTTTTGCGCCGGGGAAGATTTGGGTGGCGTGACAGAAGAGATGAACCATGGCGAGGTGCTGCGCACCCGATACGCACCGATGATGAAAGCGCTTTACAGTCTTGAAAAACCGGTTGTCGCAGCGGTGAACGGAGCGGCGGCCGGCGCGGGCATGAGCTTGGCGCTGGCGTGCGATTTCCGACTTCTCTCCGAAAAAGCGAGCTTTGCGCCTGCATTTATTCACATCGGCCTTGTGCCGGATGCGGGCCATCTGTACTATTTGCCGCGTCTTGTCGGGCGGGCAAAGGCGCTTGAGCTTGCGGTGTTCGGGGAAAAAATCACCGCCGAGCAAGCAGCCGCGCTCGGGCTGGCGACAAACGTGATTCCTCTATCTATTTGGGAAGAGGAAGTAAGGCGGTTTGCTGAGCGGCTGGCTGCCATGCCGACGAAGGCGATTGGACTCATCAAACGGCTGCTTCGCGAAAGCCAAGAAGCGACGTTTGACCGTTACCTCGAACGGGAAGCGGAATGCCAGCGCATTGCAGGATTGACATCCGACCACCGTGAAGGCGTCAAGGCCTTTTTTGAAAAACGGAAACCGGTCTTCCAAGGAAACTAAGCAGGGGGGAAAACGATGGCGACTGTTAAACAAAAGAAAGTGGAACCGATGCCGATCAAACGCGATTTCTATCATTTGATTGTGAACGGGGAGCGGGTGGAAAGCGCCTCGGGCGAAACGTTTGTCGTCACCAATCCGGCGACGGGCGAACCGGTCGCCCGCGTCGCCAAAGGGACGCGCGAGGACGCCGAGCGGGCGGTGCAGGCGGCGCGGCAAGCGTTTGACCGTGGAAAATGGCGTCATTTTCCGGTGCAAAAACGTTCGCGCATCTTGCACCAAATTGCGTCCATCATGCGTGAACGTTTCGATGAATTGGTGGAGTTGGAAATTTTGAATACCGGCAAAGCGTTGTCGGCGGCTCAAGGACAAGTGATGCAGGCGATTGAAGACTTTGAGTTTTTCGCTGGGGCGATCATTGGGCACCGCGGGGCGGTCAACCCGATGCCAGGGGCGTTTCACAACTATACGGAAAAAGATCCTGTCGGTGTGTGCGCCCAAATTATTCCTTGGAACTATCCGCTCATGATGGCGGCTTGGAAAATCGCGCCGGCCATCGCTGCGGGATGCTCGGTTGTCGTCAAACCAGCGTCGTTGACGCCGCTCACCTGCCTTGTGCTGGCGGAAATTTGCCATGAGGCTGGCGTGCCGGAAGGGGTCGTCAATGTGGTGACGGGCGCTGGGACGGAAGTAGGGGACTATTTGGTCGAACATCCGCTCGTCGACAAAGTAGCGTTTACCGGATCGACGCCGGTAGGGAAGGAAATTATGGAAAAAGCGTCGAAAACATTAAAACGAGTGACGCTCGAGTTGGGGGGCAAATCGCCGAGCCTTGTGTTTGCGGACGCTGATTTGGAAGCCGCTGTCGCCGGCTCATTGTTCGGCATTTTTTACAACAGCGGCCAATCGTGCGAGGCGCGTTCCCGCTTGTACGTGCATGAAGACATCTATGATGCGTTTATGGAATCGTTTGTCGCTAAAACGAAGCAGCTGAAACTCGGCAATCCGTTTGATGCCAGCACGCATGTCGGGGCGATCATCAGCCGCGGTCAACTCGAAGTGATCGATGAGTATGTGCAGTCCGCGGTCGCTGATGGAGCGACGGTCGCCGTCGGGGGAAAAGAGGCGGTGGTCGCTGGTTTTGAAAACGGTTACTGGTATGAGCCGACGATTTTGACGAACGTGCACCATCAAATGAAAGCGGTTCGTGAAGAAATCTTTGGACCGGTTGTCGTCGTGATGAAATTCCGCGATGAAAACGAAGCCATTGAATTGGCGAACGACAGCGACTATGGACTGGCCGCCGCGATTTGGACGAAAGATCATGGCCGCGCCGTTCGCGTAGCGA
Source organism: Geobacillus sp. 46C-IIa (assembly GCF_014679505.1). Lineage (GTDB taxonomy): Bacteria > Bacillota > Bacilli > Bacillales > Anoxybacillaceae > Geobacillus. The sequence goes on from NZ_CP061474.1 coordinate 1,326,752, forward strand.
AACAGCTGCGCTCCGGCATTGTCATGGTCAACAGCCCATTCTCCGCTTTCCCAGGCACGCCGTTTGGCGGCTACAAACAGTCCGGGTTTGGGCGCGAGCTGTCTGTCGAAGCGCTTGATTTGTACACAGAAACGAAAAGCGTGCTGTCGTATTACGGTCCGCGTCCGCTTAATCCGTTTGGCGTGTAAGACTTTCACCGTTTTGCGTTTACCAATATACGAGAGCGTGCCGCGTCCCTGGAAGCAACGTTCAGTTTGCCGCCCTTGAAGGCAAAGGCCGGTTAGGGTGAGCGATGGAGAGACACGCCCGCTCGTTTGCCGAGCACCCCGTCGCATGTATTGGGGTGCCATTCATTTGACGGCGTCCGCCGCTTGGTGCGAGCAGCACCCGTATTTTGACGACATTGATTTGCGGAATGCGAAAACGCGGCGTCACCTATGGCTTGGCAACGATGTGCATCGGCGTCGGCCAAGGAATCGCGACGATTGTGAAAAACGCGGATGAACGGTGAGAGCTTTGCCTTGGTTCGGCGGAAAGGCTGGCTATGTTCAGACGACGGCCCGTCCTACAGCCAGCTCGAATGATGCCTGCCTAAGTTAGATGAAGCTGCTGAAGCTGTGGCCGCATGTTTGGATCTCATTGAGAGCCGCCTGCCTTTTAGTGGCGCGGCTCTTTTTATTCCGTTTGTTTTTCGTCCGTCTTGCCAGCGTGAGAAAAGTTTGTTACGATTATAGTTCGAATACAAGATAAAGGGAGTTTCGTCAGATGAATACGCGCTCACTTATTTTTACGATTTACGGAGACTACATCCGCCGCTACGGCGGTGAAATTTGGATCGGGAGTCTAATCCGCCTCCTCCGCGAGTTCGGCCATAACGATCAGGCGGTGCGGGCGGCGGTATCGCGCATGAGCAAACAAGGCTGGATTCGCGCGGAAAAACGGGGCAATAAAAGCTACTATTCGCTCACGGAGCGCGGTGTCAAGCGGATGGAAGAAGCGGCGCGGCGCATTTACAAAACGCGCCCCGAGCATTGGGATGGGAAATGGCGCATTCTCATCTATACGATTCCTGAGGATAAGCGGCACTTGCGCGACGAACTGCGAAAGGAGCTTGTTTGGAGCGGTTTCGGTACGATTTCCAACAGCTGCTGGATTTCACCGAACAATTTGGAGCAACAAGTGTACGACTTGATCGACAAGTATGACATTCGCCCGTATGTCGACTTCTTTTTTGCCGAATACGATGGACCGCATACGAATAAGCAGCTTGTGGAAAAGTGCTGGAACTTAGAAGAGATTAACCAAAAATACGAGCAGTTTATTGCGGTCTACAGTCAAAAATATGTCATTGACAGACATAAAATCGAGCGCGACGAAATGTCAGACGCGGAATGTTTTGTCGAGCGGACGAAACTCGTCCATGAATACCGAAAGTTTTTGTTCATCGACCCTGGCTTGCCGGAAGAACTGTTGCCGAATGAGTGGATGGGAAGCCATGCCGCCGCCTTGTTCAACGATTATTACCAACAACTCGCGGCACCGGCCAGCCGTTTCTTTGAAGCAGTGTTTCAGGAAGGAGCAGAGCTTGACAAAAAAGAAGAGGAAAGGATGTCGGTGGAATGAACCGGGATGCACGGCGCAACGACAGCTGTGCATCCCGGTTGCCGTTTGTGGAACGTTCGATGCGGCGTCGTGGAAGAAGCGTGTTGTCGCCCAAATGCTCATCATTTAATGTAGGTGCCCCCTAATCGTTGTTGATTTTTCAACGCTGTGGGGGATTGCGGCAGCCTCACTGGCGAAAAATTAGGTTTCAAAGGGAATTTTTTCTTTGTTATAGAAATCAACCATTCTCATCTTCTAAAAAATATGTTATTGTTTAAATATAACGTATTTTTTACGGATCGTTAAATAGGATTATAGATGATGTATTTGATTATGATGGTTTTGAAAATTTATTCGAGCGGCAATGCAACATTGACCATAGGAGTGTTTGGGAGTTGAATTAATCGATCGTACGCTTTCCCGATTTTAAAAACATGGACGTAATATTTGGAAAAGGTGGGAACACATAATGAATGATGTTTGTCGTTTGCTCGACCTTCGTTATCCGATCATTCAAGGGGGGATGGGCAACATCAGCAATGCCGAACTGGCGAGCGCCGTATCGGAAGCGGGGGGGCTTGGAACGATCGGCGCGGGCACGATGCCGCCCCATGAGGTGGAGACGCTGATCGTCGAAACGAAGCGGCGCACGGGCCGTCCGTTTGCTGTGAACATCCCGTTGCAAGTGACGCCGCACGCTGCGGAGATCGCTGAACTCGTCATCCGCCACCAAGTGCCCGTTGTTTCGCTTTCCGCCGGCAATCCGGCGCCATGGATTCCACGTTTTGTGGAACATGGCATCAAGGTGATCGTCGTCGTCGCCTCGGTCAGCCAAGCGAAAAAAGCGGAAGCGGCTGGAGCGGATCTCGTCGTCGCTGAGGGGTATGAGGCGGCGGGAATCAACTCGCCGCTAGAGTTGACCACGATGACACTCATTCCCCAAGTGGCTCGCGCCGTCCGCATTCCTGTCATCGCTGCCGGCGGCATCGGCGATGGGCGCGGTCTGCTGGCCGCCTTCGCCCTTGGCGCTCAAGGGGTGCAGCTCGGCACGAGGCTTGTGGCCACGAAGGAAGCGCCGTTTCATGAAGCGTATAAACAGCGGCTCATTGAGGCAAAGGAAAATGAAACGGTCATTGTCGGCCGCTCGGTCGGACGCATCCGCCGTGTCATGCGCACGCCATATGCTGAGAAGCTGCTGGAGTATGAACAACAAGGCATGCCGCTCGAGCAGTTTCAAGAATATACATCGGAGGAGCGCCATCGCCGCGGCGCGCTTTCTGGTGATTTTCAGGAAGGATTGATCAATGCGGGGCAAATCGCCGGCCTCATCGATGACGTGCCAACGGTGGCTGAGCTGTTTGAACAAATGATGATGGAAGCGAAAACGCAGTGGCAATCATTATCCACGCTATTTCGCTGATTGAACGAAGACGCCTGTCAAACGGCGTCTTTTTTTGGCGATGAAAATTGGTTGGCAGAGGGTTGACACTGAAAACAAACATCGATACTATAAAAATAGTATAACGTTATTTTAACGTGATAATATTTTTTGTTATATTAACTTGAAAACGCTTTCAAGCGGTGAAGCAAAGGAGAGGGGAAGCGATGAATGTCATGCTATCGCCAAACATGTCACAAGGATTGGATTTGTTTTTTCAAATGCGTGAACATGAACAGGTGGTGTTTTGCCTCGATGAAGCGACCGGCCTAAGGGCGATTATCGCCATTCATAGCACGGCGCTTGGGCCGGCGCTCGGCGGTTGTCGGATGCATCCGTATGCGACGGCGGAAGAGGCGCTCGCCGATGCGCTTCGGCTGTCGAAAGGGATGACGTATAAATGCTTGGCTGCCGATGTCGATTTTGGCGGCGGCAAAGCGGTGATCATTGGCGACCCGCGCAAAGACAAATCGCCGGAATTGTTTCGCGCGTTCGGCCAGTTCGTCGAGTCATTAGGCGGCCGGTTTTACACGGGCACGGATATGGGAACAACGCCGGACGATTTCGTGCACGCCATGAAAGAGACGAATTGCATCGTCGGCGTTCCGGAAGCGTATGGCGGAAGCGGAGACTCATCGGTGCCGACCGCCGAGGGCGTTGTTTACGGCATTCAGGCGACGAACGATGTGGTGTTCGGCAGCAAGCACTTGCATGGCAAAACGTATGCGGTGCAAGGGCTCGGAAAAGTCGGAAAAAAAGTGGCGCTTCGTTTGCTTGAAGAAGGGGCGGATCTGTATGTGTGCGATTTGAACGAAGCGGCAGTCAAAGAGGTCGCAGCGTACGGCAAGCAAATCGGGGCGTCCGTCAAACCGGTAAACGGAACGGATATTTATCGCGTCGAAGCCGATCTGTTCGTCCCGTGCGCATTTGGCGGCGTCATCAACGATGAAACGATCACCGAGCTGCGAGTGAAAGCGGTCGTTGGCTCGGCAAACAATCAGCTGGCTGACAAACGCCACGCCCGCATGTTGAAAGAAAAAGGCATCGTGTATGCCCCCGATTATATCGTCAACGCCGGCGGCCTCATTCAAGTGGCCGATGAACTGTACGGAGCGAACAAAGAGCGGGTGCTGGCGAAAACGAAAGCGATTTATGATACGCTGCTCGCCATTTATGCGCGGGCTGAATCGGAAGGAATGACAACGATCGAGGCAGCCGATCAATTTTGCGAAGAGCGGCTCGAAAAACGCAAACGCCGCAATCATTTCTTTACACACCAAAAGCGGCCGAAGTGGGAGATTCGACGTTAATGCCGAGTCTATCCATATGAAAAAAATTATCTGAAAATACTAAATATAACACCTTATTTTTCGATTCAGAGAAAAATCCTTTTGGAAAGCAGCGATCAAAGAGGCGAGGAGGAATCATTCATGAAACAAGCGATCAAACGATTCGCGATACCGATCGTTTTCGGAGTTTTGGCGCTCTCAGGCTGTGGGGGAGAAGAGAAGGTCGCGACGAACGGTGCGAAAGAAGATGGAAAGCCAAAAACGTTTACGATTGGCGTCACCCAAATCATTCAACATCCATCGTTAGATGTTGCCTTCAATGGATTTAAAAAGGCGCTTGAAGACGGGGGATTTAAAGAGGGGAAAAATGTTCGGTACAATATTCAAAACGCCCAAGGCGACATGAACAACAGCCAAACGATCGCCAATAACTTTGTATCGGACGGGGTTGACCTCATTTTTGCCAACTCGACTCCGAGCGCGCAAAGTGCGCTCAATGCCACGAAAGATATTCCCATTGTGTTTACATCCGTGACAGATCCAGTCGGCGCCGGTTTAGTTCCATCGATGGACAAGGCGGGGGAAAACATCACGGGAACAACGGACAGCCATCCCGATGCGATTCGCAAAACGATTCAATTCATCGATGAGCAAACGGATGCCAAAACCGTTGGGCTTATTTATAACGCTGGCGAACAAAACTCGTTGGCGCAAATTGAAAAAGTGAAGGAAGCGGCGAAACATACGGATTTGAAGTTGGTGGAAGCCTCCGTTTCGACCACAGCCGAGGTGAAACAGGCGGCAGAGTCGTTAGTTGGCAAGGCAGATGTGTTTTACATCGTTACAGATAATACCGTTGTATCCGCCATTGAATCGGTTGTAAGCGTTGCTAATGAGAAAAAAATCCCTGTTTTTACGGGAGAGCTCGATTCATTAAAACGAGGCTGCTTTGCGGCGTATGGGTTTGATTACTACGATATCGGCTATCAAGCCGGGCAAATGGCGGTTGCTATTTTAAAAGGAGAAGCAAAACCGTCAGAGATCAAACCAGAATATCCAAAAAAATTAAAATTAGTGATCAATAAACAAGCAGCGGAAAAACAAGGAATCCAACTGAAGCCTGAATGGGATCAAATGGCAGAATACATCGAATGAAAGGATGAACGCTTTTGTTGACGGCAATGACAGGAGCAGTTGAATCAGGACTGATTTATGCCATCATGGCATTAGGCGTCTATTTATCGTTTCGTATTTTAGATTTTCCGGATTTAACGGTGGACGGCAGCTTTGTGACCGGGGCAGCGGTGGCGGCGACGTTGATTGTCAACGGGGCCAATCCGTTTGTGGCGACGTGTCTAGCGCTTTTCGTTGGATTCGCTGCCGGGTGTATGACCGGGCTTCTTCATACAGCAGGGAAGGTCAATCCGCTTTTGTCGGGCATTTTAATGATGATTGCGCTGTATTCGATCAATCTTCGCATCATGGGGCGTTCGAATGTACCTCTTTTAAATCAAAAGACCGTCTTTACAACCATTCAAGATTGGGGGACGAAAATCGGACTTGACTCGGCCGCGGCAAAAACATGGGGAATTTTCCTGTCGATGACGTTGCTTGCTCTTTTGTTTAAATGGTTCACAGACTGGTTTTTACAGACAGAAATGGGACTTGCGATTCGGGCGACAGGGGATAATCCACGCATGATTCGCAGCCTGTCGGCGAACACCAACTTGCTCATTGTCTTCGGGTTGGGACTTTCCAATGCCATGGTCGCGTTCTCGGGGGCGCTTGTTGCTCAGTACGGCGCGTTTGCCGATGTCGGGATGGGAATTGGCATGATCATTATCGGTCTGGCTTCTGTCATTATCGGCGAAGCGGTATTTGGAACGAAAACGATCGCGCGAGCTACGCTTGCCGTGATCGGTGGAGCGATCATGTACCGCATTGTTGTGAGTCTCGCTTTGCGCGTCCAATTTCTCGAAACAGGGGATGTGAAGCTCATTACGGCATGCATTGTCATTTTGGCGCTCGTTGTTCCGCAAATGGCTCGTCAACAAAAAGAGAAAAAACGCAAAGAAGAAAAAAGACGGGATCGGGCGCAGGTGATGGCCGTTGCCGCAACGGGAAAGGGTGAGGCGGATGTTGCAGTTAAAAGGGATTTATAAAGTGTTTCACGAGGGAACGCCTGATGAAAAGATCGCGCTCCAAAACATTCATTTAACGCTTCAAAAAGGCGATTTTGTCACTGTGATCGGCAGCAACGGAGCAGGCAAATCGACCTTGATGAATATGATTTCAGGAGTATTGTTTCCTGATGAAGGAACGATTTGGATTGACGGCCAAGATGTCACCCTGATGCCGGAATACGTCCGCTCCCGCTATATCGGAAGGGTGTTTCAAGATCCGATGGCCGGAACGGCGCCAAACATGACGATTGAGGAGAATTTAGCGATGGCGTATACACGCAATCAAAAGCGCACGCTCTGCCGTGGAGTGACGAAAAAACGGCGCGATGAGTTTCGCGAGTTGCTCTCCACCCTTCATCTCGGTTTAGAAAACCGTCTCCAGGCGAAAGTTGGCTTGCTCTCGGGCGGAGAGCGGCAGGCGTTGTCTTTGCTTATGGCGACGTTCACCGAACCTGCCATTTTGCTGCTCGATGAACATACAGCGGCCCTCGATCCGGCTAGGGCGGAGTTGATCACCAGCTTAACAAAAGAGATTGTGGAGCGATATCGATTGACGACCTTGATGGTCACCCATCATATGCAGCAGGCCATCGATTTAGGAAACCGCCTCATCATGATGGATAAAGGGCAGATCATTTTCGAAGTGGATGAGACTGAAAAGCAACGTTTAACGGTAGAAAAGTTGCTCGCGGAATTCCAACGCATTCGCGGGGAACAGCTTGTGAGCGATCGTGCGGTACTAGGCTGATGGATCGGCCATTCAACGCCATGGAGAGGAGGAATGATATGGAACTCGATTTCCCGATGGTGCAAGTATTGAATGAAGAAGGAGCGATCGTGCAGCCTGAATATCGTGAACAAATCACGAAAGAATTGACGATGACGATGTACCGTCATCTGATTCGCACGAGAATGGTTGACCGAAAATGTGTCAGCCTGCAGCGGCAAGGGCGCATCGGGACGTATGTGCCGTACGAAGGACAAGAGGCGTGTCAAGTCGGAAGTGCGCTTGCCCTCGATGATGGCGATTGGATGTTTCCGACCTACCGCGACCATGGGGCGATGATGACGTTCGGCCGTTCGTTAACGACAACTCTTTTATACTGGAAAGGGCGGACGGAAGGATGTGTCCCTCCTGAAGGGAAAAAAATCGTTCCGCCGAGCGTTCCCATTGCCACGCAACTCCCTCATGCAGCGGGGGCGGCGTGCGCCGAAAAATGGAAGGGGACGAAAAATGCGGTGATTGTGTACTTCGGTGACGGAGCAACATCGGAAGGAGATTTCCATGAGGGATTGAATTTCGCAAGCGTTTTCCACGCGCCTGTCGTCTTTTTCAACCAAAACAACCAATATGCGATTTCCGTTCCGATCAGCCGTCAGATGAAGACAAAAACGATCGCCCAAAAAGCGGTGGCGTACGATATTCCTGGCCTTCGCATCGATGGAAATGACGTGTTTGCCGTGTATTTCAAAACCATTGAGGCGCTCGAGCGGGCGAGAAATGGAGGGGGGCCGACGTTAATCGAAGCGGTGACATGGCGTTATGGCGCCCATACGACGTCCGATGACCCGTCCAGATATCGCGATCAGGAGGAAAGCAAGAAGCGGCGCGACACAACCGACCCGATCCAACGAGTCGAGCGTTTCATGCAACGGGAAGGCTGGTGGGATGAAGAATGGGTGAATCAAGTGCAAGAGGAAGTGAACGCCGAAATCGAGCAGGCGGTTGTGGAAATGGAACGTTACCCAAAAGCGGATGTGTCGGACATGTTTGACTTTGTGTTCGCCCAGCCGACATGGACGATTGCCGAGCAGAAAGAAGCGTATCTTCAATGGAAGCGGGGGATGGAAAGATGATCACCAAAGTAGGCGTCAAATCGCTCACCATCGTGCAAGCGGTCAATGATGCGCTTCGTACCATGCTCAAAGAGCGTGAAGATGTCATTCTGCTTGGGGAAGACATCGGGAAAAATGGCGGTGTGTTTCGCGCCACGGACGGCCTGCTTGAAGAATTCGGCAAAGAGAGGGTGATTGACACTCCGTTAAGCGAAGCTGGATTTACGGGTGCAGCGATTGGAATGGCGCTGAACGGATTTCGTCCTGTCGTGGAAATTCAATTTTTAGGTTTTATCTACCCAGCCTATGAACAAATCATGACCCATGCGGCGCGCATGCGTGCGCGGACAAGAGGGCATTTTACCGTGCCCTTGGTCATTCGCGCCCCGTACGGCGCGGGTGTGCGAGCCCCGGAAATTCATTCGGACAGCACGGAAGCGCTGTTTACCCATATGCCAGGCATCAAAGTCGTTTGCCCCGCATCGCCGTATGACGCCAAAGGGTTGCTCATCGCCGCGATTGAAGACCCGGACCCTGTCCTCTTCTTAGAACCGATGCGCAGCTATCGCGCGTTTCGCGAAGACGTTCCGGAAGGAAAATATACGATTGAAATTGGCAAAGGGAAAAAGCTGCGTGAAGGGGACGACGTGACCGTCATTGCGTGGGGGGCCATGGTGCCCGTTGCTATGAAGGCGGCGGGAGAAGCGGAGAAAAAAGGGATTTATGCCGATGTCCTCGACTTGCGTACGCTTTACCCGCTTGACAAGGCCCTCATCGCCGAGTCGGTGCAAAAGACCGGGAGAACCGTGATCGTTCAGGAAGCGCATGCGACGGGTGGATTGGCTAATGACATTCTCGCTGTCATCAACGATACTTCGTTTTTCTATCAAAAAGCGCCGGCCGAACGGGTGGCGGGATTTGACGTTCCAGTGCCGTTTTTCGCTTATGAAGACGATTATTTGCCAACGCCAGCGCGTGTGTTGCATGCCATTGAAAAAGTGATGAACTTCTGAAAATAGAAGCAAAACCACGTGATGAGTGTGGAAGATGATTGTGCAAAACGCGGATGAATCATAAATGAAGAGCCATGCCCTCTGGCTGGCTCTTTTCTTTTAACCATAAGGTGTACGGACAGATGGCTGTAAATATCGTTTTTTCGTGCAACCATCTGCTCTCTGATGATTTGTTTTTAAGGCGTTATTACCGATGATTAGCCAGCTGTTCGCGATACTCTTTTCCTTTTTGAACATATGTATCAATCGACAGCTGGATGAGCTCAAGGTCTTTATCTGTCAGCTCACGCACCACTTTTCCGGGCGAGCCGATGACGAGCGAGCGGGGCGGAATTTTTTTGCCGGACGGGATTAACGTGTTGGCGCCGATGATGCATTCTTCGCCGATTTCGGCCCCATCCAAAATCGTCGACCCCATGCCGATGATCGAGCGTCGGCGGATCGTACAGCCGTGAAGAATCACATTATGCCCTACCGTCACTTCATCTTCCACAACGAGCGGCGATCCTTCATACAAATGGCAGGTTGTATTGTCTTGAATGCTCGTTCGGGCGCCGATCGTAATCGGGCCTTCATCGCCGCGCAGAACAGCATTGAACCAAATGGTCGATTCCGGCCCGACGGTGACGTCTCCGATCAAATAGGCTCCCGGAGCGATGAATGTAGTTTTGTGAACATTCGGACGTTTTCCGTTATACGGATATAGCATTCCCACATCCCCTTTCATTGGTGATCAGTATGACAATAAGTATAACACATTTCATACGAGAATGGAAATGCGCGGAATAGAAAGTGCCTTGTTCGTATTAGGACGAATAGATCGATGCGCAACGTCACGGGGAACGAAAGCGGCGACGGGGCAGATATTAGCTTTTGATGGCAAGGCGGAGATCCGCAATCGCCGCTTCATGTTCAAGCGACCGGCGGCATAACATATCGATGATCCGCTCTTGGCGCAACAATAGTTGCATTTGTTGCTCTTGGTTTTGCTCAAGTCGTTTCACGATCGCATCGATTTCCCGAATGGCTTGATGAACAGTGGAAAATCCTTTTGCCATGTCGGCTTTGACTTCATTCAGCTCCGCTTTTGTCGCCATATTCTCCTTTATGTCCTCAAGTTCTTCCTTGGTGGCCATGTTGGCTTTGATGTGTTCAAGTTCTTCTTTGGTCGCCATGCGAGCTTTGATATTTTCAAGCTCTTGTTTGGTGGCCATATTGTTTTTGATGTCCTCAAGTTCTTCCTTGGTGGCCACATTGGCCTTCATCTCTGTCATTTCCTGCTGCATGATTTCCAACTTGTCCAAAATAAGACGCCACGGCTCGCTCATGGGCAACATCCTTTCCTAATTGTCAATACGATAAGGAAATTGCGGTGGAGACAAAGATGCAGATGAGACGGAGAGGAAATAGTGCTGTTGGGGAAACGACGATTCCCTGCCATTGATTATACATGATCTACGAAAAGCGGAAAAGGGTTTTCCAAGAACGAACAAAACGGAAAGAGAGAAACATTTTTTTATGATTTTTATTTAAATAATATTATTTTTCTTAATATTGTTGTTTTATTCATCGTTTATATAAATCATACAAAAATTTTTTGACAATATAAACATAATGAATTATTATATTAAAAGAATTTAAAGGAGGTAAGTAGTGGTTATGTCATCCATTGACAAGCAACAAATCGCTGCCAGTGTTCCGCAGCGGGGCTTTTTCGGCCATCCGAGAGGGCTGTTTACGCTCTTTTTTACCGAGTTTTGGGAGCGCTTTTCGTACTACGGCATGCGCGCCATTTTAGTGTACTACATGTATTACGAAGTATCGAAAGGCGGGCTGGGCCTTGATGAACATCTGGCGCTCGCAATTATGTCGATTTATGGGGCGCTTGTGTACATGTCTGGAATCATTGGCGGCTGGCTTGCTGACCGGGTGTTTGGAACTTCACGCGCAGTTTTCTATGGCGGCATTCTCATTATGGCCGGCCATATCGCGTTAGCGTTGCCGGGCGGGGCGACGGCGCTGTTTGTGTCGATGGCACTCATTGTCTTGGGAACGGGGTTGTTGAAACCGAACGTCTCCAGCATTGTCGGCGATATGTACAAGCCTGGCGATGAGCGCCGCGACGCCGGATTTAGCATTTTTTACATGGGGATTAATCTGGGTGCTTTTTTGGCTCCGCTTGTTGTTGGAACGGCTGGGATGAAGTACAACTTCCATCTCGGTTTCGGGCTCGCCGCTGTCGGTATGTTTCTTGGGCTGGTTGTGTTTGTGGCGACAAGAAAGAAAAATCTCGGGTTGGCGGGGACGTATGTACCAAACCCGCTGGCGCCGGAGGAAAAGAAAAAAACGGTTGCGATCGTTGCAACCGCAGCGGTCATCATTGCTGTGCTGCTCGCGATCTTGATTCCGAACGGCTGGTTTACGGTTGAAACGTTTATTTCGCTCGTCGGTATTTTAGGCATCATCATTCCGATCATTTATTTTGTCGTGATGTACCGCAGCCCGAAAACGACGGCCGAAGAGCGGTCGCGCGTCATCGCCTACATTCCGCTGTTTATCGCTTCGGCGATGTTTTGGGCCATCCAGGAACAAGGGTCGACCATTTTGGCAAACTATGCGGATAAACGGACGCAGTTGGATGTCGCCGGCATCCACTTGTCGCCTGCATGGTTCCAGTCGCTGAACCCGCTATTTATCATCATTTTGGCTCCGGTGTTCGCCTGGATGTGGGTAAAGCTCGGCAAACGCCAGCCGACGATCCCGCAAAAATTCGCCCTTGGCCTTTTGTTTGCCGGCCTGTCGTTTATCGTCATCCTCGTGCCGGGCTATTTCAGCGGCGGAGAGCTCGTCCATCCGATTTGGCTTGTGTTGAGCTATTTCATCGTCGTGCTCGGTGAGCTTTGCCTGTCGCCGGTCGGCCTGTCAGCGACGACAAAACTCGCTCCTGCAGCGTTTTCGGCGCAAACGATGAGCCTTTGGTTTTTATCAAACGCCGCGGCGCAAGCGATCAACGCCCAGCTTGTCCGTTTTTACACGCCGGAAAACGAAACGGCGTATTTTGGCACGATTGGCGGGGCGGCGCTCGTCTTAAGCTTCATCTTATTCGCGCTCGCGCCAAGCATCCAGCGGTTGATGAGAGGGGTTCGTTAATTGCCGTCGGATGTTTGTCGTTGCTTATGGAAAACAATCAAATTTAAAGACAGGACGCTCTGCGTTGTCAGGGCGTCTTTTTTATCATCCTAAAACGGGAAGACCTCCCATTTTTTATAAGTCAGCTCAACCGAGGGACGTACGGGGACAGCTTGGTGAGCCGTCCGCCGTAGAGCGGGAGGGCCAGGAATCTCCCAATTTGAAGTGTTAGCGTAGGGGAAGAGCATTCAATTACGAAATATTTACACAAATCGAAAAGTACGTTCAGACAGTATTTACAAAAATGGATTACGATGGAATAGAAAACAGGGAAAGAGGAGGGAAGGGAATGGCGTTTCTTGAGCTTGTCGAAGTGACGAAATCGTATGATGGAAAAAAGCGGGTTGTGGAGAATGTGAGTGTGGCGATTGAATCAGGAGAGTTTTTTGTTCTTGTTGGCCCGTCAGGATGCGGCAAAAGCACGATTTTGCGGCTGATTGCCGGCCTTGAATCGCTGACGTCGGGTTACGTATTGATCGACGGGCAGGTAGCGAACGACTGGCCGCCTCACACCCGTCAATTATCCATGGTTTTTCAAAACTATGCGTTATATCCGCATTTAACGGTGGAGCAAAATATGCGAATCGGCTTGCAGGCGCAAAAGGTGCCGAAAGAAGAACAAATGAGGCGCTGCATGGAAGCGGCAGAAATGCTTGGGATAACGGACGTATTGCAACAGAAGCCGCGGGAGCTATCAGGGGGACAGCGCCAGCGTGTCGCCTTAGGGCGAGCGATCGTTGCAAGAACTCCGCTTTGTTTAATGGACGAGCCGCTCTCCAATTTAGATGCGAAACTGCGGGCCAAAATGCGCAGTGAGCTTCGCCGCTTGCAGCGGCAGCTCGGCATGACGGTCATCTATGTCACTCACGATCAAACAGAGGCAATGACGATGGCAGATCGGATGATGATTTTGCATGCCGGACGCCCGCAGCAAGTTGGCGCTCCGCTCGATATTTACAATCATCCAGACAACACGTTTGTCGCTTCATTTATCGGAACGCCGCCAATGAACTTGGCAGAGGCGCACGTACTTGAACATTCGCTGCTATTGCAAAACGAGCGGCCCATTCGTTTTATGTACCGCCCTTTGCCTAAGGTGGAACGGGTGACGATCGGCCTTCGCCCGGAGCATATCTATCGAGCAGAACTAGGCGAGGGGCATGTGACAGCCAAAGTTGTCCATATCGAATGGCTTGGCAATGAGACGTTCGTGACGTTTGAGCTGACGAAGCATCTTCACTGGACGGCACGATGGAACGGACAATGGAACATAAGACTAGGGGAATTGGCATCATTTTCGTTTGATGAGCGAGCGCTGCTCTTTTTCGATGAGCACGGGAAACGAATCGGGCTTCCGATCAGGAGGGAGGAGGTGCGGATTGACGGATGAATGAACGTGTTTCGCCGGTCTTTCCACCATCGCCATGGCCGGCCCAAGCAAAACAGGCGGCTCGGCAAACAACTGTGAAGTCATGGTTGGAAGGAATGATGTACCTTTTCCCTTCCCTCCTTCTGTTCGGTATATTTTTATTTTATCCGTTAGCTCGAACATTGTACTTAAGTGTGTTTCATACGGACTACCAAGGGAAGCCGACGGAATTTGCTGGGTTAGCGCATTTTGCCGCCTTGTTTCAAGACGAGACGTTTTGGCATAGCGTAAAGACGACGTTTCTATTTGCGGCGCTCACTGTCCCGGCTACAATCGTGATTTCGTTCGGTCTGGCGCTGCTCGTCCATGAAAAGCGGAAAGGAATCGGGATCTTTCGAACGTTTTTCGCTTCTACGATGGGAATGAGCGTGGCCGCCGCTTCTGTCATTTGGATGTTTATGTACAACCCAGCGATTGGGATCATTAACCGCTTGTTGTCTACGACCGGCTTAGCTTCTGTTTCGTGGCTGCTTGATCCCGATACGGCGTTGTATGCGGTGGCGATAGCAACGATATGGATGAATATTGGGTTTACCTTTTTGTTGTTGCTAGCCGGCCTGCAAAACATCGACCCGTCCTTGTACGAAAGCGCGCGCATTGCCGGATTTAGCTATTGGCGCCAATTATGGACGGTGACCGTGCCGCTGCTATCGCCGACATTGTTTTTTGTCACGACTGTCTCGCTCATTCAAGCATTGCAAACGTTCGGACAAATCGACTTTTTAACAAAAGGCGGGCCAGTCGATGCCACGAATGTGTTCGTTTATGCCATTTACCGGGAAGCGTTCGTCAACTACCAGTTCGGTTTCGCGAGTGCCCAGGCGATCGTATTGTTTCTAATCATCGCCGTAATCACGTTTTTGCAGTTTCGGTTTGCTGAGAGGAAGGTGCACTATCAATGAGAACGGTGCGGACAGCTTTGGATTATGGAGTGTTATGCTTATGTTCGGTGCTTCTCTTATTTCCGATGGTCTATGCTCTCTTGATGAGTTTCATGGATGGAGCCGATATTTTCGCGGGGCATCTATGGCCTGACCGCTGGGAGTGGGTCAATTATGAAGCGGCTTTTGAACAGGCGCCACTTGGTCGTTATTTGTTCAATAGCGTATTGGTCGCCTCAGTGATTACGGTCGGGCGCCTGATCGTTTCGAGCTTGGCTGCTTTTGCCTTTGTGTTTCTCCGTTTTCCAGGCCGGGATCTATGGTTTTACGTTTGCATTGCAACGATGCTTGTTCCGTGGGAGGCGACTGTCATTCCGAATTTTTTAACGATCCAGCAGCTCGGCTGGACGAACGATTACTTAGGGTTAACCGTGCCGTTTTGGGCGATGGCATTTGGCATCTTTTTATTGCGGCAGCAGTTTCGCCAAATTCCTCATGAGCTGTACGAGGCGGCCCGTCTGTCCGGCATCGGGAATTTCCGCTTTTTTTGCCGCGTCGTGCTTCCGCTTTCGAAAACGGGCTTGGTGACGTTGGCCGTTTATAGTTTCTTAGATGCTTGGAATATGTATTTATGGCCGCTGCTCGTTACGAACGATGACCGCGTCCGCACCGTGCAGATTGGGCTGAAACAGCTACAGACGCAGGAGATTGCGAGCAGCTGGGGTGTCGTCATGGCAGCGGCTGTCGTCGCGATGCTGCCGACATTGCTGCTATTGTTTGCCGGCCAGAAGCAATTGCGCAAAGGGTTTATGCAAGGAGCGATTCAATAGCGGGGAGGAGAAAAAAGGTGAGAAGCGTTCTGATTGTTTTAATAGCTTTAGTATGGCTTGGAGCAGGATGCTCAAGCGTCGGTTCCAATGGGGGGGCGGCCGGTAAAAAGACGGAAGTCGTGTTTTGGCATTCGATGAGCGGGGACTTGCAGACGGTGTTACATGACATTGTAGCGGATTTTAATCAAACCCATTCGGAGATTGAGGTAAAGCCTGTGTTTCAAGGTACATATGAGGAAGCGCTGACGAAATGGAACACGGTAGCTGGGACGGAAGATGCGCCAACGATCATGCAGACGTTTGAAGTCGGGACGAAATATATGATTGACAGCGGGCAAATTGTTCCCGTGCAAACATGGATCGATAAGGATAAGTATGACGTTTCGCAATGGGAGAAAAACATTGTCAGCTATTATACGGTTGACGGCCGCATTTACTCGATGCCGTTTAACTCCTCAACGCCTGTGTTGATTTACAATAAAGATGCATTTCGCGAGGCCGGGCTCGATCCTGAGAACCCTCCGCTCACCTACAGCGAGCTGAAAGAAGCGGCGAAAAAGCTGACGAAGAAAAAAGGAAACGAAACGGTGCAATATGGGTTTTCGATTTTGAACTATGGCTGGTTTTTTGAAGAGATGGTGGCGGTGCAAGGTGGATTGTATGTGAACAACGATAACGGTCGAAGCGGCGATGCAACAAAAGCGGTGTTTAACGAAGAGGAAGGAAAACGTGTGTTTGAGTTGATCCGCGATATGCACCGAGACGGCACGTTTTATAACGCCGGTCAAAACTGGGATGACATGCGTGCCGCCTTTCAAGCTGGGAAGGTAGCGATGTACTTGGATTCGTCCGCTGGTGTCAAAACAGTGATCAATCATTCACCATTTGATGTAGGCGTCTCCTATTTGCCTGTTCCGGATGGTGTTGAACGCCAAGGCGTCGTCATCGGAGGGGCTTCACTTTGGATGATGAAAGGAAGCAGCGAAGAGGAACAAAAGGCGGCATGGGAGTTCATGAAATACTTGACAACCGCTCCGGTTCAAGCGGAATGGCACGTGCGGACAGGTTATTTTGCCATCAACCCGGCTGCCTATAAGGAGCCGCTTGTCAAAGATGAATGGAAAACATATCCGCAGTTAAAAGTGACCGTTGACCAGCTGCATGAAACAAAATCAACCCCTGCCACCCAAGGGGCGCTAATCACAGTTTTTCCGGAATCGCGGCAACATGTTGTGAAGGCGATGGAACGGTTATATGAAGGGGTTGATCCGCAAGAGGCGCTCAATAAAGCAGTGGAAGAAACGAATCAAGCATTGCAACAGGAGAATTGATTGAAGTGCCGTATTGAGGATGCAAGCAAGGCCACACGGGTTGATCCCGTGTGGCTTTTTCGTGAATCAGCGGGAGATACGCATCCTCCTGTCGCAAAAAGGCCGGCCAATGCCTGCAGCCGCTTGAAGTGCCTGCGCTGAAACAGCTTATACTAGCCCATGGCATTGATCCAGCCCGCAAAGCGCGGAGATGGCGTGCGAAAGAACGGATCGTCCGGTTTATCGTCGAGTCGGTGCAAAACAAATGGAAAAGGGAGACGTTTTCCTGGAGCAATAACGTTGTGCCTGCTAGTTCGCCGTTTTCAACAAGTGAATCTCCTCTTCCGTACGGGCGATGCGGCTAATTTGATAGTCGAGCCGCTGATGAATGAGCGAGATGTCTTCTTTTGTCGCCATTTGTGCGCGAATATCGACGATCTCTCCGCGAATGGCGGCGATGTCATGGCGCATGGCATCTTGAATGCTTCTCTGTTCAAGCTGGTTGTCGCGGACAGCCTTGACCATCTCCGTATTTTCTTTCACTTGTTCTTTCAGCCAATGAAGCTCTTCTTCTTGCTTGTCCATTCGTTTCTCAAGTTTGTCTACTTTTTGTTTTACTGCCTGTACTTCTTGCTTCATAGTGTCTATATCTTGCTTCATGGTTTCCATATCTTGTTTCATGGTTTCCATATCTTGTTTCATGGTTTCCATATCTTGTTTCATGGTTTCCATATCTTGCTTCATCGTCTGCATGTCTTGCTTGATCGCAGCCATATCGTTTGCCAGGTTTTGCACCAGTTCAGTCAATTGGTGAAGAAGCTGTTCCTGCATGGGCGCACCTCCTTTCGATCACATCATTGGGGCATTTCCGGAGCAGAAAGGCAGAGGAGTATAACGTGCGAGGGCGGAGAGGAAATGCCTGCATGTTCATTATACCATAGACAAGGCGGGCCATCATCCAGAAATGGCTCAACAATCAATCGAGAAAAAGAATGACAAAAGAAGGAAGAGAAGGGGAGTGTGTCGAAAAGATATAAAGCTGATCATTTTGCGATCCAGACGACTGGGGAAAGGCTAACGAAGACGTTTTTGAGGAGAGGGGAGAGCAGATACATCATCGTTCTGAGTTTTTGTTGTTCTGTTTACGTTAAAAACGGCTGATCGATAGGGGAAGGGAGAATGAACTCTGTTGTTAGGGGAAGAAACGCAGCACTTGTATTTCTTTTGTCATTATTTTTATTTTCATGCAGTAACCCTGACCGCGGCGCCCAAGAAGTGTTAGCGGCGCGGAACGGGGCGGTGAAGCCGGCAGCTATGCATCCGCCGCTGCCGGGTCCGGCTGACAAAGCGGCGGTGGCGTCAGCCTCTGCCAAACAAGCGGCGTCGAACGAAATGCGCATCACGGTAAGCGCGGCGGGCGATGTGACGCTTGGACGCGACGAAAATTACGGCTATGCGTATTCGTTTGACGATGAAGCGAAGAGGCATGGCTTGCGCTACTTTACGAAATATATTAAGCCGATCTTCGAAAACGACGATTTTACGACCGTCAATTTGGAGACAACGCTGACGACAGCGACGCGCAAGGCAAGCAAAACGTTTCGTTTTCGCGGCCACCCGAGCTATGCGAAAATTTTAACATACGGGGGCATTGATGCCGTGAACTTGGCAAATAATCATACATACGATTATTTGCAAAAAGGGTATCAAGATACGATCGCCAATCTAAAAAAAGAAAAGATCGGTTATTTCGGTCGAACGCTCCGGCTGATGAAAACCGTCAAGGGCATTCAAATTGGAGCGCTCGGCTATGAAGGCTGGAGCAATACAAGCACATTGCGCAAACAAATTGCTGGTGACATTCGCACCTTGCGGAACCAAGGAGCCGATCTCATCCTCGTTCATTTCCATTGGGGAATCGAACGAAGCTATGTGCCAAACGGCACCCAAAAGGCGCTCGGCCGCTTTGCGATTGACAGCGGCGCCGATTTGGTCGTTGGCCATCATCCGCACGTCGTGCAAGGGATTGAAGAGTATAAAGGTAAATTTATTGTCTACAGCCTCGGCAATTTTATGTTTGGTGGAAACAAAAACCCGAGCGACAAAGATACGTTTGTCTTCCAGCAAGTGTTTTCTTTCCAAAACGGCAAGCGGACGGCAAAGAAAGAAATTCGCGTCATCCCGTTCCGTATTTCGTCAGTGACGACACGAAACAACTACCAGCCGGTTCCGCTCACAGGAAAGGAAGCGACTCGGGTGAAAAACAAGATTATTTCGCTGTCGGCAAAAGTGAAAAAACCGACATGGACGGCATACGAAGTGAAGTAAAAAGGATGGCCTCTGTTTCGGTCATCCTTCCACTTTTTTTCACTATTTCCATTTTGTGATTAAGGCGGCCCCAACTGCTATCAAGCTTGCCCTAAAAGGCCGGTGAAAAACGGCTGTCACGAGCAAATCAGCGGCATTTCGCTAAAAAAGAAAGCTGATTCCACAGGGTTTCTCTAATTGATAAACAGATGGAACTAGCAGTATTTTGTACGAAATCACCAGCCCTGTGCACCATCCGATGCCGGTTCGTTTTTTTTTGTTTGCCGGATCGCGCCTTGCTCTTTTCCTTTTTCATACACCCAAATATCGTTTTGAATCGTGATGCGGCTTTTAACAACCCCGGATCTGTCCGTGTCCGTTAACGTTTTCCATGTATGACTTTCCGTCAGCAACGTATGCTAACCGTTGAACAGAAGCCGTTAGGCAAAGGAGGTGTACGTGCGATGGATCGCTTATTCCGCCTGTTCGCCGTTCGGCGCGGCCGCGGTCTATGGAATCAATGGCGAATGCTCCCCGGACGGCGGCGAAACAATAACGCGATATGGGCTCTTGTCAGCTTAGGCTTCGGTGCGGCTGCCGCAGCGATGCTTGGCGCCAGAAGAGGCGCGCGCATGGCGCCGATGCCCCGGGGGCCGGTGCAAAATATGATTCGCGGCTTAAACCGCTGGGTGGGGCGCCGGATGGGAACGCCGCGGTTTGCCACAGCAGAATTCGCCGAAGAAATGGCTCCTTGGCGGCCGGGAGACGAGGAGAAAAAATAACGACGGTTGTCCCTTTGCTCAATTGGCCGGCAGCATGGCGTCTGCCGGCTTTTTCTTCTATATTTTAGCATGCCCCGCTTTGGTTTCCGCCTATGTATATTGGCTAAACTAACGCTGTAGAGGGCGTTTTCCGCCCTAGCTTGGCGGAAGTGTAGTGAAAGGGGGATGAAGAATGCCAAGACGGGTCATTCTGTTGATCATTGATTCATTAATGTATCCCGCCCTCGAGAAGGCGGTGGGCGAAGGAGCAGCTCCGGCTTTCCAGTTTTTTATGGAAAAAGGGGTGGTGTATCCGAACGTAGTGACCGCCTTTCCAACGATGTCCGTCACGGTCGACAGTTCGCTTTTGACTGGAACGTATGCGGACGTCCATCGGGTGCCCGGACTTGTTTGGTTTCATGACGAAGAGAAGCGGCTGATCAACTATGGAAGTCATGTGCGGGAGTTATGGAGACTTGGCTTGTTGCGGGCGCTCGATGATATGTTCTACCGCTTGAACAACGAACATTTAAGCCAGAGCATCGCCACCATCCACGAGGAGCTGGCGGCCAAAGGGAAGGAAAGCGCCTCGATTAATGTCCTTTTGTATCGTGGAAATACGGATCATCCGCTTCGCCTGCCGGCGCTGCTTACGTTGTTCAAGCCATTTCGCGGCCGTCGGAAAACGAAAGGAGCCCGTTTGTTTACATACGGATCATTTGCACGGCTTGGCCCCTCAAATCAGAACGGCCACTTTTGGCAAAAGTATGGATTTAACAACCGTTTTTCTGCTCAAGAGCTCGTTCACCTTATCCGGGCAGACCGTTTGCCGCCTTTTACCATTGTCTATTTTCCGGATATGGACAAAATCGTCCATAAGCACGGACCGATGGATACAAAAGGAATCGTCCAAACGGACAAGCAATTGCAAACCATCCTACACTGTTACGCGAGCTGGGAGGAAGCGCTTCGCGACCAATGCTGGATCATCATGGGGGATAACGGGCAAGCACCGATCCGCGCCGACCGAAACAAAGCGCTCATCGACTTGCGGCGATTGCTTCACCCTTACAACGTGATGGCGCTCAAACGCGGGGTGCAAAAAGACGACGAACTCGTTTTGGCGGTCAATGAACGTATGGCTTTTATTTATACGCTTGATCCGCAACGTGCGCCATTGGCGAGGCTTGCTGAGACGTTGCGGCAGGACGGTCGGATTGATGTCATCGCCTGGCTGGAGGGAGACGCGGCGCACGTCATTTCAGGCGTTCGGAGCGGCACGCTCACGTTTCGGCCAAACGGGGCGCAAACGGATGAGTACGGGCAGCGATGGGATGTTCAGGGAGATCTAGGCGTGCTTGATTTGACAACTAGCGGCGGGCGCATTTCGTACGGCGATTATCCCGACGTGTTGGCTCGGCTGTATAGTTCTTTGACGTCGCATCGCGGGACGTTTCTGATTGTCAGCGCCGCCCCGGGATTTGAATTTATCGGTGAGGGGTCGCCGACCCATGTCGGCGGGGCGAGCCACGGCGCATTGCACCGCCACGATTCGCTCGTGCCGATGATCGTCGCCGGAACGGATTCAGCGCCGAAGCATTTGCGCGTCATCGATCTAAAAGAATGGATATTGTCGCTGCTTGAGGGGGAAACTATGCATGAAATGCGCGAGTCCGATGTGTGAACGTTTTGTTGGAAAATGATAAAATGGGGCGATTGGAAGCAGCGGGACGGTGTGTATCACCGTCTCATTTTTTTATGGAAATTTAAGCGATCGTCTTCTTTCCGTAGAACAGAAACGTGAATAGAGGAGGCAGATGGCCGAACGACAGTGAGGGCGAAAGAATTTGTCGTCCAAGGCTGAGTTTTCTCATTCCCAGCAAGAATGAGGTGGGAAGGCTTCTAAAAAATAATGGTTTAAATTTTCACTTTTTTCAGTTTTATAATTGACAAACCGTTGTTAGTTTAATAGTATTATGTTAAACAGACGATATTAAATAAAACATAATAATGACAAAGAGGTGTCTGACGGATGCCGGCACGTAAGGAGGTACGCTGTTCATTTTGCGGTTCGGCGAATGTGTCGCCGTTATCGATGTTTGGAACCGCTCAGCTTGTATCGCAATATTATTGCCAACAATGCAGGAGTGTGTTTGAGCGGGTGAGATGGAGAAACGATGCCAATGAGAAAGGGGAGACCATTGATGACGATCAAGAAGCATTATCCGCTGTTTATTAACGGCCACTATGTTGATAGCAGCAATGGCGAAGTGTTTGAAACGGTCAATCCGGCGACAGAAGAAGTGATTGCGACGGTCGCCAAGGCGACGAAAGCGGATGTGGACCGTGCTGTCGAAGCGGCGCGCGCGGCATTTGAGTCGGGCAAATGGCAGAAAATGACGGTGGCAAAACGCGCGCGTTTGCTCAATCAAATCGCCAACCTCATGAGAGAGCGATTTGACGATTTAGTGTATGCCGAAGTGTTAAACAGCGGCAAAACGGTTGACGCGGCGAAAGGGCAAATTATGCAGGCAATTGAGGATTTTGAATTTTACGCGGCCGCGGCGATTACGTTGCAAGGGGATACGAACCAAGTTCCAAACGGATTTTTCAACTATACGGTGAAAGAGCCGGTCGGCGTATGCGGCCAAATCATCCCGTGGAACTATCCGCTGATGATGGCGGCTTGGAAGATAGCCCCGGCATTAGCGGCGGGGTGTACGGTCGTGTTAAAGCCAGCAAGCTACACGCCGATCACCGCTTATATGTTGGCAGAAATTTGCCAAGAGGCCGGGGTTCCCGATGGCGTCGTTAACGTGATTACAGGAAGCGGTTCCGAAATTGGCCCGTATATGACCGAACATCCGGGGATTGATAAAGTGGCCTTCACCGGGGAGACGGAAACCGGCAAAGACATTATGCGGCGCGCCTCTGGGACGTTGAAACGGGTGACGCTCGAACTCGGTGGGAAATCGCCAAATATCGTGTTTGATGATTGCGATATAGAAGCAGCTGTCAACGGTTCGCTTTATGGAATTTTTTACAATACAGGGCAGTCGTGTGAAGCGCGCTCGCGGCTGTTTGTCCACGAAGCCATTTACGACGAATTTATGGAAAAATTTATTGAAAAAGCTTCCCGCATCCGCGTCGGCAACCCGTTTGAAAAAGGGGTGCATATGGGAGCGGTCATTTCGCGAAGCCACCAGCAAGTGATCGACGGCTATGTGAAGCTGGCGGTTGAGGAAGGCGGCGAAGTGCTGTACGGCGGAAAAATTCCGGAAGGCGACGAGTTTGCGAAAGGCTACTGGTATATGCCGACGGTGATTGGAAACGTCAAAAACGACATGCGCGTGGCGCAGGAAGAAATTTTCGGGCCGGTCGTTGTCGTTATGAAGTTTCGCGACGAGGAAGAGGTGATCCAACAGGCGAACGATACGATTTTCGGCTTAGGGTCGGCCGTATGGACGAAAGACCACGGAAGAGCCCATCGCGTCGCTTCGCGCATCCGGGCAGGGATTGTCATGGTTAACTCCCCGATTTCCGCCTTCCCAGGAACGCCGTTTGGCGGGTACAAACAGTCAGGATTTGGACGTGAGCTGGCGCTGGAAACGTTGAATTTGTACACCGAAACGAAAAGCGTCGTCTCTTATATCGGCAGCAAGCCGTTGAACTTGTTTGGCATTTAACAAGACAGTCTGAAACGCTCGGATCGCCATAGTTAGGTAAGCAATGCTTCAAATAAATCATCATTTGATGGAGGGATGACGATGGCTAATGCAGTCACAGTGGAGAAAAAATATTTGACGGTTGTGAAAGAAGAAGGGATTGCTGAGATTCATTTGCACATTAACAAGTCGAACTCGTACGATCTGGAATTTTACAAAGAATTCAATGCGGCGATTGACGACATCCGCTTTGATCCGGACATCAAAGTCGTCATCATCATGAGCGATGTGCCGAAGTTTTTCTCGGCGGGGGCGGACATCAACTTTTTGCGTTCGGCCGACCCGCGGTTCAAAACGCAATTTTGCTTGTTCTGCAATGAGACGCTCGATAAAATCGCCCGCTCGCCGCAAGTGTATATCGCTTGTTTAGAAGGGCATACAGTCGGCGGGGGCTTGGAGATGGCGCTGGCGTGCGACTTGCGGTTTATGGGGGATGAAGCAGGAAAAATCGGGCTGCCGGAAGTGACGCTCGGGGTGTTGGCTGGCACGGGCGGAACGCAGCGGCTGGCGCGGCTCGTTGGCTACTCGCGGGCGTTGGATATGAACATTACGGGAGAAACGATCACGCCGCAAGAGGCGCTTGACATCGGGCTGGTGAACCGGGTGTTCCCGCAGGCGGAAACGAGAGAGCGGACGCGGGAGTATGCGCGCAAGCTCGTCAACAGCGCGACGTATGCGATTTCAAACATCAAGCTGTCGATCATGAACGGGAAAGAAATGCCGCTCAACGTGGCGATCCGCTATGAAGGCGAGCTGCAAAACTTGCTGTTCCGTTCGGAAGACGCCAAAGAAGGGTTGAGCGCATTTTTGGAAAAACGCCAGCCAAATTGGAAAGGGATTTAACACACTTTTTATGCATATCGGCCGGTTTGGCCGATATGTTTTTATGTAAAAACGATCATTTTATGGAAAAATAGTCATTCTGAGATTGAAAAAGAGAGGGGAAATGTAACATAATAAAAGAAAAATCTGAAAAAGACAGGTGTGTTGCAATGAAGCCAAGAGCACTTATGTTTACGCTATTCGGGGAATATATTCAACATTATGGGAATGAAGTGTGGATTGGAAGCTTGATTCAGATGATGTCCCACTTCGGCATTTCCGAGTCGTCCATTCGCGGGGCGGCACTAAGGATGGTGCAGCAAGAATTTTTTGAAGTGCGGAAAATCGGCAATAACAGCTATTACTCGCTGACGCCGAAAGGGAAGCGGACGATGATGGATGGATTCACCCGCGTCTATTCGCTGCGGAACTATAAATGGGATGGCCGCTGGCGCGTGTTGACATATTCCGTTCCGGAAGAAAAGCGAGAGCTGCGCAGCCAGATCCGCAAAGAATTAAGTTTAATGGGATTTGGCCTTATTTCTCACGGAACGTGGGCGAGCCCGAACCCGATTGAACCGCAAGTCATGGAATGGATTAAAGATTATCGTTTAGAGCCGTATGTGATTTTATTTACGGCGGATTCCATCGTGTCGCACAGCAACGAGCAAATCATCGAGCGCGGTTGGGATTTTGCCTATATCGCCAAAGAATATGACAAGTTTATTGAAACGTATGAACAAAAATATGAGGAGTTTCAAAAACGGGCTTGGAACAATGAGCTGACCGACCGCGAATGTTTTGTTGAGCGGACGAAGCTTGTGCATGAATACCGAAGCTTTTTCTTTATTGACCCGGGTTTTCCGCACGATTTATTGCCGGACGACTGGAGTGGAACGAGAGCGCGGGAGCTGTTTTTTAATGTTCATCAGCTGCTGGCTGTTCCCGCCATTCGGTACTTTGAAACGTTGTTTGAGCCCGCTCCGGACCGTGAATCGGCGTTCAACCGCGATAGGGCGATCAACCCGTTTATGGAGATGATTTAGCGGCTGGACTGAAAACATCGGCAGATTCGTTTTTTGATTGGCTGTTGCATAGAGACAAAGAGATCACGATGATAGAGGGGAGAGGAAACAGATGCTACATAAAGAAATTGAAGCCGTGGGGGACGGGATTTATCGCGTTCCGATTCCCGTCCCGTTTCCGATGAAATATGTGTATTGTTACGTATGCCAAGAGACAGACGGGTGGAGCTTGGTCGACGTTGGATTTCGTTGCCCTGAGGCCATGCACGCTTGGGAAGCGGCCTTCCGGCAATTAGGAATCAAGCCGCGGCACGTTCGCGCCATTTATATCACCCACTTCCATCCCGATCATTTTGGCCTTGCTGGTTGGATGCAGCAACAGACGGAAGCGCCGATATGGATCAGTGAACCGGATCAGGCGATGGCCGAACGGGTGTGGGGGGAAGAGAGCTCCCAAGCGAGCGAAGTTGCTGCACTGTTTCGCTGCCATGGCGTTCCGGATGAACTTGCGGCTGAAATTGAAGAGAACATGTGGAAGTTATCATTGCGCGTCAGCCCGTTTCCGGTGTTAACGGTTTTAGATCACCGCGAGATTGTGCTTGGGCAACGGCGGTGGGTCGTCATCCCGGTTCCAGGGCATAGTGACGGTCTAGTCAGTTTTTATCAGCCGGAATCGCGCCAACTGTTAGTATCGGATCATGTGCTTGACCGCATTACCCCGAATATTAGCGTATGGCCGGGCGCCCACCCGAATCCGTTAGAGCAATATTTCGCCTCTTTGCGTAAAGTCGAGGCGCTCGATGTCGACATTGCCCTGCCTGCCCACGGTGCGGTGATCCGCCAGTTTCGCGAGCGGATCAGCGATATTTTCCGCCATCATGAACAACGGCTGCAAAAGATGAAAACGCTGACAGAGAAGGGGCGCACTGCTTATGAAGTGGCCCATCTCGTGTTCGGCCATAAGCCGCTGACCGCGCACCAATGGCGGTTTGCGGTGGCGGAAACGTTGGCGCATTTGGAATATTTGCGCTCTATCGGTCAAGTGCAAACAGAGGAACATAACAATATGATTGTGTATGTATCATGACGAACGGCCAGCTGTGCAGACAGCTAGGCTTTTTTTTGTCTCGTTAAACAACAAGGGATTGCGCTGCGCAGCTTTCTGATTACACGAAAAATATACGGACGGAAAACAAACATTGAACGTTACAAAAGGCGATCTGCGGAGATTGATAAAAGGAGGGGGGCGGAATATTTAGAAAATCTAAGGGAATTAAAGAAAAATAATTTTCGGATTTTTTCTATTTTTAAGTTGACAACGAACTTTATAGTGTATTAACATTATGTATATAATACGATAGTTAAAAAAACATAATAAAGAGGGTGAGGATATGGATCAAGCGACAATGCTGAAAGAAAAAGTTCAAAACGGATTTATCGTCGAAGGGATCGAGGATATGAATGAGGAGTATTTGGCAGCGTTGAAACAGACATTGACGATCGTCGGCGACACCGAACTGTTAAGCGTTCCGCCGCTATTGACTGTGTATGACCAAGCGCCGACGCTCAACAGCAAAATTACGGCGCTGGCCATTATGCAAGATGAAATTGGCCATGCCCACATCGCTTACCGGCTGCTGAAAGATTTAGGTGAAGATGTCGATCAGCTGCTTTACGAGCGGGAAGCGAACCGCTGGAAAAACCCGTACGCTTTCGATTTTGAACTGTCAAACTGGATTGAACTTGGTGTCTTTAACGCCTTTTTTGACCGGGCGGGCTACACGCTCCTTGGCGATGCGTTTGAGTATACGTCCTACGGGCCGTGGAAGCGGGCGCTTGTGAAAGTCGACAAAGAAGAGCTGTTCCATCTCAGAAACGGCGAAATCATTATGAGAACGGCCATGCAAGATCCAAACTTGCGTGAAGAAGTACAAAAAGCCGTCGATTGGATGTTTTTAATGGCGCTTGAGTTTTTCGGGGTGGAAGACCGGCTGAAAAGCCGCTCGGCGCAACTTGAGTACCGCCTAAAAGGACGGACAAACGATGAGCTGCGGCAAAAATGGCTGTCAACGGCCGTTCCGTTCTGCGAATCGATCGGTGTCAAAGTCCCTGCCCATTACGATGAAGAGCAACAAAAATACGTGCTCGATGTGCCGTTCCCGTGCAAGTTTGATCCGGTGAATAAAAAATGGCTGTTCGACCAGCCGGACACGTGGGATAACGTCATCAAACGGTTTAAACAGCGGGGGCCGAAAAATAAAGAATTCGTTGCCCGGATTCAAAAAGGGGCCAAAGAGTTTGAACAATTGCGAAAGGAAGCGGTGTAATGGGCAAACAAGGCACCGAAAAATATTGGCAGGCGCTGAAAGAAGTGATGGATCCGGAATTTCCGATCAGCGTCGTCGATATGGGATTGATTTACGATATTGAAAAAAACGACGATGAACTGCATGTCACCATGACGTATACGGCGGTATCGTGCGCCTGTATGGAATGGATCGAGCAAGATATCCGCGATCGTTTGCTTAAGGAAGAAGACATTCGCGATGTGCATATTTACGTCGTCTGGGATCCGCCGTGGACGGTTGACCGGATCAGCCCGGAAGGACGCGAAAAATTAAAATATTGGGGGGTGAGCTCAACATGACGGCGACCCAGCAGCGAAAAACGTTTGATATTTTCGCCCGCGTAAAGCGGGGTGACCAATTGGCCCATATCGGCACGGTGGAAGCAGAAAATGAAGAGCTGGCAAAAGTGTATGCTTCTTATACGTACGATGAAGAGGACTGGGCGGAAATGGTCGTTGTCGACCGCAGCGAGCTCGTTTGGGTGAGAAAACCGAAATGGCTGTTTGCCTAAAAAGGAGTGAAGGATGAATGGAACCGATGCAGCCGAGTGTACATTCGCTCGTTGAACTGCTTGAAACGATCGCTGACAATAAATACGTGCTTGGCGACCGCCTTGTGGAAGTCGGGGTCAGCGGTCCAAATTTGGAAGCGACGCTGGCCGCGATCGCGATGGCCCAAGGAGAATTAGGGCACGCTCGCTTGCTGTACAACTGGTGTTTTGATTTGCGCGGAGGAAAAGGAAAAAAACCGGAAATTTACGGACAATCCGGAAAAGCGATGGCAAGCGCCGTCAACGTGCATAACTGGATCACGCTCATCGCGGCACTATATACCGTGAACACGGCCATTGATGCGGTCTTGCAATCGGCGCTGCAGGCGAACCATCCGGCTGTTGTTTCTAAAATTCAAAAGCTCGTCCGTGAACAGCAAGACCATATCGTTTACGCGAAAAACTGGGCGCAGCAGCTTATCCATGACCAAGGCGCCGTTCCGCACCGTTTCCGCCAGGCGTTGAACGCTGCGGCGAACGAGGCAGCCGCTTGGTTAAAGGATGTCGAGGACAAGAAAGAGCTGCAGGAGGAAGGGTATTTGCCGAAAGGAGTCCAACTCGTTGAACATTTGCAACGGGAATTGAAAGCGGTTGCTGCTGAACCATTTGTTCAGTTGAAATAAGAAAGACACAACAGGAGGTGAGAAAAAAACAGCACAAAACGAGCGGTGTTCTTCATGTTTTCGGAAATACAAAGACGGAAATGAACTTTCAAAAACGGGTGATTGGACCGTTGCCTGCGTCACATCAAAAATCAATAAGGAAGGGGAATACGAGAATGGTAGCTGTAGAAACGAAAAAACAATACTTGACGGTCGTCAAAGAAGAAGGGATTGCCGAGATTCATTTGCACATTAACAAATCGAACTCGTACGATCTGGAATTTTACAAAGAATTCAATGCGGCGATTGACGACATCCGCTTCGACCCGGACATCAAAGTCGTCATCATCATGAGCGATGTGCCGAAGTTTTTCTCGGCGGGGGCGGACATCAACTTTTTGCGTTCGGCCGACCCGCGGTTCAAAACGCAATTTTGCTTGTTCTGCAATGAGACGCTCGATAAAATCGCCCGCTCGCCGCAAGTGTATATCGCTTGTTTAGAAGGGCATACAGTCGGCGGGGGCTTGGAGATGGCGCTCGCGTGCGACTTGCGGTTTATGGGGGATGAAGCAGGAAAAATCGGGCTGCCGGAAGTGACGCTCGGGGTGTTGGCTGGCACGGGCGGAACGCAGCGGCTGGCGCGGCTCGTTGGCTACTCGCGGGCGTTGGATATGAACATTACGGGAGAAACGATCACGCCGCAAGAGGCGCTTGACATCGGGCTGGTGAACCGGGTGTTCCCGCAGGCGGAAACGAGAGAGCGGACGCGGGAGTATGCGCGCAAGCTCGTCAACAGCGCGACGTATGCGATTTCAAACATCAAGCTGTCGATCATGAACGGGAAAGAAATGCCGCTCAACGTGGCGATCCGCTATGAAGGCGAGCTGCAAAACTTGCTGTTCCGTTCGGAAGACGCCAAAGAAGGGTTGAGCGCATTTTTGGAAAAACGCCAGCCAAATTGGAAAGGGATTTAAGCGCTGCGGTTATGAAGCCCTTGAAATGGGAAGCCGGTTCGTCCATTTCCAAGGGCTTCCTTATGCACACTCATCAAGCAATCTAATTTTCATAGAAATGGGATGGTGAGCGATGGAATTGCGCGGGTTCGGAAGGTTGTACAATGCGGCGGGGCTGTTTATTGATCATAACGTTAACAGCGGATTAGGCGATAAAACGGCGATTTATTACCGTGATGAGCAAATTTCGTACCGGACATTGCAAGAAAAAGTGAACCAGACTGGCAATATGCTGCGGGAGCTTGGTTATAAGCTTGAAGACCGCCTCATTATGGTTTGCCATGACACGCCCGAGTTTATTTACACGTTTTTCGGCGCGATTAAAATCGGGGCGGTGCCGATCCCGGTCAATACGATGATGCAGCCGTCGGATTATGAATATTTTTTAAACAACAGCCGGGCGAAAGGATTGGTCATTCACGAAGACTTGTGGGAGCGCCTTAAGCCGGTTCGGAAGCAGTTTGCTTTTTTGGAGCACGCCATTGTCATCTGTGAAAACGCTAACAATAACTTGGAAGGAGCACTCTCATTCCATCGATTGCTTCAACGTGCCGATAAAGAGCTGACGGCGGCTCCGACGAATAAGGACGACGCCGCGTTCTGGCTGTTCAGTTCAGGAAGCACTGGGGAGCCGAAAGGGGTCATCCATTTGCAGCACGATATGGAGTATGCATTAAATACCTACGCCAGACAAGTGCTGGAAATGAACGAACATGATCGTTGCCTTTCTGCATCTAAACTGTATTTTGCCTACGGCCTTGGTGGAGGCATGTACTTTCCGCTAGGTGTTGGCGCTTCGACCGTGCTCGTCAAAGAACGCCCGTTGCCGGAAACGATGTTCCGGGCGATTGAAACGTACAAACCGACGATCTTTTTCGGCGTGCCGACGTTGTATGGCGCCATGATTGATTATGTCGAAAAAACAGGCTTGCATTTTGATGTGAGTTCATTGCGTGTTTGCGTGTCTGCCGGTGAAGCGTTGCCGCCGTCCTTTTACTACAAATGGAAAAATCTGTTTGGTGTTGACATTTTAGACGGCATCGGCTCAACCGAAGCGTTGCACATTTTTATTTCCAACCGCATTGGTGATGTTAAACCGGGCAGTTCGGGAAAAGCGGTGCCCGGTTACGACGTGAAGATCATCGATGGACAAGGGAAGGAACTGCCGCCGAATGAGGTCGGGGACTTGATTATTCGCGGTGACTCGATCGCTCACGGATATTGGAATCTTCATGAACAGAACAAACAAAAATTTGTCGGTGAATGGCTGTATATTGGTGATAAATATTACTGTGATGAGGAAGGGTACTACTGGTATTGCGGGCGTTCTGACGATATGCTGAAAGTCGGCGGCATTTGGGTTTCTCCGATTGAAATTGAAAACTGCCTGCTGCAGCATGAGGATGTGTTGGAAGTCGCGGTCGTCGGCGTTGAAAACGAAAAAGGTTTGACCGTTCCAAAGGCGTTTGTCGTTCTGAAAGACGGAGTCACACCTTCAGCAAGGAAGGAAGAAGAACTGAAACAGTTTACGAAGCAACAGCTGGCCCACTATAAATACCCGCGCATCATCGAATTTATTGACGAACTCCCGAAAACGGCTACAGGAAAAATCCAACGTTTTAAATTGCGGCAATTGTTGGAGCATGAGAACATCAATAAGTGAGAGGAACGATCGGCCATGAAACGGAATGAGTTTCAGGTGCGTGTAAATTTTGGTGACACCGATGCAGCCGGCATCGTCTATTATCCGAATTACTTTAAATGGTTTGATATTGCCGGACACCAATTTTTCCGCAGCATCGGACTGCCGCCGGCGAAACTGATGAAAGAACAAAACATCATTCTTCCGCTGCTTGACGTCGGCTGTACGTTTGAGCGCCCGCTGTATTACGATGACATTATTACGATTAAAACGGCGGTCGAAGAAGTGAACCGGAAAACGATCAAGCTGCGCCATGAAGTGTTCCGCGAAGAAGTACGAACCGGCCATGGCTTTGAGCTTAGAGGCTGGGTGAAAGAAGAGAACGGACGCATGTTTGCGGTTCCCATTCCGGATGACGTCCGGCAGTTGCTTGAAGAAGATGGCATAGGGGAGTGCGCCTACATCAATCCATTGCTCAATGCCTAATGGGTGCTGAAAGCCAAGTACGCATCGCTGCGTCTTGGCTTATCGTTGCTATCAGCTGCGAAAGGGGGAAGTTCTTTGATCCGAACAGCGAAACGAACCGAACTGATTGAAGTGGCGCAGGGACGCCGCCCGGCCGATATCGTCATTCAAGGCGGAACGGTCGCTAACGTCTATTCAGGTGAATTTTTGCGCCAAAACGTCGCTATTTATCAAGATGCGATCGCCTATGTTGGGGAAAATGAGGTCGCGGTTGATGAGCATACGGTTGTGATTGATGCAGAAGGGATGTATGTATCCCCGGGGTTCATTGAGCCGCACGCCCATCCATGGGTGCTTTACAATCCCGTCAGCATGACCGCCAAAGTGCTGCCGCTCGGTACGACAACAACGGTCAATGACAACCTGTTTTTTTATTTGCATTTTGGCGCCGACGGATTTCGACAGTTGATCGAGGATTTGCGGGCTTTGCCGGGTCATTTCTTTTGGCTTGTTCGTTTGGTGTCGCAAGCTGATTTTCCAGGGGAGCGAGATTGGTTCGACCCACAGGAAATTCGAAAGCTGCTTGAGATGGATGAAGTCGTCGGGACGGCGGAAGTGACACGATGGCCGTTGCTGTATCAAGGCGACCCATTTTTACTCGAAACGATTGAAGCAGCGAAATGCGCCGGAAAAGTCGTTGATGGGCATACGGCCGGCTGTTCGTATGAAAAACTGAACAGCATTGCCGCAAGCGGCGTCAGCGCTTGTCATGAAGCCATCACGGCTGAAGAAGCGCTCCATCGGCTGCGGCTTGGCATGTGGACGACGCTTCGCCATAGTTCGCTCCGCCCGGATTTTCCTGAAATTATCCGTTTAATTACCGAGAAAAATGTCAGCACACAGCGGATTACGATGACCGTAGACGGTCCACACCCGGGCTTTATCGAGCGGGAAGGGTTTGTCGACGGATTGGTCCGGAAGGCGGTGGCGCTCGGCGTACCGCCGATGACCGCCTTGCAAATGGCGACGATTAATGCGGCGACGTATTTGCGGTTGGACGATGAAATCGGCGGCATCGCCCCAGGGAAGCTGGCGGATGTCATTTTGCTTCCTGATCTTGTCACTTTCAAGCCGTCGCTTGTGATCGCCAAAGGCCGCATCGTCGCCCGTGACGGCGAGTTGCTTGCGCCGTTGCCTGAGATCGACTGGAGTCGATACGTATCGAAAAAACCGTTTCTGTTCACGAAAGAGCGGCTTGATGATGAGCGTCTATACCGCTATCCGCACCCGAAGCCGGATCAGCCGGTGCCGATTGCGTATTTTAAAAGCAATGTCATTACTGGGCGGAAAGAGGCGATTCTTCCGTCCGTTGACGGCTATGCGGATCTTTCCCAGCATCCAGGGCTGCTGTATGCCGCGCTCATCGCCCGCAACGGGCAATGGGTGGCCAAAGCCATTTTGGAGCGGTTTGCCGTCGATATTGATGGCATGGCGTCCACCTATAACACCACGACCGAGTTGCTTGTCATCGGCAAACGTCCGGAATCGATGGCGGCGGCAGCGAAGCGGGTGCATGAAATGGGCGGTGGAATTGTTGTCATCGATGGCGGCCGGCCGGTGGTGGAAATTCCGCTGCCGTTTACCGGCATGATGACAACCGACCGTTCGTTTGACACGGCTGTCCGTTTCCATGATGAGCTGCTGGACGCTCTTCAAGAACGCGGATTTCCGTTCCATGATATTTTGTACACGCTGTTGTTTTTGACATGCGACTTTTTGCCAGGGATTCGCCTGATTCCGTACGGGTTGTACGATGTCAAACGGAATGAGATTTTGCTGCCGGCGGAAAAGATCGGGGAAAAGGTAGCGAAATAGGCAAAAGCGCGTGCGGCCGCCTAATCGTCGGCCATCGGTTTCACGGAAAATCGGTTATTCCCATCAGGCGATGACGATGTATAATTAAAAGAGTAGACGAATCGAGGGTTCATGACTAGATTGGGAGATGAAACCGATGTGGCAATCGATCAACCGCCGGCTTGAGAAGGCGCTGCCGTTTCTTACGCCGGCGAGCGTGGCGGCCGGCATCTGGCTGGCGGACGAACTGCGCGGCTATGCCGCGCTTGTGCCGTGGCTGTTTGCGTTCATGACGTTTAGCGGCAGTTTGCGCTTGCGTTTGGCTGATTTGAAAGAGGCGCTCATCCATCCTCGTCCGATCGCTGCGGCGCTATGTCTGCTTCACCTCGTCGTCCCGCTTTGGGCGTTTGGACTTGGCCATCTGTTTTTTGGCAGCGATCGTTTGACGGTGATCGGGTTTGTGTTGGCGGCCGCCATTCCGACTGGGGTGACCAGCTTTATTTGGGTGTCGCTCGGCCGCGGAAACTTGGCGCTTGCCCTTTCTGTCATTTTGATTGATACGTTTTTATCGCCCATCATTGTGCCGCTGACGTTGCTTGTATTGGCCGGAAGCGCGGTCGAGCTCGACGTGGGCCAGATGATGCTCGGTTTGTTTTTTATGATTATTTTGCCGTCACTCGCCGGCATGTTCGCGAGCGAACGGCTGTCTACTCAAGCGAACGAGCAGCTGGCGGTGGTGCTGTCGCCGTTTTCCAAGCTGGCGCTGGCGCTCGTCGTCATGATCAACAGCGCGGTCGTCGCCCCGTATTTTGGCCGTGTTGACGCCCGGCTGTTTTTCATGGCGTTGCTCGTCTTGGCGATCGCGAGCTCCGGTTATTTTCTTTCTTGGATGGCGGCCCGATGGCTCGGATTTGCCCCACCGGATATTATTGCGTTAACGTTTACCGGAGGGATGCGCAACATTAGCGCCGGTGCGGTGCTTGCCATGACCTATTTTCCACCGCCAGTGAGCGTGCCGGTCGTGCTCGGCATGCTGTTTCAGCAAGTGCTCGCGTCCCTATACCACCGCTTGTTGAATAAAACGTATCATTCACCAACGAGCGGCAGAGCGCCATACGTCGGAAGCGCCCGGTAGAGATGGAAAGGGCAGGCGGTATGCCGGCTGCTGGACAGCGTCTGGCGGGAGTAAAAAGTGAAAACACACCCGCCCTAAGTGGGACGGGCGGGTGCGGGAAAAAGCAGGCGGGGCGCTGCTGGTGTCACGGTGTTTCGCCGCTGAGGCGGTCTAGTGACCGCCTGGCTGAACGATCTCGTATGGCGAACGGATGAGGTGGCGGCGAAGAGGGAGATTCAGTTCGACGATGCCTTCGACGACCAAACGGGCGATTTCTTTCGCCCCGCGCTGATGAAAATGGGTGTTGTCTTTGATGCCTTCCGGGTAATTGGGGTGCTCGCCCGGCTCAAGCCATAAAAACCACCGCTTCGTCCGTTCCGGTCCAAGCTGTTCAAACCGTTGTTTGCTTTTCGTTGTCAAATCGATCACTGGAACACGTTCGTGTTTTCCGAGCGCTTTCATGGCGGCAGGATAGCGTCCGTGGGAATTGAGCGCCCGTCCATCGGCAGAAAACCGCCGCCGTTCGACCGGAGTGATGAGGACGGGAATCGCCCCTTTGGCCCGGGCGCCGTCAATATATTGTTGTAAGTACGCTTGGTAAGAGGTGAACGGTTCGGTGTAACGCGCCGGATCGTTCGCCTTTTCATCGTTATGGCCAAACTGAATGAACAAATAATCGCCTTTTTTGAGCTCCCGCAAAATGCGCTCGA
This sequence comes from Geobacillus sp. 46C-IIa, assembly GCF_014679505.1. GTDB lineage: Bacteria > Bacillota > Bacilli > Bacillales > Anoxybacillaceae > Geobacillus. The sequence goes on from NZ_CP061474.1 coordinate 1,362,690, forward strand.
GCCGCCCTTCCTCAATAAAACTTTTCGCGCTTCGGCCGGAAGCGGCCATATTTTTGACCACTACGTGATCGTCAAACCAGCCGTCAAGCATTTCCCCCCATCCGGCTCGCGGGGCGCGGGAGCGGGGAGCGGCGGCGACCGTCGAGTCGCCGGCCAAATAGATCACAATGGTCGTCCCCCGTCTTGCCTTGGCTGCGTCTCCATTCGTCGCTGTCCTAGCCATTAGAACGGCGCCGATGGCGATGATGATGGAGCACAAGAAAGCGGCTTGTTTTCCTTTCAATCAAGTTCCGTTGCCAAAACCTTATAAAACTCTAAAAGGCTTTGTTCGATTCCTTGTTCATCGCGTCCGATTTCGCGATCAGCTACTCTCGTTGGGGGCATAACGCTCCGAAGGCTTCCATTCCCCTGCAACGAAGGGTACGTATTCGTAGCATCCGTTTTGGTGATTAGCCCACGAATGCTTCTCCGTAACGAGCAAGGTTGATGGCGGCATTGAGGTCCCGATCCATCTTGCATCCACATTGGCATGTGTATGTGCGGTCAGAAAGTGTTAAGCCTTTCTTGATGGCGCCGCATTGAGAGCACAGTTTTGAAGATGGATACCAAGCGTCTGCCTCAATGAACAAAATGCCGTATTTTTTGCATTTGTACGTTGACTTTGTTTTGAAGCCGTATAGTTTTTGCTTCTGTACGGCTTTGGCTAAATGTTTGTTCTTCATCATCCCGCTTACATTCAACGTTTCCATCACGACAGCGCAAGGCTTGGTTTTCGCTACCGCGCTCGTCGCTTGATGAATGTGGTTGTTACGGATTCCATTGATCCTTCGCTGCAAAAGGAGACATCGCCTTTCGAGTTTGATCATGTTGCGGGTTTTGACAAAACGGCTGCCCTCCTTGTTCATTTCATATTTTCGAGAAACTTTTCGCCGCAACCTGCGAAGGCGTTTCTCCAGCCTTTTCATTGTTTTTGTTTTGTTGATATTGGGAAAGATCATCCCATTGCTACAAACCGCCAAATGCTTGATTCCCACATCCCCCGATGCCTTCATCAATGATTTGAACGAAATCCTCAACAAGTTCCTGCTCCTCTGTTGTCTCTGTTTGGTCAATGATTTCCCTTTCACAGTCATATTGAGAAAAAGATATTCAAGCAATTCAAATCCAACATGTACGAAGTTGATAATAATTTTTTGTTTTTACAATGTTTTATAATCTTTGTCTAACTGTTAGTTCTCCCTCCTACTCAACAACAGTTCGTCCTATTTTCGACAATAGTTTGTTTCGTTGTTATCGTGGCTTGTCAGCCGCTTGTTTATGCGCATCGATGCTAGTCAATCCGTTGAAATCGGCGATAAAAGCTCCAGATGATGGCGAGAAATACGCCATACCCAGCGAAAGAATACGAATGCCTCCACAGAGCGTCGTGAACGAACAAGCCGTACGCTTCCGCTTTCGTTTCGAATGTTGCCATCAATGCGGCCGATGCGATGATCAAGCCAATGCGTCCGAGGCGGCCAAGCCGCTCCATCAGCCAAAGAAACAAGACGGTGCATAGCGGAAGAACCACAATCGTAAAGAAAATATCGATCGAGAAGATGGATGGAAACGGGCGCTTCGGAAAGGCGTACACCCCTTTTCCGGTGAAATACAAATCCAAATACGTCCCGGCCCAAGAGGCAAGCAGCGCCGAGGCGAGATAGGCGCGGCGCCTAGCGCGCGTGAAAGAAGGCGTTTTTGGCGATGATCGCCAGTTCGATTTTTTCAAGTGTTTCACAATACGCATGAACGATCTCCCCATTGATCGGTTGTTCCGGTTTAACGAGATAGCGGACGACGTGCGGATCCGTAAACCAGTCGCCAGGTTCGGCCGCCTCATGGGCGACGTTTTTCCACGCATGGCGAAGCTGCGGGCTGTACAAGCGCGGGGCGCCGGGAACGATTTGGCAGTCGCGGATGCGGCGGCGGTACGGTTCCCTTGGAAACGATTCGCACACATCGTTAAACAAGTGCGGCCAATAATCTTTGCGCGAACCGGTATGCGGATGGCTGACAGCCCAGCGCACCGCATTTTCCAGCGTTTCTTCATTGTCAAACAAAATCGAGTACAGCCGTTTGCCAAGCAAAATGCGTTCATGGAGCGACTCAAACTGATGAAGCGTTTGGCCGATCAAGGCGGTGCCGCCTTGGCCGTCGTCATGTGGGAACAAGATGTGATTGAAATGGAGCAGCTCTTGCAGTTGAAATTTGAGCGTCTGAAAAACCGTTTGCTGAAATACGGGATGCTGAATGACTCGTCGTTCCAAATAGCTTTGTTCGTTCATCACTAGGGCGATGGCCAACGTGTACGGATCACCGCGGTGCCAAAAATGGTTCCATATCGTTTCCATAAACGTCGAAACGCCAACATACGGCAATAAATAAAAGAGCGGTCGGCCGTGCTTTTGGCTTTCTTCATACAGCAAAAACTGCGGATAAATATCTTGGAAAATCAGCCAGTTGCCGCGCTCCAAAAAAGCAAAAAATGACTGCCGTTCTTCTTCCGAGAGCAGCCGCATGAGCAGCTCCCCTTTTAAGTCGGTCATATTCCAGCCGCCGTTGCGCGACACCATATGCCCTAAAAACGCCCAATGAATTTCGCGATGGCGCAAGTAAAAATCGAGATACGCCGCCGTTCGGGTCACATTGTTTTCGTTGTGTTCCGCGGTCACCGCCCGGATGCGGCTGATGAACTGCCGTTCTTTGGCGGTTAAATCACGTTCAGATACGGTCGTGTCCCCTTTCTTTTGCTTTTTCTTTAATTCCCGATAGACGTCAACAAGAGAGAGGGGAAGGGATGACGCTTTCGGCCTCAGGCAACGCATAGTGACCCCCCTTTTGGTGCATCGACGGCCCACCGGTCGAATAAATATGGAAGGAAACGGAATTTTGTGAAAAAGGAAGGCGATGCATGGTGGCCGATGAACGAAGCGCGTTGATTGCCGCGCTCAAACGGTCGCAAGCGGCCGACGGATCGTGGCGGTTTCCGTTTGAAACAGGCATTTCGACAGACGCCTATATGATCATTTTATTGCGGACTCTTGAAATAAATGATGAACCGTTGATTCAAGCGCTCGTCGAGCGAATAGAGAGCCGGCAAGGGACAGACGGGGCGTGGAAGCTGTTTGCGGATGAAGGCGACGGCAACGTCACCGCGACAGCGGAAGCGTATTATGCGCTGCTTTACTCCGGTTATCGGCAACCAACCGATCCGCACATACGAAAAGCGAAACAGTACATTTTGGACATGGGCGGCCTTGACCGCGTCCACTTGTTTACAAAGGTGATGCTCGCGTTGACCGGGCAGTACCCATGGCCGACTCGTTTCCCGCTGCCGCTTGAATTTTTCTTGCTTCCGCCGTCGTTTCCGCTCAATATGTACGACCTTTCCGTTTACGGAAGGGCGAATATGATCCCGCTTCTCATCGCGGCCGACAGCCGCTACAGCCGGAAAACGGCCAAAAGCCCGGATCTGTCTGACTTGTTTGCCCCGCGCGGCGATTGGAGGATGCCGGAAGGCCGGTCGCTGCTATCCTACGTCAAACAGTCGCTCATCGGGCTTCCCGACGCGCTGCATCACGCCGCTAAACAGCGGGCGGTCCGTTATTTGTTTGAGCATATTGAACCGGACGGGACGCTGTACAGTTACTTCAGCTCGACATTTTTACTGATTTTTGCGCTGCTCGCGCTCGGCTATCGGAAAGACGATCCGCTTATTAGGAAGGCTGTCCACGGCTTGCGCTCGTTGCGGACAACGATCGATGGGCATGCGCATATGCAATATACGACCGCTGCGGTTTGGAATACGGCGCTAGCGAGTTATGCGCTGCAAGAAGCAGGCATACCGCTGACCGACCGGACGATCGAAAAAGCGAACCGCTATTTGTTGTCGCGCCAGCACGTCCGCTACGGCGATTGGGCGGTGCACAACCCATATGGCATACCGGGCGGCTGGGGATTTTCCGATGTCAACACGATGAACCCGGATGTCGACGATACGACCGCCGCGCTGCGCGCCATTCGTCGGGCGGCAGCGAAAGAGACAGCGTTTCGCCATGCGTGGGACCGAGCCAACCAATGGCTGTTTTCGATGCAAAACGATGACGGCGGCTTTGCGGCGTTTGAAAAAAACGTCAGCCACCGCTTTTGGCGTTATTTGCCAATTGAAGGGGCGGAGTTTTTGCTGATGGATCCATCCACGGCTGACCTCACCGGGCGGACGCTCGAATATTTCGGGACATTCACCGGGATCACGAAAGACCATCGCGCCGCCTCCCGCGCTGTCGACTGGCTGCTAAGCCATCAAGAACGAAACGGCGCGTGGTACGGTCGTTGGGGGATTTGCTATATATACGGCACATGGGCGGCCATCACTGGGCTTGCAGCCGTCGGCGTCCCCGCTCGCCACCCTGCGCTGCAAAAAGCCGTCCGCTGGTTGTTGAGCATCCAAAACGATGACGGCGGCTGGGGCGAATCGTGCAAAAGCGACGGAGCGAAAACGTACGTGCCGCTTGGCGCCAGCACGCCGGTTCATACCGCCTGGGCGCTTGATGGGCTAGTCGCCGCTGCCGAGCGTCCGACCGCGGAAATAAAAGCCGGCTTTCGCGCCTTATTCCGCTTGCTTCATCATCCGGACTGGACGGCCTCATATCCGGTCGGACAAGGAATGGCCGGCGCCTTTTACATCCACTACCATGGCTATCGTCACATATTCCCGCTGCTCGCTTTGGCCCATTACGAGCAAAAGTTCGGCCCGCTTGACGATTAGTCGTCTGCTTGCCGTTTGCCTATTTGGCTATACTAACAAAAAAGCAAAGGAGGCAAACGGCATGGCCAAAATCAATGGACGCCTGATCACGGGCACGTACGATGAACAAGGCACCTCCTTTACCATTCAGCAGTTCAAAATGTTCTCGGTCGAGTCCGTGCTTCGGCAAGGCGAGCTTGAGGAGCTGGAAGAATACTTACGGCACCATGAAGAAACTGAACAGGAAGGACAGGTCGTCATCCTGTACGGCCAAATGCCCGTCTGGCTGTCGGCCGACGAAGTCGGGCAATGTCTCGCCGATTTGGAAGTCATTCGCTCCCAATGGCCGCACCAGCAAACGGAAACATAAACGGCTAACAGGAGGTTTACGCGCCAGCACCGCCCAGCCATTACTTGCTGTGTTTCACTGTTGTCGGGCTAACTTGAAACGAACACGGGTCTTCGTAAGCAGAAAAGGGAGATGCCATCGTAGGCAGATGGCATCTCTGTTCTATGACAGCTGCAGCCATCTAATGGTATAATAGAGGCAAAGTTGGCGGATCAAGGAATGGACTTGAAACTGTACCCGGGCATTCATACGAGCGGCATACACATTCAGCGGACGCCCAATGGGACGGACGGTGCGGAATGGGCGGAGTACCCTGTGGCACGAGCCCCCTTCATTTGTCCAGCGCTGGTGAATGGGATGTCGCCTTGCGACTATTTTTTCGCGATTGTTTGCTGACCGATGGGTTCGCTGGCCGACAAATTTCAACATATTGAGAGCGAGGGATAAAGGTGCGGCTGACCGAAACAGAAGTGCAAGCGCTGCTTGCTGAGACAGACGGCTGGAAGCTCACTGACGAGCGGTGGATTGTGAAAAAATACCGTTTTCAAGACTATTTGCAAGGAATCGAGTTCGTCCGGCAAATCGCCGTCATTTCCGAAAATGCGAACCACCATCCGTTCATTTCGATCGACTACAAGCTCATCACCGTGAAGCTGTCATCATGGCGGGCCAAAGGGTTGACGACGCTCGATTTTGACTTGGCCAAACAATACGATGACGTGTATAAACAAATGAAGCAGGGGGAAGGGGAATGATGGAACATCGCACAGCCCTCGTCACCGGAGCGGCGCGGGGGATCGGTTATGAAGTGGCGAAAACATTGGCAGCAAACGGCGCAAAAGTTGTGCTCGCCGACTTGAAGCAGGAAGAGGTGGAACAGGCGGCAGAGTCGTTGCGGCAACTAGGCTGCGAGGCCGTCGGCGTCACGTGTGACGTGACGGCGGAAGAAGAGGTGAAGCAAACGATCCATGAAGCGGTCAAACGGTGGGGGCGCCTCGATATTGTCGTAAATAACGCTGGTTTGCAATATGTCGCCAATATCGAGGATTTTCCGACCGAGAAGTTTGAGCAGTTGATCCGCGTCATGCTCGTCGGCCCGTTTTTGGCGATCAAGCATGCGTTTCCGCTGATGAAGGAGCAGCGCTACGGCCGCATCATCAACATGGCGTCAATCAATGGATTGATCGGATTCGCTGGAAAAGCAGCCTACAACAGCGCAAAACACGGGGTGATCGGCTTAACGAAAGTGGCGGCGCTAGAAGGAGCACCGTACGGCATTACGGTGAACGCCCTTTGTCCGGGCTATGTCGACACAGAACTCGTCCGCAACCAGCTTGCCGATTTGGCGGCGTCAAGAAAAGTGCCGCTTGAGAAGGTGCTCGAGGAAGTGATTTACCCGCTCGTGCCGCAACGGCGGCTCTTGTCGGTGGAAGAAATCGCCCATTACGTTCTCTTTTTGGCAGGCGAACAAGCGAAAGGCGTCACTGGGCAGGCGGTTGTGATCGATGGCGGATATACGGCGCAATGAGGCGAAACAAAATGTCCAATCGCGGAGCGGTTTCGTTTCGAAGCCGAAAAAGGCTGACTTCGAAGGTTCAGCCTCTCAGCCGAATACGTGGTCTAAATCGTTTCGTGTGCAGATCGTCAGAAAAGATGGATGGACCAAAAAGGAGATTCGTCTTCGATGCAGCATCATGTTGTTCTGCGTATATAGCACAAAAGAAGGTGTCCCGTTGCTTCGGGACACCTTCTTCGCTGCGGCCGTTCAGCTGAGGGCGAACTCAAAGCTGGCGTTGAGTTTGACCTCTTTTCCGACAAGGAATCCGCCAGTTTCGAGCGCGACGTTCCATACTAATCCGTAATCTTCGCGATTGATCGTTCCTTCGACGTCAAAGCCGACGGTGATGCCGCCAGTGAGCGGGTTTTTCACTTGTCCATTGTATTCGACTTTGAACGTTTCTGTTCTCGTCACGCCGCGAATCGTCAGCTGTCCAGTTACTTCGTATTCCGTGTCGGACAGTTTGTGCACCGAGTCGCTGACAAACGTAATGGTCGGGTGGTTCTCAACATCGAAAAAGTCAGCGGAGCGGAGGTGGTTGTCGCGGTCGGCGTTTTTCGTATCGATTGAAGCAGCGTCCACCGTTACCTTTACTTTCAACGATTCGAGCGCGTTGATATCTCCTTGCACATCGACGTCGAAGTTGGTGAATTCCCCTTTTGCTTTGGAAATCATCATATGCCGGACTTGAAAAGTGATCGAGCTGTGCGCTTTGTCAAGTTGGAATATTGTCATTATTCTCCCCCTCTTGGTTACTTAATGATCCCATCATTAATCATAGCAAATATATATCTTGAATTCAAATGTTTTTTATTCAAGTTTTTTATGATGTAGAGTCCAAAGGGATATCCGTGATAAGATGGGGATAGCAACGGTGGCCGGAAAGGATGGGACCATGATGAATGAAATAGGGATCTTAACGAAAATCGAACAGCAGCTTGAGCAATTGTCACCGGCGGAGCAAAAAGTGGCTGCCTATATTCTTCGCCATGCGGAGCTGATTTCGACGATGACCACCAAAGAACTGGCGCGGGCGGCTAATACAAGCGAAGCGAGCGTCGTTCGCTTTTGCAAGGCGATCGGCATCGGCAGTTTTCCAGGATTGAAGCTGGCACTTGTCCGCGAGTTGGCGATGGCGGATATGAACATTAATGATTTTTCCATCATTGACAAACCGAATGCGCCGTATGAGCTGTTTATGAAGGTGACCTATGTGAATAAGGCGGCCATTGAGGCGACGACGACAACACTCGATAAGCGCGAGTTAGAAAAAGCGGCCGAGGCGATAATGAAAGCGGAGCGGGTGGTGTTTTACGGAGTTGGCGGCTCAGCAGCCGCCGCGGTGGACGCTAGTTATAAGTTTACGAAGCTTGGCTACATGGCGGCAACATCGCCTGATTTTCATACGATGCTGCCACTGGTGGCCCATTTGAAAGAAGGAGATGTGTTCGTCGCCATATCGACGTCAGGACGGACGAAAGATGTCCTGGAGATCGCCCGGTTTGCAAAAAAGCAGCAGGCGACGGTCATTGCCATTACAAAGCTTGATCCGGCATCACCGTTATATAAGGAAGCGGATATTCGACTTGCGGTGCCGGATGTTGAGCAAGACCATCGCATTGGCAGCATGGCATCGAGAATGGTGCAGCTCAACGTGATCGATGCGCTCTATGTAATCATGTTTCATCGTGTAGGCAGCCGAGTGATTGAACGATTTCACCAGACAAGAGAAGAAGTGGTGCGGTTGCGGAGGTAAAGCGGGCCTGAGACGGACCCGCTTTTTTTGTAGGAATGTTTCAAACAAAAAAAGAATAGATTGATATTTTATTTCATAAATTTATAATATAATTATGAAATATAATTTCCTACTGCATTCAAAGAGGTGACAAAATTGTTTGAACATCTTGCGACAGAGCAACGAAACGAAAAGACGAAACATTTGGATGGAATGACGACAAGGGAAATTTTACACGTCATGAATGAAGAAGACCAAGCGGCGGTCGTCGCCGTATCCAAGCAACTGGATTGTATTGAAAAAATCGTCCATCTTGTCATCGCTGCATTTCGGCGCGGGGGGAGGTTGATTTACGTTGGGGCGGGGACGAGCGGCCGGCTCGGATTGCTTGATGCGGTCGAATGCCCGCCGACATTTGGAACTGAACCATCCATGGTGCAGGCGATTCTTGCCGGAGGGATAAAAGCGGTATCAAGAGCCGTGGAGGGAGCTGAAGATGATGAAGAGGCCGCTGTTCGTGATCTACAGGCAGCCGGTTTGACGAAAAACGATATCGTCATTGGCATTGCAGCGAGCGGCCGAACGCCATATGTCGTCAGTGCACTTCGTTACGCCAAACAAATCGGGGCATCGACCGGAAGCATTGCCTGCAATAAAGGAGCGGTCATCAGCCAGTATGCCGATGCGGCAGTGGAAATCGAAACAGGGCCGGAAGTATTGACCGGTTCAACGAGGCTAAAAGCGGGAACGGCGCAAAAAATGGTGCTGAACATGATTTCGACTGCTTCGATGGTTGGCATCGGCAAAGTATACGGCAACTGGATGGTCGACGTGCAGGCGACAAATGAAAAGCTCAAAGAGCGGGCGAAGCGGATTATGATGGAAACGACGGGAGTGAGCGCTGAAGAGGCGTCACGCTATTATGAACAAGCCAACGGGGAGGTGAAAACAGCGATCGTGATGATTTTGCGCCAATGTGGTTATGAAGAGGCAAAAGAACGGCTGCAACAAGCCGAGGGGTTTGTACGTAAAGCGCTTGAATAACGAATAAGGGGGAGAGAAACCATCATGAATCGAGAACAACAAATGGCGGCATCAATACTTCAACATGTTGGAGGAAAAGAAAACATCACCCGCATAGCCCATTGCATGACGCGGGTGCGCGTGTCGCTGCGCGATCCGGGCAAAGTGAACATGGACGCCTTAAAACAGATCGAAGGGGTCATGGGAGTCATTGAGGATGAGACTTTGCAAATCGTCGTTGGCCCGGGCGTGGTCAATAAAGTGGCGGCTGCGCTATGCGAGCTTACCGGTCTAGAGCTTGGAGAAGTGATCGAAGATGGGATGGAGGACATCGCAGAGCAGACAAAAGCAAAAGTGAAAGCGCGCCAGCAAACGCCGTTAAAGCGATTGCTTCGCAAAATCGGCAGCATCTTCATCCCGCTCATTCCCGGGTTGGTGGCGTCAGGGATTATTAACGGCATCGCCAACTTTGCGAAAAACGCCGGTGTGGATCCGCAGACGACATGGCTGCAACTGTTGCTTTTGATAGGCGGCGGGATTTTTGCTTCGCTTGGCGTGTTAGTCGGATATAATACAGCGAAAGAGTTTGGCGGCACCCCTGTATTAGGGGCGATTGCCGGTATTCTCGTATTCAACCCGGCGCTGGCTGATATCAAACTATTTGGGGAAGCGCTTACGCCCGGAAGGGGAGGATTGTTTGCCGTTTTGCTTGCCGCTTGGCTCATGGCGGTAGTCGAAAAACGGGTGCGTTCGTTTGTGCCGAATGCGGTCGATATTATTGTCACGCCGCTCATTACCGTGTTAATCGTCTGCCTGTTCACCTTGATCGCGGTACAGCCGCTTGCCGGATGGTTGTCGTTAGCGATTACAAGCGGGTTGAAAGCGGTGCTTGACATCGGTGGAGTAGTCGCTGGTGCTGTGTTGGCCGGAACGTTTTTGCCGCTCGTGATGGTTGGATTGCATCACGGATTAACCCCGATTCATATGGAGTTGATTCAAAAATTGGGCTCGACACCGCTACTGCCGGTATTGGCGATGGCCGGAGCTGGTCAAGTCGGGGCGGCGATGGCCGTGTATGTCAAAACAAAAAACAAGCGGCTTCGCAACATTATCAAAGGGGCGTTGCCGGTTGGATTTTTAGGCATCGGGGAACCGCTGTTGTACGGGGTGACATTGCCGCTTGGGCGGCCGTTTGTTACTGCGTGCCTTGGGGCGGCCGTCGGCGGTGCATTTCAAGCAGTGATGAAAACAGCGGCGTTTGGCATTGGCGTATCCGGACTGTCACTCATCCCCCTTATTGCGGATGGAAAGTATGTGATTTATTTCATCGGGCTCGTCATTTCGTACACGTTTGGGTTCCTATTTACGTATTGGTTCGGGTTTAAAGAAGAAATGGCGGCGCATATCTAGTGAGGGATGACAATGCTTTCTTTTTCGTTTTATCTTTTTCAGCCGCTCGAGCAAATCGAAGAAACATTTCAGCTTGCAGCGCGGTTTGGAGCGAAACAGTTGTTCACCTCGCTGCATGTTTCAAAAGGCCAAGAGCTTAGGGAGCGAAAAAAACTTGATCATATCCGCCAGTTTGCTTTCCGCTATGGCATCGGGGTCGTGGCTGATGCCACCCCCGCCGTCATGGCGCGTCTGTCAGCCGACACCGACATCGGGGCGGCGCTCGGGCGTTGGGGGATTGTCGGGCTGCGGTTGGATGACGGCTTTTCTATGAAAGAAGCCGCTTCGTTGTCCAAACAAGTGAGTGTCGTGTTGAACGCCAGTACGATGACAGAACGGGAATGCAAAGAGCTGGCCTCTTATCAAGCGGACGAATCCAATGTGGAGGCATGGCATAATTTTTATCCCCGCCCGGAAACAGGGCTGGGAGGGGAGACGATGTTGGCGCAAAATCAACGGTTGCGCCGGTATGGCATTGAGACGATCGGCGCGTTTATTCCTGGTGATGCAAAAAAGCGTGGGCCGCTTTATGAAGGGTTGCCGACGTTAGAAGCCCACCGGAAAGCTGACCCCGTCTACGCCTATATCGAACTAGTGGAAACCTATGGGATAAAGAAGGTGTTTATCGGCGACCTCGCCGTATCGGATGGGGTGCTTAGGCGCATGGATTGGGTGCGGTCAGGCGTTATCCCCATCCGCTACCGGCCGATTGTTGGAGCAGGTTGGTTGTCTTTGGTCGAAACAGTGCATACGAACCGGCGCGATGCGGCTCGCGATGTAATTCGTTCCGTTGAATCGCGTTGCTCCATTGCATGGCCGCAGGAAGCGCTGCATCCCATCCCCGCCGAGCCTCGTCGAACAGGCAGCATCACGATTGACAACGAACGGTACGGCCGTTACGCCGGTGAATTGCAGATGGCTTTGGTCGATCTCCCGGCTGATGATAGAGTCAATGTCATCGGTCAGGTGATCGAGGAAGATATGCCGTTGCTTCGGTACATTCGCGGCGGCCGACGATTTTGTCTCATTCGCTGCTAGCGGGGAGCCCCGTCGGCCGCTGGCGTGATGAAGATATAGGGAGATGGCTGCCCGATTCTTCGTCGCGCCTTGGTGCAACGAGGGCAAGCCCATGGCCTGCCCTCGACGTTGAAAAGGCGTACCATCACGCACTAGATTCGTTTCAGTTCGAGAAAAAAGCGGTTAAAAATTTCCGCGCATCCATCCGGCATTCCGTCTCGTTCTGGTCTCGCTCGAGTTCTTTCATGCGCTGGTGGATGTCCGCAAAATCAAACGGTCTTGGCGCGAAATGCTCAAACGTCGGGTTCGTGTAATCGGTCAGGCCGAGGGAAGAGAGGGGAAATGCCTGCAAGATGAGCCGACGGACATGCTGTTCCATCAATGGTGCTTCTTTGCTCGTTTCCGCAGACGGCCGACGGATGCGGCGCGGTCTTCCACTGATCGTTTTGAATAGTCAGGCAAATTCCTTTGCAAAGAAACAGCTGAGGATTATAATGAGAGAGTAATCTATTTGGCATTGATTGCATTAAAGGGGAGGGGAAGGAAAATGAAGTACCGAAAACTCGGCCGCACCGGGCTTAAGGTGAGCGAAATCAGTTTAGGCAGCTGGCTTACATATGGAAATTCCGTAGAAAAAGAAACCGCCATCCGCGTCATTGACAAAGCGTATGAGTTGGGCATCAATTCGTTTGACACGGCGAATGTGTATGCGCGCGGGGAAGCGGAAAACATCGTCGGCGAGGCGCTCCGCAAATACCCGCGCGAGTCGTACGTCTTGGCAACGAAAGTGTTTTGGCCGATGGGCGACGGCCCGAACGACCGCGGTCTATCGCGCAAGCATGTGTTTGAGCAGCTCCATGCGAGCTTAAAGCGGCTGCAACTGGATTATGTCGATATCTACTACTGCCACCGCTATGACAAAGAGACGCCGGTCGATGAAACGCTGCGCACGATCGACGACCTCGTCCGTCAAGGAAAAGTGCTCTATGTGGGCGTCAGCGAATGGACAGCCCAGCAAATTCAAGAAGCGCTCGGCACCGCCGACCGCTATTTGCTCGACCGAGTCGTCGTCAACCAGCCGCAATACAACATGTTCCACCGCTACATCGAAAAAGAAGTCATTCCGGTGTGCGAACAAAACGGCATCAGCCAAATCGTTTTCTCGCCGCTCGCTCAAGGGGTGCTGACCGGCAAATACAAACGAGGGCAAGCGTTGCCAGCTGACAGCCGCGCCGCCGATCCGAAAGCGAACACGTTCATCCAAGGATTGCTCAATGACGAAGTGTTAATGAAAGTGGAACAGCTCGAAAAAGTTGCTGCTGAGCTCGGCATTACGTTATCGCAGCTTGCTCTCGCCTGGGTATTGCGCCAGCCGAACGTTGCCAGCGCCTTAATCGGCGCCAGCCGCCCGGAACAAGTGGAAGAAAACGTCAAGGCGGTCGATGTTGCGTTAAGCGAAGAGGTGCTGGAGAAAATTGAGGGGATTTTAGCGTAAAAGGGGACTATAAGAAAAAATTAGGGCCATCCTTTCGAAGACATAGTGTATTCGAAAGGATGGTATTTTTTATGGTTATGGATATAAGTTAAGGAGGGCGGCCTATTTTAAAAGGCGAGTTTATGTCCTCCTTCAGTTTGATCCTAATAAACTTAGAACGAGACTTATAACCAAATGCCCCATATAAGTGGGAGGGGAAAAATCCACTTTTCTATTGACTATTCGGAAAGTTTAAATTAATATAAAAATAACAAATCGAATGTACTACATTAAAAAATATAGTTTTATAATATAAAACTATATTGTTTTTTTATATGATTTTTAAAACCTTGTTTTACTATATAAAACCATTGAACTGTACTTATGTCCGCTTGAACAGTCTCCTTTCCATTGCTGCGGAAGTCGTAAAAAACCATATTTTGAAAGCGCTTAAAATCAACTTTTTCCTGTGGGCTAGCTTTAAATTTTATATAAAAACAAGTTGCAAAGGAGTTGGTAGTTAGTGAAAAGGATGGCAATTTTCTCTCTATTTTTCGCTTTACTGTTTGTGCTGCTCTCAGGCTGCGGAAGTTCAGAAACAAATTCGTCATCCGGAAACGGAAAATCAGGTGGAGCTAGGGTGATCAAAGTAGCCAACTATTTTGCCGAAACCCACCCACAAAATGTCGCCTTGCGTGAAAAGTTTAAAAAAATAGTTGAGGAAAAATCCAACGGAAGCCTCAAAGTTGAGATTTACCCTAACAGCGCTTTAGGGGCAGAGCAGGAGTTTTACAATGGTGTTCGCAATGGCACGATTGAAATGGGGATTCCGGGATTGATTATGCAAAATGATATACCGAAAATGGGGGTTCCAGAATGGCCGTTCTTATTTAAAGATTTTGAACATGTAAAGAAAGTGCTGAACGGCCCGGTCGGAAAGGAAATCACTGCAGAGCTGGAGACAAAACATGGCGTTGTTCCGCTCGCGTGGAGTGCAAACGGATTCCGGATGTTTTCATCTAATAGAACGATTGACTCAATCGATGATTTTAAAGGATTACGCCTGCGAATGCCAAACATCCCGAATTATATTACGATTGGGAAACTTCTAGGAGCAAACGTCACCCCGCTGCCGATTTCGGAGGTTTTCACCGCCTTAGAGCAAAAGGTAGTAGATGGACAGGATAATCCAATCGCTACATTACGAGCCTCGGGTTGGTATGAAGTCCAAACAGATGTATTAGAGTCGAAGCATATGTTTAGCCCGAATGTGTATGTGGTCAATAAAAAGTTTTGGGATAGTCTGACCGACGAGCAACGGAAAATCATTCAAGGAGCAGCCAAAGAGGCGGCAAATTATGAATTTGAGTTGATGGAAAAAAGCTACGAAGAAGATAAGAAGTTTTTGCAAGAGCATGGCATTAAATTCACGACCCCTAGTAGCGAATTCGAGAAACAAATGGAAGAGGCCGTACAACCGCTGTATGATGAGTTGTTCAAGAAGTACGATTGGGCTGAAGATTTATATAAGAGAATTAAAGCAGAGGCGAAATAAACTAAGCTAGAGTCAAAAGGGTGATTGAATTGTTGAGAAGGATTGGGAAGCTCTTGGATACAACTTTGAATGTACTGATGGCGGCAACGCTTGCCCTCATGTGTATTTTAGTATTCGGCAACGTCGTGTTGCGCTATGGATTTAACTCCGGCATTACGTGGTCGGAAGAAATGTCTCGCTTCCTCTTTATTTGGATGTCGTTTTTCGGGGCCATTGGCGCCCTGAAGGACAACGACCATTTAGGCGTCGATACGCTGCTTAGGAAACTGCCGCCCCGCGCCAAGCAGATGGTTTTTGTTATCAGCAACGTCATTGTGCTTTACGTGCTCTACCTGCTTCTTGATGGGAGCTGGAAAATTACGCTTAGCAGCATCGGAAGCCGGGCCCCGGCGACTGGGCTGCCGATGGCGTTTATTTATGGAACCGGGCTTGTTGTGAGCATCGGCATGGGCATCATTGTCTTGTTTCATATCTATCAAGCTCTCTTTCGTCCGGGTGCGATTGATGAGCTGACGAAAATGAAAGAGTCGGAAGAAGAGCTCATCGCCGTTGCTCACAGTGAAGAAACAGAGGCGCCGCAGGAACGGAAACAGGGCGTCGTCGGAGGTGAGAGGTAGATGGCGTTGGTGGTGTTTGTCGGATCGCTGCTTGGTGTGATGGCGCTTGGGATGCCGATCGCGTTCGCGCTGCTTGTGAGCGGGGTCGCTCTCATGTTTTACTTAAATATTTTTGATACGCAAATCATCGCGCAAAATTTAATCAGCGGGGCGGACAGCTTTCCATTGATGGCCATTCCGTTCTTTATTCTCGCTGGGGAGCTGATGAACGCCGGGGGCATTTCAAGGCGGATCATCCGCTTTGCCTTGGCGCTTGTCGGCCACATCCGCGGCGGGCTGGGGTATGTCGCCATTATCGCCAGCATTTTGTTTGCCGGCCTGTCTGGTTCAGCGGTGGCTGATACAGCGGCGCTCGGGGCGATTCTCATCCCGATGATGGTCAAAGCTGGATACAACCGCAACCGTTCGACGGGTCTCATTGCCGCAGGCGGCATCATTGCTCCGATCATTCCGCCGAGCATTCCGATGATTCTTTTCGGGGTCACAAGCGGGGTGTCGATCACGAAACTGTTTATGGCCGGCATCGTTCCGGGCATTTTGCTTGGAATCACGTTGGCGGTTTGCTGGTGGTGGGTGACTCGAAAAGATCAAGTGGACGTCCTTCCACGCCAGTCGGCGAAAGACATTTGGCGGGCGACCCGCGAGGCGTTTTGGGCGCTGTTGTTGCCAGCGATTATTGTCGGTGGGCTGCGCGGAGGAGTGTTTACGCCGACGGAGGCCGCGGTGGTGGCCGCGTTTTACGCCTTGTTTGTCGGTTTGTGCATTTACCGCGAACTAAAAGTCCGCGATTTGTTCCACGTGCTCGTGGCGGCGTCGAAAACGACGAGTGTCGTCATGTTTTTGGTGGCGGCGGCCATGGTGTCCGCATGGTTGATCACTGTCGCCAACATTCCGGCCATTGTCACGGATGTGCTGGCGCCGTTTATAGATCATCCGTTGATGCTTTTGTTGGCCATTAATGCATTGGTGCTGTTGGTCGGGACGGCGATGGATTTGACGCCGACGGTGCTCATCTTGACTCCGGTGTTAATGCCCATTATTGAAAAAGCAGGGATCGATCCGGTGTACTTCGGGGTGCTGTTTATTCTAAACAACTGCATCGGGCTGCTCACCCCGCCGGTCGGCACGGTGCTAAACGTCGCTTGCGGAGTCGGGAAAATCGGGATGGAAGACATCATGAAAGGGATTTGGCCGTTCTTATTGGCGGAAGTGTTGGTTTTGTTGCTGCTGATTTTGTTTCCGTCCCTTGTCACCGTGCCGCTTGGGTGGTTTGTGGGCAATTGATAAACGTCACTTATAACTAGAAGGGGTTGTGAAATCGATGAAAAAGAGGATTGTACTCAGAAAGATGATGGCTGGCTGTGTGGCTATAGGCTTGCTTTTCCTAACTGCCTGCAGCCCGGAAACGACCCAGGGGGGAGATGCAGCTAAAGGCGAGGCGAAGGGGATTCAGCAACGGGTGATTAAAGCAGGCATTGGCTTAAACGAAGATCACCCTCAGGGACAAGGGTTGCTTAAATTCAAAGAAATTGTGGAAGAAAAAAGCGGCGGAAAAATGAAAGTCCAAACGTACTTTAGTGCCACTTTGGGCGATGATTTAAAAATGACCGAAGCGCTTCAAGCCGGCACGCAAGAAATTACGATTCCTTCGACTTCGCCGCTCGTTGGGATGATTAAGGAATTTGGCATTTTCGATTTTCCGTTTCTCTTTAATACGGCCGAAGAAGCGGATGCCATTTTAGACGGGCCGATAGGCAAAAAACTGTTGGAGAAGCTGCCGAAACACGGGCTGATAGGGCTTGGCTATTGGGAAAACGGATTTCGTCATGTAACGAATAACAAACGTGCCATCGAGACAGCGGATGACTTTAAAGGACTGAAATTACGGACGATGCAAAACGAAGTGCATATTGATGCATTTAAAGCGCTTGGCGCCAATCCGACGCCAATGCCTTTCTCGGAAGTGTTCACCGCACTGGAAAGCCATACGATTGATGGCCAAGAAAATCCGTTGGCGACGATTAAGTCGAACAAGTTTTACGAAGTGCAAAAACATTTAAGCTTGACCAAACATGTTTATACCCCGTTTGTGTTCCTTGTCAGCAAGAAGTTCTGGGATACGCTGTCACCTGAAGAACAAAAGATTTTGCAAGATGCTGCGATCGAAGCCGGGAAATATCAACGGCAGCTGAGCCGTGAAGAGGATCAAAAGGCATTGGATGAGTTGAAGAAGACCGGCGTGAAAATTAATGAAGTCAGCGATCAAGAACGCCAAAAAATGGCTGAGATCATTCGACCTGTCGTTGAAAAATATGCGAAAGAATTCGGCGAAGATCTTGTAAACGAACTATATAGTGAGTTGGATAAAATCCGTCAGTGAAAAACAGTGAAGCCGGTGGTTGTTTGACTGGGAGGGGGCAATGGGCCGCATCCGCCCTCTTCCTTCCTAAATGCACCGGAGGTTAAGTGATCAATGGGGAAATCGAGGGAAGAACAGATGAAAATGATGAATGAGATGCTCAAAAATATTCCCATTCCGAAAATGGTAAAGGTAAGGCAAAACTTTTACGCCCCGGAAATTCCTGATGTCCCTGAGGCGGTCCATCAAAGCATCAACCAGGCTGGCGTTCTCGGGCGAATTTCCCCTGGCGACCACGTTGCCATCGCTGTCGGGAGCCGCGGCATCGCCGACATAGCAATGATTGTCCGGGAAGTCGTAAGTGCAGTAAAGCGAGCAGGCGGCAACCCGTTTATCGTACCGGCAATGGGAAGCCATGGCGGAGCGACGGCGGAAGGACAGAAAGAAGTGTTGGCTCATTTGGGGGTGACAGAAGAGTTTGTCAAGGCACCGATTCGTTCTAGCATGGATGTCGTTGAAGTCGGGAGGCTGGAAAACGGACTGCCGGTCTACATAGACAAATTGGCCTATGAGGCAGATAAAATTATCGTCGTTAATCGAGTAAAGCCTCATACGGCGTTTCGCGGACCGGTTGAAAGCGGATTGATGAAAATGATTACGATCGGCCTCGGAAAACAAAAAGGAGCGGAAGCGGCTCATCAGTACAGTTTCAAATACATGGCCCGTCATGTGGTGGACATGGCGAAAATTGTGATTGAACGGGCACCGATTATTTTTGGCGTCGCAGTGTTAGAGAATGCGTATGACCGTCCTGCCAAAATAGTAACGGTGCCAGCCGAGCAGTTTGAAACGGCAGAGCCTGAACTGCTCATTGAGGCAAAGTCGCTCATGCCGAGAATTATGTTTAACCCGATTGATGTGCTTGTCGTCGATGAAATCGGAAAGGATATTTCCGGGGATGGAATGGATCCAAACATTACGGGTCGGTATGCGACCCCTTATGCAAGCGGCGGTCCGGATGTTGCACGGATCGTCGTGTTAGGGCTGTCGGAAAAAACAGATGGCAATGCCAATGGAATTGGCTTAGCCGATATAACAACGAAAAAAGTAAAAGAACAAATTATCTGGGAAAAAGG
Source organism: Geobacillus sp. 46C-IIa (assembly GCF_014679505.1). GTDB lineage: Bacteria > Bacillota > Bacilli > Bacillales > Anoxybacillaceae > Geobacillus. The sequence goes on from NZ_CP061474.1 coordinate 1,381,748, forward strand.
GTATGCAAATGCTCTGACAAGCACTGTCGTCTCTGTCGTTAAACTGCCTATGTTTTTAGAAACAGAAGAGCTGGCGGTGAAAGCGGCGATTAAAACATGCAATGCTTTTGATATCAAAAAAGTAAGAATGGTCAGAATCAAAAATACGTTGGCGCTTAGGGAGATTTGGATTTCCGAAAGTCTTTTAGATGAGGCGCACCAAACGGAGGGGATTGAGATTTTATCAGCGCCAATGGAGATGGATTTTTCAAGTGAAATAACATGGGGTGAGGGGGATTCGTAATGCCGGCGGTTGTTTATCCACGTATTGAAAGCCAGGTCAACCCATATCGCGATAATGTCCAAGGGAAGGCCAATGAGCCGATATGTGTAGCTGGGTTGCTCGATCGTTCAAAACAAATTTTAAGTTCCGAGTTAAAAGGGGTGCAGCCAGACTGGACGTTAGAGGAAATCTACGATCGGCTGCACCATAACGCTCCCCGGATTGCGATTATAGGGGGATCGCCGGATCATCCTGCGCATATCATGGATTTTCAAACGATTGCCCGGGCAGCCATTCGGATTTGGCAAAACGGGGGAGTGCCGTTTCAGTTTTCGACACCGGTCATGTGCGACGGAACGGCGCAGAGCAACCAAGGAATGAGCTACTCGCTGCAAAGCCGCAATGCGGTGGCGCAAATGATCGTGAACCAGCTGGAAGCTCACAGCTACCACGGCGCTTTTGTCATTCAAGGGTGCGACAAGCAGCCGCTCGGTGTGGTCAGCGCTTTGGCGCATCTTGACCGTGTTCGCCGCGAGCGGGGAGAGGCGCCTTTCTTCGCCACCTTTGCGCCGGCGCATGTATTAAAAGGTGGAACCATTCCTCCCAAGCTGTATGCCGAACTGGAGGAAGTCGCCCATCGGGCGGAGTTAGCCGGAGAAGGAGACATCGCATACGATTTGCGGGATGCACTGTCATATATTTTGCAATGTTCTTCTAACACGGCGTTTCAAGGGGTGCTTGAGCGGGCGAGAGGAAAAGGAATCATTACAAAAGAGCAGCACGAAGACTATGAAAAACGGTTGGCCGTAGCGACATGCGACAGCCAAGGCGGCGTTTGCGCCTTTAACGGAACCGGCAACAGCTCTCGTCATTTGATTGCCGGATTAGGCTTGATTCACCCTGCTTTGGAACTGTTGGCGGCCCCGCCGACACAAGAACAGATTAACGCGGCCCTCGACAGTCTAGCTCATGTAATGAATGACCCAGTGTATGGAGTGGCCAATATTATGGCAGCCAACATTAAAAACGCGATTCGCATTCATAGCGCCACCGGCGGATCAACGAACATTATGATGCATATTGTTGCGGCTATGCTTTATGGGGGATATCGGTTCGATTTGTGGGAGTACGACAACATCCACCATGAAGTGCCGGTTCCTGATTTGTTTGACTACAGTTTAACCGAAGGAAGAGATATTTTCGCGCTCGCGATTCAATGTTGCAGCGGGAAAATAAGGGGAATGGAAACCGTATTTCATGAATTAATGAGCAATGGGGTGCCGATGGATATCGATGCCCCAACCGTCACCGGGACGACTTGGCGGGAAAGACTGGCCGCCAACCAAGCGCAGTTGTCAGCGGGGAACGTCGAAAACAACCCAATCATTTTGTCCAAACCGAGACGGCCGTTCAGCGGCGTCGACGTTCTATCGGGGAACTTTTTTGAAAGTGCGGTCGTGAAAATCAGCGGCATGTCGACAAAACAAATCGATGAATTTGATAAGAAAATTGCTTTTGTCCTATATTACGAAAACGAGGACGAGGCCAATGAAGGATTGCTTGATGTTCACTTGCTTGAGAAGTTGAAACGGAGTCGTTGTTTCCATCACCAAAGCTTGATCGCTGCATTGAAGCATAACACCCCGCACTTGTTTGAGGAATGGAACCACCGTGAATATGATGACTTATTTGATGCCATGGCGAAAGAAGGGGCGTTGAAAATTGCAGTGGTCATCGCTGGCCAAGGACCGGAAGCGTTCGGCATGCCAGAAATGTTCACCCCGATGCAGCATATTAATGCGAACCGCCAGTTAAAACGAATCGCAACGCTGATCAGCGACGGACGTTATTCCGGTGTCACATACGGGGCAGCCATCGGGCATATGACTCCTGAAGCCATTCGCGGTGGAGGGATTCTGTACTTAAAAACAGGAGATCTTCTATATATTGGCCTTCGCGAGCGGAAAATCGAATTCGTCAATGAAGGGGCGTTCCAACATGGGAAACTAGTTTTCGAGTTTGAAAGGGTAAAACAGGAGAGAGCGGAAATCGCCAACCAACGCATAGCCAACATGCGTCAACGTCAACGGCGCATTGCGGCAAGCAACCGGCTAATCGGGCATACGGACGCTGCCCATGGGGTTGTCCCGCTCCATATTGCCGAAGAGGCGGTATATGATTACAAAAAGGATATCATTCTTCCGACAGTGAAAAAATCGTAATGGGTGGACCGAAGTAATTCGTGCTTTTCACCCTCCCGTATTATAATAGAACTAAAGCGAATCTCCTAATTGCATCATCCGTAGAACTTCTAGAAAAGAGGGTGAAAGCATTGCCATTGATTCAAGCAGTCGACCGTGCTCTCCGTATTTTAGATTTGTTTGATGAGTATGAGACAGAACTCAAAATTACCGATATTAGCGAACGCATGGGACTTCATAAAAGCACGGTGCATTCGTTGTTGAAAACGCTGCAGCACCACCATTATATTGAGCAAAATCCGGAGAACGGAAAATATCGGTTAGGAATGAAGCTGTTTGAGAGAGGAAACTTAGTCATTCGCCATCTCGATATCCGCTCCGTTTCCAAGAAATATTTAATTGACATTTCGATCAAAACAGGGAGCACAGTTCATCTTGTTATTTTAGATGGGAAAGAAGGCATTTATATCGATAAGGTAGAGGGAACGTCTGGGACGGTTTTGTACTCAAGAATCGGAAGGAGAGTTCCTATTCACAGCAGTGCGGTAGGGAAGGTGTTAGTTGCTTTCAAAAGTGATAAGGAACTTAAAGAACTTTTGAACGGCTATGTTTATAAACGCCATACCGCTAATACAATTACTAGTGAAGAGGAATTCCTGAAGGAACTCGAGCGAGTGCGGAGCAGCGGCTATGCTTTGGACAGAGAGGAAAATGAACCGGGAATCATTTGTGCCGCTGTTCCGATTCGTGATCATTCGGGGAATGTTATTGCAGCGATCAGCATATCCCAGCCCTCTGCTAAAGTGAATGACACCGTGCTAAACGAGGAAATTCATTTGCTGCAAAGCGCAGCGGAACAAATCTCGACAGAAATGGGATACGTCCAACAAGGCCATTTGTCGGTGTAATACGGCCGTTTCTTTCTGACAAAATGATAAAACAGAGTTTTTTAATATAAAACAACTAATCGGGGGAGAGACTTATGAGAGTGATTCGCTATGTAGAAGATTCACGTGTTGTATTGGCTGCGGTGACGGATGACAACGCCGTGCATCTACTTCCGTTTACGGATTTCATCGATGTGGTCCGCGAGGCCAAACATCACCAAATGTCTACTTTTCGCTACATCCAAACATTCATTAGTGGGAAACAAGGGATTGAAAAAGAGATGGCCGAGCTGAATCTGCTCGTTCCAATTGTCGCCCCTGAGGTATGGGCTTCGGGAGTCACCTATGAAAAAAGCCGTGAGGCAAGGAACTATGAAACGTCCGAAAAAATAGCTGGTCAAGAGACGTGTTACGATCGGGTATACAATGCGGAAAGGCCGGAGATCTTTTTTAAGTCCACCGCGGCCCGAACGGTCGGCCCGAACGACCCCATTTATTTGCGGAGCGATTCGAACTGGCAAATTCCTGAGCCTGAGTTAGGGCTGGTGATGACAAGGGAAGGCGAAATTGTCGGGTATACGATCGGAAACGACATGAGCTGCCGGGACATCGAGGGGGAAAACCCGCTGTATTTGCCGCAGGCGAAAATATGGAAACATTCATGCGCCATTGGACCTGCCATCCGCCTTGCGGAGACGGTGGAAGATCCGTACAACTTGTCAATCATTTGCCGCATCTATCGCAATGATCAGCTCGTTGTGGAAGAAAGCGCCAATACAAGACAATTGAAACGAAGATACGATGAGTTAGTCTCTTTCTTGACTCGCGACAATGAAGTGTTTGACGGAACTGTCTTGTTAACGGGAACATGCATTGTTCCGCCTAACCAGTTCACCCTGCAAGATGGGGATCGAATTGAAATTGAGATCCCTAGTATTGGGGTGTTGTCCAATCCGGTCAAATCGTTGGCCCAGCAAGCGATTGTTAATAAATGAAAGAGAAGGAGTGGGGGAAGATGACAGTGCAAACGGAAATCAAAACGTATTTGAACTACATTAACGGCAAGTGGGTCAGTTCAGCGAGCAACAACGTAGAACCGAGCATCAATCCGGCGAATCGGCATGACATCGTCGGATATGTTCAACGTTCGACGCTGGAAGATGTCAACGAGGCGGTGGCCGCAGCGAAGCAGGCGCAACCATCATGGTGGAAACGGTCCGGCGTCGAGAGAGGAGAGTATTTGTATAAAGCGGCTCAAATTTTAGAACAACGCCTTCAGGATATTGCCGAAACGATGACAAGGGAAATGGGGAAAACGCTCGCGGAAGCGAAAGCGGAGACGATGAGAGGCGTCCATATACTGCGTTACTATGCGGGGGAAGGGGCGCGAAAAATCGGTGATGTGATCCCGTCGAGCGACAGCGAGGGGCTCCTGTTTACGACCCGCGTTCCACTCGGAGTCGTTGGGGTCATTTCGCCGTGGAATTTCCCCGTGGCGATTCCGATCTGGAAAATGGCGCCGGCGCTTGTGTATGGAAATACCGTCGTGCTCAAACCGGCCAGCGAAACGGCGGTGACAGCGGCGAAAGTGATCGAATGCTTCCATGAGGCCGGTTTCCCAGAAGGAGTCGTCAATATGGTGTGTGGTTCCGGATCGGTCATTGGCCAAGGGATCGCGAACCACCCGGATGTTGATGGCGTCACCTTTACCGGCTCGAACACGGTTGGGAAGCAAGTGGGGAGAGCGGCATTTGAACGCGGGGCCAAATACCAGCTCGAGATGGGCGGAAAGAACCCGGTCATTGTGGCCAAAGACGCCGATTTGGAACTGGCGGTCGAGGGAACGATCAGCGGCGGTTTGCGTTCGACGGGACAAAAATGTACAGCGACGAGCCGCGTCTTTATTGAGCGGGAAGTGTATGAGGCGTTTAAAGAAAAACTTCTCGAGCGGGTGAAACAGCTGAAAATTGGAAACGGACTGGACGCTGAAACATGGATGGGGCCGTGCGCGAGCAAATCGCAATTCAATACGGTTTTGTCCTATATTGAAAAAGGGAAGGCAGAAGGAGCCAAGCTCATTTACGGTGGAAACCGATGCCTCGAAGGAGAACTGGCCAACGGCTTTTATGTCGAGCCAACGATTTTTGAAGACGTCGATATCCAAATGACGATTGCCCGCGAAGAAATCTTCGGCCCTGTGCTGGCGTTGATTCAAGTGGACAGCATTGAAGAGGCCATTCAGCTTGCGAATGATACGGAGTACGGATTGAGCGCCTCGATTTATACGAAGAATATTGGGAATGTTTTGGAATTCATAAAAGACATTGAGGCAGGGTTGATCAAAGTGAACGCAGAAACGGCAGGAGTTGAGTTTCAAGCGCCGTTTGGCGGAATGAAGCAATCGAGCTCCCATTCACGGGAACAAGGGCAGGCGGCCATCGAGTTTTTCACATCGATTAAAACGGTATTTGTCAAAGCATAATCACTGAAAAAGCTTCCTAAAGCAGTGAAACGCAACATATTTTTTCGGTTTACTTTCCACGTTCTGCTTCCAATGGTGCCTAGGTGTCCTGTCATTACGGGACACCTTCCACCTCATTTTTATAATTGGAAGGAAATGTAAATTAGGGCGGATATAAATTAAAAGGGGTTAGGCTTTTTTATGTGACGCTTGACCTAAAGAGTATACAGCTCCGGAAGCATGAACGAAATGTTGGGAATACGAAAGGGTGAGCAAAAATGACATGCAAATTTAAAGGCGTTATTCCGCCCGTCGTCACCTTATTCAGTGAAGACGGAGATTTTGATTGGGAAGCCAACTACTTTCTTGCCGATCACTTGGTCCAACAGGGGGTTCATGGGCTGCTCTATATGGGGAGTACAGGAGAATTTTCCTCCTTGACAACTGAGGAGAGAAAAGTTTTTACCGAGAGAATGGTGCGATACATAGACGGGCGTGTTCCGGTTTTGATTGGTACAGGCTCGGCTTCATTAAAGGAAACGATATATTTATCGCAACATGCCGAATCAATCGGAGCGAGCGGGGTGCTCGTCGTCAATCCGTTTTATTGGAAATATACAGAGCGCCAACTGTATGACTACTATGCGAGCGTGGCGAAGAGTATTCACATCCCTTTGCTGATTTATAATATCCCTCTACTAACCGGGCAAGACTTGTCCCCTGATCTTGTGTTAAGGCTGGCGGTGGATCACGAGAATATCGTAGGGGTTAAAGACACAACAGAGAAGTTAGGGCATATTCGGCAATTGATCCGCATCAAGGAACAAAGAGAGGATTTTGCAGTGTTTGCGGCTTTCGATGATCTTCTTCTTCCATCCCTGCAAATGGGGGCTGCCGGCGCGATCAACGGCACAGCGGTTTTTCTGCCTGAGCTGTCGGTTCAACTATTTGAAAGTTTTCACGCCCGGCAATATGACGAGGCGTTAAAGGCAAATGAATCGATCTTGCGGCTTATGGACATTTACGAGCTTTCCCAACCGCTATATCTTGCCATAAAAGAAGCAGTTCACCAGCTTATTCTACGCCGGCATACAGCGTTGCGGCCGCCTGTGAGGGAATGCGACGGGTTGAAAGAGCGCGTCCGAATGTTTCTGAATAAAAATAATATTCATTCATAAAAAGTAGAAAATTAAGGAACAACCTTGTTTTTCCCGAAAAATAGAAAATGAAAGGGTGGCAAAAACATGTTCATGAAAGAAACACGAGAGTTTCTCGAGTCGCTAGGCTATCCGGCGGGGGATTGTTATGATCTCCCCACTTCTTCCAAACGGTTTCCCGACGGAGCGCAATACCGGGTGGAAATTCCGAGTGTGGAAGGTCCGCGGGCGTTGCAGGCCGTCCTTGAAGAGGCAGACCGTCTAGGGGTCACGATTCACCGGGTGTCGCAAGGAAGCGGAATCATGCTGCTGACGGATGAGGAGATTCGTGACATGTGTGAGATGTGTGCTAGCCGCGGGATGGAACTCAGCCTGTTCGTCGGTCCGAGAGGTACGTGGGATATTAGTGCACTGCCGTTCACTCCCTCTGGAAAAGCGGCCGGGCTTAGACATGAAGGAATGGATCAGTTAGTCTATGCGATTGAAGATTTGAAACGGGCGGTGAAATTAGGGGTAAGAGGGGCGTTGGTGGCGGATGAAGGACTGCTGCTTCTGACAAAGGAAATGAAACAAAGGGGAATCCTGCCGCAAAACTTTGTCGTCAAAGTGTCGGTGCAAATGATGGCTTCCAACCCTGTATCGATCAAGCTGATGGAGCAGTTAGGGGCCGATACGTACAATGTTCCAACCGCTTTAACTTTGCCGAAGCTGGCGGCGATCCGTCAAGCAGTTGATCTGCCGCTCGATATGTACGTTGAAGTGCCTGACGGATTCGGAGGATTCATCAGACATTATGAAATTCCAGAAATCATCCGCATTTTAGCGCCCGTTTATATTAAATTCGGTTTACGCAACCACCCAGATGTCTACCCATCTGGAAGACACTTGGAATCCGTAAACATTGAGCTATGCCGGGAAAGAGTTCGGCGGGCGGCACTAGGCATGCGGATGATTGAACAGTATTACCCCGAAGCCGTCACATCCAAATTAGGTGCTGAAGGCTTGGGTGTTCCGGCAACGTTGAAAAGCGCCGGGATTTAAACGAAGGGGAAGGGGGGATACGATGTCTTCTTACCGTTTCGTTATATTAAACCAAAAAGATAATGTTGCTACTGCCTTGGATTATATTCCGGCAGGAAGCGTGGTCAAAGTCACCCGTCAAGATCGGGAGTATGATATTGCGATAAAACAAAACATCGAGTTTGGGCATAAGTTTGCGATGATGCCGATCAAAAAGGGCGAAGATATTTTGAAATACGGGGAAGTGATCGGCGTCGCCTCTAGCGATATTGCTGAAGGGGAGCATGTGCACGTGCATAACGTTGAGGGAAAAAGGGGAAGGGGAGATAAGGAACATGGAAACCGCTCAGTTTTGGGGGTATAGACGCCCTGATGGTCGGGTCGGGGTGCGGAACCATGTACTGATTTTGCCGACGATTGTCTGCGCGACCCAAGCAGCGAAACAGGTTACAGAGCTTGTTCACGGTACCGTCTCCTTCATTCATCAGCACGGATGCGCCCAAGTGGGAGTGGATTACGAACAAACGTTCCGTGCGTATGTCGGCATGGGAACGAATCCGAACGTGTACGGTGTAGTGGTGATGGGACTTGGCTGCGAAACGCATCAAGGAAGAAGTGTGGCTCAGGAAATTGCCAAAAGCGGCAAGCCCGTCGAGCTCGTGTCGATTCAAGACCATGGCGGAACCCTCGGGGCGATCGCTGAGGCGGCGAGAATTGCCGCTCAAATGGTGCAAGACGCTTCCGCTTTGGTGCGCGAGCCGTTTGACATCAGCGAATTGATCGTAGGAACCGAATGTGGGGGATCGGATGCGTGTTCTGGGCTTTCCGCCAACCCGGCGGTTGGATATGTGAGCGATATGATCGTCGATCGGGGAGGAACTGCCATTTTAGCGGAAACGACAGAACTGATCGGGGCCGAGCACCTTCTAGCCAACCGGGCTGTAGACGATCGGGTGGCTAAAAGAGTGTATGAGGTAATCGAGGCCATGGAGAAGCGTGCGATTGCGATGGGAGTAGATATTCGTACTGGAAATCCAAGCCCTGGAAATCGAAAAGGCGGACTTACCACTCTCGAAGAAAAATCGCTTGGGGCGGCGGCAAAAGCCGGGACGAGACCGTTGCAGGAGTTGATCCATTACGCTGAGCGGCCAACGAAAAAGGGACTCGTCTGGATGGATACTCCAGGGCACGATATTGAACAGTTGACAGGGATGGTTGCTGGCGGGGCGCAAATCGTTTTGTTTACAAGCGGGCGCGGCACACCAACCGGTTCGCCGATCGCGCCAGTTATTAAAATTGCGACGAATACGTCAATGTTTGAAAGAATGAGAGAAAATATGGACATCAATGCCGGCACGATCATTGAAGGAAAAGAATCGCTCGAGTCGGTGGGAAGAAGAATTTTCGATGAATTGCTTCTTACAGCTTCAGGAAAACTCACTAAATCTGAAATCTTAAAACAACATGATTTTGGCATTTGGAGAATCGGCCCGACATTTTAATCTCACATGGCCGTCTCGCTAGTTAAAGCGAATATGCGGAGGGACTTACAATGAAAGAACTCGATGTCGTAACATTTGGAGAAACAATGGTCTTATTGACGTCCGAAGCAATGACTCCGCTTGAGTATAGCCGCCATTTTTATAAGCAAATCGGAGGAGCGGAATCGAATGTTGCCATCGGATTGCAAAGGCTCGGCCATTCTGTCGGCTGGTTTAGCAAACTAGGAAACGACCCATTTGGAAGGTATATTCATAAATTTGTGAGAGGCGAAGGAGTCGATACATCTCGCTGTATTTATACCGATGAAGCTCCGACAGGAGTTTTCTTTAAAGAAAAACGTTCGCCCACCGATATCAAAGTATATTATTACCGTAAACAATCGGCAGCCAGTTTGCTGTCTCCCGACGACTTGGATGAGGATTATATCGCCCGCGCGAAATTTCTTCATCTAACGGGGATTACCCCTGCCCTTAGCTTGTCATGTCGGGCCGCCGTTTTTAAAGCTATGGAAATCGCCAAAAAACATCACGTAAAAATCGTTTTTGACCCTAATATTCGCCTGAAGTTATGGACGCTCGAAGAGGCAAGACCTGTACTGCTGGAAATGGCGGCGGAGGCAGATGTTGTTTTGCCAGGGCTTGACGAAGGAGAATGGCTATCCGGCCGGAACACGCCCGAGGAGATCGCTCGCTTTTTTGGCAACGGGAAGCTAGTCATTATCAAGCTAGGAGAGCGAGGGGCGTATTATCGGTTTAAAGGTGAGAGTGGATATGTCAAAGGGTTTGCCGTGCCGCAGGTTGTAGATCCGGTAGGAGCGGGAGACGGCTTCGCAGCCGGAGTAATTAGCGGGCTTTTGCGGAATGAGCCGATTCCTGATGCCGTGAAGCGCGGCAATGCGGTTGGGGCGATTGTCGTAGGGACGAATGGGGATGTGGAAGGGCTGCCAACCGAGGGGGAGCTCGAAGAATTTTTGCAAGGCGCTGTGCACCAACGGGATGTGAAGCGATAAGGGGGAGAAATGATGGATAAGATGGAGAAGTTACACCGGCTAAAGGAGTCCAAACTAGTTGCAGTGATTCGAAAACCGAAGCGCTCGCAAATTTTTCAGATCGCTGAGGCGCTTATCGACGGGGGGGTCGAGGTGCTCGAGGTAACGGTTGATACGCCAGGCAGTTTTGAGATGATTGTTGCGCTGAAGGAAACTTTCGGCGCAAAGGCGATCATCGGCGCAGGGACAGTCTTAGATGCCGAGACCGCGAAAAGAGCCATAGAAGCCGGTTCAGATTTTATTTTTTCACCGATTTTTGACCAAGAGACGATCTCGTTAACGAACCGGTACGGAAAAATTTCCATTCCTGGTGTGATGACGCCAACCGAAATTGTTAACGCTTATCAGATGGGGGCTGACCTTTTAAAAGTATTCCCGGCAGGTTCTTTAGGACCCCAATATTTTAAAGAGTTGAGAGGACCGTTAGGGCATATTCCGTTGATGCCGACGGGTGGCGTAACGTTGGGGAACGCAGCGGAGTTTATCCAAAACGGCGCAGCAGCCATAGGAGTCGGCGGCGCTTTACTAGATCAACGAGCCATTGAGGAAGGGAGATTCGATCTTCTTAGGGAAACGGCAAAGAGATTTGTTGAAACGGTCAGAAATGCTGCCGCAAGAGAGGGGGCATAGGGGAATGAAGATTACGAAGTTTGAGACTTTTCTTGTCCCGCCGCGGTGGTTGTTCCTAAAAATCAGTACGGATGAGGGAATTGCTGGATGGGGTGAACCGATTGTCGAAGGGCGAGCGGGCACCGTGCGAGCGGCGGTAGAGGAGCTAGGCGATTATTTAATTGGAAAGGATCCACTAACCATCGAGGACCATTGGACGGTTCTTTACCGGGGCGGATTTTACCGTGGGGGCCCTGTTTTAATGAGCGCCATTTCTGGGATTGATCAAGCGCTTTGGGATATTAAAGGAAAATACTTTAATGCCCCGGTTCATCAACTGCTCGGCGGCCCGGTTCGCGATTCCATTCGGGTTTACAGCTGGATTGGCGGCGACCGCCCAAGCGACGTTGCCGAGGCGGCAAAAAAAGCGAAAGAAGCAGGATTTACAGCGGTGAAAATGAATGCGACTGAGGAGCTTCAATACATCGATTCTTACAAAAAGATTGATGAAGCGGTCGAAAGGGTGGCGGCGGTGCGCCAAGTGGCGGGCAAAGAGTTTGGGATTGGGATCGATTTTCATGGGCGCGTTCATAAACCGATGGCGAAAATTTTGGCGAAAGAGCTTGAACCGTATCATCCGATGTTTATCGAAGAGCCTGTATTGCCAGAACACAATGAAGCATTAAAGGAGATTGCCAAGCACGCTGCCATCCCTATTGCCACCGGGGAACGAATGTTTTCGCGCTGGGATTTTAAAACGGTTTTATCCGAGGGCTATGTCGATATTATTCAGCCGGACCTTTCCCATGCTGGCGGAATTACTGAAGTGAGAAAAATTGCTGCGATGGCTGAGGCCTACGACGTCGCTTTAGCGCCGCACTGCCCGTTGGGGCCGATTGCGCTAGCGGCCTCTTTGCAGGTCGATGCCGTATCGTATAACGCCTTTATTCAAGAACAAAGCCTTGGCATTCACTACAACCAAGGGAACGATCTTCTTGATTATTTAGTGGATCCGTCTGTCTTTGAATATCAAAACGGGTATGTCAAAATCCCGCAAGGACCTGGATTAGGAATCGAGATTCACGAAGAGTATGTGAGGAAAATGGCTGAGGTTGGACATAACTGGAAAAACCCAGTTTGGCGCCATGTTGACGGTTCGGTTGCCGAGTGGTAGGGAGACAGCGCCATAGCAGGTCTCTAGCTTCTACAATTTTGCATGGAATGGGGGAAGGACAAATGGAAAAATTCAAAGTAGTGGTGACAGACTATGAATTTCAAACATTGGAGCCTGAGCAGGAGGTGCTTTCATCGCTTAACGTGGATTTTGTAGCCGCCCAGTGCCGCACAGAGGAAGACGTCATTGCCGCCTGCAAGGATGCCGACGCCATTATCAACCAATATGCTCCAATATCTGCCAAGGTGATTGCCCAATTAGAGAAATGTAAAGTGATTTCCCGGTACGGAGTCGGTGTCAATACCGTCGATGTGGACGCCGCCACCGAGAAGGGCATTATTGTAGCCAATGTCACGGACTATTCGGTAGATGAAGTGTCAGATCATGCACTAGCGCTGCTGCTTTCGCTAGCTCGCAAAATTGTCAAGTTAAATGATGAAGTGAAAAGCGGGGTATGGAATTTCAATGTCGGCAAGCCGATTTATCGGTTAAGGGGGAGAACACTCGGTCTTGTAGGCTTTGGGAGAATTCCGCAAGCGTTGGCGAAAAAGGCTCAATCTTTCGGCTTGCATGTCATCGCCTATGACCCGTATATCCCAGCGGAGGTGGCGAGTCGGTTCAATGTCCAGCTAGTTGAGCTCAACGACTTGTTCCGACAATCGGACTATATTTCTGTACATGCACCATTAACCAAAGATACAAAAGGAATGATCAGCGGCGAACAGTTTAACTTGGCGAAAAAGGAACTCATCATTGTCAATACAGCCCGCGGCCCGGTCATTGATGAGCTGGCTCTCATTCGCGCATTGCAAGACGGGAAGATTTCCGGTGCGGGACTTGATGTCACCGAGTGCGAGCCGATTCCGCCTAATCATCCCCTGCTTCGGATGGAGAATGTGGTGATTACACCGCATATTGCTTGGTACTCTGAGGAATCCGAAAAGGAGTTGAAACGAAAAACAGCCCAGAACGTTGCCGATGTATTATCGGGTTGTTACCCAACATATTTAGTCAATTCTCATGTGAAAGAAAAAGTGCGCTTAAAAGAGAAAGAATTATACATTTAGGTAATATATAGAAATCATTAAATGCCACTAGCGCCTTAATCGGCGCCAGCCGCCCGGAACAAGTGGAAGAAAACGTCAAGGCGGTCGATGTTGCGTTAAGCGAAGAGGTGCTGGAGAAAATTGAGGGGATTTTAGCGTAACCGGAGTACGGAGACGGGCCAGTGAGCGCCTGTCTCCGTTTTTTGACGAATGGAACGCATTCGCGCCCCCGGCTGCCGGCTGACCGTTTTTTCGCCATGATTTTCAAGGCAAAAACAGAAGGATTTTTTGATGCCAGTGGCGAACGGTACGTGAAAAGGGAACAGTGAAGGGGGATTACAATGACGGTTGGTCATGGCGCATCAGCGACCCTTGGCTGCCATCAAACGTTGCAGGAGGCGGTTCAGTTGCTGACGGCACACGGGATAGACGCCGTTGATGTCGTCGATGAATACGGGCGCACGGTCGGGCGATGCACGTGGTGGATGGTGCTGCGAGCGGTGGCGGATGGAATGGATCGCGCGATGACAGTGGAAGATGTATTGGCGGCGTTTTCATTAGAGGATGAAACAAAGAAGAGAAACGCCCGCTCGGAAACGCCCGATGCAGAAGATGATTCGAGCGCGGCAGCCGAGCTCGAACGGCTGCGGTGCGAGCTGGAAGAAGCGCATCGTCTGGCCGAAACGATGAAAACGGTGCTGGATGCGGCATATGAAGGGGTCGTCGTCGTCGATGGGAACGGGGGCGTTCGGGAAATCAACCGAGCGTACTGCCAGTTTCTCGGCATCCGGCGAGAGGATGCGATCGGAAAACATGTGACGGAAGTGATCGAAAATACCCGTTTGCACATTTGCGTGCAATCCGGCATTCCGGAGCGTGGATATATTCAAAAAATTTACGGCCAGCCGATGGTCGTGCACCGTATCCCGATTTGGCGTGACGGAAAAGTCATCGGAGCGATCGGCATGCTGATTTTCCAAGGGGTATCGGAAGTATATGAAATTTTCCGGCGTCTGCAAGAGCTGTCACGCGAGGCAAGCCGGAAGGAGAAAAACGAGGCGACAGCGCCAAAACAAGAGGCGGCCACATCCGCCGCCGTAGGAGTGGAGCGCATCATCGGACGCCATCCGACGATCGCAGCGGTAAAGCAGATGATCCGCCGGGCGGCGCGCGTTCCGTCGACAGTATTGATTACCGGCGAAAGCGGAACGGGGAAGGAAGTGGCGGCGCGGGCGATTCATGAGACGGGCCCGCATGCGGACGGACCGTTTGTCAGCGTGAACTGCGCCGCCATCCCGGAGGCGCTTTTGGAAGCGGAGCTGTTCGGCTATGAGGATGGGGCGTTCACCGGAGCGAAAAAGGGGGGCAAGCCTGGCAAGTTTCAGCTTGCCCACCGGGGGACGCTGTTTTTAGACGAAATCGGTGACATGCCGCTTGCGATGCAGGCGAAGATTTTGCGTGTGCTTGAGGAAAAGAAAGTAGAGAAAGTCGGCGGACTGTCCGAAACGGAGGTGGACGTGCGCATCATTGCCGCGACGAACAAACCGCTCGAGGAGATGGTGCGGGACGGAACGTTCCGGGAAGATTTGTTTTACCGCCTGAACATTATCCGCATCCATCTCCCTCCGCTGCGTGAACGGAAAACGGATATTCCCTCCTTGCTTGCCTACCATATGGAGCGGCTTTGCCGGCAGTTCGGCGTCACGACGAAATCGTTTGCGAAAGAGGCGATGGAGGCGCTGATCGGCTATTCATGGCCGGGGAACATTCGCGAACTGGTCAATGTCGTCGAGTGGCTCATTAGTATGGTGGAAGGAGAGAACATTGAGCGCGAACATTTGCCTGCCTATTTGTCAACCATTCAGCCGATGGCGGCATCTATGCAATATGGCGGTGCGAACATCGCCGACCGGTGGAAGGAAATGGTCTACCAATCCGAACGCGAACGCATCGCTGCCGCCCTTGTCGCGGCGAACGGCAATAAGGCGGAAGCGGCGAGGAGACTCGGCATTCACCGATCTACATTATATGAGAAATTAAAAAAGTATGGATTTTGAACGCTCTCCGCTGAGAAGGAGGGCTTCTCGGTTCGTGATGATCAACAACGGCAGACTGACCGTTGTTTCTTTTTTTGTTGAGGGGTGAAGAGGTGTCGTGAAAATGTCGGATGATGTAGGGAAGGTGTAGGTAGAGTGTAGGGAGATATTCGGTTAAGGAGACGAAAAATTCCTAATCGTAACGCTTTTCTGGTTTGGCACAAAGTTTGCATATAGAAGATATTGAAAACGGTATCAAATGAAGAGGGAGGCGGAATGATGTACGAGTTGTTGGTGCCGAGTCGGGTCATTTATGGGCGCGAAACGTTTCGTGAAGTCGGCAGACAAGCGAAAGCGCTTGGGTCGAAAGCGCTCATTGTGAGCGACCCGGTGATGGAGAACATCGGCCTTGTCGCCCGCTGTGAACACTATTTGCAAGAGGCGGGGGTGCCATTTGCCAAGTACACAGGGGTCGACAAGGAACCGACGGATGTTCATGTAAAAGAAGCGCTTGACGTTTGCCGGAGTGAGCAATGCGATGTCATCATCGCTGTTGGCGGCGGCAGCAGCATCGATGCCGCTAAGGCGGTGGCAGTGATGATGACGAATGAGGGAACGATCAGCGACTATGTTGGCAACGCTACGATGTTCACGGAAAAACCAGTGCCGCTCATCGCCATTCCGACGACGGCCGGCACCGGTTCTGAAGTGACGAAAGTGACGGTCATTATTGATACGAAGACAGACGTCAAAATGATGATTTCCCAGCCTGCGCTCCTTCCGGCCGTGGCGATCGTTGACCCGCTTCTTACTGTCTCATGCCCGCCATCCGTTACCGCGGCAACCGGTGTCGATGCGCTTTGTCACGCGATCGAGGCGTATATTTCCCGACGCGCCCATCCGGTGACCGATGTGCTGGCGTTGTCCGCCATTGAGGCGATCATCGGCCATTTGCGCCGGGCGTACGAAAACGGTCAAGACATCGAAGCGCGGGAGAAAATGGCGATCGCGGCGATGAAGGCCGGCATGGCGTTCTCGAATGCCTCGGTAACACTTGTGCACGGCATGTCGCGGCCGATCGGAGCGCTCTTCCACGTGCCGCACGGCGTGTCCAATGCGATGCTGTTGCCAGGGGTGCTTGAATTTACAAAAGACAGCGCCACAGAACGGTTGGCGGTGATTGCCCGGCTCATCAACCCGCAGCTGAAGGACGTTTCCGATGCCGAAGCGGCCGATGCGCTTGTTGAAGAAGTGAAACAGCTTTGCCGTGATTTGCACATCCCGAATATGAAAACATGGGGCATTGACAAAGCGGCATTCGACAAAGCAGTCGATAAAATGGCGGCTGATGCGTTGGCGAGCGGCAGTCCAGCGAATAACCCAAGAGTGCCGATTCATGAGGAAATTGTCGCGCTGTATCATATTTGTTACGACTATCGGTATGACACCAATACGGTCAGCCGTTAAATGAAGCAACGGTCAAAAGAGGGGGAAAAGTATGCTGGGGATGATTGGTTTATTGGCCTCATTGGGATTGTTGATCTTTTTGACAATGAGGGGGATCAATATCATTATTGCCGCATTGATCAGTTCTGTTCTTGTTGCGCTGACAGGCGGATTAGACTTGGAAAAAGCTTTGATGGAAAGCTACATGACGGGCTTTACCGGCTATTTCGCCAGCTGGTTTCTTATCTTCTTAGCCGGGGCGATTTTTGGCAAAGTGATGGAAGACACCGGGTCAGCTGACTCCATCGCTCATTGGGTGAAAGAAAAATTTGGCGCTAAACACGCTGTGTTGGCGGTCGTTGCTGCCTGCGCCATTATGACATACGGCGGTGTTAGCTTGTTTGTCGTCGGCTTTTCTGTTTACCCGATCGCCGTGTCACTGTTCCGCCAGTCGAATACGCCGCATCGTTTTATTCCGGCAGCCATGGTGTTCGGTTCGGTTTCGTTCACAATGACATCTCCGTATTCACCGGAGATTCAAAACATCATTCCAACGCAATTTTTTCATACAACGCCGGGGGCTGGGGGATGGGTAGGCATTTTCGTAGGCGCAACAATTGCTGTGGTTGGTTCCCTCTATTTAACGCGTGTTGTCCAAAAAGCGAAACAAAATGGCGAAACGTTTTCCTTGCCATACCGAGCCGGCGACGTTTCCGGTGCGGTGAGTGAAATTGCTGCTTCGCTCGAGCGAGGCGCCGGCCGTCCGCTGCCGAACATTGTTTGTGCGATCCTTCCGTTAGTGGCGGTGATTGTTTCATTAAACATTTTGGCAAAATTCATTTCTTCGACTTCAGCAGGGGTCTTGTCGCTTGTCCTTGGTATTGTGCTTTGCTGGGTGTTAAATGCGAAATTCGTCCGAAAATTTTGGGAGGCCATGGCGTCCGGCGCCCAAGATGCGTTAGTCGCTGCCGCCAATACGTGCGCCGTCGTCGGCTTCGGAGCGGTGGCGAAAAATGTGCCGGCCTTTCAAAAAGCGGTTGATGTCCTTGTGAACATTCCTGGACCGGAACTGCTCGGATTGGGGTTGGCCGTCACGATTATTTGCGGCATGACCGGGTCAGCTTCCGGCGGTCTCGGTATTGCCTTGCCGATTTTGGCGCCGATTTATCTGGCGAAAGGGCTTGACCCCGGCGCCATGCATCGGGTAGCAACGCTTGCTTCCGGTGGCCTTGATTCGCTGCCGCACAACGGATACATTGTGACGACGATTCGCGCCGTCTGCCATGAAACGCACGAGCGGACGTATAAGCCGATATTCGTCCTGTCGGTTATCATTCCGCTTGCCGGCATGTTCTTAGCCATTCTCTTATACTCAATTTTCTAGGAAGGTGGTTTTATTCATGAGCTCTGTAACCGAAACAAAAACATTGAAAAACTTTATTGGCGGTCAATGGGTCGCTTCGACATCGGGAAAAGAAGAAATCGTGCCGAATCCAGCGACGGGCGAAGCGCTGGCGAAAGTGCCGCTTTCCTCGCGCGAGGAGCTGGATGCGGCGGTGGCGGCCGCGAAAGAAGCGTTCCGCGAATGGCGGAAAGTGCCGGTTCCGCGCCGCGCCCGCATTTTGTTCCGCTACCAGCAGCTGCTTGTCGAGCATTGGGAAGAGCTGGCCAGACTTGTAACGCTAGAAAACGGCAAAGTATACGAGGACGCGTACGGCGAGGTGCAGCGCGGCATCGAATGCGTCGAGTTTGCGGCGGGGATTCCGACGCTCATGATGGGTCAGCAGCTGCCCGATATTGCGACGAATATCGAATCGGGCATGTATCGCTATCCGCTCGGTGTCGTCGCCGGCATTACGCCGTTTAACTTTCCGATGATGGTGCCGTGCTGGATGTTCCCGCTCGCCATCGCTTGCGGCAATACGTTCGTGCTGAAACCGTCTGAGCGGACGCCGCTGCTCGCCAACCGCTTGGCTGAGCTGTTTACTGAAGCCGGACTGCCTGCAGGAGTATTGAATATTGTCCATGGGGCACACGAGGTCGTGAACGGCATTTTAGAACATAAAGACATTAAAGCTGTCTCGTTCGTCGGCTCGCAGCCGGTTGCGGAGTACGTATACAAAACGGCCGCCGCCCACGGCAAGCGGGTGCAGGCGCTCGCCGGCGCGAAAAACCATTCGATCGTCATGCCGGATGCCGACCTTGATATGGCGGTGACGAACATCATCAACGCCGCCTTTGGTTCGGCGGGTGAGCGGTGCATGGCGTGCTCGGTCGTCGTTGCAGTCGGCGATATCGCCGATGAGTTGGTGGAGCGGCTCAAACAGGCTGCTGACCGCATCCAAATCGGCAACGGGCTTGACCAAGGCGTCTTTTTAGGACCGGTCATTCGCGAGGCGCATAAAGAGCGGACGATCAAATACATTGAAATCGGCGAAAAAGAAGGCGCGCTCCTTGTCCGCGATGGCCGCCGCGACGCTGCAACAAGCGGAAAAGGCTATTTCGTCGGCCCGACGATTTTTGACCATGTCAAGCCGGGCATGACGATTTGGACGGATGAAATTTTCGCCCCGGTTCTGTCCGTCGTCCGCGCCCGCGACTTGGATGAAGCGATTGAGATCGCCAACCGGTCGGAGTTTGCCAACGGCGCCTGCATTTACACCGACAGCGCCAAAGCGATCCGCCAGTTCCGCGAAGAAATCGACGCCGGCATGCTTGGCGTCAATGTCGCCGTCCCGGCGCCGATGGCCTTCTTCCCGTTCTCGGGCTACAAAAACTCGTTCTATGGCGACCTTCATGCCAACGGCCGCGATGGCGTCGAGTTTTACACGAGAAAGAAAATGGTGACGGCGAGATATCAGTAAGCGAATGATGGGGTATCCCAAATGTAGCGGGGCACCCTTCATAGCCATCAAGTTAAGAAAACAGGAATAAATCTATGCCTCATTGGACCATCCTTTTGAAGACTTCATCATGTCTTAGAAAGGGTGGTTTTTTTGAAGACGTCCTTATCTCTCCAAAAGGAATGGCATTGTTTTTTAGATGGATTACGAAGCGTGTTATCGTGCGAAGAACTTGAACATATGGCCCGAGATCATCAATTTATTCAACGAAAGGGGAAGTTACGCGCCCATGATTTCGTGGCACTTTGCACATTTCTCCAAGAAGGAGGCGGTCAAAAATCATTGGTGCAGCTTTGCAGTGCTCTAGCTCTCAAGCAAAACACCTCTCTGAGTGCGGTAGCGTCAAAAGTTCTATGAAAACTCCACACAGGCCATCCCATTGAGCATCGTGAGGCATCCTTGGAGCCGGATTCGCCCTTGACCAACACCCGCCAAAGGTGAGAAAGAGTCGTCAAGGGCGACGGGGACAAAAAAAGGGCATAGGAAAGCTGCCCTTGCCATGACCGAATTTTACCTTTGGCGGTGTTCGGTTGGTCAAAGGTTCGCTTCGCCGAATCCGGCAGATTTTCTCTTCAACGGGCTCCGGAGGACAAAAAAGTTAGGCCTCCTCTTGTTGGAGAAACGCTTGTGCCATGGCGATGAGCTTCGTCCACCGGGCCGGCATATGCGGCAGCTCGGCGAGCTCCGGAATGACGACCGGGACCCGGCCTTCGAGTGCGCTATGCGGGCGCAGGAAGTTGAAATACGCCACAAACAGCGTCACAAAAGACACCGAGCCTTCTTCCGCCCCAAACCCGTGAGTCGGCCGGTAGTTGCCTTTAAACGTCCGGTTGAATCGCTCAATGATTGGTTTGAGCGGACGGAACTCCTCGGACACTGGATCCTCATTGGTCAGCCCGATCACTTGGCGGACATCGAACAAGATCCCGTGCTGGGCGAAGAAGTGCTGCGCCAACAGGTAAATGGGATTGCCGTCGACGACAAACGACAAGTCATCCGGGATGGACGGCAGCTTTCGCAGGACATCATCGATGGCCTGGATGGCCGAGAGCGTGTCCCGGTTGGGTGAGACGCGATACGACAGCACGATCTTTTTCACCGCGTCGAACATGAAGAACAGGTAATGCCAACGGCCTTTGACCCGAATATACGTCTCGTCCCCGCAGAACGAACCGGACAGCTCATACGGGAACCGGTCGATAAAGGGCTTCATCAAGAGTGCGACGCTGTTGGCGTAGTTGAGCACCGTCTGATGCGAGATCGACACGCCGTGAATATCCTTCATGGCCGCTGCCGTCATGCGGGAAGACATGCCAAAGTTGACATGGTACGTCAACACCAGCCCCAGAATGTGTGGCGACGCAGCCAGCCGGGACAAATCGACCTTCGGCTTGATGGGCGATGATGGAGCCACCGGGAGAAAGTCAAACAAGAACTCTCGAAACAAATACCGCACCTTGAAGGCCTGTGGATCCTGTTTGAAACGTTGGCACTCCTTGTTCGTCATCCGGCGAAGGTTGGCCTGGTAAAACGGACAGTCGTTGTTCTTGCACTTGTAGATGTTGTATTCTTTGCGTTCCTTGATTTTTTCCAACGTCTTTTTGCAGCGCGGGCAACGAAAGATCGCTTGCTTGGTAAATCGGTTCCGGTGATTGAACCGGCATTGGCACACTTTACATTGGTATTGCCCGTTCCCGCCATTGTTGGCGTACAGGTAGGAGGAGGGCGCCTGGCAGCGAGGGCAGGTCAAGGAATCCGGAACACGGTGTTTCGCCTTCGCCCGGCGCTGGATGGGCCGCAAAGTACGGCCGTGCTGCGCCTCATAGTCCGCCAACAGCTTCCGGTAATCAAGGGGTTCCGGTGCATCGATGATCGGAAGGTCATCGACCTGGAGTTTCCGGTACGGTTTTCGAACCGGTTCATCCATGTCTTTGCGGCTTAAGGATTTTCCTAATAAGGCCCCAAGTAAATAGACAATGATTTGATGTTGGGTCTTGATTATGTCGAGCAAATAGGCTAATAATTGAGGTAACAAGCTTGTCACTCCTTCTTTGTTTTGGCTGTTGAGTGTGTGGTTACCTCAATGATGGCCGAAAACAATGGGGGTGGCAAGCTTTTTTTCTTCCGACCGTTGAAACTCAAGGAAAAACCGTGAGTATGGAGGATACACTTTTGACAATATCCTGAGTGCGGAAGGGCTCAATCAACGGTTTCATGAAAAAGCAGTGAGTTTCCTCAAAGAGGTGTTCGAAAAACTGCTTATTCATCAGACGCAGGAGGCCCGTCGCTTATGTCCAAGACATTCGCTGTTTCGCCGGATTCGCATTCTCGATTCCACGTCGTTTCAACTGCCTTCTGAGATCCAAGGGATTTACGAGGGATGTACGGGGCTTGGGGTGAAAATTCAGCTAGAATATGAATGGCTAGAAGGGAAGTTTCTCTATGTGGACGTCGAAGATGCCCGTCATCATGACGCCGCCTACGGAGCGTCCCTTCGATCGACCATTCAAGAAGGAGACCTTTGTTTGAAAGACTTAGGCTATTTTTCGCTTGAGGGATTGCAAGCGATTCATGACGCCGGAGCCTTTTACATTTCATGGCTCAAACACAATGTAGGGATTTACCAAAAAGAAGGGGACCAATTTCGAAAATGGGAACCAGAGGATTTCCTTGCGATGCTGCAACCCGGAGAAACCATGGAACTGGAAGATGCGTATGTCAGTGGAAAGAAAGTTCATCAACCGCGGCTCATTGTGTATCGGCTGACCGAAGAACAGGAGCGACAGAAGGAAGGACAATGGAAACAGAAGGCGAAACAAAAAGGGGCCGCGTACGTGATGCGACGCCCCCACCCAATATATGTATATATCACCAATATTCCAGCGATTTATACCTCTTTGCACGAAATTCATACGCTGTATTCTCTTCGCTGGCAGATTGAGGTGGTATTGAAGACATGGAAATCCCTGTTTCACATTCATCGTTTCAAACCGATGAAAGGGGCTCGCTTTCAGTGCCACCTGTATGGAACATTGATTGCCTTATTGATCAGCTCCACTGTCATGTTTAAAATGCGGGAATGGCTCTATCGAAAGCAGAAAAAAGGAATGGAGCGAATATAAGGCGATGAGTATGATCAAGGAATTCGGTATGGATTTATTTCAAGCCTTATGGTGTTCGGAGGCGCTAGCTGTCCAACTTCTTTTTAAACTGTGTGACATCATCGCTCAACACGGAAAAAATCAAGGCGTTATACAAAAAAGAGCGCTTTAGACATGATCGAGAGTTTGGTCATCATGCTGGTGTCGTAAGAAATTCCCGCCTCATACCATGAAAAAAACCTTCTATCGGGAAGGTGTATTTGGCATGCCTATCTTTATATATTCTCACGGTCACAGCCTCCGAAGATGAAGAGTGACGCCTTGGAGCTACTCGCTCCAAGGCGTCACTTGATGGCTATGGGGGCACCCTTTCTTATCACCGTATATTGGGTGGAAAGCACTTTCTTGTATCTTCCTAGAAGGCCGGTGAAAAAGTACACTCTAAGCAGGGATTTAGGGGGCTTATGTCGAAAAAGGAAGAAAAATCGTTGGAATGGAGCGTGAATGGATCATGAAAGCCCCCAAAAACCCTTCGACTCAGCCTCGGCTGTTTCAAGTCATCGATATGGAGGAACTGGTTCCCTACATCATATTCTGCGCCAAATCAACGAAGTCGTCGACTTTTCCGTCATTCACGATGGGGTGGCTCCCCTGCATACGAAAAAAACGGATCGTCCCGCGGCCGATCCAGAACGGCTGCTTCGCCTGATGTTGCTATCGTATTGGTTCGACCACTCCGAGCGGGAGTGGTATGAGATCCTCCCCACATGCATGCCGGATACTTGTGGTTTTGCGGTCTCGACTTTGAATCCGTGCTACATCCGGATCCTCATCCCCCCACACTGCCGGATTGAACGACGCTCGTCAAAACGCGGAAACGCTGGCGCCAACACGGAATCTTTGATCGGCTGATGACCTGCGTGATGGACCAATGCATCGCGGCGGGGCTGGTCTCGCCGGATGTGCATGCGGCGGCCGATGGCACTCAAGTGCGGGCGAATGCTTCGATCCACAGCTTGCGGGAAGTCAAGCTCGCTCCGGTGGAACCGTTGGAGGACTACCTCGCCCGCACCGCCCGGGAAGATGAACAGACCGAGTCCCCGGAGGCGGACCGGGATTCCGATGACGACCCGCCTTCTCCGTCTCCCCCATCAGGGGAACGCGTCCATGCCGAAGAACGAGGAAACTTCCGTGGAACCACGTTTTCCAACCGGACCCATCGAAGCGTGACGGATCCGGATGCCCGGTTGTACAAGAAAGGCAAAGGGCAGGAAGCGTATCCTCGGCATCTGGTGTACGACGTCATCGACGTCCGATCGCGCGTCATTTTATCTCGAAAAGCGAGCGTGGTCACCGGAACGGCGGAACGGGAGACAAGTTTGAGGCAATTGGCTTCGATTCGGTTTCGCCACCCGTCGATCACGATTCGGACCTTGTCAGCGGACAAAGCGTATGGCGTTACGGAGTATTTGGGAAGCGCTCTTTGCCCAAGGCATCACGCCGCTCGTGCGCTACGCCGCAAGGAGATGGAAGAGATTCCAACTTGGAAGTGCCGGGCGAAGGACCTGGCCCGGGAAGCGCAACGCCAGGGGAACGTTCGAGACGTTCAGATTCGCAACCAGGCGAGGCTCATTCAGCAACAGGGCGGTTATCGATCCATCCAAGCCTTTCGCACGCGTTGTGAGCATGTGTTCGCCGAAGGGAAGGAATGTCATGGGCTGGACCGGGCCCGAAGCCGGGGCCTGGACGCCATGAAAGAACAGGCGCTGTTGACCGCCGTCGTGCAAAATCTGAAGCGATTGTGCCGGTTTCGAAAAAAACAAGGGGGGGGACCGGCTCTTTGGCATGCGCAAAACCAGAATTTGGAGCAGGAAGTCCTGCTCGTCTTCCCGTCCTTTGGCGCCAAATGGCGGGGAGAATGGTCTCCAAAATTCGACATGAGGGAAGTCTATGCCCCATTAATTCACCAGCCTTCTAGAAGAAAGATGATCTTTTGGATCAGCCTCCGTTGGCGACAAATTTTTTGTCATGGGAGTCTATTTGGAAATTTGAAAACTGCTTTTTATCCCGTACTTTCTCATTTTTTCGTAAAGCGTCGAGCGGCTTATTCCTAAAAGTTCAGCTGCTTTTGTTTTGTTTCCATTCATTTTTTTCAATGCTTCCAAAATGATTGTCTGGTCTAAATCGTGTAGCTGTTGCTGTCGTGCCTGTTTTAAATGACCATCGAGCGTAGAGCTAGATACGCACGAAGATCGGGCGTTTTTCGCAAAGGAAAGAAAGTCCTCGGGAAGATGTTCCACGTCGATATACGATGTGTGGCAAAAATGAAATGCTCTTTCAATCACATTTTCAAGATGGCGTACATTTCCGGGCCAATAAAAGGATTGAAATAATCCCACAACTTCTGGAGTGACGCCAAGAATCGATTTTTTTGTTCTTTGATTCATTTTTTTGATGAAATGGTTGCATAAAAGAGGGATATCCTCAATCCGATCCCGTAAAGGGGGAATATGCAAATGGATGACATTAACTCGGTAAAACAAGTCTTCTCTAAATTTTCCCTCCTGCACCAGTCTCCATAAATCTTTGTTTGTTGCCGCGATAATGCGAACATCGACTTGAATCGTTTTGGTATCGCCGATCCGCTCTACTTCCTTTTCTTGTAGGACACGCAATAGTTTGGCTTGAAGATGGAGGGGCATGTCACCGATTTCATCCAGGAACAAAGTGCCTAAATGAGCTAATTCAAACTTTCCAGGTTTCCCTCCCCGACGAGCTCCGGTAAAAGCGCCGTCTACATAGCCAAAGAACTCCGACTCGAGCAGCTCCTGTGGGATGGCTGCGCAGTTCACTTTGATCAAGGCTCCTTGCCTTCCGGAAGCATTATGAATTCCTTCGGCAAACAGTTCTTTTCCTGTTCCGCTTTCTCCCGTAAGCAAAACGGTGGAAGAAGATTGCGCCGCAATATAAGCTTCTTGCTTTAGTTTCTCGATTCTAGGATTAATGGAAATAATATGGGTGAAGGAGTCCTTTTTTCCTGTCATTTTTTTTAGTTCCCCGCGGTAATATGTAAGTTCATTTTCAAGCTGTTCGATTCTGAGCAAAAGGTCTTTCCACACATCGAGCTGCCGAAAGATGATTTTATAAATCGCACCGATCAACTCACGGTTATGAAAGATCGGCGATTGGGTCAGTATGGACGGCTTTCCATTTATTTTAATGACTTCGCCTTTCATCGCCTTTTTTTCTTTTAAGCACTTTTCGAAGGGGATTTCAGGAGCGATTTGAGAGATGTTTTTGCCGATGACTTCATTGTACTCAACCCCATATAAATCAAGAAACCCCTCGTTCGCCATCGTAATATTTCCTGCATGGTCAGTAATGACAATTCCGTCATAGGCAAATTCGATGGCGCTATTGAGTATTTTTTTTAACTTTTTTGTTAACTCAAGTTCCGAGGCGATCGATTCAAAGGAAGTTACGTCTTTCAAAACAACCATCGCTCCAGTGATACGGGATAATTCCCGAATGGGAATAAAGGAAGCGATCATTTTATTATTCGGCAACGAAATGCGTTTGGCTTTGATCGGTTCTCCAGTTGTTATGGCGTAAACAAGGTCGTCAGTGAAATTTGGGAAAATAGAACGGATCGTTTTGCCGATCGTTAGGTCGTCGAATTGGAAAAGTTGTTTTGCGGAACGATTGAAGGCTGTAATGTTGAGTTGGTTGTCTACAGAGATGACAGCATCCTGTAGATGTTCGAGTAGTGCTTTCATGCGATTGGCAAGATTTTGCACTTCAGACATGATCCCGCGTATTAAGTCGGACTTAGACATGACTCCAAATACTTTGTTTGTCTCCGTCAGCACGACAGCATGGCTCACTCTTTTTGCGACCATAATGTCCCTCGCTTCGTATAAGGTCATGTTCTTTTGGATTGTGACAACATTTCGCTTAATAGCTTTCTTGATGGATTGTTCAAGAGAAGCGCCAGCGAGCAATACACGGTACAAAGAATACTTGGTGACAATGCCGAGGAAATGATCTTCCTCGATGACACAGGCAATGTCGACTTTTTTCTGCAAAAACACCTCAAGCGTGTCACGAATCGTGCTTCGGATGGACAATTGGGCATAGTCCGTTGTTGTAAAGTCTTCCACCTTCATTGATCTCCCTCCGCATGCCATTTTATTAAAGAATTATACAAATATTCAGAATAAATAGCAACTATTACGTTAAACAACTGTCCATGTTTTCGTACAATTGTAAACTTTTTCATACAACTGTTTGAAAGCGGTGATGGCCCTTTCGGCGTTTTTCTAGAAAGAAAGGTTGGCATATTTCTTGCAAAGAGTATAGGTGGCAAGAGAAAGGAGAGGTGGCTGATGAAAGTACTGGCGCCTATGAGCGGCACCGTTTGGAAAGTTCCCGTGCAGGAGGGGGGCTTTGTCGAACCCGGAGACGTCATTATGATCTTGGAATCGATGAAGATGGAAATTCCGATTACGGCTGAAACCGCAGGAATATTGAAAAAGGTCTATGTATATGAAGGAGATTTCGTTCAGGAAAACGATGTTTTAGGAGAAATCGAGTAAAAAAGCATAAGGAGGTTTGCCAATGAAAAAAGTTCGGATCGGAGCTGGCCAAGGTTTTTATGGCGATTCAATTGACGGGGCTTTAGCGATAGCGAAATTTGGGAATGTAGATTATTTATCTTTTGACTGCTTGGCGGAGCTGACTATGGCCATTTTAGCGAAGGATCAACAGAAAGATCCCCATACCGGATTTACTCGCGATATCGGAGTAACAATGAAGGCGCTTTTGCCCTATGTGAAAAAAAATAAAATTAAGATTTTGACGAACGCCGGCGGACTCAATCCGGAAGGAGCTCAACAAGTCGTTTTGCAGATCGCCCATCAGTTAGGGTTTAAGGATTTAAAAGTGGCAGTCGTAACAGGAGATAATGTGCTTCATAAACTACCGGACTTTTTGAAAAAAGGGGTTGAGCTTGCCGATCTTGAAACAGGCGCGCCTTTTACAGAAGAAATGTATCAAAAGTTATTATTCGCCAATGCCTACATAGGAGCACTGCCTTTAGCGAAAGCGCTGCGAGAAGGGGCAGATATTGTGATCAGCGGGCGGACAACGGATACGGCGCAGTTTCTCGCCCCTTTGATTTACGAATTCGGCTGGTCGGAAAAAGATTGGGACCGTCTGGCGTGTGGCATTTTTATGGGACATTTGCTCGAATGTTCGGCTCAGTCAACGGGAGGGAACTTCGGCGGTGATTGGGAGCAAATCCAAGGGTTCGAGTGCATAGGCTATCCGATTGCTGAAGTGTATGAAAATGGCGAGTTTATCATTACAAAGGTAGATCAATGTGGCGGTCTGGTGAACAAAGAAACAGTCAAGGAACAAATGTTGTACGAGATTCATGATCCGTCTGCTTATGTAACCCCTGATGTGGTCGTTGATTTGACTCATGTTCATTTGAAAGAGACGGCGCCCAATGAGGTGAAAGTGACAGGAGTAAGGGGAAAGCCAAAGCCTCCACATCTAAAAGTAGTGATGGGCTATGAGAATGGATATATGGGTCAAGTGATTGTAGGATACTCATGGCCGAATGCGCTAAAAAAAGCAAAAGCAACTGAGCGAATTATCCGACGACAGCTAAAAGAGAAAAACATCGAATTTGACGAAATCCGCACCGATTTCATTGGATACAATTCCCTCCACGGACCGCTAGCTACAGAGCCGGATGACAATGTCAATGAAATTTACTTGCGAATGGTGGTAAAAACGGACGATCAAAAGAAGGCGGACTCTTTCCGCAGATTGTTCCCCCCTCTGGCGCTAAATGGACCGCCGACAATGGCTTACATTGGCAATATTCCAACAAGACAACTTATCGGCATGTGGTCGGCTTTTGTTCCACGGGAATTAGTAGAGAACGACGTGAAGGTCATAATTAAGGAGGTGGGAGAGTATGCCAACAGTGATGCTTAAAGAGATCGCCCATGCCCGATCAGGGGATAAAGGAAACTGCGTAAACATTGGCGTGTTTGCGAACGATCCTTCCATTTACCCTTATCTTGTTGAACAGATGACGGCGGGGCGGGTGAAACAGTTTTTTGCCGGGTTGGTGTTAGGAAAAGTGATCCGTTATGAAATGCCAAATATCGATGCATTAAATTTCGTCTGCTATCAAGCGCTTGACGGCGGAGGGTCATCATCGCTTCGTGTAGATAATTTAGGAAAATGTTTCGGAGCGAATATATTGCGATTTTCTATCCATCTGCCCGATTCACTGTATGAGCAAATAGTGAAAAAGGAGCGGTAACAGTGGGATACGAACCTTATTTTACAATAGAGCATGAGATGTTAAGAAAAACAGTTCGTTCTTTCGTAGAGAAAGAGATCACCCCCTATGTTGAAGTGTGGGAGCAGTCTGGGGAATTTCCGAAAAAAATTATCAAGAGAATGGGGGATTTAGGGTTTTTAGGATTGCGTTATCCGAAAGAAGTCGGCGGGCAAGGTTGGGATTATTTTGCTAGCATTGTTTTTGCCGAAGAAATGGCCCACTGTGGATGTGGCGGAGTTCCGATGGCAGTGGCTGTTCAGACAGATATGGCTACACCCCCTATTATGCAGTTTGGAAATGAGGATCAAAAAGAACGGTTTTTAAAACCGGCCATCAAAGGAGAAAAATTGGCAGCCATCGGGATCACCGAACCGAATCACGGATCGGATGTAGCCTCCATCCAAACGCGTGCTTATCGTGATGGAAATGAATGGGTGATTAACGGGTCAAAAATGTTCATCACAAACGGCCCGCGTGCTGATTTTATCACCCTTGTGGTGCGGACTTCCGATCAACCTGGACATAAAGGGATCAGCTTAATTCTTGTCGAGATGGATCGACCAGGAATTTCCATTAGCCGAAAATTAAATAAAGTAGGAATGAGATCGAGTGACACAGCGGAAATCGTTTTTGATCATGTGCGGGTTCCGTATGAAAACTTGCTTGGAGAGGAAGGAAATGGGTTTAAGCAGATCATGTGGGAGCTTCAAGGAGAACGCTTGATCTCCGCCGCAGCAGCGATCGGCATTGCCGAGTATGCCTACGAATTTGCTTACCGCTATGCTAAAGAACGAAAACAGTTCGGAAAACCGATTGCCCACTTCCAAGTTATCAGTCATTTGTTGGCAGAGATGAAAACGGAAATTGAAGTTTGCCGCGAAATGACATACGCTGTCGCTTACCGTTTTTCTAGAGGAGAAGTGCCAAGCAAAGAAATATCCATGGTGAAATTAGCCTGCGCACAAATGGCGCATTGGGTGGCGGATCGGGCGTTGCAAATTTGCGGAGGCAACGGTTACATGATGGAATTTCCCATTCAGCGCATTTGGAGAGATACGAGATTATATCGAATCGGCGCCGGCACGGATGAAATTATGAAAGAAATCATCGCAAAACAAATGGGATTGCAAGATGATTAAGGTGGTGAGGACGATGGCACATTGGATGTTTCAAGAACATCATGAGATGTTTCGCAAATCGGTGAAAAAGTTTGTTGAAAAAGAAATAACGCCTTATGTGGAGGAGTGGGAAGAGAATGGAGAGGTTCCTAAGAAGTTGTTTGAACGGCTCGGAGAACTAGGATATCTGGGGATTAAGTACCCGAAAGAATACGGCGGTTTAGGATTGGATTTTATCATGGAATCGGTTTTTATTGAGGAATTAGCGAAGTGCGGCTCGGGAGGAGTTGGGGCGGCGATTGGCGCTCATATTGGGATTGCCACTCCCCCGATTTGGCGTTGGGGGACGCATGAGCAGAAGAAAAAGTATTTGACGCCAGCCATTCAAGGAAAAATGATTGCTGCCTTAGCAATTACAGAGCCAAATGCCGGAAGCGACGTTTCTTCCATCGAAACGAGAGCAGAACGACATGGAGATTGTTACGTTTTAAATGGATCAAAAACGTTCATCACGAATGGGGTCAATGCGGATTATGTAGTTATTGCAGCTAAGACCGGCGATGGGCCTCGCCATCACAATATTAGTTTATTCATCGTCGAAACGAGATGGGACGGCTTTTCCGTCGGAAAGAAGTTGGATAAGTTAGGATGGCGCAGCTCGGATACGGGGGAATTATATTTTGAAAATGTGAAAGTTCCTAAAGAAAACCTGCTCGGGAACGAAAACGAGGGATTTCGGTATATTATGCAAAATTTCCAGTGGGAGCGGCTAGTGATGGCGCTCTCCAGCGTGGCGTTGGCCGAGAAGGCGCTCGAGGATTCGATTCGCTATAGCAAGGAACGAGTACAGTTTGGCAAGCCGATTCGCCAATTTCAAGTTTTGCGCCATAAAATGGTTGATATGGCAATTGATATTGAAAAAGCAAGGCATATCACATACCGTGCCATTTATCTATACAACCAAGGCAAGGACGTTACAACAGAAGCGACCATGGCAAAAGCGTACGCCGGTGAAATGGTGAGCAGGGTATGTGACCAGGCGGTGCAAATTCATGGAGGAAACGGCTATATGATGGAATTCCCTGTGCAACGCTATTGGCGCGATGCGCGAATTCAGTCAATTGGCGGCGGCACGACGCAAATCATGCGCGAGATTTTAGTGAAAAGATTAGAAATTATGCAAGAAGGATCGCCTGAAGCGTAAGCAGGAAGCCGTCATACATTATGAAATTTTGGTAGGGAGAGGTTGACGATGAACATGGGGATTGGTAGGTGGCTGGCAAAGTACAGTGATAGATTCCCGGAAAAAATAGCCTTGATTTATAAGGATAAGCGTTTTTCTTATAGTGAACTAAATCAACGCATCAATCGTTTATCTCAAGCATTTCTACATCTAGGAGTTAGAAAAGGGGATAGAGTGTTATCCCTTCTTTTCAATACAAACGAACTACTAGAAACGATGTTCGCCTGTGCCAAAATTGGGGCTATTTTTGTCCCGATTAATACTCGACTAAGCATCGATGAGGTAGAATATATCGTTCGTGATGCGAGTGGCCGCGTGTTCGTTTACGATGTACGGTTAGAAGGGGTTGCCAAGGAGATTCGAAAGCGAGTGGATCATATCCAACATTATATTTGTGTGGGGCAAAGTAACCAAGAGATGACGCTTTTATATGAAACATTACTATCTTCTTTTCCTGCAGAAGAGCTGTCATTTGAAATTAAGCTGGGAGATGTCCATATGATCATGTACACATCTGGGACAACGGGGAAACCGAAAGGAGCGATGCTAACACACGGAAATACACAGTGGAATGCGATCAATTGCATTAATTTCTTGTCTATTGAAGAAAGAGACATTACTTATACAGTTGCCCCAATGTTTCATATTGGCGGAATGAATATTTTTACCACACCTACTCTGTACAAGGGGGGAACTGTTGTTTTAGATGATAAGTTTGATCCAAAGATTACTTTAGAAACAATTGAAAAGGAAAAAATTACAACACTATTTCTTGTGCCTGCGATGTGGCTGGCAATTATGCAATACCCAAACTTTGAAGATTATAACATTCGTTCCTTAAGGCTGAGTGTGTGCGGGGGAGCTCCCTGCCCACTGACGGTGATCGAATTTTTTCAGAAAAAGGGAGTTCTTTTCTACGAGGGGTTCGGTTTAACAGAAACGTCACCGTTTGTGAGTGTACTGGATGATCGAAACAGTATTCGCAAGAGCGGCTCAGTCGGAAAAACGCCGATTCATACTGAGATTCGCATTGTTGATTCAATGGATCAAGACGTGCCCATTGGTGAAGTTGGTGAGTTGCTCGTAAAAGGTCCTAATGTTTTCGCGGGGTATTGGAATAATTCCGAGGCGACACAGGAGGCGATCAAAAACGGGTGGTTTTATACCGGTGATTTGGCAAAAATGGACGAAGAAGGGTTTCTGTATATTGTTGACCGCAAAAAAGATATGATTATCAGCGGTGGAGAGAATATTTATCCTGTTGAGGTAGAACAAGTGATATTTCGTATGCCAAATGTAAAAGAAGTTGCTGTTGTTGGGGTCGCTGATGAAAAGTGGGGGGAATCGGTAAAGGCATATATTGTTCTATCAGATGCGACGAAAACAATGACTTTAGAAGACGTACAACGATTCTGTGATGGGAAACTCGCAAGGTATAAAATTCCGAAACATATCGAGATCATTGATCAATTGCCGAGAAATGCCACTGGAAAAGTATTAAAAAACGTATTACGTCAGTGGAAAAAAGAAAAAGGGAAGGTGTAAAGGTTGTTTACTAAATATTTTAATGATTACAAAATCGGGGAAACTTGGCGATCAAAAGGACGGACGATTACAGAAGCGGATATCGTCAATTTCGCCTCTTTGAGCGGCGATTGGTATCCGCTTCATACCGATGCCGAGTATGCGAAGCAAACGCCATTTCAACAAAGGATCGCACATGGCCTACTCGTTCTTTCCGTTGCTTCAGGATTGCTCTTGTTTGAGCCGGGTATTGTCGTCGCCTTTTACGGGATGGAACATTTGCGATTTGTGAAACCGACTTTTATCGGAGACACCCTTCATGTAGAAATGACGGTGGTGAACCTTGAGGATAGGGGGGACGGAACGGGGATTGTTGCGGCACATCAGGAAGTAAAGAAACAAATGGGTGAGACAGTAGCCATTTCCGTCGTTAAAGTTCTCTTAAATAAGTACGGAAAATAGTGGGGAGCAGTTTGTAATGAAAGGATGTGAACAGTGTGAATCGCGAGCAAAAGGTGATGAGTGAAATCGAGCGGATTCAAAAAGGCGGGCCTAGGGAAAATCATGAAAAAATTAAGAAATTAGGCAAGTTGTTTGTCCGCGATCGGTTGAAGTTGTTTTTTGATAATGGAGAGTTGGCTTATGAAACAGGCTTGTTCGCTAACGCTTTGCAGGAACACCTGCCTGCAGATGGAGTTGTAACGGGCGCAGGGAAAATCAATGACCGTCTTGTTTACTTTGCAGCCAGCGATTTCACCGTAAAGGCGGGGTCAATTGGAAAGAAGCACGGGGAGAAAATATTGCGGACGCAACAGGCGGCTATCAAAGGAAAACGGCCCATTCTTTATTTAATTGATTCATCCGGGGGCAGGATCGAAGAAGCAGGTGGATACCATGTTGAAAAATATTCTGGAGGAAAAATTTTTTATAACCATAGCATTATGTCGGGGCGAATTCCACAAATTGGGGTTCTATATGGTCCGTGCTTCGCGGGCACAGCCTATATGTTAGTATTTTGCGATTTTGTGATTATGATGAAGAAAAACGCCGGTATGGCCATTGCCTCACCACGGATGGTGCAAATGGCTACCGGTCAAAAGGTTGATATTGAAGAGTTGGGCGGGGCTGAGATGCATGCGAAAAAAAGCGGCTCGGTAGACTTTGTCGTCGAGACGGAAGAGGAAGCGGCAGAGTTGGTGAAAACGTTATTATCTTACCTCCCAGACAACTATCAGTCAAAGCCGCCTCGATATGCTGGCAAGCCGCCGGCTAGAAGCCCGGAAGAAATCGATCGAATTATTCCCCGGGAACCGAATCAACCATATGACGTTCATGATTTAATTGACTGCATCGTTGATAAAGGAAGTTTTCTAGAGGTGCAAAAAGATTACGCCAAGGAGCTCGTTGTAGGCTTTGCGAGATTAGAAGGGAGAGTGATTGGTGTTGTCGCCAACCAACCGGCCGTCAAAGGGGGAGCAATTTTCCCGGAATCAGCGGATAAGGGAGCCAATTTTGTGTGGACTTGTGATGCCTATAATATCCCATTGCTTTACTTATGCGACACACCAGGATTTATGGTTGGAACAAAAGTGGAACAAGAGGGAATTTTGAGAAGAGGAAGAAATTTCATCTACGCCAGCTCGGTGGCCAATGTTCCGAAAATATGCGTTGTTGTAAGAAAAGCATATGGAGCGGGAATTTATGCAATGGCAGGTCCGGCTTATGAGCCGGAAATGACGATTGCTTTGCCATCGGCGGAAATCGCCATTATGGGACCAGAGGCAGCGATCAATGCTGTTTATTACAACAAAATTCAAAGTGTTACTGATCCAAAAGAAAAAGTGGAGTTGGTCAAACGGCTGAGAGAAGAGTATCGAGCGGGCTACGACATCTACAAACTAGCAGGGGATTTAGTCGTAGATGATTTAATCGCCCCAAAAGACTTAAGAAAAGAGCTGTCCAGCCGATTTGAAATGTTTGAGAACAAAGATTTTCCGCTTCCGGAAAAGAAACACGGAACGATTCTAAGCTGAAAAGATAGATGTGTAGTTAGTTCGGCAAAGTAGATTAGGGTGTTGGACATAAGGCGAAGGAATGGGATTGGGGCAACATGGCGACGAGGCTACATGGCAGATTAATGACGGAAAAGCCAAAATCAAACGTCGAGGAGTTTTCCGCCTTAATCTGTTGCAAGCAAAGAAACATGGGACAGTAAAAGGAGGCTGACCAAATGGAATACAAAACCATTCTTTGCGATGTCAAAGAAGAAATTGCCACGATTACTCTCAACCAGCCTGAGATGCGAAACCCCCTTTCCAAACGGACAACCGAAGAGTTAACCGATGCGATTGAGAAAAGTGATAGGGATCCACATATAAAAGCCATCATCATTACCGGGGCAGGGAAAGCGTTTTCGGCCGGTGGAGATATTAATGAGTTTAAAGAAAACTTTATGAAGACTGTGCCTGCTTTGCATATGGAGGGCAGGGAAAGCACACAATTGTTCAAGCTGGGTGCGACAGTGAAAACACCGATGATCGCCGCTGTTAACGGCCCTGCCTTAGGAGGGGGATGTGGTCTTGTTGCTATGTGTCATATAGCGGTTGCATCGAAGGAGGCGAAGCTGGGACTGACAGAACTCCGTTTAGGAATTGTACCGTTTGTGATTTTGCCTTGGATCAGGAGAGCAGTAGGCGACCGTAGAGCGATGGAGTTAATGTTGTCGGCTGAAGTGGTTTCAGCGGAAAAAGCGAAAGAATTAAATCTTGTTCATCGCGTCGTTCCGCATCATGAATTGGAAGCGGAAACATGGAGGCTGGCAAAAACGATTGCGTCATTTAGCCCGCTCGCTGTCAAGTTGGCATTAGATGCGTTTTATACGACGGACCAAATGGATTTAATGAAAGCGTTCGACTATTTATCCACCTTAAGAATTGTTTCATTTTGCAGTGAAGATTTAAGGGAAGGTGCGGCAGCATTCCTAGAAAAAAGAACGCCAGTCTGGCGGGGCAAATGATGAACGAGAACGACTTTTTGTTACATGGGCCAAAAAGGGGGAATTGGAAAATGGGAAAGAAACAAACCGTGCTGCAGGCTTTGGCTGACGCCGTAGAAAGTGAGCCTGATAAGATATTCTTAATAGAGGAAGATAAGACCGTTTCATTCAAACAGTTTGATGAAATAACTGACCGATTAGCATCAGCCTTTTTTGAAAAAGGAATTAAAAAGGGAGATAAAATTAGTATTATTGCTTTAAATCAAGTAGAGTGGCTATATACATTTTTTGCGGCCACAAAAATCGGTGTTACCGTCGTCCCTCTCAATACAAGATATCGTGAAACAGAACTTGAATATATGCTTAATCAGGCTGAGGTGAAAGCGGTTATATCCTTAGCGCAGTTCCAAGATTTTGACTATGTGAAGTTTTTTCAGTCATTTCGTTCGCGAATTCCTGGGGTTTCCCAATTTTTCTATATCGGCGGGAATGGAGAGCATAGTTTTGAAAAGTTGTTGGAGTGTGAACCTGAAGATTACACATTGTCTGAAGCAAAAGAACAGGTCGATGAGGAAGATACTGTTTTAATTATTTATACATCAGGAACAACCGGAAAACCAAAAGGGGCTATGATAACGAACCGAAGTTTATTGGCCTCGGCACGTGCTCAATCGGAGCACTTAAACATAAGCAAAGATGATATTGCTATCGGCAGTCTACCTCTCAACCACGTTGGCGGGATTACATGTACGATAATGGTCGGGCTTGTAAGCATGAGTAGTGTTGTCCTAGTTCCAAACTTTCGTCCTGACCGAGTTGTTGATGTCATTGAGCGGTATAAAGCGACAATTTTTGGCGGCGTTCCAACCATGTATTTGATGATGTTATCATTGCCTCATTTAACAAAGAAGAAATTAACTTCATTGAAAATTTGCATTGTAGGGGGATCGAATGTCGAACCAAAGTTATGTTGTCGGATTACAAACTCTATTCCTAATGCAAAGCTTATTAACTTATATGGTTTAAGTGAAACATCAGGAGCATGTGTGTTATCTCGATTAACTGATAATATTTCCAAGGTTCAGGAAACCATTGGTGTTCCAATTGGAACATTCAAGGCTAAAGTAGTGGATCGAGATGGTGCAGAAGTGTCAAATGGGGTAATTGGCGAGCTTTTTATACAGGGTGATTGTGTGGCAAAAGGTTATTATGGAATGAAAAAGGAGACAAACGAAACATTTCAGCATGGATGGTTGGCAACAGGAGATATGGTTTATAAGGATGATGAAGGATATTTGCATTTCAAAGGACGCAAAAAAGAAATGTATATAACGGGTGGTTTCAACGTTTTTCCAGTTGAAATTGAAAATGTCCTAGCTTCCTACGAAAAGGTTCAACTTGCCGCGGGTATAGGAGTACCGGATCCGTTATTGGGAGAAATAGGGGTTTATTACATTGTCCCGAAGCCGAATGTTAGTTTAACAGAGGAAGAGTTGTTTCAATTTTGTCGGGATCGTTTAGCGGATTACAAAGTTCCAAAACGTTTCATCATCGTCGATGAAGTACCGCTCACCCCAGCAGGGAAGGTACAAAAATCTAAGTTAATGCAACGTTATCTAGAAACCAATCGGCAAGCGTAATACCCGGAATTTCGTGAGAAGGAGAGGTTTGAAAATGTATGATGTATCTATTGTAAACAGAATAACCATCGGAGATATTGTCCGTAGAAGTGCAAGCCGTTATCCTGATAAAACGGCATTTGTACAGCAAGGCCAAAGGTGGACATTTCGGCAGTTCGATCAGTTATGCAATCAATTTGCCAACTTTTTATTGTCTCAAGGCTTTAAGAAAGGCGATGTAGTTGCAACGATATGCACTAACTCGTTTGCATTTGTTGTTGCCATCTATGGAACTGCTAAAGCAGGACTCATTTGGGTGCCAATCAATCCTGGTGTTTCGCTTGAAGAGAAAAAATACATCTTTCATCAAGTGAATCCGAAACTGATTATTGGCGATCAACCATTGTTGCAAGGGCACCTTGAGGAATATCGGGCATTCGCCCAAGTCATTGCACTCGATGGAAACTTTGATGCATTTTATTCCTTTTTTGAAGATCAACCTGTTGAGGAGCCTGAAACGGATATTCACGACCGAGATGTTGCACAAATTATGTTTACAAGCGGCACGACCGGTAACCCAAAAGGTGTGATGATCAGTCATTTGGCAGTATACATTGCCAGCCTAGGAAACATTATTGAGCTGGGTTTAAAACCGCATGA
Organism: Geobacillus sp. 46C-IIa; assembly: GCF_014679505.1. Lineage (GTDB taxonomy): Bacteria > Bacillota > Bacilli > Bacillales > Anoxybacillaceae > Geobacillus. Next base: position 1,420,122 of record NZ_CP061474.1, read on the forward strand.
TGTGGCCACCACATTAATGCCGTTATTTCACTGTGCGCAGCATACGATGACCACTTCCTTCCTCCATATTGGCGCCACCAATGTCATATTGAACAAGTTCGATCCAGTAGAGTTCATGGAAAATATCGAAAACGAAAAAATTACTTGGACATTTATGTTGCCGATGATGTATAAGGCGATTTTGCATCATCCAAAACGAAAAGATTATGATCTCTCTTCCTTGCATACATGTCTTTATGCCATGGCACCGATGGATCGCTTGACATTAGAAATGCTGATTGAAGAATTGGGTGCCGAGTTTGCCTTGGGAACAGGACAAACAGAGATCTATCCAGCAACGATGGTATTCAAGCCAGAAGAGCAGTTGAGAAGATTTGGATCGTATTGGGGGGTATCGAGCCTCATTAATGATACCGCTGTTATGGACGAGAAAGGAAACATTTTGTCAAAAGGGCAAATTGGTGAAATCGTTCACCGAGGTCCTAATGTGATGATTGGATATCTAAACAATGAGCAGGCAACGGAAGAGAGCCGAAAATTCGGATGGCATCATACTGGAGACCTCGGTTATTGGGATGAGGATGGGCAACTCGTTTTTGTGGATCGCAAAAAAGATATGATTAAAACTGGTGGGGAAAATGTGGCATCTATTCAAGTGGAACAAGTGTTATTGATGCATAGCAAAGTGGTCAATGCGGTCGTTGTCGGACTGCCGCATGAACGTTGGTCGGAGGCTGTTACAGCCTTTGTCGTCCCTAAACCTGATGTTGAAATTTCCGAGGAAGAAATTTTGGCATATTGTAAACAGCATCTAGGAACGTTCCAAGTTCCGAAATCCGTTATTTTCCTTAATCAACTTCCAACGACTTCGACTGGAAAAATTCAAAAACATATTTTACGCAAGCAATACCATGACTTTTATGATAAGAAAAGAGGTCAAAAATAAGTATATAGGCAATGAAATTATTCGTGCTATTTTAATGTGAAAATCCAAGGGAATCGACACGATTTTTACCTTTTTTTACTGTTTTGACATTAAATGTACAGAACTAGGCGAACGATTGGCCCCAAAAGGTCTGTGAATGTCTTTTGACAAAGCCGGTCTCTTTTTCTTTTTTAACCCTTGTCAACAACCCTCTTGACAAAGTCGCATTTACTTACCATTGAAGGCCGGTTGTAAGCGTTTTAAGATAAAGGTACAGTCAAGCAAAAGGAGGAACAGACTTATGACGCATACAACCGGAAATGAAACAGGTTTCCGTGTGAAGATTCAACGGTTTGGCAGTTATTTGAGCGGCATGATTATGCCAAACATCGGAGCGTTTATCGCCTGGGGGTTGATTACAGCGTTATTTATCCCGACCGGCTGGCTGCCGAATGAGACGTTTGCCAAGCTTGTCGGACCGATGATTACGTACTTGTTGCCGCTATTGATCGGGTATACGGGCGGCAAAATGATTTATGACGTCCGCGGTGGCGTCGTCGGGGCGACGGCGACGATGGGGGTCATCGTCGGTTCGGAAATTCCGATGTTTTTAGGCGCGATGATCATGGGTCCGCTCGGCGGCTATGTGATCAAAAAAGTGGACGGCCTTTTCCAAGGAAAAGTAAAGCAAGGATTTGAGATGCTTGTCAACAACTTCTCAGCCGGGATTGTCGGCGGTTTGTTGACGTTGCTCGCTTTTAAAGGGGTTGGTCCGGTCGTCACCGCCATCAGCAAAACCTTAGCGGCAGGGGTCGAAAAAATTATCGATTGGCACTTGTTGCCGCTGGCGAACATTTTCATCGAGCCGGGGAAAGTGCTGTTCTTGAACAACGCGATCAACCACGGGATCTTGAGCCCGCTCGGCGTCGAACAAGCAGCGCAAACCGGGAAATCGATTTTATTCCTGTTGGAAACGAACCCTGGACCGGGACTTGGCATTTTGCTGGCGTACTGGCTGTTTGGCAAAGGAATGGCGAAACAATCGGCACCGGGAGCAGTGATTATTCACTTCTTAGGTGGAATTCATGAAATTTACTTCCCATACATTCTTATGCGCCCGATCTTGATTTTAGCGGCGATTGCCGGTGGAGTGAGCGGGGTATTCACGTTTACGATCCTCCATGCCGGGTTGGTGGCCGTACCGTCGCCAGGAAGCATTTTCGCTTTGCTCGCGATGACGCCGAAAGGAAATTACTTTGGCGTGCTCGCTGGTGTGTTTGTCGCCGCAGCCGTGTCGTTCCTTGTCGCTTCGGTTTTCTTAAAAGCGGCGAAGCAAAAGGAAGAGGAAGAAGATTTGGCGAAAGCAGCGGAGAAAATGGAGCAGTTGAAAGGGAAAAAGAGCCAGGTCGCTGTCGCGCTGCAATCACAAGAAGAAGTCACGGCGTCTGCGATCGCAGCGGAACAAGCTGTTCCTGTACGGGTGAAAAAAATTGTCTTTGCCTGTGACGCCGGAATGGGGTCGAGTGCGATGGGGGCGTCGATTTTGCGCAATAAAGTGCAAAAAGCCGGCCTTGACATTGAAGTCACGAACACGGCGATCAACCAGCTGCCGGCCGACGCCGATATTGTCGTCACCCATCAAAATTTAACCGACCGGGCGAAGGCGAAGCTGCCAAACGCGCACCATGTATCGGTCGAAAACTTTTTAAACAGTCCGAAATACGATGAGTTGATCGAGCAATTGAAAAAGAACGCGTAAATTGGCATGAGACGCAGGGCAATGGGATTTTCCCTGCGTTTTTTGCTTTACGATTTCGCGGTTACCTTGACTGCTTGGGACACTTTTATCCGCTCTCATCCGTATGAGTATGCCCGTACGCTGTGAACTTTGTCAAACGACGAAAGAGAAAAATACATGCAAAAATTAAAAACTGTCAACAATAACAATGACGAAAACGAAACATCTATTCATTGTCAAATCAAGAAAAAAGCCCTTACAATAAGAAATGAGAAGACGATCAAACATTTTAAACATGTCAACAGTACCGCCTAAGGATAGGAGGTGAACGGCGATGTACGTATCGGCACGGGAGCGAAAGCTGCTTGAGCGTTTGTTGGCCGATGATCGGGAAATGACGGTCGGCGAACTGGCTGAGGAGCTGAATGTCAGCGCCCGCACGATCCACCGTGATTTGCAAGGCCTTGAGTCCGTTTTGCGGCGCTACGGGCTCGAGTTAGTGAAAAAAGCGGGGGTCGGCATTCGTGTTATCGGGGAAAAGAAACAGAAGCAGGCGCTGGCTGCGGAGCTGCTTCATCTTTCTCACCGTGAATATACGCCGGAAGAACGGCAGCTGATGATTTTAATCGCCTTGTTGGAAGCAGACGAGCCGGTGAAACTTGTCTCATTGGCAAATGACTTAAACGTTACGGTCGCTACGGTCAGCTTGGATTTGGATAAACTGGAACAAACAGTCGAAGCGTATGGGCTTTCGCTTATTCGCAAGCGCGGATACGGCGTCGAACTTACCGGCTCCGAATCGGCAAAACGGCGCCTCATCGGCGAACTGTTATTCCGCCATGTCGATGAACATGAATTTTTGGCGCTGATGAAAGAGACGATCCAGGGGCGGCCGGACGATCCATTCGATACGGTGGCGGAAAAACTGCTCGGGCTGGTCGATCGGAAAAAGCTCGCCATCATTGAGCAGCAAATCGAGCAGGTGAAAGAAACGTTCCCGTTTACGATGGCTGACAGTTCGTACATCGCCTTCGTCGTTCACTTGGCGCTCGCCATCGAGCGCATCAGGCGGGGGGAAGCGATTCATTTCGACCCGCGTGATTTGCAGGCGCTTCAGGCGACGAGAGAGTATGAAATCGCGGAGGCGCTTGCCGAATCGTTGGAAAGAGCGTTTGGCATTGACATCCCAAAAGAAGAGATCGGCTATATGACGATGCATTTAATGGGGGCGAAATGGCGTAGCCGCCAAGGAATGGTGATGGAGGAGCCGAGTTTGGCCGTCGGCATGAAAGCGCAACAGCTCATTCGTTTCGTCAGCCGCGGGCTCGATGTCGATCTGTCCACCGACCGGACGCTATACGAAGATCTCGTCGTTCACTTGAAACCGGCTTTGTACCGTTTAGAGCATGGGATGGGGGTCGCCAACCCGCTGCTTGATCAAATTAAGCAAGACTACGCGGAACTGTTTGCCATTGTCGCCGACGGAACAAAGCAGCTGTTTGGCGATGTTTCAGTGCCGGAGGAGGAGATCGGCTATTTAGTGCTTCATTTTGCGGCTGCACTCATGCGGGAGAAAAAAGGCTGGCGGGCGCTCGTCATTTGTTCGAGCGGGCTCGGGACGGCAAAAATTTTGGCGACGAGGCTGAAAAAAGAGATTCCGGACATCGCTGTCATGGAACAGGCATCTGTCTTTGAATTGAAAAAGAAAGATTTGCGGGCGTACGACCTCGTCATTTCGACCGTGCCGCTTGCGGACGAACACGGCCCGTATTTTATCGTCAGCCCGATGTTACGGGAGGAAGAAGCGCGGGCAATCCGCGCGTTTTTAGAGCGAAAATCGGCCGCTGTTGCGAAACCGGTAGAACGCGAGCAAGATGCGCAGCCTAACCGACAGACGCTGAAAACGATGAAAGCCATCGGGCGCATCAGCGAGACGATCATCGGCATTTTAGAAGGATTTTCGCTGCGGACTGTCAAGCACCGCACCGTTCACGGGCTCTTGTCCGACGCTTGCCGACGCCTTGAACAAAACGGCGTCATCGTCGATGCCGAAGCCGTCATCGAGGAACTGCGGCGGCGGGAGTCGCTTGGTGGGCTCGGCGTCCCTGACACGCCGCTCGCGCTTTATCACGCCCGAAGTTTTGCCGTTATTCGGCCGTCGCTCGTAATGTATCGGCTTGATGAGCCGCAGACGGTGGCAGGCATGGACGGGAAACCGATGGAAATCAACACCGTTGTGCTGCTTCTTGGCCCTGCTGATGCGGACGAGGAGACGCTTGCTGTTTTAAGCCATATCAGCTCGCTGTTAGTCAAAGATGAGCAAAGCATCACCGTCTTGGCGCACGGCGATGAGGAACAAGTGTATTCGCTCATCAGCACCCACCTGGAACAATTTTTTGATGATTATTGGACATCGGCGAAGGAGTGAAACGTATGTTGACCCATTCGATTTTAAACAAAGAAAACATTGTGCTAAATGCCCAACCAAAAACGAAAGAAGAAGCGATTCGCCTTGCCGGCGAAGTGCTCGTCAAGCAGGGGTATGTGGATTCATCGTATATTGACTCGATGCTTGAGCGCGAACAGTTAACATCGACGTATATCGGCAACAACGTTGCCATTCCGCACGGAACGGAAGCGGCGAAATCGCTCGTCAAGCATTCCGGCATTTCGATCGTGCAAGTTCCGGGCGGTGTTGACTTTGGCGGCGGCAATCAGGCGACGATCGTCATCGGCATTGCCGGCAAAGACGGGGAACATTTAGATATTCTTTCGAAACTCGCGCTTGTCTGCGCGGAAGCGGACCATGTCGAAGCGATGGCGAACGCCAAAACGGCCGAGGAAATTCTCGGGCTGCTTCATGAGGTGAACGGCTAATGCGGGCCGTCCACTTCGGCGCCGGCAACATCGGCCGCGGCTTTATCGGCAGCCTGCTTGCGGCATCGGGATATGAGGTCGTGTTTGTCGATGTCAACGAACAAATCGCCCGCCTGCTGAAGGAGCGGGGGGAGTATCGCGTCATCGTTGCCGGCGAGCGGCAGGAAGAACAGTGGGTGCGCGGCGTTTCCGCTCTCAATAGCCAAACGGAACGGGAACATGTCATTGAGGCGATCGCGGCCGCCGATTTGGTGACGACCGCTGTCGGCCCCCATATTTTTCCGGCCATTGCGCCCGTCATCGCCGCCGGGCTCGAGCGGCGCTTCGCGGTTCATCGGCAGCCGCTTCACGTCATTGCCTGCGAAAACATGATCAGCGGCACGGAAACGCTGAAAACGCACATCCTTGCCCATCTTTCCGCGGCAGGGCAGCAACAGGCAGATGAAAACGTTGGTTTTCTCAATTGCGCTGTCGACCGCATCGTTCCAAACCAAACGAACGATGATCCGCTCGCGGTGACGGTCGAGCCGTTTTTTGAATGGGCGATTGAAACGCGAAACGCCATCGGCGCTGTTCCGCCGATTCAAGGGGCTCATTTTGTCGTTGACTTAGGGCCGTATATCGAGCGCAAATTGTTTACGGTCAATACCGGCCACGCGTTGGCCGCCTATTTAGGCTATCAAAAACAATATCAAACGGTTCAGGAAGCCATGAAAGACAACGGCATCCGAGCCGATGTCGAACAGGCGCTTCGCGAGTCAGGTGCCGTCCTAGTGAAAAAGCACGGATGGAATGAAGAAGAGCACCGTTCGTATATTGAAACGACGATCGGACGTTTCACCAATCCGTCCCTTTCCGATGACATCGTCCGCGTCGCCCGCTCACCGATTCGCAAGCTCGGGCCGAACGACCGCCTCGTCGCCCCGGCAACGCAATATTATGCTTTATTTGAAAGGGTGCCGTCCGGGCTTGTCAAAGGCATCGCCGCGCTCTTACTATTTAATGAGCCTAGCGATGCCGAAGCAGCTGCTCTCCAGCAAACGATTGAACAACACGGTGTTGAAGGGGCGCTTCGGCAATACGCGGGACTTGAGAGTGCACACCTGCTTGTGGCCGCGGTGAGGGAAGAGTACGACAAGATGCGAAAATCACGCTAAATATCAAAACACCAGTTGGTTTCCCGCTTGCCTTCGCGGCTGGCGGGATTTTTGTCTACATGGTTGTTCATTCCCTCATCTCTCTTTGGCGATTCCCTGTTATTTTCCGCTTCAGCCATTTTACATTGCCCATCCGACGGAGTAGAGAACGATGAGCTGGTTTAGGGGTGCCGCAGTAAGACATTCTTGTGAACAAAATGCACAAAATTCATTTTATTTTCAAAAACTTCACGTCAATTTTGTATCATGATAAGGTTGTTTTTGAAAACGTTATCAAAAAAATAAGGGGGCAGGGAGAAATGAAGAAAACAAAATGGTGGGGGTTGCTCGCTGCCGGGATGATGACACTCGCCTTGGCGGCCTGTGGCGGCAATGAATCGGCAGGATCGAAATCATCCGGTTCGAACTCTGGCTCATCGGCCTCAGACTATCCGACGAAGCCGATCACCATTGTCGCTCCGTCCGGGGCGGGCGGCGGTTGGGATTTAACCGCCCGAGCGATTACGAAAGTGTTGGACGAGACGGGACTCGTCAAACAGACGATGACGGTTGAAAACAAACCGGGCGGCGGCGGGGCGGTCTTTATGGCTGAATACGCGACACAAGATGTGAAAAACGACTACAAACTGTTTGTCAACTCTCCGCCGATTATTATCAACAACTTGAAAAAAGAAGGGAACAGCCCGTTTGGCTACAAAGACACGACACCGCTCGCTCAGTTAACGAAAGACTTCGGAGCCATTGTTGTCAAGGCCGATTCAAAGTTTCAAACATTGCCCCAATTGCTTGACGCAATTAAGCAAGATCCGAAATCGGTCACTGTGGCTGGAGGATCGGCGCCAGGCTCGATGGATCATTTAGTCGCGATTTTGCCGATCTATAAGTCGGGCATCGATCCAAAATCAGTTAAGTATGTTTCGTACGATGGCGGCGGGGAAGCAATGGCTGCTTTGCTTGGCGGCAACGCCGATGTCATTGCAACGGATGCCTCTTCTGTTGGCGAATATCTCAAAGCTGGTAAAGTGCGGGTGTTGGCGGTTTCGGCTCCGGAACGCCTTGGCGGTGTGTTGAAAGATGTACCAACAATGAAAGAGCTTGGCATTGATGCGGAATTTACGATTTGGCGCGGGGTTTTCGGGCCGAAGCAAATGTCTCCAGAAGCAAAAGCGTTTTGGGAAGAAACATTGAAAAAGTTGTCTGAGCACGAGAAGTGGAAAGAAGAACTGCAAAAACAAGGCTGGGCGGCGGAATACCGCAATTCGGACGAGTTTACGAAATTTTTGCAAGAGCAAGAGCAACAAGTCGGTGATCTCCTAAAGTCGCTCGGTATGCATAAGTAAAGATCATGGGGAAGAACGTTCTTCCCCTTTTTTCCAAGACAGGAGGTGCAACGATGAACAAAACGGCTGATCGAATCGCGGCGGTGGCATTTTTGGCGGTTGGCGCCTTGTTTATGACGGAAAGTTTGCGCATATCGAAAAGCGCCTACGGCAGTGCGGTTGGACCAAATGTGTTTCCGTTTCTGCTTGGACTCGTTCTTACATTATTAAGCATCAAGCTGTTGTTGGAAACGCGGCGCTATATAGAGGCAGCAGATGAGAAACCGCCGCGGCAATATAAAAAGTTTCTCATCATTTTTGTCGCCGCTATCTTGTATGCGGCTTTACTCGAAACGATCGGTTACGTGATTATGACCTTCCTTTTCCTCGTGATCGGATTTCAAACGATGGATAAAGGAGCGCTATGGAAGTCGATCGCTATTGCGGCTGGTTTTTCGTTAGGCGTCTATGGTCTTTATGTCAAACTATTGCAAGGAACGTTGCCAAGCTGGCCGATTTGGTTCCAATGAAAGGAGGGTCATCATGAGTACACTATCGTTTTTGCTTGATGGGTTTCAGACAGCGCTTCAGCCGCATAACTTGCTGTTTGCCTTTATCGGGGTGTTGATCGGCACAGCGGTCGGCGTGCTGCCGGGGATTGGCCCGATGAGCGGGGTGGCGCTGCTCATTCCGGTGACGGCGTCGATGACGTCCGGTCTCGATCCGTCCCAAGCGGCGGCGAGCTCGATTATTTTGCTCGCCGGCGTGTATTACGGGGCGATGTATGGCGGTTCGACGACATCAATTTTGTTAAATACGCCTGGGGAATCGTCATCGGTTGTCACGACGCTTGACGGTTATCAAATGGCTCGGCAAGGAAGGGCGGGGGCGGCACTTGCCATTGCCGCGATCGGCTCTTTTGTCGCCGGAATCGTTTCGCTAATCGGCCTCGTACTATTAGCTCAGCCGTTATCGAATGTCGCGTTGAAGTTCGGCCCGGCGGAATATTTTTCGCTAATGCTGCTCGGGTTGGCGGCGGTGAGCGGACTGGCCGGCAAATCGATGACGAAAGCATGGATCATGACTGTGTTCGGTTTGTTGCTTTCTACGATTGGTCTCGACAACGTTTCTGGCGTGGCCCGCTTTACGTACGACATTTCCTATTTATACGGAGGTCTCGAATTTTTAACCGTGGCGGTCGGGCTATTTGCGCTAGGAGAGGTATTCAAGTCTATTCTCTGTAATGAGACGAACGACGGGGACATCGCCAAAATCGGGCGCATCTTGCCGACCAAATCGGACTTGAAAGAAAGTGCAGGGCCGATCGCCCGCGGATCGCTGCTCGGGTTTTTCATCGGCGTGCTGCCGGGAGCTGGGGCGACACTCGCTTCCTTTTTCTCTTATATTCTTGAAAAGAAAATCAGCAAACATCCAGAAAAGTTTGGCCAAGGGACGATCGCTGGCGTCGCAGCGCCGGAATCGGCGAACAACGGGGCGTCCGGGGGCGCGATGATTCCGCTCTTGACGCTAGGCATTCCGGGTTCGGGTACAACCGCGATTTTGATGGGTGCGCTTATTATGTACAACGTCCAGCCAGGTCCGCTTTTGTTTGACGATCACCCTGAAGTGGCTTGGGGGTTGATTGCGAGCATGTTTATCGGCAATGTGATGCTGTTGATTCTGAACATGCCGCTTGTCAAAGTGTTCGCGAAAATTATCCAGACGCCGACGAAATATTTGTTGCCGCTGATTATCGCCATTTCCGTCTTTGGTGTGTATGCGGTACAAGTGACGACGTTTGATGTGTTCCTGTTGCTGGTGTTTGGCCTGCTTGGCTACTGGCTGGCCGAACACGACTACCCGCTCGCGCCGCTTGTGTTAGGGCTTGTTCTTGGGCCGATGATTGAAAACAATATGCGTCGGGCTTTGACGGCATCGAATGGCGATTATCTCGTTTTCGTTGAAAAGCCAATTTCGCTTGTTTTGTTGGTCATCGCCTTGTTATGGATTGCTGTGCCGTTTTTAATGAAATTAAGAGGAAAAACCGTCATTGTCAATGAAGATATGTAATAATAGAAAGAAAGGCTTTCTTCCTTTAGTTGGAAGATGGTCTTTCTTTTCATTTTTCCGCTTGGGGGACGTCGCCATGAAATTGCAAACACGATTAATGATGATCATTTGTTCGCTGCTTTTATTTGTCATCGTGTTTCTTACGTTTTTATTCCAACATATGTTTGCAGCGACGCTCAAACAACAAATCGGCATGCGCGCGCTGAATGTGGCGGAAACCGTCGCGTCCACTCCGCTCGTGCGCGAGGCGTTCCGCGACCCGAACCCGTCAATGCGCTTGCAGCCGTTTGCTGAGCACATCCGCCAAAAGACGGGGGCGGAATACGTCGTCATTGGCAACCGTCAAGGCATCCGTTATGCCCATCCGTTGCCGGATCGGATCGGCAAAACGATGGTGGGGGGCGACAACGAGGAGGTGCTCAAAGGCAAGGCCATTATTTCCGAGGCGGTCGGCTCACTTGGACCGGCCATTCGCGGAAAGGCGCCGATTTTTAATGAAAACGGACATGTGATCGGCATTGTTTCGGTTGGCTTTTTGCTAGAAGATATTCAGCGCACGGTGTGGTCATATAGCCTGAAGATCTTTCTCTTCTCCGTTCTTGCCCTTTTGCTCGGGGCGGTGGGCGCAGTGGCGATCGCCAGGACGGTGAAAAAATCGATTCACGGCCTCGAACCAGAAGAAATCGGTTTGTTATATCAAGAAAAACAGGCGATTTTAGAAGCGATTCGTGAAGGAATCGTTGCCATCAATCACGAAGGAACGGTTACGATGGTTAATCAAACCGCCCTGAAGTTGCTTGGGCATGAGAATGAGCGCGATGTATTGGGAATGTCCATTTTGCGGCTCATTCCCCATTCTCGCTTGCCCGAGGTGATCCGAACGGGACAGGCGGAATATGATGATGAGATGGTTTTAGGGGAAGGGACCGTTATCGCGAACCGAATTCCGATCAAGGACAAGCAAGGGCGTGTTATTGGAGCAGTATCGACGTTTCGCAACAAGTCGGAGCTGTACCGCCTCACAAAAGAGCTGTCCCAGCTCCGGGCATACGCAGATGCCTTGCGGGCGCAAACGCATGAATTTTCCAACAAACTGTATTTGATCTCTGGCCTCATTCAACTGGAATCGTACGAGGAAGCGCTTGAACTCATTACAAAAGAAACCGATTTGCAACAGAACATCGTTCGCTTTGTCATGAAAGAAATTCCCGACCCGATCATTGGCGGATTGATGATTGGCAAGTTCAACCGAGCCAATGAGTTGAAAATTACGTTCACCATTGACCAGGAAAGCAGTTTCCGCGATGTGCCGACATGGATTGATCGCGATCATTTGGTGACGATTATCGGCAACTTGTTGGATAATGCCCTGGAAGCCGTTCTCCACAACGGAAAAGAAGAGAAACGGGTGGCCATTTTCTTGACCGACCTCGGCAATGATTTGATTATTGAAGTTGAAGATAACGGATTAGGCATCGACCCGGCTGTGGCAGAACGGATATACGACCGTGGCTTTTCGACGAAAGTGAGCGGCCTTCGCGGGTATGGGCTCGATCTTGTCAAGAAGGCGTTGGAAATGATTGGCGGACAAATCACATATGAGTCGAAACAAGGGGAGGGAACGGTGTTTACCGTCATTATTCCAAAGCGAGTGAACCATGCCAATCAGTAGTGCTGAACATATTTTAATGCATCAAAGGAAGCGGCATCTTCATTCATCAATAGCTCTGGAGGAGGGAAGCCAGTGGGATGATTCGCGTACTGATTATTGAAGACGATCGTCGCATCGCTGAAATTAATCGACGTTTTGTCGAGAAAGTGAATGGTTACGAAGTGGTCGGCATGGCGACGAACGCCGAAGAGGCGAGGGAATTGACGGAGGTGCTGCAACCCGACGTGTTGTTGCTTGATGTCTATTTTCCGGATATGAACGGCCTCTCTTTCTTAAAATGGGTTCGTCAACGCTTTTCCAATATCGATATCATCATGATCACAGCAGCACGGGAAGTGGATGCCTTGAAGCAAGCGCTGCATGGCGGGGTGTTTGACTATATTATCAAACCGATTATGTTTGATCGATTTGCCGAAACTTTACATCGGTATAAAGAATATTATGCCAAAATGCAACGATGGATGAAAGAAAAAGAGTGGATCGATCAAGAGGATATCGACAAACTGATTGGGCGGGAAGCCCCAGTTAGGGACCAGCCTATGCTTCCGAAAGGCATCCAGCCGCTAACCCTTGAAAAAGTGCTTATGGTTGTGAAACAATGTCAAGATGGTGTGACGGCCGAAGAAGTCGGACGGCAAATCGGCACAAGCCGAACAACAGCCCGCCGCTACTTGGAGTATCTCGTCGCGGTCGGCCAAGTAACAGCCGACATTGCTTACGGGTCGGTCGGTCGTCCAGAACGGATTTATCGGAAGAAAGCGTGAACAAGAGTTGGGTGTTCCCGAGAAGGGGCACATAGGCAGTTGCATGGCCATATGAAAAAGAAAGTGGGGGAAACATCTTGGCCATTTTTAGTGGCATTTTGCTTCAAGTGATGGTTCCTATGTTGTTGACCGTCGGCTTGGGGGCATGGCTCCACCGTTTATTTCGTTTTGATATGAGTACGTTGTCCAAACTGAACATGTATGTCCTGTTGCCGGCGGTCGCATTTATCAATGTGTATGATAGCAAGTTGAACGGGAAGGTGTTGGCGGCCATCTTGGTGTTTCTTCTGTTGCAAAACGGCGGACTGATGGTTTTGAGTATGGTGATGGCGAAACTATTGAAACTAGAACGAAGTTTGTCAGCGGTGTTTCAAAATACAATTGTGCTCAACAACTCTGGCAACTTTGGCATTCCAGTGAGCCAATTGGTGTTTCACCAGCAGCCGCTCGGGGCGGCAATTCAAATCATCGTCACCATCTTTCAAAATTTCTTGACCAATACATATGGGGTGTATCAGTTTGTGTCAGGAAACGGAAAAAAGGGGAAATGGGCCGCTGAGATATGGAAAAATCCAGTCCTTCACGCCTTGTTGCTCGGCGCGCTCTGCCGATGGCTTCACACCCCAATCCCATCATTTTTGTGGACGCCGCTCCAGCGGGTTGCCGACGCGTTTTTAGCCATTGCTCTTTTTACCTTAGGTGCGCAAGTTGCCTACGCTCGTTTTACTGTCTTGCCACCGCTTGTGTATGCGAGTGTGTTCGGGCGTTTGATTTTGTCGCCGCTGTTGGCTGCGTCTTTGATCCTTCTATTAGGAATCGATGGCGTGACGGCCCAAGCGTTGCTGATCGCCAGCTCGTATCCGTGTTCGCGCAATACGGCGCTGTATGCACTCGAGTATGACTGCCACCCAGACTATGCTGCCCAGGCAGTGCTGGTGTCGACCTTGTTGAGCGCCATTACCGTTACCGGCGTTGTGTATACAGCACGGCTGCTGTTTCCGATTGGCGGATGAAAACGGGCGCCAAGCACGGCATGGTGCTATTTTTATAATTTGTCGTCGACCTCCAATCGTGCAAAAATCCCGGGGGATCGACGACAATGGTTTTTGGCGTCAAAATCCTCGGTTACTTTTGTTTTCTGACGGTGGAGCTGCGCACACTGCCATGGCGCAAGCACACCCGTCATGACAACCCCGCCGTCGTCGATCAGTCTTTTAGGAGGCTGGTGATTTAGTACAAAACACTGCTAGTTCCAGTTGTTGCTCAATTAGAAAAACTTTGCGGAATCAGCTTTCTTTTTTATCGATTTGCTCAATGACGCTGAGCGGCACCCGTTTTTCACCCGCCTTTTAGAGTTTCGATGAAAAACTATTGTAAACCGCTTTCACTTGTTTTATAATAAAGCTAAACCGGTTTATGAAAGCGTTTTTGAACTAAATCGATTTAGTATAAGAGAGGGATCCCGATTGAAAAAAGTAACGATGGCTGATGTCGCGAAATTGGCCAACGTTTCCAAAAGCACGGTCTCACAATATTTGAATAAACGCTATGAATATATGAGCGAAGAAACAAGGAAGCGCATTGCCCAGGCGATCGAAGAACTTGGCTACCAACCGAACGTGATTGCCCGCAGTTTGAAACAAAAGACAACGGCCACGATTGGCGTGATCGTGTTTAATATGCTTCATATGTTGACGACGCAAGTGCTGCACGCCATTGAAGAAGAATGCCAAAAGCGTGGGTTTCAAGTGATCGTCTGCAACTCCGGTGATGACCCGGAAAAAGAGAAAACATACGTCGATACGCTGCTTGCGAAACAAGTGGACGGGTTGATCGTCTTTCCGACGGGGAAAAATGAAGACGTTTATCGTCATCTTGTCGCTGAACGGTTTCCGCTCGTCTTTGTTGACCGGGTGGTGCCGGGGGTTGAGGCGGACAGTGTGCTGTTGGACAACTTTGGCGCGGCGGAGATGGCGGTCGATTATTTGGCGGCCCATGGTTATGACCGCATCGCCATTGTCACCCCGCCGCTTGTCGCCCACAACGTGCCGCGGATGGAACGGCTTCAAGGATTTCAGGCGGCAATGGAAAAAAGAAACCTCGAAGTCGGTGCGGGGAGCGTGATCGCTGCCGAGGCTGCGGCGCTGCCTAGAGAATTGCAAAAGCGGTTCGCTGACCCCAAACGGCCGAACGCGTTATTTGCGATTAACGACTTGACATTAATGGGCATTTTGCGGTTTGTCAAAGAAACTGGCATTCGTGTGCCGGACGAGTTAGGGCTGATCAATGTTGATGATGTGCCATTTGCCGATATTTACACGCCAGCGCTGACGACGATCGCCCAGCCGACGTTTGCGATGGGGAAAAAAGCGGCCGAGCGCGTGTTCGAGCAAATGGACCGCGGGCGGATAAACAAACCGCATGTGTTTCGTTTCTCTCCGACGTTGGTGAAACGGACATCGATCAGACGGGAGAGCAAATAGGAAGGGAGGAGAAACGATGGCGATTTATGAGGATGTTGTCATTGGCATTGATATCGGAACAACGAGCACGAAAGCGGTCGTCTTCGGCGAACGGGGGCGAGTGTTGGCTTCCCATGCCGTGGACTATCCAATCATTCAGCCGCATCCAGGCTTTGCCGAACAAGACCCGGAAGAGCTGTTTGCGACAGTCATTCAAGCTGTCGGGGCGGTGACGGTCCGCCATGGCATCCGCCCAGAGCAGGTGAAAGCAATTGGGTTGAGTGCGGCGATGCACTCGATCATGGCGCTGGACGAGTCAGGATGTCCGCTCACCCGTCTCATCATTTGGGCCGATAACCGAAGCGTCGCCCAAGCAGAGCGGTTGCTGAAAGAGCACCATGGGCTTGACATCTATCGGCGGACGGGAACGCCAATCCATCCGATGTCTCCGCTGCCGAAATTGCTTTGGCTCAAAGAGGAGCAGCCGGATGTGTTTCGGCAAGCCCGCTGGTTTGTCTCTGTGAAAGATTATGTGCTTTACCGCCTATATGGCGATTATATCGCTGATCATTCACTCTCTTCAGCGACCGGTTTGTTCCGCTTAGATACGCTTGATTGGGATGAGGATGTGCTTTCATTTCTTGGCATGAGCCGCGAGCGGCTGCCGCGTTTAGTCCCGGCGACGCACATCTTGCAAGGGATGAAGAAAGAATGGGCGGAAAAAATGGGAGTCGCTGCGGATGTGCCGGTCGTCATCGGTGCGAGTGACGGCGTGTTGGCCAACATCGGTGTCGGTGCGGTGCTCCCGGGTGAAGCGGCCATTACGATCGGGACGAGCGGGGCGGTGCGGACGATCACCGCTGCACCAACAACCGATGAAAAAGGGCGGACGTTTTGTTATGCGTTGACGCCTGGCTATTGGGTTGTTGGTGGTCCGACAAACAACGGCGGCATTTTGCTTCGCTGGCTGCGCGATGAGTTTGGCGCCCAAGAGCGGGAAGTGGCGAAAAAGCTCGGCATCGATCCGTACGACTTATTGACGAAGTATGCGGAACGCGTCGCGCCCGGAGCGGAAGGACTGGTGTTTTTGCCGTTCTTATCAGGCGAGCGGGCGCCGCATTGGAACGCGAACGCGCGCGGAACGTTTTTTGGCCTTGGGCTTCATCATAAGCGCGAGCATTTCATCCGCGCCGTGATGGAAGGCGTCTGCTTCAGCATCGTATCGGTGGCGCTCGCCATCCGCGACGTCACAGGGCCAATGGCGGAAATCCGCGTCTCAGGCGGATTTGCGAAATCGCCGTTTTGGCGGCAAATGCTTTCCGATATGCTCGGCAAGCCGCTCATCGTGCCGCAGACGCACGAGGCGTCGGCGTTGGGAGCGGCGGCGGTGGCGCTCCATGCGTTAGGGGAATTGCCATCTTTGGAAATGGTGAAAACGTGGATCGACACAACGGCCCGCCACGAGCCGAAGGAAGAACATACGCTTATTTACGCCGAGCTGTTTGATTTGTATGCGCGTTTGTATGAGCGGTTAAAAGAGGAGTTTGACATCATCGCTGCGTTTCAGCGGCGGAGCGGAGAATAGCATTTTTTAACTAAATCGGTTTATTAACGGGAGAGAATGAGTTTGCAAGCAACGCTTTCTCTTTCGTTTCCCTACACAGTTGAGGCGACTTTGATGAACAGGAGGAAGAAAAATGTCTGACTCAGCATTGATCCTTATCGTCATTGCCGGGATTAGTTTACTATTGTTTTTAATTATTCGTTCAAAGCTTCACGCATTTGTTGCCTTGTTGCTTGTTAGTTTGCTTGTGGGGGCAGCCGCTGGCATGCCGCTAGACAAAGTCATTGAGTCGATTCAAAACGGGATGGGCGGCACACTCGGCTTTGTGGCAGTTGTTGTTGGATTAGGGGCTATGTTTGGACAAATGCTTGAAGTATCTGGGGGAGCCGAACGTCTCGCTCAGACGCTCATCAATAAGTTCGGGGAGAGTAAAGCGCAATGGGCGCTTGGTCTGACAGGATTTATCGTCGCGATTCCAGTCTTTTTTGATGTTGGCTTCATTATTCTTGTTCCCATTGTCTATGGATTAGCGCGGAAAACAGGGCGTTCGCTTTTGTATTATGGCATCCCGCTTTTAGCTGGGTTAGCTGTCACGCATAGTTTCGTGCCGCCAACGCCGGGTCCGATTGCTGTCGCAGATTTGATTGGCGCTGATCTTGGATGGGTCATTTTATTCGGGTTTATCGCCGGTCTCCCAGCGATGATTGTAGCTGGCCCGCTGTTTGGAAAGTATATTGCTAAAAAAATTCACGCCACCATCCCAGAGTATATGGATATGAAAGAAAAGCAATGGGAGAAAGATCTCCCGGGCTTTGGGACGATTGTCGGGATCATCTTTATTCCGCTCGTGTTGATTTTGTTGAATACGGTTTCAGGAGCTATTTTGCCAGAGGGGAACGGGGTAAGGACGTTCTTAACCTTTTTAGGTCATCCGTTTGTCGCACTGACGATTTCGACTTTGTTGGCGTTTTACTTGCTTGGGCAAAAAAGAGGGTTCACCAAGCAGGAAGTGCAAGATATTGCGACGAAATCATTGGAACCAGCGGGTATCATTATTCTTGTCACCGGAGCTGGAGGTGTGTTCAAACAAATTTTGATCGATTCTGGTGTCGGAAAAGTACTAGCTGATATGATGGCAGCTTCTTCCTTGCCGCCGATCGTACTGGCGTTTCTCATTGCTGCGATCGTCCGCGTTTCCCAAGGTTCGGCAACCGTAGCCATGGTGACAGCTGCTGGGCTGATGGCACCGTTAATTGAAACACTTGGATTAAGCGGTCCGATTTTAGGAATGATTGTTATTGCCATCGCTGCTGGGGCAACGATCCTTTCACACGTTAACGACTCTGGTTTTTGGCTCGTCAACCGTTATTTCGGTCTTGATGTGAAGGATACGCTGAAATCGTGGACAGTCATGGAGACGTTGATTGCTCTCGTCGGGTTTGCTGTTGTATTGGTTTTGAGTTTGTTTGTGGCATAAAAAATGGAGTAAAGAAGATGATTGAGAGGGTGTCTCAAAAGCAACGAGACACCCTTTCTCATTACGATATACACACTGAGCAGCTTTGCAATTTTATGTCTCGTGTGCCATTGGGGATCAATGATTTCTGGGTCAACTTTTTTGTCACGATCTATCCAGAGAGATGGTGCTTTCATTGCAAGTGCGGTGAACCATGCTTTTTTAATTAAATAAAGAATGGATTTCCATGCCATAAAAAATCATTGCCGAAAGAAGATGGTCGCTTTTCGTCAAGCTGTTTTTTACTGATCATTAAGCCGTTTCACAAGCAACAATTCATCCCGAATCGGAATGCCATCAGCGCTCATCAGCGGAATGCTTGGCTTGATTTGCCGTGCTTTGTCGACAGCGTTCGGAAAGACAGTTATGATTTGATAGCCGCGCTTTTGGTAGAAACGAAGCGCATGCAAGTTGTCATTCGTCGTGATCAATCGAACAGCGGTGCACCCTCGTTGCCTCGCCCATGTTTCTGCCTCGTGCAAAAGGGCGCTGCCGACGCCCTGATTTTCCACTAAGCTGTCTAACGAGACGATCTCGCATGCATTTTGGCGAATGAGGAATGTAATAAGGCCGATGATGCGTTGCCCATTCCCGACAGCCGCAAACCCATCCAGTTCACCGCAGTCATAAACACCAGTCGACACAACCATTTGTACACTTCCCCAATGGTCAGTGAAAAACTGGTTGACCATGGCGCGGTCCAACTGTTTCATTGGGACGATGTTCAAGACGGTTTCCCTCCCCTATACCAGCAATTCACGTTTTCTATTATACTGGAAGTAGATGCTTTTTACATATGGATAAGGAGGAAATACATGGAGAACCGAATCGTAGCGGGAAAAACGATTCTACAATGGATCAAGGAACTTCCGTTGTTAGAAAATATGACCAGAACAGAAGAAGTGTTTTGGCCAAATCCAAACTATTGTTCATTCGACCCAGTTGTTTCGCCTCTTTCACTCGGCGAACGCGATGTCAAGGAAGCCGAAGAGCGGTTGGCACGCTTTGCCCCGTATATCGCCAAGGTGTTTCCGGAAACGCGGGACACTGGTGGAATCATTGAATCGCCGTTAATAAAGATTCCGAAAATGCAACGGTATTTGGAACAGATGAGCGGGCAGCCGATCGAAGGGGAAGTATGGCTAAAATGCGACAGTCATCTTCCCATTTCCGGATCGATCAAGGCGAGAGGGGGGATTTATGAAGTGTTGAAACATGCCGAAGACCTCGCGCTCGCCAACGGTTTGATTTCCATAGAGGATGATTACGCGGTCTTCGCTGGCGAGGAGTTTCGACAGTTCTTTTCCCGCTACTCGCTTGTTGTCGGTTCGACGGGAAATTTAGGCCTTAGCATCGGAATCATCGGGGCACGGCTCGGATTTCATGTGACGGTTCATATGTCGGCGGACGCCAAACAATGGAAGAAAGATTTGTTGCGAAGCAAAGGGGTGACGGTGGTCGAACATCTCACCGATTATAACAACGTGGTCGAAGAGGCGAGAAGACAATCTGCCGAGGATCCCACCTCGTATTTTATCGACGATGAGAATTCGACTCATTTGTTTTTAGGATACGCGGTGGCGGCATTGAGGTTGAAGCAACAGTTAGAAGACGAGAACATCACTGTCGATGAAGATCATCCGTTGTTTGTATATCTTCCGTGCGGGGTTGGCGGCGGGCCGGGCGGGGTGACGTTTGGCTTGAAACTCGCGTATGGGGATCATGTTCATTGCTTTTTCGCCGAACCGACCCATTCGCCTTGCATGCTGCTTGGACTGATGACGGGACAGCACGATCGCGTCTCGGTGCAAGATTTTGGCATTGATAACCAAACTGAAGCCGACGGGCTGGCCGTCGGCCGGCCTTCGGGATTCGTCGGAAAGATGTTGGAAAACGTCATCAGCGGCGTCTATACAGTGGACGATTCCACTCTTTATCAGCTGCTCGCGGCGATGATGGATACGGAGGGGATTCGCTTGGAACCGTCCGCATTGGCAGGAGTCGCAGGGCCTGTTCGTTTGTGTCAAGACCAAGCAGGGCAAACATATCTCAAGCAGCATCATTTGAAAGAAAAATTGAACCAAGCCACCCATATTTGCTGGGCCACAGGTGGAAGCATGGTGCCGAAGGACGTGATGGACGCCTACTATCAGGAAGGGAAACGCCGGCAAAGAGGGTGATGCCACCTGGCATGACGGCTTTTTCGGCCGATGCTATGTTTCACACAAGAAAGACGTTTGCAGATGGAGGTTATGTGATTGAGAACAGAAAAAGAAAACATGCTGGCCGGCCGCTTGTACAATCCTGCCGATCCGCAGCTTGTGAAAGAGCGGGAGCGGGCGAGACGGCTCGTTCGCTTATATAATGAAACATTGGAAACGGAATATGAAAAGCGGGTTCAATTGTTAAAGGAACTGTTCGGCTCAACAGGAAAACAGCTGTACATTGAACCGAACTTCCGCTGTGATTATGGGTATAACATTCATGTTGGTGAACATTTTTTCATGAACTTTGATGGCGTCATTTTAGACGTCTGTGAAGTGCGGATCGGCGACCATTGTTATATCGGTCCTGGCGTGCACATTTATACCGCGACGCATCCGCTTGATCCACATGAGCGAAACAGCGGCCGTGAATACGGAAAACCGGTCGTCATCGGCGATAACGTTTGGATCGGGGGCCGGGCTGTGATCAACCCGGGCGTCACGGTCGGTGACAACGCCGTCATCGCCTCAGGCGCCGTCGTGACGAAAGATGTTCCCGCTAACGCGGTTGTTGGCGGAAACCCAGCGACAGTCATCAAGTGGTAAAATAACTAGCGGCGGGCGCCCCGCATCGAAGGGGATACGGGGCGTTTCGTATGTCCGATCCCCTCGTCACGCCCACTGCACCGCCACCGCCCGAACGGGCGAGCCGTCGCCGCCAGGCACGGAAAGGGGCAAGGCGATGATGTACGGGTCATCAAAATCGATTTGATCGAGGTTTGCGAAATTTTCCCCAATCACCCCGTTGGCGCCGAGAATAAGTTCGTGAGCGCGAAATGAAGAGCCGTCGGGCGGGTCGATATTCAGGGCATCGATCAAAAACGTGCGAACCCCTCGTTCGAGCATCGCTTCAATCACATCCGGGGCGACGTACGGGTGGCGAAAATACCGCTCCGTCCCAGCGCATGACGACCAGCCGGTGTGAAACAAAACGATCGTCCCAGGCGACAGCCGCGGCATATACGGGGCGGCATCCGCCATCGTCACCGCTTCCCCTTCCCCTTTCCCGGTGGCATCGATCACGATACCGCGGCCAAGAAAATAAGTGAGCGGCACCTCATCCAACCGCCAGCCGTGCTCACAAAAATGGAACGGCGCATCGACATGAGTGCCGCTATGCGAACCGAGCACAAGCCGGCTGACGCAGTAGCCGTCAGCAGCGAACGTTGCCGCCGGTTCGATGTGCGGCTTTGGGTCCCCAGGGTAGATGGGAAGTTGGGATGTCAGCGGCATGGTGAGGTCGATGAGTTTTTTGATGATCATTGCTTCATTCTCCCCTTTGAAAAGTGGTTTGTTGCTTTCATCGTATAATGAAAACGTATAGAAAAGAAAGCTTGAGAAACAACCTCCGGCCAAAAGCGCTGCCCATCTATGTCGCACAGACGCTCATCGGATGAATCGCTGTGCCAGCGAACATATTCATCAATCAGACTGGCTAATGTCTGTAAGCGAGCGATGGGGCCCCGCTTTACCTTTGTGTGAGGGGAATTCGCCATATCAACAAGCATTTTTGCGGCCAAGCAAACGATAGAGATGTATAATGGGAGCAGCATCCACTTGTTTGCCAGTCGACATGAAAGTGAAGAGATGAAGATTTGAAAATCTTTCCTGGTGGCGGTTGCCGTCTTTCTGGAAAAGATGAAGGATTTCCAAGTACGATGGCGAATGAAACAAATAAGCAGGGCGTGCCAGACATATAGCGATAAAGGAACCACATCAGCCAAGGGCGCATGCTGAAAACATAGAAAGGGTGAAGCAAATGAAAACAGCGGTACAGAAAAAGAAATTATACATCAACGGCGAATGGCGGGAAGCGAAGTCTTACACCGAACTGAAATCACCGTATTCGCGCGAGACGATTGCCGAAATTCCGATGGCCACCGAACAAGAAGTCGATGAGGCGATCGCCGCGGCGTATGCGGCGCGTCAAACGATGGCAGCCATGCCTGCGCATGAACGAGCCGCGATTTTAGAGCGGGTCGTCGAGCAACTGAAAGAGCGGCAAGAAGAAGCGGCGAAGCTGATCGCTCTTGAAGCCGCCAAACCGATCACAACGGCGAAAGGAGAAGTCGCCCGCACGATCCAGACGTATACATTCGCCGCCGAAGAAGCCAAACGCATTCATGGCGAAACGTTGCCGCTCGACGCAGCGCCGGGCGGGGAAAATCGCATCGCCTTGACGGTCCGTGAGCCGATCGGCGTCATTGGAGCGATCACGCCGTTTAACTTCCCGATGAACTTAGTCGCTCACAAACTCGGCCCGGCCATCGCCTCGGGCAACACCGTTGTGTTAAAACCGGCCAGCCAAACGCCGCTGTCGGCCTACTTTATCGCCGAACTGTTCGAGAAAGCCGGCCTGCCGAAAGGGGCGCTCAACGTCGTCACCGGAAGCGGCCGCACGGTCGGCGACAAAATCGTCACCGACCCGCGCATCAGCATGATCACGTTCACTGGCAGCCCGGAAGTGGGCATCGCGATCCGCAATAAAGCGGGCTTAAAGCGGGTGACGTTAGAGCTTGGCTCGAACTCGGCCGTCATCATCGATGAGCAGGTCGATCTTGACCGCATCATCGCGCGTTGCGTCTTTGGCGCGTTCACGTTCCAAGGGCAAGTGTGCATTTCGCTCCAACGCATCTATGTCCATGAAAAACGCTATGACGAGTTCGTTGAAAAATTCGTCGCTGCCGCGAAACGGCTGAAAACAGGCGACCCGCTCGATCCAGCAACCGATGTGTCGGCGCTGATCACACCAAGCGATGTCGATCGCGCGCTTGCTTGGATTGAAGAGGCGAAACAAGGCGGTGCGAATGTCGTCCTCGGAGGCGAGCGCGACGGCAATATCTTGCTTCCGACGGTCATTGTCGATGCCGAACCGACGATGAAAGTGTCATGCCAAGAAGTATTCGCTCCGATCGTCTTGATCAACCGCGTCCGCTCAATCGACGAGGCGATTGCGCGTGTCAACGACTCACGCTACGGCTTGCAGGCGGGCATCTACACCGATAACGTCCATATCGCATGGAAAGCGGCGAAACAACTGCACGTCGGCGGGGTGCTCATCAACGACATTCCAACGTTCCGCGTTGACCATATGCCGTACGGCGGCGTGAAAGAAAGCGGGTTTGGGCGCGAGGGGCTCCGCTATGCGATCGAAGAAATGACCGAGTTGAAGTTGATTATTTTCAACGAAAATTGAAGCAACAAGAAATTACAATGCGACAGGGGACGTTCTTTGCGAGAAGAGCGTCCATTTTTTTCATGCGGAAACAGGAGTTTTCACCTTTGCTAGGGAAATTAAATAAATGAACGACCATTCAGAGGGGGAGAGCGATGGAAACGGTTGTGCTGACATTTGACCAAAACAAAGCGATTTTGGAGCTGAACCGCCCGCAGGCGCTCAATGCGATGGATGGGCAAATGTTAACGGAACTTGTCGACGCGTTGCGGCAAATCCAGGAGAGTGATGCTTCCGTTGTCGTCATCCGCGGCAAGGGAAGAGGATTCTCGGCAGGCGGCGACATCAAGACGATGCTTTCCGTCGATGACCCGGGCCAATTTCAGACGGTGATGAAAACGATTCAAGAGATGATCATGCTCATGTATACGATGCCGAAAATCACCGTTTCGCTCATCCATGGGCCCGCTGCTGGCCTTGGGTTCAGCCTTGCGTTGGCGAGCGATTACCTCATCGCCACGAAAGAAGCGCGTCTTGCCATGAACTTCATCGGCATCGGCCTCGTTCCTGACGGCGGCGGGCATTTCCTCTTGGCGCAGCGCGTCGGTACGGCAAAAGCGAAACAGATCATTTGGGAAGGAAAACCGATGAGCGCCGACGAAGCGCAGCAGCTTGGCCTCGTCGACCTTGTTGTCGATAGTGAGGAGCAAGCGGAACAATGGATCGCTTCCTTGCAGGAAAAACCGCTCCAAGCCATGATCGCCACGAAATTGTTGTATGCCGAGCAAACAAAGGCGAACTTGCTTCGTGTTTTGGAGCTTGAAACCGACGCCCAACAGCGCATGCGGCAAACCGAAGACCACCGCGAAGGCGTCCGCGCCTTTTTAGAAAAGCGGAAGCCGGTGTTTCGGGGGAGGTAGAGGGATGAAACGGCTAACTCCTGCCTAATTACACTCACTTGGGTATTGGCAGGAGTTTGCTTTTGAGTACGAGTATCCGCCTTACATGGGAAGGCTCTGTTAATTCACTTGTTGATTAGCGCCTGTTTTACATAGAGTAGTCGAGTTTCTAACAATAAGTTTTGGCGGTATAAAGATTTGCTGACGTTTTTGTAACGGATTTTCAATTGTCGATATGATTAGTTTTACAGCCTCTTGTCCCAATAATTTTTCCTGTTGTCTCATACATGTAGGCGGGACCTTAAGAAGATGAGAGAACTCATAGTCGTCAAACATGATAATAGATAAATCTTGTGGAATGGTAAAACCCATTTCTAGGGCTACTTCCATAACTGTTAGTCCATTATTTACTACAAATAAGGCGGAAACATCTCGGTGATTGGAGAGGAAATCCCAGATTTTATCCTTATTTGTATTGTTATGCTCCTCAAATGTAAGATCTAAGAGATACAAATGATGGTCAATAGGAACATTATGTTCTGTTAATGCCTTTTCAAATCCTTTAATCCTATCTTCCACGCTAGTTGTTCCGTCTGGAATACTAGAAATTATTCCTATTTTAGAGTGCCCTAGCTCAAGCAAATGTATTGTTGCCTCGTAGGCACCTAAAATATTGTCCGTACAGACGCTATTAGCCCCAATCCCACGAAAGTAACGGTCTATAAGTACAAGTGGAAACTTTTCTATAGTTAGTTTAAGAATCTCCTCATTATACGTTTCACCTTCCGCGGGGTAAATCATTATTCCGTCCACGCCCAACCGAAGAACCTCTTTTAATATTTGCGTTTCGAGTTGTTGCGAATCGTATGTTTGACATAAAATCATGCGGTAACCGTATTGAGAGAGAAGCTTCTCGATTTCGCCCACCATAATAGTTATAAACTGACTATTTAAGCGTGGGATAATACAAGCTATCAGTTTGTTCATATTTCTTTGTGACATTTTGTTCTGATAAATAAGATTTTGGGAATCTTTTTCCTTGGCTACAAACGAACCTCTGCCTTGAATGCGATAAATAATCCCCTCCTCTACTAAGGAATCTAATGCTTTTTTTACGGTAATTCTGCTAACTTTAAACTTTTCAGCTAGTTCGTTTTCGGAAGGAATTTTATCGTCAGGCTTCCACTTCTTTTGTTGAATATTATCGACAATGTACTGGCGTATTTGCATATAGAACGGGACTCTAACTATAGAAGATTCCCCCTTTACTTAGTATATAACAAATATACAACTTGGTTTAGGTTTTGTAAAGTGAAGGCAATATTATAATTTTTCGTTTTAAATTTCAAACGAAAAAGATGAGTTGGTTTAGTTTTAAATTAGGAGTTTACAATATTGCTGAATTGTGTTAATATTCAGTTATAATATTGAATATACATCATATTACAAGTTAGGGTGGTGATGCTAAGGTTAATTAGGGAAACTAATAAAGGGGAGATATTCGAGCTTTAATCCTATTGTTTGCTCTAAAAGGGAAGGATCGATTTCTTATGGGAGAGACGTGCACGATCTTTAAATTATGAGAGGGGATTGATGTATTATATGTTTTTGTCTCCTGCTAAGAGGCTCGTTTCAATATTGCTGATTTCAATTGTGTTGATGTTGGGAGCTTGTTCTAATCTGTCCTCTAATCAAGGAAGGAATAACAACGCTAGCAGTTCTAAAAACACTATTGAAATCGCTTTCCGAGATTTCGGCTCCGGGAGTGTAGGTTTAAAAGAATGGTTAAATGCTGTAAAAACGGAGTTTGAGCAACAACATCCGGATGTAAAAGTTCGATTTGTACCCATTCAGGCATCGGAAGGAGACTTTTTTGCCAAACTCGCTTTGATGGTAAAGAATGAGCAAACAGCCCCTGATATCGTTACGGAAGATACTTTTATGATTAACTCTGATGCGGCTGCTGGCAATATCGACCCTCTAGATAAGTACATCGAGCAGTGGGATGATTGGAAAAATTTTAACGACAGGGTCAAGCAAGGGGTAACAGCTGTCGATGGAAAGGTATATGGTATTCCTTATAGCACCGATACACGCGGCCTTTGGTATAACGTCAATATTTTTCGTCAAGCAGGCCTTCCGGTACCGTGGAACCCAAAAAACTGGGATGATGTGCTAGAAGCTGCCAAAACCATTAAAGAAAAAGTACCAGGTGTCGTCCCATTCTGGGCAAACTCCGGCAAGGCAACAGGTGAGGCCACATCAATGCAGACATTTGAAATGCTTTTGTATGGGACAGAGGATACTTTATACAACTTTGACACAAAAAAATGGATTGTGAAGAGCCAAGGGTTTTTGGACTCTCTTGAGTTCATCCATCAAATCTATTCAAATGATCTAGGTCCGGAACTGTCACAAGTATTAACCGGAAAAGCAGGAGATATTGTTCAAACAGAGTTAATGCCGAAAGAAAAGGTAGGTATTGTACTAAACGGGAACTGGGTTCCGGGGGTTTGGAGAGAAGGGGGGGCTGCGCCTTGGCCAGAAGGGACAGAAGTATATAAACTGACGGCAATGCCGACACAGCATGGGCAAGATCCTGGCTTTACTTCCATGTCTGGAGGTTGGGCGCTATCGATTCCTAGCAAAGCGGACAATAAGGATTTAGCATGGGAGTTTATTAAGTTGGCTACAAGCGAAAAGTATAACAAATTGTATGTCCTGAAACAAGGAGATTTAACTCCGCGTCTTGATGTTGCTGAGGATCCAGAAGTGCTTAACGCTCCTGGAAGTGTCACAAAAGAAGCGGCCAGCTTTATTAAATTTACACACTTTAGACCTGGGGTAGATAAATATCCAGCGGTTTCTACTGCTATTCAAGCAGCCGTCGAAGCGGTTGCTACAGGAAGCCTCAGTCCTAAAGAGGCGATGGAGCAATACGCCAGAGAGGTTACACGTGTAGTAGGTAAGGAAAATGTAGAAGTGCGGAAATAGAAGAGAATGGATAAAAAGTGATCATCTGATAAGATGATCACTTTTACAACACTTTTTTGGAAGGAGAATGCTATGAATGTCGATGTAAAAAAAAATGCTCATGGAAACCTACAACGTTTTTCGTATACTCGGAATAAAAAGGATCACCGTTTGGTATTAAGATCGATTTTATTCTTGTTTCCTGCCTGCTCTCTATTAGTGATTTTCTTTGCAGGACCGATTTTACTAACTTTTTATTTTGCCTTTACTAACATGTCGCTTACCGGTACAAGTGCCCAAGCAATAGAGTTTGTTGGCTTTAAAAACTTTATGTATATGTTTTCAGATCCTAACTTTCGAGTCAGCGTTGTTAAAACGGTAGTTTTCCTTGTTTTTTCCGCTGTTATTGGGCAGCAAGTTTTAGGATTTATACTAGCGCTGTTAATGAAAGAAAGAAATCGTACATTCCGGCGTATTATAGGAACTACTGTGCTTGCAGGGTGGGTTACGCCAGAAATTGTTGTTGCATTTGCATTTTTTGCTTTTTTAAATGAACAAGGCACATTAAATACTATACTCCAATGGATCGGGATTAAACCTATTGCATGGTTATTTACTTTTCCGATGGTTAGTGTAGTTATCGCTAATATTTGGCATGGAACAGCATTTTCTATGTTAGTATTCCAATCTGCTCTCGACAATGTTCCTAAGTCGTTAGAAGAAGCGGCGATTATTGACGGTGCAACAAGATGGCAGAGGTTGTGGAAAATCATTATTCCTGTGATTAAGGGACAAATTGTTACAAACATGATTCTTGTTACATTACAAACATTAGGTGTATTCACGTTAATTTACGCCTTAACGGGTGGAGGACCCGGAATGGCAACTCAAACACTCCCGATTTATATGTACAATCAGGCTTTTGTTAACTACCAGTTAGGGTACGGAACCGCTATTTCATTGGCCATGCTGCTAATTGGAATAATTGCAAGCTTACTATATATTCGTCTGTTAAAAGTTAAAGTGTAAGGGAAAGAGGTGGAAATGAAGATGGCCAATCGTACATTGGAGAAGGTTATTCCATACATTGTACTTAGCTTCATAGGAATAGTGTTTTTGTTACCTCTGCTATGGATCCTTTTTTCATCGTTTGATCCTCATGCTACAGTATCATTGAAGATCCCGAAGACGGTTAGTGTGGAGAACTTTGCTTCGGTTTTGGCAGACAAGGCAAATCAGCAGTCTCTGTTAATCGGAGTTTTTCTCTCGCTTGGTCAGGCAATTATAACGGTGGTAGCCGCTACATTAGCAGCGTATCCGTTATCGAGATATCAACTCAAATATAAGAAGCCTTTTCTTTTGACCATTTTATTTATGACATCATTACCAATTACCGCTGTAATGGTTCCTGTGTATCAATTGTTTATGTTTTTGAATTTACATGACTCGTTGTTGGGGACAATGTTATTTCTTGCATCCTCCTCATTACCTTATGCAATTTGGATGACAAAAAACTTTATGGATGCCGTACCGCTTGAATTAGAGGAGTCTGCATGGATAGATGGGGCATCAGTGTTGAAAGGACTTCAAAAAGTCGTAGCCCCATTGATGATTCCGGGAATCTGTACAGTTGCAATTTTTACTTTTACTTTAAGCTGGGGGAATTTTTTCGTTCCTTACATCTTAATACAATCTCCAGAAAAGCTTCCGGCGTCTGTAACGATTTACCAGTTTTTTGGACAATACGGCATGGTTGAATACGGAAAACTGGCTGCTTTTTCGCTAATTTACACAATCCCTCCTATCGTTCTTTACACGATTAGTCAACGCTTTATGTCCGAAGGGTTTAGTTTTGCAGGGGCAACAAAAGGATAAGCGAAACTTACGGTAATAAAATATTGGGTGGAGGAGATTTGATATGTTTTTGACTGAAGAGAAACTAGAAGCTCGTATTAATGAGTTGTCAGAGTATCGTTATCGTGAAGCAATTTCGATCCCAGAGTTTCGTTTTTTAGTCGATGAAAAAGGCGCGATAGGTGCCCGCCCGCCCGAAACGAAGGAATGGGAGATTATTAGACTAGGTGACTACTGGAGTGGGAGGGATACCTATGCCTGGCTTCAAATCGATATTGATATTCCGGAACAATGGGAAGGAAGGGAAATAGTAGGTATATTTGATTTTGGTAAAACAGGTGGGGGAAATAACTCAGGATTTGAGTCACTTTTATATTTCAACGGGGTTCCGTACCAAGGTGTCGATTCGAATCATATGGAAGTATTTTTTCCGAAAGAGGCGGCTGGCTCTAAACTGAGTTTAACGTTTCGCCTCTGGTCAGGGCTTGAAGGGGGAGGAATTCCGAAACCACAGGAACATAAGATAAAACGGGCAGAGATAGCTTGGCTCGATGAGGTTACTGATGATTTGTTTTTTACTGGAAAAGCTATTCTTGGCACGGTGAGAATTCTTGATCGGCACTCTCCTGAACGCCAGTTACTTCTCTCGCTATTGGATCGCGCATTTCGGCAAATTGACTGGTCAAGACCTAAATCTGACTCATTCTATCATTCTGTCGCTATCGCTCTTCAGGTACTTAAAGATGAATTAAAGAAAATGGAGAAAAAACACCCGGTAACGGTTCGTTGTATTGGGCACACACACATCGATGTTGCCTGGCTTTGGCGCCTTAAGCATACAAGGGAGAAGGCGGCGAGATCATTTTCTACAGTGCTTCGACTGATGGAGAAATATCCAGAGTACATTTTTTTGCAAACCCAGCCTCAGCTATACGAATATATTAAATCAGATTATCCTGAAATATTCGAGCAAATTCGGAAGCGGATTGCGGAAGGGCGTTGGGAAGCAGGAGGAACGATGTGGCTAGAAGCGGATTGTAACATTCCCTCCGGAGAATCATTGGTGCGGCAAATACTCACGGGAACTCGTTTTTTGCGCAATGAGTTCGGTGTAGAGTGTAAATATTTATGGCTCCCGGATGTATTTGGCTATAACTGGGCTTTACCGCAGATTCTAAAAAAATCAGGGATTCATACATTTATGACTACGAAAATTAGTTGGAACCAATATAATAGAATGCCCCATGATACATTCTTGTGGAGGGGGATTGACGGAAGTGAAGTTCTTACACATTTTATTACAACCCCGGAACCGAACAAAAATTGGTGGTTCTACACCTATAATGGAGTAATTACGCCGGAGACGGTGCAAGGAATTTGGAATTCATACAGGGATAAGGCCATTAACCAAGAATTGCTTCTATCATACGGTTATGGAGATGGCGGGGGAGGAGTCAATAGGGAAATGTTAGAGATGCGCCGCCGCCTAAACGATATTCCCGGATTGCCAAATGTAGAAACGGGTAGGGCAGATGAGTTTTTTGAACGGTTACATAAAAAAATTAAAGAGACCGATCAGTATATACACGTATGGGATGGAGAACTTTATCTTGAGTATCATCGCGGAACTTATACAAGCCAAGCTTACAATAAGAGAATGAACCGAAAGATGGAGCTTCTGTATCGCGAGACAGAGTGGATGGGAATCGTGTCAGCAATGTTAAACTCTGATTGGTCCCATTATCCTTCTGAACAGCTGAATAAGGGATGGAAGATCATTCTGCGCAACCAGTTTCACGATATTATTCCTGGCTCATCGATTCGTGAAGTGTATGAGGATAGTAAAGAGGAATATGAAACGGCTGAAAAGTATGCATCAAGCGCTTGGGAAAATCTGAGCAAGAGTATCATAATTCGGCAAGAAGAGAGAACGGTTACAGTGTTTAATTCTTCTCCATGGGTAAGAACAGATTTAATCCGAGTTCCAGTAACGGCAGAGACCAAAAAAGGAATATGGAAGGATGGATCAGGGAAGGAGTTAAAAGCAGAAAGAGTCGGTGACAGTTGGGTTGTATTAGTAGAAGATGTTCCGTCTCTAGGATTCAGTACAATTCGATTGTATGGTGAGGAATCGGGGAATACTTTGGATCAAACGGATTTATTCCATATTGGCTCCTCTGAAATTACTTCACCGTACTACAAAATTAAATGGAATGATAAAGGACAAATTACCTCCATTTACGACTTCGAGGCAAAACGAGAGGTCTTAGATGACGGGAAATGTGGAAACGTATTGCAAGTATTTGAGGATAAACCTCTGCGCTTCGATGCTTGGGATATTGATATATTCTACCAGGAGAAAAAGAGGGAAGTAGAAGATTTACGACGTGTAAGTGTAAAAGAGATCACCCCGCTTTATGCCATTGTCCATTTTGAATGGGGATATATGGACTCTTCGATTAAACAGGATATGATTGTATATGCACATAGCAGAAGAATCGATTTTAAAACAGAGGTAGACTGGAAAGAGCAAAACCAATTGTTGAAGGTGGCGTTCCCTGTAAAGATTCGTTCTACGCTGGCGACTTATGATATCCAATTTGGCAATGTAAAAAGACCTACTCACTGGAACACAAGTTGGGATTATGCCAAGTTTGAAACAGTTGCGCATCAATGGGCTGATTTATCGGAAACGGGATATGGGGTTAGTTTGTTGAATGATTGCAAATACGGTTATGACATTAAAGATAATGTTATGAGGCTATCATTGATTAAATCTGCCACCTACCCAGATTACAAGCAAGACCAAGGACATCACATTTTCACTTATTCCTTACTTCCGCATGTGGGCGATTGGGTAGAAGGACAGACAGTAAAAGAAGCGTGGTATTTGAATAATCCGTTGACTTACAGGATAGGGAAACCCGTTAAAGAAACATTTTCACTGTTTCATGTTAATGCAAATAACATCATGATTGATGCTGTCAAAAAAGCGGAAGATACCAATCAAATTGTTCTCCGTTTACATGAATTTACAGGAAGGAGAGGCAAAGTGTATATAACAAGTGACTTGTCTATCTCTGCCTGGCAAGAGTGTGATCTTATGGAAAGAGGAATAGGGGAGAAGAAGGTAGATGAGAAGTTGGAGTTTGATATAAATCCATATGAGATTAAAACATTTCTTATAGATTTAAAATAGTATATCGAATGACTGCTATATCCCCTTATTGGTATTAGAGTTGCTTTTATGACCATAAGGGGATATTTGTATATTCACGTTTCACGCTCATCCGTCTCGAATAAAAGGATTCTCGAACGAAAAGAATGTATTACCTTCATCCCGAATTTCGCGGTGAACCTCCGTTATTAATAGTTCGGATAGCCGAAATCGAGAAAATTATGTATCTTTATCGTACATTTGTTTGTATTTCTGGAACGATTATGTCTGATTTGGAAAAAAGAGGGGAAAACGGTTTTTTGGCGTGCCGGAATCCAGAAAAGGGAATCCCGCTTGTCCTTCTTGTCCATTGGCGCCAAATCACTTTGAAAATTGTCTCTAAGATTCGACACTGGGAAGGACTATGACTCATTAATTCACGGGCTCTCTAGACCGGTTTTTATTATGCATAAATTTATTCTGAAATCGAAAAAATCATTGAAAGAAAGTGGAAAAAACAATAAAATAACATTAATAAGAGCAAGCGCTTTACCTAACAAACTTGACTACAACAGATGGAGAGAATGATGAGCGATGAAAGTAACCATTTATGATGTAGCAAAAAAAGCGGGTGTATCCATTTCAACGGTATCAAGGGTGCTCAATAATACCGGGCGCATCAGTGAAAGAACGAGAAAGAGAGTCCTACGGGTAATGGAAGAGTTGCATTATCAACCGAGCATGGTCGCCTCGGCGTTGACTGGGAAGCGGACAAGAACGATTGGCCTTGTCATCCCTGACGTAGCAAACCCATTTTTTTCTGAAATCGCTAGGAAAGTGGAAGATCGGGGGAGAGAACAGGGATTTAACGTTCTGATGTGCAATACGGATAACAACCCGGAGACGGAAGAAATGTATCTTTCTTTGTTACGCCAAAAAAGCGTGGATGGCATCATTATCGGAACCACAACGAACAATTATACAATGATCAAAGAGCTGTTGGAAGAGAATTTCCCTTTGGTTTTTATTGCCCAAGACATCCCGGAGCTGGCCATTAACGTAGTGAGAGTTGATGATTTTTTAGGAGGGTATCAAGCTGTCTCGCATCTTGTTTCCCTAGGCCATCAACAGATCGCGATCATGCTTGGGAATTTAAGTCGCACAAGCGATAAATACAGGTTGCAGGCCTATCAGCAGGTGCTTCAAGAAAACGGCCTGAAATGCGAAGAATCTTGGATTGTATATACGGACTATTCGATGGCTGATGGCAAAAGAGCGGCGATGGAGCTGTTGCAGTCGACCCCAAGGCCGACTGCGATTTTCGCCTGTTTTGATTCTCTTGCCGTCGGCATTTACCAAGCGGCCAAAGAGTTAGGACTCCGCATTCCCGATGATTTGTCGGTGGTTGGATTTGACAATACAATTTTATCGTCTATTATTGACCCACCGTTGACGACAGTTGCCCAACCTATTGAAGAAATGGGGAGGCAAGCGGTTGACCTGTTAATTGCTCAAGTTGAAGGGATCAATCATACGAAACAGCGGATCATTCTGCCGCCTCATCTAGTGGTAAGGAAATCAGCCTGTTATATCGCTAAAGTGAAATCGTAAGGGTGTGAGTAGATTGTTTTTATGAAACAATAGATGTTACCGGGGAAAACGTTTAATTTAATGAGAAGAACAGCTGTAAATAGCTATTCTTTTATTTTTTAACAAAAATTCTATAAATTCAGAAAAAATACTTGATAAAATAACAGGGTGAGGGTAAAATAAAAAACAAAAGGAAAGCGCTTGCTCAAAAAGCTTGATAGGGATTTGATTACACTATTTATTAATGGACATGATAACCATTGTTTTCGATGTATTAGAAAGCGCTTCCCTTCTACAACGGAGATGAGGAGGAGAAATAATGACTCGGGTGAAAGTAGGAATTTTGGGAGCCGGAGGGATTGCCAAGGTACATACGTCGATCCTAAAGAAAGATGAGAGGGTTCAAATTATTGGGGTAGCGGATATTGTGGAAGAAAGAGCCGCTTCATTGGCGAAGGAAGCCGGGGAAGCAAAAGCGGTCAAAAGCCTCGAGGAATTATTTGATCTTGGTGTAGATGCTGTTTACGTGACGACGCCAAACACGATGCATGTTGAGCCGGTACTAAAATGTCTGGAAAACAATGTGCATGTGTTCTCAGAAAAACCGATGGCGACTTCTTTGGAGGGGGCAGAGCAGATCAGGCAAGCGGCTGAACGATCAAAGGCGATTTACAACTTGGGAATGAACCGTCGATATGCGTCGGTGTACAAAAGAGTCAAGGAATTGGTTGATTCCGGGGAGGTCCCCCCCTATTTGGCTCATGTAAAAATGAACCGCGGCGAACTGTTAAATCCCCCTTGGACGGCAAACCCGAAGGTGACGGGAGGCTTCTTGTATGAAACTCCTTTCCATTTGATGGATCTGTGCCGTTATTTATTTGGTGAAGTACAAACGGTTTACTGCGAAGCAAAACAAAATATTTCGACAGAGGAATTAGATACATTCGCGATTATGATGACATTTGTCTCGGGGACGATCGTCAATTTTGTGACGTATGCTCATGCCGGATGGAGCTTTCCGTTTGAGAGTTTGGAGGTTTATGGGAAGTATAGCACGGTCGCAACCCAAGAACTCGAAAAAGTCATGTATGCCCCAGGGTTGCAGCAGGCGGCGCACATTCATGATTTCTATCAATTATCCATTGAAGAAAAATGGGGATATAAGGAAGAGGATCGTCTGTTTATTGATGCCATTATCCATGGAACAAAGCCTCCGGTGACAGCTGAAGATGGATTCCGCTCGATTCAATTGCTAGAGGCGATTTATGAAAGTGCTAAAACGGGGAAAATAATCGACTTTCGCCAAACAGCTCCGTCAAAATAATAAAAAGGCGGGTGAGAGAATGAAAGAGAAAAAACAAATCCGGATTGGCATGGTTGGTTATAAGTTTATGGGAAAAGCACATAGCCATGCGTTTCGCGATCTCCCCTTTTACTTCGACACAGATGTCATCCCGGTTCTGCAAGCCATTGCGGGCCGGAACGAGCAAGGAGTCAAAGAAGCGGCGCAAAAAATGGGGTGGGCCTCATATGAAACGGATTGGCGCCGTCTGATGGAACGGGATGATATCGATGTCATCGATATTGTCACCCCGAACAATACGCATGCGGAAATTGCAATTGCGGCAGCGAAAGCAGGAAAACATATCATTTGTGAGAAACCGCTTGCTCTCACATTGGAACAATCGCTTGAAATGTTTGAAGCTGTCAGGCGAGCAGGTGTAGTTCATATGATTTGTCACAATTACCGTTTTGCTCCGGCGGTTCAGTTTGCCAAGCAGTTGATCGCGCAAGGGCGACTGGGAAAAATTTACCACATTCGTGCTACGTTTTTGCAAGACTGGCTGATGGATCCGAACTTCCCGTTAATATGGCGCCTGAAAAAAGAGGTATCTGGATCAGGCACACATGGAGATCTTGGGGCGCATATTATCGACCTGGTCCGTTTCTTAGTCGGAGAATTCCGCGAAGTTGTCGGCATGATGGAGACGTTTATTAAAAAACGGCCGCTTGGAGATATGGATATCCATTTAAAAGGGCGCGTTGAAGGAACGGCATGGGGAGAAGTGGATGTTGATGATGCCTCTGCCTTCTTGGCCCGTTTTGAAAACGGGGCTTTAGGAGTGTTTGAAGTCAGCCGTTTTAGCAGAGGAAATCGGGCAGGCAACCGTTTTGAAATTAATGGGGAACGCGGCTCGATCCGTTGGGACATGGAAAATATGAATAACCTTCAAGTGTACCTCGAAGACGATGAGCGCGGACTGCAAGGATTCCGGACGATCAACTGCACAGAGGTGGAGCATCCGTATGCCTCGGCTTATTGGCCGGCTGGGCACATTATTGGCTATGAACATACATTTATTAACTTGTTGGTGGAAATGATGAATGGCATTGCCGGCGGGTACAGCCCTTCGCCGAACTTCGAAGACGGCGTTCGCAATCAAGCCGTGCTTGAGGCGGTGGAACGGTCGGTGCAAACTGGGGGATGGGTAAGCATTTCTGAAGTGCTACCGTCAGTGCAAGTGCAATCGCGTTGATGAAATACGACGATTTAGAAAGCGGTTACATTAAGCAAAGAAAGGTGTGTGGATCATGACCGTTCGTTGTGCAGTTCTCGGGCTAGGGCGCCTTGGACACCACCATGCGAAAAACCTGGCGACTCACCAAGTAAGCGGTGCTAAACTGGTGAGTGTGGTCGACCCTCTTGGAGAAAGAGCGGAGCAGTTTGCGCGGGAATATGGGATTGAGCGATGGACCAAGAACCCGGATGATGTATTCGAGGATCCGACAATTGATGCCGTCGTGATCGTAACCCCGACGAGCACTCATGCAGAGATGATTGCAAAAGCAGCCAAAAACGGCAAAGCGATCTTCGTCGAGAAACCGCTTACCCAAAGTTTAGAGGAAGCCGATGACATCATTCAAACGATTCAGGAGACGGGTGTCATTTGTCAAGTCGGCTTTATGAGACGGTTTGATCCTGCTTATGCCGAGGCGAAGAGAAGAATTGAAGCGGGGGATATTGGCAAACCAATCTACTTTAAAGGGATTACAAGAGATGCTGGTTCACCTCCGGCTGAGTTTATTCAACATAGCGGCCGCGTATTTTTGGACGTTTCGATTCATGACTATGATATTGCCCGTTACTTAATGGGGGCAGAAATTACGTCTGTTTCCGCTCATGGAAGAGTACTGTTGCATTCATTTATGAAAGAGTTTAAAGATGTGGATCAGGCAATTACGTATGTTCATTTTGACTCTGGCGCAGCTGGGGATATCGAGGCAAGCCGGAACTCACCATACGGGCACGATATTCGTACAGAAATTATCGGCACAGAAGGCTCCTTGTTTATTGGCACTCTTCGCAATCAAAATGTCACATTGTTGAATGCCAAAGGAAGCACATACGAAATCATCCCTGATTTCCAAACGCGATTCAACGATGCGTACCGTTTAGAGCTTGTCCACTTTATCGAATGCGTTCAAAACCGGCAAACACCAAAAGTAACTGAAATTGACGGAAAAGTGAACCTAAAAATTGCCATTGCGGCGACCGAGTCGTTTGACAGCGGAAAAACAGTATGGCTCGAAGGGCATGTAGCTGAGCAAACACGCTAGTCGAAGGCAGCGAGTCCACTTTGGCTTCGTTTGTCATAGAACATGGTTCGTAGCGGCTTTCGCTCCCTATTGAGTGGCGAGAAAGGCCGCTATGGACAAGGAAGTTTTAAAGAAACTAAGGGGACAAGGGGGCAAAAGGAAGATGAAAGGTCGAATGAAATGGATTTCATTGGTCGTATTGCTGTTTAGTTTTTCGTTGCTTTTTGGCTGCAACAAACAACAAGAAACAGCCCAATCAGGGGACAAACCAGGAAAAATTGTCATTGGCGCGGCCCTTCCAGATTTTGATGACAAATGGCTGAGTTACTTGCAAGACGGAATGAAGGAATATGCCAAAACGCAAAAAGATGTGGAAGTCATTTACGTCGATGCGATGAATGACGCAAACAAGCAATTGTCTCAAGTGGAAAACTTTGTTCAACAAAAAGTGGATGCCATTGTATTGATTCCTGTCGATACGGTTTCGGCGCCGCAAATGGTGGAAAAAGCGAATCAAGCGAACATTCCAATCGTGGTTGTAAACCGTA
Source organism: Geobacillus sp. 46C-IIa (assembly GCF_014679505.1). Taxonomy (GTDB): domain Bacteria; phylum Bacillota; class Bacilli; order Bacillales; family Anoxybacillaceae; genus Geobacillus. The sequence goes on from NZ_CP061474.1 coordinate 1,458,243, forward strand.
TTTTTGACGGGGTAGACAAGGCAACAGCCTATGTTGGTTCTGAATCGATCAAAGCTGGCATCATGCAAATGGAAGAAGTGGCGAAAATTTTAGGAGGCAAAGGAAACATCGCCATTATCAACGGCCAAATGGGTCAGGAAGCACAAATCAAGCGGACAGAAGGAAATAAGCAAGTGATAAAAAAATATCCGGGGATGAAAGTCGTTCTAGAAGGAACAGCAGAATGGGATCGTGCAAAGGGAATGGCGCTGATGGAAAACTGGTTGCAGTCTGGCAAAAAAATTGATGCTGTTGTCTCTAACAATGATGAAATGGCCATCGGTGCGATTATGGCACTGGAGGCTGCTGGAAAGTTAAATGATGTTGTTGTAGCAGGAGTTGATGCGACGCCGGATGCTCTTGAATATGTTAAACAAGGAAAATTAAAAGTCACCGTCTATCAAAACGCGAAAGGCCAAGGACAAGCTGGATTAGAGACGGCTATTAAAGCGGCAAAAGGAGAAAAAGTAGAGAAATACAATTGGATTCCGTATGAGCTGGTTACGAAAGAGAATGTCGATGAGTACATCAAAAAGTGGCAATGAGAAAAGAAGAATGAAAAGGAAGGATGCTGTCGCGTTGCTGACATCCTTCCTAACATTCACTTTTCCTTTGTGAAACTAGCCTACCTAAGCTCATAGAACGGCCGACGTTATAAAGCCGCGGGGCAACCATCCGCTTTGATAAAAGGGGCAATCTATAGCGAAAAGGCGGGGTACGAATGAGCAACAATTATGTATTGGAAATGATCGATATTACAAAAGAGTTTCCTGGAGTAAAGGCTTTGGATCGGGTGCAGCTGAGAGTAAAAAGAGGAACTGTACATGCGCTGATGGGGGAAAATGGAGCGGGGAAGTCTACCTTAATGAAGATCCTGATCGGCATTTACACGCCTGATCAAGGCAAGATCATGTTCGATGGGGAAGAGCTGAAAGTCTCCACGATTAAACAAGCGCTCGATAAAGGCATTTCGATGATTCATCAAGAGTTGAGCCCGGTTCCGAACATGACGGTGGCGGAAAATATTTTTCTCGGCAGAGAACCGAGTTATCCGTTCGTGGGTTGGGTCAAAATGAAGGAACTCATTAAAAAGACGAGACAACTATTTGAACAGCTTGAGATCGATATTGACCCCAATGCGAAGATGGCGGATTTGAGCATTGCCAATATGCAGATGGTGGAAATTGCGAAAGCGATCTCTTACAATTCGAAGCTGATCATTATGGATGAACCGACGTCGGCCATTACGGAGAAAGAGGTTCATCACCTTTTCCACATCATTCGCTCTTTGAAAAAAGAGGGCGTATCCATTATTTATATTACTCATAAGATGGATGAACTCGAACAAATCACCGATGAGGTGACCGTGCTGAGGGACGGGAAGTACATCGGGACGAAGTCGAGCCATCAAATTTCAAGGGATGAACTCATTCAAATGATGGTCGGAAGGGAATTGAATCAAATTTTCCATAAGCCAAAGATTCCGATCGGAGAAGTGGCGTTGTCGGTCAAAGGGTTGACGAAAAAAGGGAAATTTCATGATGTGAGCTTTGAAGTACGGAAAGGGGAAATAGTCGGGTTTGCTGGGTTGATGGGGTCTGGAAGAACAGAAGTATTAGAAAGCGTTTTTGGCGTTGCCAAACCGGACGCGGGAGACATTTATGTTCACGGAAAAAAGGTTGCGATTCGCTCGGCACGGGACGCGATTCGATATGGGATGGGCCTGTTGACGGAAGACCGAAAACTGACAGGGCTGTTTTTACCGTTGTCTGTCGAGGACAACATGATCACGGTTACGGTCAACCAGTATACGAAGGCAGGTTTTTTGCAGCAACGAAAAATCCGCGAAGACTGTCAAAGGCTAGCCGAACAGCTTGCGATTAAAACGCCGAGTTTGCAACAGTTGATCAAATATTTAAGCGGGGGCAATCAGCAAAAAGCGCTCATTGCCCGATGGCTGCTTCACAATCCGGATATTTTGTTTCTCGATGAACCGACGAGGGGAATTGATGTAGGGGCGAAGGCGGAAATTTACAATTTGATTTTTGATCTCGCCAAGAGGGGAAAAGCGATCGTCGTAGTTTCTTCGGAAATGCCGGAAATATTGGGATTGAGCGACCGGATTATCGTTATGCATGAAGGAAGAAAAACAGGAGAGCTGACAAGGGAAGAAGCAACCCAAGAGCGGATTATGCAGCTGGCAACGGGCCAGTTGATCGAGGCGAAGCGATAAAGAGCAAGGGGGGAATGGGTATGGAAAGCCAAGTTTCTGTTACGAACAAACAGGGGAAGGCAGGGATTTCTTCGACGGCCACGTCGAAGGACAAATTGTATCGATTTTTAAACCGATATGGCATGTTGGTGATTCTGATAGCACTCGTCATTTTGATGTCCATTCTTTCGCCGACATTTTTTACAACCGGCAACTTATTAAATATTGTTCGGCAAATGTCGGTGGTAGGCATTGTCGCGATTGGCGTCACGATCGTCATTATTACGACTGGGATCGATTTGTCATCAGGTTCCGTGATTGCTCTTGTGTCTGTAGTTACGGCTAGCCTTGCTCATCCGGATACGTATCCAGTCGTTGTCCCCATTTTGGTTGGTCTTGGATTAGGGCTCCTGACGGGTGTGATCAACGGGACGATTATTTCGAAGGCGAAAATTGCTCCCTTTATTGTGACACTGGGAATGATGACAGCAGCGAGAGGTGCGGCGCTGCTATTCAGCGATGGGAGACCAATCGGGAACTTGTCGCCCTCGTTTTTATGGATTGGGCAAGGAGATGTTGTGGGAATCCCGGTCCCGATTCTCATCTTTGCGCTTGTGGGGGTCATTTCCTACATTCTCTTAAATAAAACGAAGTTTGGCAAATACGTGTATGCAATTGGCGGAAATGAACAGGCGGCCATAATTGCCGGAGTCAATGTCGATAAATATAAGATTTTCGTTTACGCATATGCCGGACTATTGTCAGGGCTGGCTGGACTCATCTTGACCTCGCGTATTTCCTCGGGGCAGCCGACGGCCGGGGTCATGTATGAACTCGATGCCATCGCCGCTGCGGTCATTGGCGGCACGAGCCTTGCCGGTGGAATTGGGACGATCGGTGGCACGATTGTCGGTGCGCTCATTATCGGGGTGATGAATAACGGTCTCGACTTGTTGAATGTTTCACCATACTGGCAACAAATTCTCAAAGGCGTCATTATTACAATGGCCGTGTTCATCGATTCTCGTAAAAACCGAAAATCATAGGGTTGGAGGAAAATGATGAAATTTGTGTTTAATGAGGCGACGACGTTAAAAAATTCTACATTAAAGAATGACTTAGAACTATGTGAAAAATATGGTTATGACGGCATTGAAATTCGGCTTGATAAGTTGAAAGAATTTCTCGCTTCCTATACGGTTGACGACTTGAAACAATTCTTTGCTTTTCATCGTTTGAAACCGTATGCCTTCAATGCGCTGGAGTTTATCACGTTCCGCGATGAGGAAGGATTCGGCCAAATCCGTCGCGATCTGCAGTTTTTGTGCGAAGTTGGCCAACAAATTGGCTGCCAAACAGTGATTGCGGTTCCGACGTTTGATGTCGGTGATTATACGAAGTCGGAAATCAAAACGGAAACCGTTCGCGTGCTGCAGGAGTTAGCAGAGTTAAGCGAGCCGTACGGCGTAAAAATCGCCCTCGAGTTTTGTGGATATCCGAATTGTTCCATCAACACGTTCGCGCAGGCGTATGAGATTGTCAAAGCGGTGGGCAACAGTCGAGTGGGCCTTGTTCTGGACTGCTTCCATTTTCACGCCATGAACTCCCGACTCGAAGACTTGCAGGCGGCAGATCCAACAGATATTTTCGTCTTTCATATTGATGATTGTGAAGATTTGCCGGTCGGAGCGTTACGCGATCACCATCGAGTGTGGCCGGGGGACGGGGTGATTGACTTGGATGGCATTTTACGTACGCTCCAGGCCATTGGCTACAATGACATGGCTTCCATTGAGTTATTTCGGCCTGAGTACTGGCACTGGGATGCAGAAACGACGATTCAGACCGGAAAGATAAAAATGGAGAACATTCTCCGCCAGTATTTTGATATTGAACAAGTTTGAACATCTACCGGAGGGAAAACGATGAATACGATCCGCCTAACAACTGCCCAAGCGTTAATCAAGTTTTTAAACCAGCAGTACGTGGAGTTCGATGGCCATGTACAGAAGTTTGTCAAGGGCATTTTTACGATTTTCGGACATGGCAATGTGCTTGGCCTTGGCCAAGCGCTTGAGGAAGATCCTGGAGAGCTCGAAGTGTACCAAGGGCGCAATGAACAAGGAATGGCGCATGCGGCAATTGCCTTTGCAAAACAAAAACACCGACGGCAAATCATGGTATGCACGTCGTCTGTTGGCCCTGGGGCGGCAAATATGGTGACAGCAGCGGCGACAGCTTCGGCGAACCACATTCCGGTGCTATTGCTTCCGGGAGATACGTTCGCGACAAGACAGCCTGATCCGGTGCTTCAACAAATTGAGCACTGGCACGATTTGACCATTTCCACAAACGATGCGTTCCGCGCCGTTAGCAAATATTGGGATCGCATCAGCCGGCCCGAGCAGCTGATGTCGGCCATGATTCAGGCCATGCGGGTGTTGACTGATCCTGCTAACACCGGTGCGGTCACCATTGCCTTGCCTCAAGATGTGCAAGGAGAAGCGTACGACTTTCCGGAACACTTTTTCCAAAAACGGATTCACCGCATTGAACGCCCCATTCCGACGAAAGCGGTGATTCGGGAGGCGGTGGAACTCATTCGCGGAAAGAAAAAACCAATCATCATTTGCGGCGGCGGTGTCCGTTATTCAGAAGCGGCGGAAGAATTGAAACAGTTTGCTGAGAAATTCCACATTCCTTATGGGGAAACGCAAGCCGGCAAAAGCGCGATAGAAAGTACCCATCGGTATAATCTTGGGGGAATTGGCGTTACCGGCAATCTTGCCGCCAATACGATCGCAAAGGAAGCCGATTTGGTCATTGGAATTGGCACCCGTTACACTGATTTTACGACAGGTTCAAAACAGCTTTTCCAACATCCTGAAGTGGAATTTTTGACAATTAACATTTCGGCCTTTGACGCTTGCAAATTGGATGCCGTCCGCGTCGTGGCCGATGCGAAATTCGCTCTTCTCACCTTAACCGAGGAGTTGGAGCACATCGGGTATCGATCCGGTTATACGAATGAAATAGACGTCGCGAAAAAGGCGTGGGAAGAAGAGCTGAACCGGCTGCATCACGTCCGCTATCGCCAGCCGGGATTTCAGCCGGAGGTGGCCGGCCAGCTTGATGAATTTCTGTCTGAATACTCAGAGTTTTTTGGTTCCATGTTGACGCAAACGGAAGTCATTGGCGTGGTTAACGAGTGGATCGATGACGACGCCATTATCATCGGCGCGGCAGGTAGCCTGCCGGGAGATTTGCAGCGCATGTGGGTGGCGCGCCGGCCGAATACGTATCACATGGAGTATGGATATTCGTGCATGGGGTATGAGATTTCCGGTGCGCTCGGCGTAAAAATGGCGGAGCCAGATAAAGAAGTGTACGCCATGGTCGGCGATGGTAGCTACTTAATGCTTCACTCAGAGCTCGTGACGAGTATTCAAGAGAAGAAAAAGATCAATGTTCTTCTATTTGATAATGCCGGATTTGGTTGCATTAACAACTTGCAAATGGGTCATGGGATGGGCAGTTTCGCCACCGAATTCCGCTACCGCAACGGAGAAACTGGGCGCTTAGACGGGAGCTTGATTCCGATTGACTTTGCGCAAAGCGCGGCTGGTTACGGGGCGAAAACGTATAAAGTGCACACGCTCGAGCAATTAAAAGAAGCGCTCGAAGATGCCAAACAACAATCGGTGTCGACATTGATCGATATTAAGGTGCTTCCAAAAACGATGACCCATGATTATGAGTCATGGTGGCATGTTGGGGTGGCGGAAGTATCCCGGAACCCAAAAATTGCGGAGGCATACAAGCGGAAAGAACAACAATTGCAAAGGGCAAGAAAATATTGAACAACTGGAGTGAGAGAGATGGAAAAAACGGTTAATCCTTTTCGTATCGGTATTGCGCCGATCAGCTGGGTCAATGATGATATCCCGGGATTGGGCGACCATTACACACAAGATCAAGTGTTATCCGAAATGGCGGAGCTTGGGTATGTTGCAACGGAAATGGGGCGCCTCTTTTCCCAAGATCCCCCGTCATTGAGGGCAAAACTGAACCAATATGGCATTGAGCTCGCCAGCAAATTCATCGGCGTGCTCTTTTCAGACCGTTCTCGTCTTGAAGAGGAACTCAAGACGTTCCGGTCTTGGGCGGAATATTTGCACGATATGGGATGCAAGTATGCGATTGTCTGCGAGATGGGGGGGTCAATGCACTGGGATCCGCGCCGGGTGCCAGAAGAAAAAACGATTCAACGGCTCACGGATTCCGAATGGGAGTCCCTTGTTGACGGATTGCATCGCGCCGCGCATATATGCCAAGAGCTAGGAATGAAACTTGTTTACCACTTTCACGCGGGAACAGTCGTCGAAACGGCGGAAGAGATCGATCGCTTAATGGAGTTGACGGATCCGAATCTTGTCCATCTCTTGTATGACACAGGGCATGCGTTATATGGCGGATATGATCCGGCTGAACTGTTGCATCGGTATGCGGATCGCATTCAATACGTTCATTTGAAAGACGTAAGGCGCGATGTGCTCGAGCTGGTGAGACGGGAACAACTCGACTTTCGCACGGCGGTGTTGCGTGGCATGTTTACGGTTCCTGGAGATGGATGCATTGACTTTGTTCCGATTTTTGCCAAATTGATTGAGATGGACTATAACGGCTGGATCATCGTCGAAGCAGAACAGGACCCGGCTGTGGCGCACCCGTACACGTACGCCAAAATGGCCAAAGAATATATTGACCGCCTTGTTCATCATCTCTTGGCGGCCCAAAAGCGGTAAGGGGGGGAGGATGAAACGATGAGCCGACTGGTCATACCAAGCCATTCGCCGAATGAAGAGGGGAACGTCGTCCGCGTAACGCCGGAATCGGCGGGGTGGGAGTATGTTGGATTTGAAGTGTATGCGTTAACAAAAGGACAAACATTGCGAAAAGAGACGATGGATCAGGAAGCCTGCCTTGTTCTTCTCAAAGGGAAAGCCAATATACACACGAGACATGAACGGTGGGAAAATATTGGACTGAGAATGGATATTTTTGAGAAGATTCCGCCATACTCTGTCTATGTCCCGTCCAATGATGTTTATGAAGTGCAAGCAGTGACTGATTTGGAGTTGGCCGTTTGTTTAGCGCCAGGGAAAGGAACGTATCCAGCCCGTTTGATTCCGCCAGGCGAAGTAGGAGTTGAAATACGGGGAGCAGAAAATATTGAACGGCGGGTGCATAACATTCTTCCGGAGTCTAAACCGGCTGACAGCTTGCTTGTCGTTGAGGTATTTACGCCGGAAGGAAACTGGTCGAGTTACCCACCGCATAAACATGACCAAAACAATTTGCCGTATGAATCCTATTTAGAAGAAACGTATTATCATCGAATCCATCCGGACCACGGTTTTATGGTACAACGGATCTACACCGATGACCGTTCGATTGATGAAACGATGGTCGTGAAAAACGGAGATGTTGTTTTGGTGCCGAAAGGTTATCACCCGGTTTCCGCTCCCCCAGGTTATGAGGGGTATTACTTAAACGTCATGGCCGGACCCGTACGGACGTGGAAGTTCCATAATGACCCGGACCATGAGTGGGTGATGAAAAGCAAGCTCGCGGCCAAACAGAAGTAGAAACGATCCAAAAAGATGACAGGAAAGAGGCGGTTCGATGAATTTACTCCCATTTGACCAGCAAAAAACGTTGGATTTTATCGCCGTTGGCCGGCTATGCATCGATTTGAACGCCAATGAAATCCATCGGCCGATGGAAGAAACGGTGACGTTTACGAAATATGTCGGTGGGTCTCCGGCGAACATCGCCATCGGCATGGCGCGGCTCGGCATGAAAACGGGATTTATCGGGCGGGTTGCTGACGACCAAATGGGTCGATTTATTGTCCGATATTTAAAAAACAATGGAATTGATACGTCCCATGTCATTACCGACAAGTCCGGCAGTGTGACGGGTTTGGCGTTTACCGAGATCAAGAGCCCGACCGACTGCAGCATCCTCATGTATCGCGATAATGTCGCTGATTTGAAACTGGAACCAAACGACATTCATAAAGACTATATTCAGCAGGCAAAATGCCTGCTGATTTCCGGGACGGCTTTGGCGAAAAGTCCGTCAAGAGAAGCGGTGTTTTTAGCGTTGGAGTATGCAAGACGTCATGGGGTCGTTGTCTTTTTCGATTTGGATTATCGCCCTTATACGTGGCAATCCAAAGAGGAAACGGCAATCTATTACAACTTGGCTGCGGAAAAATGCGACGTGATCATCGGCACGAGAGAAGAATTTGACATGATGGAGCAGTTTGCCGGCCATTCGCGCGATGACGAGAAAACGGCGCAAAAGTGGTTTGACTACAACGCGAAAATCGTTGTCATTAAGCATGGCAAAGATGGGTCGATCGCCTACACGAAAACAGGAGAAACATTTATCGGCACGATTTTCCCGGCGAATATTGTGAAAACGTTTGGAGCGGGCGATTCTTACGCTGCTGGGTTTATCTATGGATTAATGAATGGGTGGCCTATTCCGAAGGCGATGGAATATGGCGCAGCTGCCGCTTCGATTGTCATCTCGAGCCATAGTTGCTCTGATGCGATGCCAACGTTGGACCAAATTGAACAGTTCATTCAACAACATAAAAGCAGCTCGGCCGCTGCGAAATCATAATGAAAGGGGATCAACGAACATGACGATGACAACGGGAGTGCAAACCTTAAAAAACTATGTTGGCGGGCAATGGGTGGAATCCAGTTCTGCGAAGACAGAAGCGGTTCCAAACCCTGCGACGGGCGAAGTGCTCGCTTACGTCCCGATTTCGAACCGTGAGGATTTGGATCATGCCGTTGCGGCAGCGAAAGAGGCATTCAAAACATGGAGCAAAACGCCAGTGCCGCGCCGGGCGCGGATTTTATTCAAATACCAGCAGTTGCTTGTTGAACATTGGGAAGAACTGGCCCGGTTAGTGACGTTAGAAAACGGCAAAAGCTACAACGAAGCCTACGGGGAGGTGCAGCGTGGAATTGAATGCGTGGAATTTGCCGCAGGTGCGCCGACACTCATGATGGGAAGACAGCTTCCTGACATTGCGACTGGCATTGAATCAGGAATGTATCGTTATCCGATTGGTGTCGTTGGGGGCATCACGCCGTTTAACTTCCCGATGATGGTTCCTTGCTGGATGTTCCCGTTGGCGATTGCGTGCGGAAACACGTTCGTCTTAAAACCGTCCGAACGCACACCGATGTTGGCCAATCGCCTGGCTGAACTCTTTAAAGAAGCAGGGCTTCCGGACGGGGTGCTCAACATCGTTCATGGGGCGCGTGATGTCGTGAACGGTCTGTTGGAGCATCCGGATGTGAAAGCCATCTCGTTTGTCGGCTCCCAGCCGGTCGGTGAGTATGTATACAAAACAGCAGCGGCCCACGGCAAACGCGTTCAGGCGTTGACAGGGGCTAAAAACCATTCCATCGTCATGCCGGATGCGGACTTGAAACTGGCTGCTCGTGAAATTATTAACGCAGCGTTCGGCTCTGCTGGAGAGCGGTGCATGGCGGCGTCAGTTGTTGTCGCGGTTGGGGACATTGCTGATGAATTAGTTGAGAGATTAGTAGCGGCTGCCAATGACATTAAGATAGGCAACGGATTGGAGGAGAGCGTCTTTTTAGGCCCGGTCATTCGCGAAGCTCATAAACAACGGACGGTAAAATATATTGAACTCGGAGAAAAAGAAGGAGCTATTTTGGTGCGCGACGGGCGGAAAGATGCTGCTGTCCAAGACGACGGATACTTTATCGGACCGACCATCTTTGACCGAGTCACCACCGACATGACGATTTGGAAAGATGAAATTTTCGCCCCTGTTCTTTCGATTGTGCGTGTTAATACACTAGATGAAGCCATTGAAGTCGCCAACAAATCGCCATTCGCCAACGGGGCATGCCTTTACACAAGAGATGGAGGAAATGTTCGTAAGTTCCGCGATGAAATCGATGCCGGCATGTTAGGCGTCAACTTAGGCGTTCCTGCGCCGATGGCCTTCTTCCCGTTCTCTGGGTGGAAAAACTCGTTTTATGGCGACCTTCATGCGAACGGTATGGACGGTGTGGAATTTTATACACGTAAGAAAATGCTCACTGCCCGCTGGTAAGAGTGACGGAAAAAGGATCAGGCGCCTTATGGCGCTTGATGCTTTTTCTCGATATGTATGAACAAAAGGGGGAATCAAGATGACGCTTGTCTCAATGAAGGACATATTGCAATGCGCATTACGGGGAAATTATGCTGTCGGGCATTTTAACATAAACAACTTGGAATTTGCCCAAGCCATTCTCCTAGGGGCCGAAGAAGAAGAGGCACCTGTCATTTTGGCCGTGAGCCCGGGATATATCGGACATCTTGGTGGGCTGCGGACGGTAGCGGCCATGGTCAAAGAACTCGTGAAAGAATACGGCATTACCGTACCTGTCGCTCTCCATTTAGACCACGGCTCCTCCTATGAGCAATGCCTTGAGGCGATGGAAGCCGGGTTTACATCGGTGATGATTGATGCATCCCATTTCCCTTTAGAAAAAAATATTTCCATGACAAAAAAAGTCGTTGAGGCAGCTCGGTCCTTTGGTGTCTCCGTTGAAGCAGAGGTCGGAAGAATCGGAGGGCAAGAGGATGACGTAGTGGTCGATGAAGCGGAAGCGATGTACGCCATTCCAGAAGAATGTGAGCGGCTCGTTAAAGAAACGGGGGTCGACTGTCTGGCACCGGCGCTAGGTTCGGTTCACGGCCCATATAAAGGGAAACCGAAATTAGGATTTGCGCAAATGGAGCAAATCCAGCGCTTAACCGGCGTGCCGCTTGTGCTGCATGGGGGAACAGGAATCCCCTTGGATGATATTCGCAGAGCCATTTCGTTAGGAACAGCGAAAATTAACGTCAACACAGAAAATCAATTGGCGTTTACCCGGGGAATTCGCCGCTTATTCAATGAGAATGACAGTCTATACGACCCAAGAAAATACCTTGGGGCGGGAAGGGAAGAAGTAAAACAGACCGTAAGACAAAAAATTCGTGAATTTGATTCGGCAGGGAAAGCGAAAGAAGCTTTGTTGCCTTCGTTTTAACAATAGCGGTCCGCAAACAGACCAAGGGGGGAGTGGAAGTGCATCGTGGCCCGTGGTAAGGATCGTGTCCTTTTTCTTATCGCCTCGTTTTTCTTTTGGCTGTCCCTTTTTATTTATATGCCGATCTTATCTCCCTATATTGAAGAGATAGGGGGCGCATACTCGTTTATCGGGCTTGTATTAGGCAGTTACGGTCTTATGCAATTGTTGTGCCGCCTGCCTATTGGGATTGTATCCGACCTGGCACAAAGAAGAAAACCGTTTGTCATTTTAGGGATGGTTTTCGCCATGGGGAGTGGCCTTTTGTTTGCCCTCACCGACAGTTTACGATGGGCGCTTGCATCAAGGGCGCTGGCCGGAATTGCCGCAGCGACATGGGTAGCTTTTACCGTGCTTTATTCTTGCTACTTCCACTCCAAGGAAACTCATCGGGCGATGAGTCAAATTTCGCTGATTGTCGTTTTGGCGCAACTGACCGGCATGACGGTCAGCGGATATATGGTGGATCAATGGGGATGGCACGCCCCGTTTTGGGCCGGCGGGGTTCTTGGCGCAACGGGCGCCTTTCTTTCTATATGGGTTAGCGAGCCGAAGAGAAACGACGAACGAAGACAAACGATTCAACTGAAACATCTTCTTCTTGTGATCAAGGAACCACAGCTATGGAAAGTTTCTATTTTATCGGTATTGGCTCACGGGATCATTTTTACGACAATGTTTGGCTTTACTCCGGCCTATGCGTTGAAGATCGGTCTAAAAGAAGGAGATTTAAGTATGTTAACGTTTTGCTTTATGATTCCGCATGCCTTGGCGACTTTTTTTATTGGAAAAACGCTCGTTCCGCGATGGGGCAAGTGGGGCTCGCTTCTTATGGCATTTTCCGGAACCGCGCTGTTTACGTTCATGATTCCAGCCGCTAGTGAAAGCGTTTCTTTCTATGTTGTTCAAGCTGGCCACGGCTTTTTCCTTGGGCTGTTGTTTCCGTTGTTATTAGGAATGGCGATTGAGTCTGTTGATGAGGCCCAGAAAGCAACCGCCATGGGAACATATCAGGCCATTTATGCTATTGGCATGTTTGGCGGGCCGTATCTAGCCGGAATACTGAATGAGTGGATCCGTATCCAATTCGCGTTTTACTTCTCCGGGACGCTCGGGTTGGTTGCAATCGGATTGATTGTAGCGTGGAAGCATGGGGAATGGATTCCATTGCTGAATAAAATGATTCATAAGGAGTATCAGTGAGGTTTCTTGCTGCTTAGGCATAAAAATAGTGTTCACACTGCTGTTGATCCTTTACGATTGTCTAATCTCGTTATGCGGAAAATTTCAGTTTGTGAGCGGTGACTTTCATTTCTAGGGGGGATAGCGGGACTCCTCGTAGAGGTTTTCGTGAAAGTGTGCATGCTCCAGTATCACCTGCCCTCCTAATTGAAGGATCATGTCCCGCTGCTTCCATGATCAAACGATACAGCCAATTCAAGGGTAAGTTTATGGATGTTCATAGGGGCACCTCTTCCGATATGGCTATTTGCGTCTACAGGAAGGGTGCTCTTTTTTCAGGGTTTATTGAATGGATAGGAAAGCAAATTATTTGAGATACTATTTTTCAGTTTATGTGGCATACTTCATGCACTGCAATACTTCTTTCGGGACGTATAGAATATCTCCCGCGAGGCAGGTAGTACAATGGACATCATAGAGATTAGCCTTTAGAAAACCACTTTGTTTTTAGACGGTTCTCATAAATCTATCATCACTACTGCCGCTACCTCATTATCACTATATAATTCTTTCACAAAATTAAAAAGCAATTATCTTTGTTTGTGTTATAGACAAACAAAGATAATTGCTTTATAATTTACTTAAAAGTTTTAAAAATTACTAGCCATTAGGGGGATTACTATGAAGAAGGTTTCAAAGTTCTTAAGTCCTGTCTTATTATTTTCTCTTATCTTGCTGTTGTTGTCCGCCTGCGGACAGGATGTGGCCAAAAATGAAAGCGGAAACAACAGCGGAAATCAGGCGAACCAAGACAAAAAAATTAAAATTGGTTTTTCTGTATCCGATCTGACACTTGAAAGATGGCAACATGACCGTGACATTTTTGTTGAAGAGGTTAAGAAGTTAGGGGCCGATGTTTTAGTTCAGTCCGCAAACGGGGATAGCGAGAAGCAACTGTCACAAATTCAAAATATGTTATCCCAAGGGATTGACGTTTTAGTCATTGTAGCGGTTAATACGGAATCCTTATCTCCAGTCGTTCAACAGGCTAAAAAGGAAGGAGTAAAAGTGCTTGCTTATGACCGGCTCATTATGAATGCGGACGTAGATGCCTACGTGTCTTTTGACAACGTACGTGTCGGCGAAATGCAAGCGGAGTATTTGGTGAAAAAAGTTCCTAAAGGAAACTACTTTTTATTAGGCGGTTCGCCGACTGACAATAATGCCAAAATGTTTAGAGAAGGGCAAATGAAGGTTTTACAGCCTTTAATTGATAAAGGCGATATTAAGGTTGTCGGGGATCAATGGGCAAAAGACTGGCAAGCCTCTGAAGCAATGAGAATTATTGAGAATGCATTGACGGCCAATAAAAACCAAATTGATGCGATTGTGGCATCGAATGACAGCACGGCAGGCGGAGCGATTCAAGCGTTGAAGGCTCAAGGGTTAGACGGAAAAGTGGCGATTTCTGGTCAAGATGCTGACTTGGCTGCCGTTCAGCGAATTGTCGAAGGAACTCAATCGATGACAGTATACAAACCGATTAAGAGTATTGCAACAAAGTCCGCCGAAGTTGCAGTACAGCTAGCGAAGGGCGAAAAAGTTCAGGCGGATGAAACGGTAAATAACGGAAAAGTAGATGTACCGTTTATTAAACTGGATCCAATCATGGTTGATAAAGATAATGTCATTGACACTGTTATTAAAGATGGATTCCACTCGTATGACGAAGTTTATAAAAATGTGCCTGAAGAGAAACGCCCGCCGCGTCCATAATTCGCCATAATCGATGTGCGGACAGCATCTTCGCTTAAGGGCTTGGATGCTGTCCGTAGTTCCTAAACTTAGTTTACTAATCTAACTTTCTTTGTTAGTAGGTGGGATATATGCAACCGTATATTTTGGAAATGAAGGGAATTACAAAAGAGTTTCCAGGGGTTCGGGCGTTGGACAACGTGACCTTTTCCGTCCATAAGGGAGAAATTCATGCTCTTTGTGGTGAAAATGGCGCTGGGAAGTCTACGTTGATGAAAATTTTAAGTGGGGTTTATCCATACGGATCATATGAGGGAAAGATTTATGTCGAAGGAAAAGAAGTTCAATTCAGAAATATTAAAGAGTCACAAGAAGCAGGAATCTCCATTATTTATCAGGAACTGGCCGTCGTTGAAGAGATGACGGTTGCTGAGAACTTATTTCTCGGTCATGAGTTGATGAGAGGAAGATATATTGATTGGAATCGTTTATACTCGGAGACGCAAAAATGGCTGCAGAAAATAGGACTGAACATTGATCCGGAAACAAAGGTCCGGGATTTAACGGTCGGCAAGCAACAGTTAATAGAGATTGCCAAAGCGCTTGCAAAAAACGCTAAAATTATTATTTTAGACGAGCCGACGGCTGCACTGACGGACAGCGATGTAGAAGTCTTAAAGCAAATTCTCCGCGATCTTCGCGCGCAGGGAGTTACTTGTATTTATATTTCTCATAAACTAAACGAGGTCATGGAATTAGCCGACAAAGTAACGGTTTTGCGTGACGGGCGAACTATCAGTACAGATCCTATTGGCCAGTTGACTGAAGAGCGGATTATTGCCCAAATGGTAGGTCGGGAACTGAATGAGTTATATCCATATGAACCTCGAGACACCGGGACAGAAGTGCTTAAAGTGGAGAACTATTCTGTCAGAGATGAAAGCACAGGAAGAAAAGTCATTGAGGATGTTTCATTTTCTCTAAGAACAGGTGAAATTCTCGGAATTTCAGGATTGATGGGTTCAGGGAGAACAGAACTGTTTACTAGCCTATTTGGTGCTTACCGCGGAAAGAAAGAGGGAACAGTTTGGATTGACGGTGAACAAGTTCATATTCATCGTCCTGCAGAAGCGATTAAATACGGAATGGCATATGTATCTGAGGATCGAAAAAAATACGGCCTCGTTTTAGAAATGGATATTATTAAAAATACTACTCTTGTGGCTTTGAAAAAGGTTACAAAGCGGAATGTTGTTGATCATGCGTTAGAAGTAAAACAGGCAGAGGAAATAACAAGAAAAATGAAATTAAAAGCTCCTGCTTTAGAAGCGAAAGTATCTCAACTAAGCGGAGGCAATCAGCAAAAAGTAGTATTAAGTAAATGGCTCTTAAATAATCCTAAAATATTAATTTTAGATGAGCCAACCCGTGGAATCGACATCGGAGCCAAATACGAAATCTATAAAATCATTAACGAGCTGGCTAGACAGGGTGTGGCGATTGTTTTGATTTCATCTGAGCTGCCAGAGGTTATGGGAATGTCAGACCGCATTTTAGTCATGTCAGAAGGACGAATAACTGGGGAATTTCAACGACATGAGGCGACGCAAGAAAAAATTATGACTTGTGCAACAGGAGGAAAAAAAGGATGAAAGGTCTAATTCCTGCAGCGTCATCGAAGGGCCAAATTGATGGAAAGGTACAGTGGAAATTTGACTTTCGTTCTTATACACTGGTTATAGCATTAGTCTTTATCGCCGTTATTTTCGGCGTCTTAACCGATGGTGAATTTATATCATCACGAAATTTGTCTAACTTATTTATGCAGATGTCCGTTATTTCTGTTTTAGCGATTGGTATGACCTTGGTCATTATAGCTGGCCATATTGATTTATCGGTTGGATCGATTGTCGGATTGACCGGGGGAATCGCTGCGATTTTGCAAGTATGGTACGGCTGGGGAACGGTTTCTGTCATTATGGTCGCTATTGTTGCCGGGGCGTTGATCGGACTCTGGCAAGGTTGGTGGGTAGCTTATCGAGGTGTTCCTGCTTTTATTGTCACCTTGGGAGGAATGTTAATTTTTCGGGGGATTTTAATCGGGATTAGCAACGGTGAAACAGTAGCGCCGTTAGATAGTAGTTTTGAGGCGATTGGGAATAGTTATCTTCCTTATGCGATCGGCTATATTTTAGCGGTTGTTAGCATCATCCTATTATTTGTTTCCGTAGAGAAAAATAGAAAAAAACGAAAAGAGTTAGGTTTAGCGCTCAATTCAAAAGCAAACGATTATGGAAAAACATTAGGCTATTCGCTGTTCATTTTAGTTCTGGTGTACATGCTAAGCCGTTATTACGGCGTTCCCATCCCAATGCTTATTGTTGTCCTGTTAGCGGTTATCTTTGTCTTCATCGCTGTGAAGACACCATTTGGACGATATATTTATGCGATCGGCGGGAATATTGAGGCGGCTGCATTATCCGGAATCAATATTAAGAGGGTCGTGCTGTCCGTTTTTGTTTTAATGGGAATCCTTTCTGCTGTAGCAGGTGTTCTTTTGACAAGCCGGCTGAATGCAGCTACAGTAAGCGGTGGGGAAATGTACGAGCTCGATGCTATCGCTGCTTGTGTCATTGGCGGTACGAGCCTGATGGGAGGAAGAGGAAATATTGTTGGGGCGATTATTGGCGCTCTGATCATGGCTAGTATCGATAACGGTATGAGCATGATGAACATTGAAACATTTTGGCAATATATCGTAAAAGGGTTAATTTTGATGATCGCTGTTTGGGCGGATATCTCAAGTAAAAGTAAAGCAAGTTGATTTTACGATATTTCGGTCTGTTTGTCTGGAGAATGAGGGGGCTGGCTTGTTTTAGTGCCAGCCTCTCCCTTTGAAAACAGAAAGGAGAGACGAAACGTGGGGCGTAAAGTTCGCTTTGGTATTATGGGTACAGCGGCCATTGCCAAAGACGTTATGATTCCCGCCATTCGCCGGGTGGATCACGCTGAAGTCGTGGCGATCGCCAGTGAAAGCGGGAAGGCCAGGGAAGCGGCACGGGAACTCGGAATTCCGAAGGCGTATGACCACTACGAACAGCTGCTTGATGACCCGGACATCGACGCGGTGTACATTCCGCTTCCGAACAGCTTGCACGCGGAATGGACGATCAAAGCGGCAAAGAAGAAAAAACATGTGCTTTGCGAAAAGCCGGCCGCCATATGTGAAGCGGATGTCCGACGCATGATCGAGGGGTGCGAGAAAAACGGTGTTTTATTTATGGAAGCGTTTATGTACCAGTTTCATCCGCAGCATGAGCGGGTGAAGCAGCTTTTAGCCGATGGAGTGATCGGTGACATCAAGTACATGCGTACTCATTTCTCTTTTTATTTGCCAGACCGGGCAACGAATATCCGCATGAACCCTGAGCTTGGCGGGGGAAGCTTGTTCGATGTCGGCTGCTATTGCGTGCACTCGACAAGACACATCCTTGGCGCCGAACCTATGGAACTATTTGTTCAGTCCCGTTTTGGTACGCACCGTGCGGTCGATTTAACGACGAATGGTTGGATGAGGATGGAAAGCGGTGTTCTTGCGCAGTTCACGTGCAGTTTTGACATGCTCTTTCAGAACGAATACGAAGTAGTGGGCACGAAAGGAAAAATCGTTGTCTCGCGGGCGTATCGGCCGGATATCGATGGCGGTGAGGGACGGATTACGATCGTAACGGCTGATGGAAGCGAGCGCGAGGAAACAGTGTCAGGCGATCAATACGCGCTGCAAATCGAGCACTTCTCGCGCGCCATTCTTGACGGCATACCGCTGTTGTATTCGCCAGAGCGCATGATCAAACAAGCGCGGGCGCTCGACGCTTGCCGAACATCGATGAAGACAGGAAACATCATAAGGTTATAAGGAAGGGGAAGCGACATGAAAGTGACATATGAAAAATGGTCTGAATATAACGGAAAAGACGTGCTTTTGTTTACATTGATCAATAACCGCGGCGTAGAACTGTCGGCGATGAACTATGGGTGTATTGTCACGAGGTTATGCGTTCCCGATCGAAACGGTAACATCGAAAATGTCGTACTTGGGTTTGACCAGTTTGAGCCGTATGTGGAGAATGCGCCTTACTTTGGCGCGGTCATCGGTCGGGTGGCGGGGCGCATTCGCGAGGCGAGCTTCGAACTCGACGGAATCACGCATCAATTGGCGAAAAACGAAAACAACAACCATCTGCACGGAGGACCGAACGGCTTCCATCGCGTGCTTTGGCAGGCAGAACCGATCCATCGTGATGATGCGGTCGGCGTCGTTTTTTCGTACACAAGCCCAGACGGGGAGGAAGGATATCCGGGAACATTGGACGTGCAAGTGACGTACTGGCTGAACAATGACAACGAATGGACGATCACGTATCGGGCTCGTTCGGACAAAACGACGCTCGTCAACTTGACGAACCATACGTATTTTAACTTAAGCGGCAACGGCAAACGTGATATTCTGGATCATACGCTAACCATCCAAAGCTCGCGTGTGCTCGAGCTAAACGAGGAACTGATTCCGACAGGGCGCATTTTGGATGTCGCCGGAACACCGTTTGATTTGCGGCACGGAAAGGCGATCCGGGAGGCGGTTGAATCCGGGCATCCGCAAGTCGAACTCGTTGGCGGGGGCTATGACCATCCGTTTTGGCTTGAACGGCATCACGACAAAGAAATTGTACTTGATGACCAAGAGAGTGGACGAATGTTGACGGTGGAGACGGATGAAGTCGGCGTAGTGGTGTATACATCGAACCAGTTACCAGAAGGAATGGATTTAGGGGGGGTGCGGTCGCGGAAATATTTAGGCATTTGCCTTGAAACACAAGGGTTGCCGGATGCGATTCACCATCCACAGTTTCCGTCGGTCGTATTGCCGGCTGGCAAGGAGCGACTATCAACGACGGTCTATCGGTTTGGCGTGCGGACATCATAGGCGAATGGGGGGCAGATGGTCCTTGATGGAGGAAATCGAAGGGGTGTTGATTGATCTTGATGGGACGATATGGAAGGGAAATGAACTCATTCCGCATGCGGATGAGGCGGTTGCCTACCTCCGTTCTCTTGAAAAACGAATCGTGTTCGTCAGCAATCGCGGCAATTGGTCGCGGCGCATGTGCCATGAACAGCTTAGACGGTTTGGGATTGCGGCGGCAGAAGAAGACATCATTTTATCCTCAACGGTAACGGCTCAGTTTTTGCGGGAACATTATCCGTTATGCCAAGTTTGGACGCTGGGCGATGATGGGCTGCGCGAAGAATTGCGGCACCATCAAGTTCCATTGGCTCGAGTTCCCGAAGAAGCGGATTTTCTCGTGATCACCTTGCATGAAACGGTGACGTACCGCGATTTGGATTTGGCGTTTCAGGCTGTTCATCACGGTGCGCGAATCATTGCGACCAATATCGATAAAACGGTTCCGAGTAAACACGGGAGTTCTATTGATGTGGCCGGTATGGTGGGGGCGATGGAGGCGGTGACATCCCGAAAAGTGGAAATCGTGTTAGGCAAGCCTTCTTGCTTTATGGTCGAAGCTGCTTTGCGCCAACTGCAAGTGCCGCCCAGCCGTTGTCTCATCATTGGTGACAGTGTGGAGTCAGATCTTCGCATGGGACGGATGCATGGGATAAAGACCGCTCTAGTGTTGACCGGTAATACAATGCGAAGTCAGCTTGACACGTTGCGAGCCAAAGAACGCCCCGATTATGTGTTGAGTTCGATTGGTGACATCATCCGTCTAGGAAAGGAGGTCATGCAGTGAATCAAACATTAGACAACATCGTTTCATTAGCTAGACAATGCTGGTGCGGGCATCGTCATTATGATATTCCGATTGAACAAATCGTCGTGAGCCATGAGGCGTTCAACCGGCTGGCCGCTTATTTGCAGTACAAACGATACAAGAAAGTGGTTGTGGTGGCCGACGCGCGCACGTTTGCGGCGGCAGGGCGATCCGTGTGCGACAAACTGAAAAATGAATCGGTTCACTATACAGTGTGCCTCGTTCACCCCGATGAAAATGAAGATGTCATCGCCGATGAACGTGCGATCGTGCAGGTGCTGCTAGAAACGCCGAATGATGTCGACGTGTTCATTGCCATAGGGGCGGGAACGATTCACGACATTACCCGTTTTAGCAGTTATAAAATGAAGGTTCCGTTTGTTTCGATTCCTACTGCTCCATCGGTCGATGGATTTACGTCCATGGGTGCTCCGCTCATCATTCGCGGGGTGAAAAAAACCATTCAAGCACAGGCGCCGATTGCGGTGTTTGCCGATATCGAAGTGTTGCGGAATGCGCCGAAAGAGATGATCGCTGCTGGGTTCGGTGATATGGTGGCGAAGTATACGTCATTGGCTGATTGGCAGTTTGCTCATTGGATGACGGATGAGCCGTATTGCCCATTCGTTCATCAGTTGACGGAACAGTCGTTGCAAACGTGTGGCGATCATCTCGATGACATTGCCGATGGCAGTGAACAAGGGATTCGTGTATTAATGGATGCGCTGTTGCAGTCGGGCATTGCCATGTTGCTGATGGGGCAATCGTACTCGGCTTCGGGCGCTGAACATCATCTGTCCCACTACTGGGAAATGGAATTTTTGCGTCAGAAAAAACGGCAAGTGCTTCACGGGGCGAAGGTCGGCGTGTCGACTCCGATCATCGTTGAGCATTATCAACGCGTGTTTTGGTCGCTGTTGAACGAATTAGAAAAACGACCGAAATCAATGGACGAAGTCGCATGGGAACGACTCAAAGCCAATGCGGCTTCTATTCGGAAACTGCTCGAATCATTCCCCTCCGCAGAGCGCATCCGGACCATGTTAGAGACAGTAGGAGGTGCCGCTCACCCGGGACAACTCGGAATCGATCCACAATTAGTCGAGCGGAGTTTGCGGGAGGCTCACCGCCTGCGTAGCAATCGGTTCACCATGCTGTACTTTTTGAATGAGTTCGTGTTGTAGTCTGTAATACCATTTAGGGGGATCATAATGAAAAGATTAGAAATTAATGCTAAAGTCAATGACCGGTTTTGGAAACGGTATATGGATGTGGTGCGGAATGAGGTTATCCCATATCAATGGGAAGCGCTAAATGACCGCATCCCTGGCGCTGAACCAAGCCATGCAATCGAAAACTTCCGCATTGCTGCCGGCGAATCAGACGGAGAATTTTACGGGATGGTATTTCAAGACAGCGATGTGGCCAAATGGCTCGAAGCGGTGGCGTATCTGTTGGAAACGAACCGCGATCCGGAGTTGGAAAGAATCGCAGATGAGGTGATTGAGCTGTTAGGCCGGGCCCAACAGCCGGACAGTTATTTAAATACGTATTATACGGTCAAGGAACCGGGCAAACGCTGGACCAACTTACGGGACAACCATGAATTATATTGTGCCGGCCATCTGATGGAGGCAGCTGTGGCTTATTTTAAAGCAACGGACAAACGGCGATTTTTAGACATTATGTGCAAATATGCCGATTATATTGATACGGTATTTGGCAAAGGGGAACATCAGATTCCTGGGTATGATGGGCATATTTAAAACTCAGCCAATATTTTATTGATGAACGCGGGCAACAGCCGCATTATTTTGATATTGAGAAAAAAGCAAGAGGAGAGACGCAGCCGTTTTGGTTTAATGACGACTATCGTTACCATCAGGCGCATGTTCCGGTAAGGAAACAGAAACAAGCCGTGGGGCATGCGGTGCGGGCGCTGTACATGTATACGGCGATGGCCGACCTTGCCGCCAAAACCGGGGACGAATCGTTGAAAGAAACTTGTCAAACCTTATGGGAAAATGTGACGAAACGGCAAATATATATCACAGGCGGCGTCGGCTCCAGCGCTTTTGGAGAATCGTTCACGTTTGATTTCGATTTGCCAAATGATACAGCATACGCGGAAACGTGTGCTTCGATTGCCTTAGTGTTTTGGGCCCGCCGGATGTTGGAACTCGAGATGGATGGGAAATACGCGGATGTCATGGAACGGGCGTTATACAACGGAACGATCAGCGGCATGAGCTTGGACGGCAAGAAGTTCTTTTATGTCAACCCGCTCGAGGTGTGGCCGAAGGCATGTGAACGTCACGATAAGCGCCATGTCAAACCAGTGCGGCAAAAATGGTTCAGCTGCGCGTGTTGTCCGCCGAATTTGGCACGGTTAATTGCGTCGATCGGCCATTATATTTATTCGCAAACATCCAATGCGCTGTTTGTTCATCTGTACGTTGGCAGCGAAATCCATACGGAAATCGATGGACGGACAGTCGAAATCGTGCAAAAGACGAATTATCCTTGGGATGGAACGATTCAGTTGACGGTTTCTCCGGAATCGAGTGGAGAAATTACACTTGGATTGCGCATCCCTGCATGGTGCCGGGGAGCTGAATTAAAGATTAACGGGGAAAAGGTGGACATCGTTCCGCTTATCGAAAAAGGGTACGCTTATATCAAACGGGTATGGAGAAAAGGAGATCAAGTAGAACTGTTTTTCCCGATGCCGGTCGAACGGATCAAGGCGCATCCTCAAGTGCGCACCAATGTCGGCAAGGTCGCGTTGCAGCGCGGGCCGATCGTGTATTGTTTGGAAGAAGTCGATAACGGGCCGAATTTGCCGAATCTTTTCCTCCCGCGTGATGCCAAGCTCCAGGCGCATTTTGAGCCCGAGCTGCTTGAGGGTGTGGTCGTGATTACCGGTTTAGCTGAGCGGGTCGATGAGTCTGCATGGGACGATGAACTGTATAAGCCTGTCGAAGCTCGAACTTATAAGGTTCCTTTTCAAGCGATTCCTTACTATGCGTGGTGCAATCGGGGAAGTGGGGAAATGTTGGTGTGGATCAATGAGAAATAGAGCCTCGAATGTTATCGCTGGTTGAGCAAGTCGCTTCAACCGGCATTTTTTATTATCAGCAATAAACTTGAAGAAATCTTTGTTTGTATTATATACAAACCATTTAAAAGTCGTTATACTTTTGAATAGGTGAAGTTTGCTTGATAATGGATGTATATTGAAAGAAGGGATGGAAAAATGCAAGTTGCATACCAAAAATGGTCCGAACTCGATGGAAAAGACGTTCAATTGTTCACCTTGATGAACGATCGCGGCGTGGAATTATCGGCGACGAACTACGGGTGCATCGTGACGAAACTGCTCGTTCCGGACCGAAAGGGGAATGTGGAGAATGTCGTGCTTGGGTTTGACCGGTTTGAGCCATATTTGACAAATGCTCCTTACTTCGGCGCGGTGATTGGACGGGTGGCGGGGCGCATTCAAGGGGCGAGCTTTGAACTGGATGGCGTCACGTATCAACTGGCGAAAAACGAAAACAACAACCATCTGCATGGCGGTCCGAACGGATTTCATCGCGTGCTTTGGCAGGCGGAGCCTGTCCGGCGCGGCGATGCGGTCGGGGTCGTGTTTTCCTACACCAGTCCGGACGGAGAAGAAGGGTATCCCGGAACGGTCGACGTTCAAGTGGCGTACTGGCTTAATAACGATGATGAATGGACCGTCACCTATCGGGCCCGCTCTGACCGGACGACGCTGCTTAACTTAACGAACCATACGTATTTTAATTTAAGCGGCAATTTGAAACGGGATATTTTGGATCATGAATTAACGATCAAAAGTTCCCGCGTTTTAGAGCTGAATCGCGAGTTGATCCCGACCGGGGCTGTTATGGACGTCGCCAACACGCCGTTTGATTTGCGGCAAGGAAAGAAAGTGAAAGAGGCGGTTGAATCCGGGTATCCGCAAATCGAATTGGCTGGGCGCGGGTATGATCATCCGTTTTGGCTTGATCGGCAACATGACGAGGAAATTGTGCTTTGCGATGCGGAGAGCGGACGGACGTTAACGGTTGAGACGGATGAAGTGGGCGTTGTCGTTTACACGTCGAACCAATTGCCGGAAGGGCTCGATCTTGGCGGCGTGCCGTCGCGGAAATATTTAGGCATTTGCCTAGAAACGCAAGGGCTGCCTGATGCGATCCATCATCCGCAGTTTCCGTCTTGCGCGTTGCCGAAAGGGGAAGAGCACGTGTCGGTCACGAAGTATCGGTTTGGTGTGTTTTAATTAAAGGAGATGACGCGATATGGTTGCATCTGAAGGAATGATTCATCATGTTCAGACGTCCCGTAAAGCGGTTGCTATGACGTTCGACGATGGGCCCAATCCGATTTATACGTTGAAAGTGTTGGACATATTTGTGGAGTATATTATTAATAAGACTCGAAAACATATAAAAAATGGAAGTACTCTTCTTTTTCATGACGGATTTGGCGACCGTTCCCAGACGATTGAAGCAGTAAAAATTCTTGTTTCTGAGTTGCGTTTACAAGGATATCAATTTGTGACAGTTAGTGAGCTGTTGGGATTAGGGGATTTGGACAAATCGATGGAGTAGTTTATTGCACATCTGTTCTATGAGGGCGTTCCCCCTTTTTTAAAGATAGTTTTCTTGGACAGATTCCCTTGTCGGCCTGCATTGGAGGAAAACAGGTTGGGAAGCATACGGTTGCGTTTTTATACATTGCGTAATCAAATCTTAATTGTTTTCGTATCTGTTATGGTGATCGTGCTATGTTTTGTAGGGGTGATTACCTTTCACCTCGTTTCGGCGTTGCTGAAAAATAACGCTGAACAGCAAATCGAGCAAACGGCGATTCATGCGAGTGGAAGGCTAGAGGCTCTGTATCAACAAATCGATGCCTTAAGCAACCAAGTGGCTACCAATATGTATGTTCAGCAAATGCTTTTAAAAACGGTAGGCGGCTACTCCCCGAGTTTTAAAGAAAAGCAGGAATTAATGCATATTGCCAATTCATTTCAGGCGTATTCCGATGGCATTCATTCATTTGAATTATATACGAACGACTATCGGCGGCTCTTTCCTCTAGATGAAGAAAAATTAGACGCGAGAATAGACAACCAATGGATTCAACGTGCTGAGAAGGCAGGAGGGAAAATGGTATGGATCGGCCGCGATCCGAAGGCGCCAGGGTATTTTTTGGCAGTGCGTCAAGTTCGGTTGATGGATCGCTGGTTTTCTCCGGGGGGGTATTTAGTTATTCGAATTAACAGAGATTATTTCCAGTTTGATGACTATTTTGACGATAAAAAAGGGTACATTGTTCTCACCGACGCTAACGAGACCCTTCTTTTTTCCAATTATCAAGGGGATTGGCGGCAGCTGTTTCATCGGGAACGCCCGATTATTCAAAGCAGGAAACAGGAATATTTGATCGTAAAGAAAGTGTCTGCGTTAACCGGATGGACGTTGACCATCATCACTCCAGTGGAAGTTTTGACGGAAGGAGTCTCCGTTTTAAAAAATGCTCTTCTTCTCTCAGGGACAATCGGGTTTTTGATTTTCCTCGCCTTTTCATTTTCTCTTTCCACGATGATCACGCAGCCGATTTTGCGGCTGACGAAGGCGATGCAGCGCGGAAAAAATGGCGAATTTATTGAAAGTCCGCCGATCTCATCATCTACAGTCGAGATCCGTCAACTGAATGAGACGTATAATGCCTTGGTTGCCCATATTAAACATTTAATTCAAGTTGTCTATGAAAAAGAGCTCGTTCGCAGTCAGGCAGAGTTAAAAGCGCTGCAAGCGCAAATTAATCCACATTTTCTCTTTAATACTCTTGATGCGTTGTATTGGTCATTAGTGGAAAAAGGCGATGAGGAATCAGCCCAATTTGTGCTGAATATGTCCAAGCTATTCCGTTATACGATTAGCGTAACAAATCGTGATGAATGGGTCACTCTCCAACAAGAAGTTGACCATATTCGCCGTTATATGGAAATTATGAAACTGCGCTGGGGAGATCGTCTCCTATGGGACATTGTCGTTCCTGCCCGTTTTCTCCATGTTCCGATCCCGAAGTTGTTAATTCAGCCGCTCGTTGAAAATGCAGTATTGCATGGAATTGGCAATAAAAAGGAACAAGGTTCAGTTCTCGTGACTATTGAGGAGGACGATTCCTATTTTGAGTTAACTGTCAAAGTCATTGATGATGGGGTTGGTATGAGTGCAAAAACACAACAGGAAATCGAGCGGCTGTTAAATAAAAAGGAACCGGACGCCTTAAAAGGAGAGGGAATGGCCATTGTCAATGTCAATCGGCGGCTTCAGCTCTATTATGGAGAGGACCGAAAAATCATGATTGAAAGCGAGCAAGGGAAGGGGACATGCATCTCGTTTCGTATTCCTAAGAGCGGGGGGATTCGATGAGCTTATTTCAAACGATTTTAATCGTTGACGATGAGCCGCGGACGCGGGAAGGGTTGAGAAAAACAGTGGATATGTGGGCGGTAGGAAAATATGAAGTGATTAGTGCCGCCAATGCCGATGAGGCCATCGAGATCGCGAAACGGAAGCCTATTCACTTGCTTATTACGGACATTCGGATGCCCGAGATGACCGGTTTGGAGCTGATCAAGCAGCTGCGCCTGCTTGGCTCTAGGCCGGTAACGATTATTATATCAGCCTATTCTGAATTTGCTTATGCCCAAGAAGCGATTACGTTAGGAGTGGTCAATTATTTACTAAAACCGATTGACCGTGACGAGCTTTTGCGGGCGGCAGAAGAAGCGATCGAAGTTTGGAAAGAACGCCAAAAAACAGAAACGGCAAAGAAAATCATCGACCAGCACGTTTTTGAGGCTGAAGAAGGGATCCGGTCCCCATTAATCAGGCAAGCAATTCAATTTGTTGGCGAACATCTTCATCAACCGTTTAGTTTGCGCGAGGTATCTGAGTTTCTTCATGTGAATGCCAGCTATTTAAGCGCTTTGTTTAAAGAGGAAACAAATTTGACGTTTAGCGAGTATGTCACAAGATCACGGCTGCAAAAGGCGAAAAGCCTGTTATTGACAACGAACTTAACAGTCGCCGAAGTGGCGGAACAGGTCGGATACCAAACAGTCAAATATTTTGTCAAATTGTTTAAGGAGTTCGAAGGGATCACGCCGTCTCAATTTCGCAAAGAACACCTAAAAAAAGTAGACTTTTAGCCAACCGTTATGCCCTTAATTTCTTCCTGTTGGAAGCGCTATACTAGAGGTGTACAAGAGAAAACTAAGGGGGGTTCGATATGTTGAAGAAAGCGTATTCATTATTAGTTGTTGTGATGATGGTCGTTTCTCTCGCTTTAGCCGGGTGTTCAAACTCGACGAATAGCGGTGGATCATCGTCCGATTCGGACAAAAAAGTGACGATTAAGTTTATGCACCTTTGGACGCCAGGAAGTTCCAAGCAGCATAATATGATCGTCAACAACATCATTAAAGAATTTGAAGAGCAAAACCCGAATGTCAAGGTTGAGCAAGAAACGTTAGAAAATGAGCAATACAAAAACAAATTGAAAGTATTGGCGGCTTCAAACGAACTGCCGGATGTCGGCATGACATGGGCAGCGGGATTTTTAGAGCCGTATGTAAAAGGCAACTTGTTCGCGCCGCTTGACGATGTATTAAATTCTGGGTTGAAAGATCAGTTTGTTTCTGGCACAACAGAAGCCTATGCGGTAAACGGAAAAACGTATGCGCTTCCACTTGAACTGAATATTACACCGATTTACTACAACAAAGAACTGTTTTCGCGCTATGGTTTAGAAGTGCCGAAAACATATGAAGAATTTAAACATGTTGTTGAGACGCTGGCGAAAAACGGTGTCGCTCCGATCGCTCTCGGGAATAAAGACCGTTGGACAGGTTCGCTTTGGTATATGTATCTTGCTGATCGGATCGGCGGTGCGGAAACGTTGAAAAATGCTATTAATGGCAGCGGAACGTTCGAAGATCCGAGCTTAGTCAAAGCGGCGGAAGAAGTTCAAAATTTGGTGAAAATGAACGCATTTATCAAAGGGTTTAACGGATTATCGAACGATGAAGCCAAGGCGGAATTTACAAACGAAAAAGCGGCCATGTATTTGATGGGAACATGGGATTTGCCGCAGTTTACGACGAACGAGGATATCCCGAAAGAGTTCCGGGATAAAGTCGGATTCTTTAAGTTCCCTGTAGTCGATGGTGGAAAAGGAAATGTAGACAGCTGGGTCGGCGGTCCGGGTGTCGGGCTATTTGTGTCTGAAAATTCAAAGGCGAAAGAGGAAGCGAAAAAGTTTGCGAAGTTCTTTATTGAAAAATGGGGCGAAATGTCCGTCACCCAGGCCGGCGTAATTCCGGCGACGAAAGTGGATACGTCAAACATGGATTTGCCGCAAATGTATATTGACGTATTAAATGAACTGAACAAAGCGACAAATATTACGCTGTTTGCTGACGTGCAAATGAATCCGGAAGCAGCGCAAACGCATTTGAATTTAATTCAGTCGCTGTTTGGCGGTGAAATTTCGCCGGAAGATTTTGCGAAACAACACCAGGAAGTATTGTCACAAACGAAATAACCGAGATGATTCGTCAAAAAGGACATATGCCATATATGTCCTTTTTGACCCATTGAAAGGGGGAAGGCATCGTGAACAAAATGATGTCTGACAAAAAAGTAATCGCACTCTATGTACTTCCGCCTTTGTTGCTCATGATGATTTTAGTTTACATCCCGATCATCATGACTGGATATTACAGCTTAATGAAATGGGACGGCATTGGCGAGATGCAATTTATTGCATTGGACAACTACAAGCAGTTGTTTCAAGATAATATGTTTTGGAAAAGTACGTATCATTCTTTTTTGCTTGCTTTCTTTTCCGTGCTCAGTTTAGCAGGGTATTTAGCGGTGGCGCTTGTGCTTGCCGGAAAAGTGAAAGGAGCCAATTTATTAAGAAAAATTTATTTAATTCCGATGTTGCTCTCTTCAGTGGCCATTGCCCAGCTTTGGCTGAGAATTTATCATCCATCCAACGGAATGTTGAACCATTTTCTTATGTCTTTAGGAATAGACGATCCGCCGAACTGGCTGGCTGATCCGAACATTGTGTTGTATGCGATTTTTGTTCCAATTATTTGGCAATACGCAGGGTTTTATATTTTGATCTACTACGCTGCATTGAGAAATATCCCGTCGTCTATCATCGAGGCTGCCATTATTGACGGGGCGAATCCATGGCAGATGGCGTATAAAATTAAACTCCCGCTCATTTCCGGTGTCATTAAAGTAACGATCGTCTTGGCGGTTGTCGGGTCGTTAAAGTATTTTGATTTAATCTACGTCATGACAGGCGGGGGACCAAACGGCGCGAGTGAGGTCATTGCTTCGTATATGTATCAAAAGGCGTTCCGCAGCTTTAACTTTGGCTACGGAAGCACCATTGCTTTTTCCTTGCTTTTAATTTGTATCGTGATGACGTGGCTCATTCGCAAACTGACCAACTCTAAAGAAGAAATTCAATACTAGCAGCAAAGGAATGATGCACATGGAACGTGAAACGGTTGTCGGGAAACCACCTGTTGTTGCCACGCCATTAAAAATAGGAAAGAAAATCGGAAGGGCCTTTTTCTATGCGATATTGATCGCCTTAGCCTTGTTTCAAATATTGCCCCTTGTCTGGCTTCTATTTTTTTCTTTGAAAAATAATCAGGAAGTATTCAATACACCATTGCTGTCTCTGCCATCCCCGCCGCGCTGGGAAAACTACGTCAAAGTTTGGGTGGAAGGGAACATTGGGCAATACTTTTTTAACAGTGTCTGGATTACGACCGTCTCGGTCATTTTGACCGTATTGCTTGCCAGTTTTGCGACATTTGCGATTACGCGCATGAATTGGAAATGGAAACATGTTGTGCTAGGACTGTTTATGATCGGTTTGATGATCCCGGTTCATTCGACGCTAATTCCACTGTTCAGCTTTTTTATGAAAGTGAAACTCATTGATCATCCGTTATCGATTGTCTTAACGAATATCGGATTCAACTTGCCTATTACGATTATGATTTTGCTTGGCTTTTACCAGTCGCTGCCGCGCGAACTCGAGGAGTCGGCAGTGATAGACGGCTGCTCTGTTCATCGCATGTTTTTCCGGATCATTTTGCCGATGACCGCACCGGTGATCGTCACGACGACGATTATTAACATGATTTACAACTGGAATGAGTTTGTTTTTGTGAATACGTTTATTAGCTCTGACGAGTTTAAAACGTTAACGGTCGGCATCCAAAACTTTATCGGTCAATATACGACCGATTGGGGAGCGATTGGTGCGACGTTAATGATCAGCGTGCTACCTATTTTGATTGTCTTCTTCTTCCTTAGCGATAAAATCATGGAAGGGATTACTGCCGGAGCGATTAAAGGGTAAATATAAAGTGAAAAGGGGAGAGTGAGATGGTTATGCCAAACAATCTATTTTTTAACGCCCACCATTCACCGGTTGGTGCGTTTGCGAGCTTTACATTAGGGTTTCCGGGAAAAAGCGGGGGGCTTGATCTTGAGCTGGCCCGTCCTCCACGGCAAAACGTGTTTATTGGAGTAGAATCGTTAGACCAGTCCGGGACGTATCACATTTTGCCGTTTGTAGAATCCGGAGAAGATGAAAGCAAGAGATATGATATTGAAAATCCGGATCCAAACCCACAAAAGCCGAACATCTTGATTCCATTTGCGAAAAGTGCGATTGAGCGTGAATTCCGAGTGGCAACCGATACATGGAAAGCCAGGGACTTAACGTTTACCATTTATTCTCCGATAAAGGCGGTGCCTGATCCGGAAACGGCAACGGATGAAGAGCTAAAGCTGGCGGTAGTTCCTGCGGTTATTGTCGAGATGACAATAGACAATACAAACGGAACGAAAGCAAGACGGGCGTTTTTCGGATTCGAAGGAACCGATCCATACACGTCGATGAGACGAATCGATGATACGTGCCCGCAGCTGCGCGGAGTCGGCCAAGGCCGGATTGTTGGAATTATGTCGAGAGATGAAGGCGTCCGCTCAGCCTTGCATTTTAGTATGGAAGATATTTTGACAACGCCGCTCGAAGAAAACTGGACGTTCGGACTCGGAAAAGTCGGCGCGTTAATTGCTGATGTGCCGGCAGGTGAAAAGAAAACGTATCAGTTTGCTGTTTGTTTTTACCGAGGCGGTTATGTGACGGCGGGAATGGATACTTCTTATTTCTATACTCGTTTCTTTCATAATATTGAGGAAGTCGGCCTTTATGCGCTAGAGAAGGCCGAAGTGCTGGAGGAACAATCATTTCGTTCGAATGAACTCATTGAAAAAGAATGGCTCTCCGATGATCAAAAGTTTATGATGGCGCATGCCATTCGCAGTTATTACGGGAATACACAGCTGCTTGAGCGTGAAGGAAATCCGGTTTGGGTTGTCAACGAAGGCGAGTACCGGATGATGAATACGTTTGATTTGACCGTTGATCAACTCTTTTTTGAGCTGAAACTGAATCCATGGACGGTCAAAAATGTTCTCGACTTATACGTCGAGCGTTATAGCTATGAGGATCGCGTTCGTTTTCCGGGGGAAGAGACAGAGTATCCGGGAGGCATCAGTTTTACTCATGACATGGGAGTAGCCAATACGTTCTCGCGCCCGCACTACTCGTCATACGAGCTGTATGGCATTAGCGGCTGCTTTTCGCATATGACGCACGAACAACTTGTCAACTGGGTGCTTTGCGCGGCAGTGTACATCGAACAAACGAAAGACTGGGCATGGCGCGACGAGCGGCTTTCCATCTTAGAACAGTGTCTAGAAAGTATGGTTCATCGCGATCATCCCGATCCGGAAAAACGGAATGGTGTAATGGGACTCGATAGCACCCGCACGATGGGCGGGGCGGAAATTACGACGTATGACAGTTTGGACGTTTCCCTCGGCCAAGCCCGCAACAATTTATATTTAGCAGGTAAATGTTGGGCAGCCTATGTAGCGCTTGAGAAATTGTTCCGCGATGTCGGCAAGGAAGAACTAGCCGCGCTGGCAGGAGAGCAGGCAGAAAAATGCGCTGCGACGATTGTCAGCTATGTGACCGATGATGGGTATATTCCGGCGGTCATGGGAGAAGGAAATGACTCAAAAATCATTCCCGCTATTGAGGGACTTGTGTTCCCTTATTTCACCAATTGCCGTGAGGCGTTGGACGAAAACGGACGCTTTGGAGCATATATTCAAGCGTTGCATAGCCATTTGCAATACGTGTTACGGGAAGGAATTTGCCTGTTCCCCGACGGAGGATGGAAAATTTCCTCAACGAGCAACAACTCTTGGTTAAGCAAAATTTACCTATGTCAGTTCATTGCCCGCCGTATTTTAGGCTGGGAATGGGATGAACAAGGCAAACGGGCCGATGCCGCCCATGTTGCATGGCTCACCCATCCGACATTATCCATTTGGAGCTGGAGTGATCAAATCATCGCTGGTGAAATTAGCGGCAGCAAATATTACCCGCGCGGCGTGACAAGTATTTTATGGCTTGAGGAGGGGGAATAACGATGTGTTCATCCATCCCGTCCCTTCGTGAAGTGTTTGCCAATGATTTTCGCATCGGGGCAGCAGTCAATCCAGTGACCTTAGAAGCCCAACAATCGCTGTTGATCCACCATGTAAACAGCCTTACCGCCGAAAACCATATGAAGTTTGAACATCTTCAGCCAGAGGAGGGGCGGTTTACATTCAACATCGCCGATCAAATCTTTGACTTCGCCCGTTCTCATCACATGGCCGTTCGCGGACATACGCTCGTATGGCATAACCAAACCCCGAGTTGGGTGTTTCAAGACAGCCAAGGGCATTTCGTCGACAGAGATGTGTTGCTGGAACGGATGAAATCTCATATCTCCACGGTTGTACAGCGATACAAAGGGAAAGTCTATTGTTGGGACGTCGTCAACGAAGCGGTCGCCAATGAGGGGAGCGAATGGCTGCGCTCCTCAACGTGGCGACAAATCATCGGCGATGATTTTATTCAGCAGGCGTTTCTTTATGCCCATGAAGCAGACCCAGAGGCGTTGCTGTTTTACAACGACTATAATGAATGTTTTCCGGAAAAACGCGAGAAAATTTATACACTAGTAAAATCTTTGCGTGACAGAGGAATTCCCATTCACGGCATCGGCATGCAGGCGCACTGGAGCCTGACCCGCCCGTCGCTTGATGAAATTCATGCGGCGATTGAACGGTATGCGTCTCTGGGAGTCATTCTCCATATTACGGAACTTGATATATCGATGTTTGAATTTGACGACCATCGCAAGGACTTGATTGCTCCTACAAACGAAATGGTCGAACGGCAGGCAGAGCGGTACGAGCAAATTTTCTCTCTATTTAAGGAATATCGGGATATCATTCAAAGTGTCACGTTTTGGGGAATTGCCGACGACCACACGTGGCTTGATCACTTCCCTGTGCAAGGAAGAAAAAATTGGCCGTTTTTGTTCGATGAACAACACAAACCCAAACCGGCTTTTTGGCGGGTGGTAAGTGTCTAACTTTTAGTTGTTTTGAAATCATCACGTGTAGCAAAGAGAGGGAGGAAAATCGTGTTCGGCCTCCCTCTCTTCAACGATAATATAAAAAATTCAGAAAAATGTTGAACAAGGATTGGTTTTTTGTTATAATCGAAAACAGAACTAATATACTAGTATTACTAGTAATCAAATCTTTTGTGAAATTGTATATTTATCCTTTGATTATTTTTATTGAGGAGACATGAAATAGTATTTTTAAACTAGTATACTAGAATGTTAATTAGTGATTGATAATCGAACTGACATAGCCAAGCCGAGAAAGTGGATTGTCTAGCTAAATTTACTAATACCTCGTTTGAAACCGCTTACCAAAAAGGCTTGAAAGGGGGGATTTATTTAAGAGGATCAATCGCGTTTTTCTTTACAGTGGTTGCGAGTAAGGGGGAATTAGAAAACGGGATTGGAGGGAGAATGGTGTTAAAAAAGGTTTTTGCCACTTTAACAGCAACCGTGCTGACAGCTGGAATGCTTGCAGGATGTACAGACAACGAATCCGCTTCATCAGGCGGCTCTAGCGAGTCGAAAGATGGAAAAGTGACTATTACCACCGTGCGTACGCTAAAAGATGATACAAAATTTCGAGACGGGGAAGACCTTAATAACAACCCGATTACACGGTGGTCGGAAAAAGAGTTAGGCATCAAATGGGAAACGCTTTGGACTGTTCCAAATGATGAACAATACAACAACAAAATTCGTTTGGCTTTATCATCAGGGCAAAAGCTGCCTGACGTATTTAAAGTGTCGGATGGGCAATTAATCAACGATTTAATCCGTTCTGGAAAAGTCATGCCAGTTGATGAAGCCATTGAGAAATATGCATCACCCAGATTAAAAGAGATTTACGAGCAATTTCCGGAAGCGTTTTATCCTGCTACGGTCGATGGGAAACGTTACGGGATTCCACGGTTCTCTGGAGGAAATGGCTCTGACTCCTTGCTTTGGATTCGAAAAGACTGGCTCGACAAGTTAGGACTCCAGCCGCCAAAAACCATTGAAGATCTTGAAAAAATTATGGATGCGTTTGTGAACAAAGACCCGGATGGAAACGGAAAAAAGGATACGATCGGCTTAACGTTGGCCAGCAAAAATGGTTTGGCGACATGGCTTGCTGATGGCAGCTTTATTTTCGGTGCTTACGGCAATTATGTGCCTGGTTCATGGTCAAAAGGGGAAAATGGTTCTTTGGTCTATGGTTCTGTTCAACCGTCTATGAAAAAGGCTCTGGAAAAATTGAACGAATGGTATAAAAAGGGGTACTTGGATAAAGAAGTAGGTATTTTAGATGAACAAACTGCAATTGAAAGCTTTGTTGCTGGGAAGTCCGGGATTATTTCTGCTCCGCCTTGGGCAGCTGGCTGGCCGATCACGGATGCACTGAAAAATAATCCAGGAGCTGTAGTTGAGCCGTATCCGCTACCGAGCGGTCCGGACGGAAAAATTGGTCGGCGCGGTGAAGGTCTTATTACAGGTATGTTCTTGTTCAGTAAAGATTTTAAACATATGGATAAGTTTTTTGAATACTTAGATGCTATTTATGGCTACATTTACAATGATTCGACATATTTCGAGTATGGATTAGCTGAAGGTTATGATTATGTCATGAAAGATGGGAAGCCTGTTTATGATGCCGATCAGATTCCTGGAGGAAAAATTGATCCAGGAAAGTATTTTATCACAGAAGATATCCCGACTGTTCCGTATATGCTTTATGAATTAGCAGAAGAATTGTATACAACAAAACGTGATGCTAAGAATGCGTATGAATATACAAAAATCGTTTCTCAAGGAGAGCCTTACATGAAAGCGGCAACGATTGTTAATCAGCAAAACCAATACCGCATCGAAAATGAATTTACTGGACCGCCAACAAAAACGATGCAAAAACGTTCTGAATTCTTGACGAAAATGGAGCGGGAGACGTTTGCTAATATTATTTATGGTCGGGC
Source organism: Geobacillus sp. 46C-IIa (assembly GCF_014679505.1). Lineage (GTDB taxonomy): Bacteria > Bacillota > Bacilli > Bacillales > Anoxybacillaceae > Geobacillus. Next base: position 1,494,071 of record NZ_CP061474.1, read on the forward strand.
GCCGTTCAGTGCATTTGATGACTTTGTGAAAAAATGGGAAGAATCTGGCGGTAAAGAGATTACAAAAGAAGTAAATGAATGGTATCAAGCGGTGAAAGGAGAAAAATAAAGGAGCATGATATGACGGTGCGGACATGGTTGGCATAATCCATTATGGCAATCGATGTCTGCACCTATCTTTCTTAACTTGCTTTGGAAGAGCGCGTTGGGACGAGGAGAAAGGGGGAGGAAATCATGCAGCCGACAGTCGATCTAAAACGGCAAACAACGGCGGTTGGAACGAGGAAACAGTGGAAGGTGAGAGGAACATGGCAACTGCATACGATGTTGCTTCCAGCCCTTGTTATTGTATTCATTTTTCAGTATATTCCGATGTTCGGATTAGTGATGGCATTTCAAGATTATGAGCCGTGGCTTGGTTTTTTGCATTCACCTTGGGTCGGTCTTGAACATTTTAAAACGATGTTTGAATATGAAGATGCTCGCCAAGTCATATGGAATACCCTTGTTATTTCCACTTTGAAAATTATTTTTAATCTCGCTGTACCGCTTGCGTTCGCTTTATTACTCAATGAAATATATGTAATGAAGTTTAAGCGGACTGTCCAGACGATCGTTTATTTGCCTCATTTTTTGTCTTGGGTCATCTTAGGTGGTATTTTGATTGATATGCTTTCCCCTGAAGGAGGCATAGTAAATCGCATACTGACAGCTGTATTTGGCATTGAGCCGATTTTCTTTCTTGGAGATAATGAGTGGTTTCGCACAGTTGTTGTCGTGACCGATGTTTGGAAAGAATGTGGGTTTAATACGATTGTGTTTTTAGCTGCTCTGACTTCCATCAATCCATCGTTGTATGAAGCCGCAATTGTTGATGGTGCAAATCGCTGGCAGCAAACCATTTACATTACATTGCCTTCCATGTTGCCGATTGTTATCGTTGTTGGGACATTATCGTTGGGAAATATTTTAAATGCTGGATTTGACCAAATTTTAAACTTGTATAACCCACTCGTTTACAAAACGGGTGATATTATCGACACATACGTTTACCGGGTCGGTCTTCTAAACGGGGATTTTAGCTATGCGACAGCGGTTGGATTATTTAAATCGATCATCAGCTTTATTTTAGTAGTGACGGGATATCGTCTTGCTTATAAGTATGCCAACTATAAAATCTTTTAAGGGAGGGGAGGCATATGTATCATCATTATCAAAAAAGCTTGTCCTACAAAATATTTACTATGTTTAACTATACCTTTTTAACGGTTGCTGCTTTGCTTTGTATTTTGCCACTGATTCATATTTTAGCTGTTTCTTTTAGCGGCAGTGCGGCAGCAACGGCCAACCTTGTCGGGCTTTGGCCAATCGATTTTACGCTTGATGCGTATGAAAAAACGATTGGAAACGAAAACTTTTTGCGCTCTCTTTGGAATTCGTTTTTACGTGTCGTATTAGGGACGGTCATTTCTATGGCAGTTATGTTGTGTGCCGCCTATCCGTTATCCAAAAGTGACAAGGCATTTCGCGGACGAAAAATGTATATGTGGTTTTTCGTTTTTACGATGCTGTTCCATGGTGGACTTGTTCCGACCTATATGGTTGTGACAAAGCTTGGGTTGACTGATACGATTTGGGCGCTCATTTTGCCGTCCGCGGTCAGTTCGTTCAACTTAATCTTGCTTGTGAACTTTTTCCGTACTTCAGTGCCTAAATCGCTTGAGGAAGCTGCTTTGATGGACGGAGCAAATCACTTCACGATTTTTTGGAAAATTTATTTGCCGATTTCTGTTCCAGCGATTGCGACGATTTCGCTTTTTACGATGGTATTCCATTGGAATTCATGGTTTGACGGGATGATTTATATGTCCGATGTTAAGCATTATCCGTTGTCGACTTTCTTGCAAACGATTATTGTCCAACAAGACTTTACCAAAATGAGTGTTGACGCAGAAACGTTGCAAAATTTGTCTGAACGGACGGTAAAAGCGGCGCAAATTTTTATTGCTGCGTTGCCGATGCTGATCGTTTATCCGTTTGTGCAAAAGTTTTTCGTCAAAGGGATTGTCTTAGGGGCAGAAAAGGAATAAGAGGGGGAGTGAACATGGTAACGGAATACGAACCTTGCTGGCTAAGATATGTGAAAAATGATAAGTATGAAGATAATCAATCGTTGTTTACAACGATCGTAGCAAAAGGAGAGTCTCCGATCTTCGGTGCTGCAGTCGAAGAGTTACGAACTGGCATCACATCGATGTTTGGTTGTGAGCCGCAAGTGGTGCGGGAGGCGAAACAAACAAGCTTCATTTGGCTTGGGACATTTGACGATGAGGAGTTGAAACATCAATCGTGCGACAGTGAAAGGGCAACGATTATTCATCCAGAAGGATATGTCATCCGATCCGACGTCCGTGATGAGCAATCACCTATCTACATCGTTGGGCGGACAGACAAAGGTGTCTTGTATGCGGTGTTTCATTTCCTCCGTCTATTGCAAATGAAAGAGAATGTGGACGATTTATCGATCGTCGAGCAGCCAGGCAATAAATTGCGCATGATCAATCATTGGGACAACATGGACGGCAGCATTGAACGCGGATATGCAGGACGGTCCATTTTCTTTACCGATGGTCAGTTTGTGAAACAAAAACAGAGGATCAAAGATTACGCGCGATTGCTTGCTTCTGTAGGTGTTAACGCCATTTCGATCAATAATGTGAACGTTCACCAGCTAGAGACAAAATTAATTACGGAAGAGTGGCTGCCAGAAGTGGCGCAAGTGGCCGATATTTTTCGGATGTATGGCATCAAATTGTTTTTGAGCATTAACTATGCCAGCCCTATAGAAATTGGAGGGCTTTCGACCGCGGATCCGCTTGATCGGGATGTACAGCGGTGGTGGAAGGAGACGGCGGCGCGGATTTACCGTTACATCCCTGATTTTGGCGGCTTCGTAGTTAAGGCCGATTCCGAGTTTCGACCCGGCCCCTTCACCTATGGACGCAATCATGCGGAAGGGGCCAATATGTTGGCAGAGGCGTTGGCGCCGTTTGGCGGCCTCGTTGTTTGGAGATGTTTTGTTTATAACTGTCAGCAAGATTGGCGTGACCGGACAACGGACCGGGCGAAAGCGGCATATGATCATTTTCAGCCGTTGGATGGGCAGTTTCATGAGAATGTCATCTTGCAAATTAAAAACGGTCCAATGGATTTTCAAGTAAGGGAGCCGGTTTCTCCGTTATTCGGAGCCATGCCGAAAACGAATCAAATTCTCGAAGTGCAAATCACTCAAGAATATACTGGTCAACAAAAGCATTTATGCTATCTCGTTCCACAATGGAAAGAGGTGCTGGAATTTGATACGTATGCGAAAGGAAAAGGCTCAGAAGTGAAGAAGGTGATTGACGGCTCCCTATTTGCGTATCGATATAGCGGGATGGTCGGGGTGTCAAATGTTGGTGATGATCCGAACTGGACCGGGCATACATTGGCGCAAGCCAACTTATACGGGTTTGGGCGACTTGCTTGGAATCCGGATTTGTCGACCGAAGAGATTACGAATGAATGGATTGTGCAAACGTTTGGGGATGATCCGCAAGTGGTCGGACAGATCAGCCAAATGTTGTTGCACTCGTGGCGAATTTACGAAAGTTATACCGCTCCGCTCGGTGTTGGCTGGATGGTGAATCCGGGGCACCATTATGGACCGAATGTGGACGGATATGAATACTCACACTGGGGAACGTACCACTATGCTGACCGTGATGGAATCGGAGTAGACCGGACGGTTGCCACGGGTACAGGGTATACGGCGCAATACTTTCCAGAAAATGCGGCGATGTATGAGTCACTCGACACTTGTCCGGATGAGCTGCTTTTGTTTTTCCATCACGTTCCGTACACGCATCGGCTGCACTCTGGAGAAACAGTCATTCAACATATTTACAATACACATTTTGAAGGAGTTGAGCAGGCGGAACAGTTAAAGAAATGTTGGGAACAGCTCGAGGGGAAAATGGATGCAAAACGGTATCATGATGTGTTGGAACGGTTGACGATGCAAGTGGAACATGCCAAGGAGTGGCGCGATGTCATTAATACGTATTTTTATCGAAAGTCAGGGATCGATGATCAATATGGCCGGAAAATTTATCGATAAATGGGGGAGAGAATCATGAAAGTGATCTACGTGCCAGCCAACGGGAAAGAGCAGTTTAAAAAGAACTGGAAATTTTGCATTGGCACTGGCCGGCTTGGCCTTGCTTTGCAAAAAGAGTATCTCGATCATTTAAAGCTCGTGCAAGAGAAGATCGGATTTCAATACATCCGTGGTCACGGTTTGCTTTCTGATGATGTCGGAATTTACCGGGAAGTCGAAATCGACGGGGAAATGAGGCCGTTTTATAACTTTACGTATATCGATCGAATTCTCGATTCGTATTTAGCTTTGAACATTCGTCCATTTGTTGAGCTCGGATTTATGCCCTATGCGCTTGCGTCAGGAGACCAAACCGTTTTTTATTGGAAAGGCAATGTTACCCCGCCAAAAGATTATGACAAATGGCAAGATCTCATTGTAGCAGTCGTTTCCCATTTTATAGAGCGGTATGGGATTGAGGAAGTACGGACATGGCCGTTTGAAGTATGGAACGAGCCTAATTTGGTAAACTTTTGGAAGGATGCGGATAAGGAAGAGTATTTCAAGCTTTATGAAATAACAGCGAGAGCGGTAAAAAGCGTCGATCCACATCTGCAAGTAGGAGGACCGGCCATTTGTGGAGGAAGCGATGAATGGATTACCGACTTTCTTTGCTTCTGCGCTGAACGGAAAGTGCCAGTGGATTTTGTCAGCCGACATGCCTATACGTCGAAAGCCCCGCATAAGAAAACGTTTGAGTATTACTATCAAGAGCTAGAGCCGCCTGAAGATATGCTAGAGCAATTCAAAGCGGTGCGCGAGCTGATTCGCCAGTCTCCTTTTCCGCATTTGCCGTTGCATATTACGGAATATAATACGTCATACAGTCCGATCAACCCGATTCATGACACCGCGCTCAATGCTGCATACATCGCTCGCATTTTGAGCGAAGGGGGAGATTACGTTGACTCGTTTTCGTATTGGACGTTTAGCGATGTGTTTGAGGAGATGGATGTGCCGAAAGCATTATTTCACGGCGGATTCGGTTTAGTGGCGCTTCATTCGATTCCAAAACCAACCTTTCATGCATTCACGTTCTTTCAAGCTCTCGGTGAAGAGTTGCTTTATCGCGATTCGAAGATGATCGTGACAAAGCGAAAAGACGGGTCGATCGCTGCTGTGCTATGGAACTTGGTAATGGAGAAAGGGGAGGAATGGATCGAAGAGACGCAGCTAGTCATTCCCGTTCCATTTTCCGTAGCGTTTGTCAAACAACAAACGGTGAATGAACAGTACGGAAACCCTTGGAGGGTCTGGAAGCAGATGGGGCGGCCTCGCTTTCCAAACCGACAAGCAGTGAAAACGTTGCGACAAGTCGCGCGTCCTCATGTCTCGACAGAGCAAAAAAAGGCAAAGGGTGGCATGATTCACTTATCTATCGCCCTATCCAAAAATGAAGTGACGTTAATCGAGATTGAACAGGTTCGCGATGAAACAAGCACCTATGTCGGTTTAGATGATAGTGAAATGACAGCGTACTCTTCCGAATAATATACAAATCGTTGCAATGGAGGGATCAGATGGACGTCGTCACGATGGGGGAATCGATGGCCGTATTTACACCGGCAAGCGTTGGATTCATGAGGCAGGAGGTCACTTTTACAAGACGAATCGGAGGTGCGGAATCGAATGTGGCTGTCGGTCTTGCTCGCTTAGGTCATCGCGTCGGTTGGATCAGCAAAGTGGGGGACGATGAGTTCGGGAAAGCGATTTTGGCTTTCTTGCAAGGTGAAGGGGTGGATGTCAGCCGGGTGAAAACGGATCCGAAAGCCCCGACGGGTATTTACTTTAAGGAAAAAAGGCGTCCGGGCGATACGAGGGTGTATTACTATCGCCAAGGATCGGCGGCAAGCCGGTTAACCCCTAATGATTTGGATGAGGAATATATCGCTAAGGCGAAGTATTTGCATATTACCGGAATTACTCCGGCGCTTAGCAGGGATTGTTATGAAACGATTGTTGCGGCCATGGCTCGCCGCCACGGAGTGAACATTGTCTTTGACCCGAATGTACGGTTGAAACTGTGGCCTAAAGTGGAGAAAGCGCGAGAAGTGCTTCTTCAGCTCGCCGCCCGAGCGGATATCATTCTCCCTGGAGCTGCCGAAGCTGCGTTTTTGCTTGGCGACCAATCGGTGGAAGAGTGGGGAAAACAGCTGTTGACTGCGGGTGCATCTCTTGTGGTCATCAAGTTAGGGGCCAGTGGGGCGCATTATTTTACGAACACCTACCATGAATATGTGCCAGGGTTCCCTGTGGGACAGATGGTGGATCCTGTTGGCGCGGGGGATGGATTTGCGGCTGGTTTGTTATCAGGATTGCTTGATGGTCTTCACTTGACCGAAGCGGTTCAACGGGCGAATGCCGTTGGAGCACTTGCAACGATGGTTGAAGGAGATGCGGAGGGCATGCCTGAACGGGATGAGGTAGAACGATTAATGGGACAACAAGGGGAAGATGTGACTCGGTAGGAGTGAAGGAGGAGCAAATCTCGATGAATGCATTGGCAATGATCAAAGACATCGGCATCGTTCCTGTGGTTCGCGGCGCGACACCAGATCGGATTCTTCGGATCGCTTCTGCGCTGCAACGAGGAGGGATTCCGATTCTGGAAATTACGATGGAAACCGATCGAGCGCTCGAGGCTCTAGAAAGAGCGGTGTACAAATGCAAGGATATGGTCATCGGTGCAGGAACGGTGCTGGACGCCGAAACAGCTTGGCGGGCCATTGCTGCTGGGGCGCAATTTATCGTCTCCCCCTCTCTCACGATTGACGTTATAGAGGTTGCAAAGCAACACCACCTTGCCATGATTGCTGGCGGATTAACCCCAACTGAAATCGTCACGGCCTTTCAACATGGTGCTGATATGGTAAAAGTGTTCCCTGCCCATGTGTTTGGACCGAGTTATATTCGCAGCTTGAAAGAGCCGCTTTCCCATATTCCCTTGATAGCCACAGGGGGAATCCAGTTCAAAACGGTTGTAGAGTATATCAAAGCGGGAGTGGATGCTGTGGGGGTCGGAAATGCGTTGGTCACCCCTAGGGACGGCGTAAGCGAAGGGCAATGGGAAGAAATGGCCGTCCGCGCTGCCCAGTGGGTTTCGGTGGTGCAGACAGAAAGAAGAAAGAACGCCAAAGGAGGAAGCAGCGGGAAATTTGGCAGGTAATTATTTTTTTACTAAAATAGACGAAAAATACAATCACAAATTTTGTCTATCACTGACATACTAGTATATTGTATCAAAAAGGGGAATGAAGAGATGATTTTTACTGCCCAACAAAGTCAACAGATTAAAAGTTCGATTAGAGGATCAGCCCGCGATCAGTTGTATGAAATGCTAAAGGAAAAAATTTTGCGTCTCGAGCTCGAACCGGGCACGAAAATTTCAGAAAAAGAAATCGCTGAACAACTGCATATTAGCCGCACTCCGGTCAGAGAGGCGTTTTTAAAGTTGGCGCAAGAAGAATTGCTTGATATCATTCCTCAAAGCGGAACCATTGTGTCTCGCATCAATTTGGAACACGTTGAAGAAGGCAGGTTTATTCGGGAAATTGTTGAAAAGGAAGTGGCGGCTCTGGCGTGTCAAACGTTTCGCCAAGACCAGTTGTTCGAGTTGGAAAAAAACATTGCGATGCAAGAGCTATGCGCCGAGAAAGGAAATTCTCTCGAGTTGTTTGAACTTGACGAGCGATTTCACCAACTCATTTATGATGGTTGTCGGATGTCGCGTTCATGGAAGATGGTCCAAAGTCTCAACGGACATTTTAATCGTTTGCGTGTGCTTCGGTTGTCCGCGAATTTGGATTGGAGCATTATTATTTCTCATCATAAACAAATTTACCGTCTGATTGCGGATAAAGAGGTGGAAAAAGTGCGACAGGTAATGGAGGAGCATTTGCGTCTTGTCGAGATTGAAAAAGACGTGCTGAAAAGGCAATACCCTCATTATTTTGTCTAAAAGGCTGATGAAAAACCGTTGTTTCCCTTGAACGATGGGTGAACGCGTGCAGCGAAGGACCGATGATACAGGATTTTTCTATTTGAGAAACGATGCTGGGAAGCGGCATACTCCCTTAAACTAAACCATTGGCGTTAGAACAAAGCAGTTTCATCTGACTGCCAACAACAGGATGTTCCTTGCGTGAGAACGATCGATATGGCCGCTTCTTATCTTGATTGATAGAAAACGATGTCGAGGATATGGGGACAGGAAGGAGGAACGGATTCTTGGCAGCATTTATTCACGACCATTTTCTGCTGCAAAACAAACATGCCAAAGTGTTGTATCATGACTATGCGCAATCGTTGCCGATCATTGATTATCATTGCCATTTAAGTGCGAAGGAGATTGCCGAGAACCGACGATTTCACGACATGACAGAGCTTTGGCTCGAGGGAGATCATTACAAATGGCGAGCGATGCGCGCGCTCGGAGTGGAAGAAAAATACATTACCGGAAGCGCTTCGGCTGAGGAGAAATTTCAAGCATGGGCGAAAACGGTGCCGTATTGCATCGGAAACCCGCTTTATCATTGGACGCATTTAGAATTAAAACGCTATTTCCAAGTTGATGCCTTGCTCAGCGAGCGAACGTGGAAGGACATATGGAATCATTGCAACGAGTTGCTCCAGCAAGAAGGGTATTCGGTCCGTTCTTTCATTCTTCAATCGAATGTGGAATGGATCGGAACAACGGATGATCCACTCGATGACCTAATGGATCATCAAAAGATCGCCCAAGACCCGTCGTTTTCGGTTAAAGTTGTGCCATCATTTCGGCCTGATGCTGTGTTCGAAATTAACCGTTCGTCCTTCTTAGATTACGTAAGCAAGTTAGGGGAAGCGGCCGGGCTGTCGATCGACGATTATGGCCAGCTATTGCAGGCACTCGAAAACCGGATTCACTATTTTCATGATTTAGGTTGTCGGATAGCGGATCACGGTCTCGAATCGATGCCGTACGCTGAATGCACCTTGGATGAGGCGAGTGCCATTTTTCAAAAAAGAAAAGAGGGGTTTGCTCTCAGCCAAGAAGAGAAAGAAAAATATCAAACGTTCACGTTGTGTTTCTTAGCCCGTTTATATCATTCTCTTGGTTGGGTGATGCAGCTGCATATAGGCTCGATTCGGAATACAAACCAAAAGCGGTTTCAACAGTTGGGGCCGAATACAGGATACGATTCAATTAACGACTTTTTCCTGGCCCGGCCGTTAAATGCTTTTCTGAATCGATTGGAATATGAAGGGCAGTTGCCGAAAACGATTTTGTATACATTAAACCCTGCTTACAACTATATTGTCGCATCAGCGATTGGCAACTTTCCCGCAGAAGGAATAAAGGGGAAAGTTCAATTTGGGGCAGCTTGGTGGTTTAACGACCATCAGGATGGCATTATTCGCCATCTTCGTGATCTAGCGAATGTCGGCATATTCAGCGCATTTGTTGGGATGTTGACCGACTCAAGAAGTTTCCTATCTTATGTGCGCCATGAATATTTTCGCCGGATTTTATGCAATGAGATCGGGGCTTGGATTGAAAAAGGGGAAGTTCCGCAAGATTACGATTTTTTAGGAAAAATAGTTCAAGACATTTGTTATTTCAACGCGAAACAATACTTTGATTTGGTGTGAATGGGGGATCAAACGTGTCATGAGAATGACGTTTCGTTGGTTCGGCAAGGATTATGATACGGTTTCATTAGATCATATTCGCCAGATTCCCGGAGTCGAAGGGATTGTCGGGGCGTTGTATCACATCCCGGTCGGGGAAGTATGGCCGCTAGAAGACATAGTGGAATTGAAACGGCAAGTGAACGAAAAAGGCTTTCACCTTGAGGTCATTGAGAGTGTCAACGTTCATGAAGATATTAAACTCGGCCTGCCTTCGCGGCAGCGGTATATCGAAAACTATAAACAAACGATCCGCAACTTGGCGAAAGCTGGGGTGAAAGTGATTTGTTATAATTTCATGCCGATCTTCGATTGGACGCGTTCCGATTTGGCGAAAAGGCGTCCTGACGGATCGACAGTGCTCGCCTACGAGAAGCGAAAAATTGAACAAATTGCTCCGGAGGACATGATCCGACGCATCGAAAATGGAGCAAATGGATTTTTGCTTCCGGGATGGGAGCCAGAACGGTTGAAAACGATTAAACCGCTTTTTGCCCTCTATAAAGGAGTGACAGAGGACGATTTGTTTGATCATTTGCGTTACTTCTTGGAGCACATTATTCCGGTCGCGGAAGAATGCGGCGTTCGAATGGCGCTTCACCCCGATGATCCTCCATGGTCGGTGTTCGGACTGCCGCGGATTGCGACGAATAAGGAAAATTTAGATCGGATTGTTCGCTTGGTCGACAGCCCTGCGAATGGGTTAACGTTATGCTCCGGTTCGCTTGGAGCCAATCCGGACAATGATGTTTCTGAGATTTTCCGCTACTTTTTACGTATGGATCGCGTGCCGTTTGCTCATGTACGCAATATTGAGATTCATGAAAACGGCGATTTTGAGGAAACTTCCCATCGAAGCTGTGACGGTTCATTAAATATATGTGAGATCGTCAAAGCGTTGCATGAAGCGAATTTTGGAGGATACATCCGTCCGGATCACGGCCGGATGATTTGGGGGGAACAAGCGCGTCCTGGTTACGGGTTGTACGATCGAGCGCTTGGCATTATGTACTTGCTGGGCATTTGGGATAGTTTGGAGAATGAAAAAAGGAAACGGGAAGGAGAGGAAGCATGTTCCCGATCCATCCAAATTTAAAAGGAAAGGTAGCGGTTGTGACGGGTGGGGGTGGGGTGCTGTGCAGCTGCATGGCGAAAGAGCTTGCCCGTCAAGGGATGAAAGTAGTGATTTTGAATCGAACATTGGAGAAAGCCGAAAAAGTCAAGAATGAGATTGTTGAACAAGGGGGAGAGGCGTTGGCCATTTCATGTGACGTACTCGATGTTGAACGTGTCAGATGGGCTGCAGAAAGGGTGACGGAAATATATGGACCTTGCGATGTTTTAATTAACGGAGCGGGTGGCAACCATCCACAAGGGATAACGACAAAGGAAATATTGGAGCCGCACGATCTTGAAAATCAAGAAGTAACAACATTTTTTGACTTAACGGCGGAAGGGTTTTCTTATGTTTTTGACTTAAATATTCTTGGGACCATCATTCCGACGCAGCAATTTCTGAGACAGATGGTCGGTAGGGGAGGAACGATTATCAATATTTCTTCGATGAGCGCCCCGCGGCCGATGACGAAAGTGCCGGCGTACAGCGCAGCTAAAGCGGGGATTGAAAACTTCACCAAATGGCTGGCCGTGCACGTGGCCGAGGTCGGGGTCCGCGTCAATGCGATTGCTCCTGGGTTCTTTTTGACGAAGCAAAACGAACATTTGCTAAAGCAGCCCGATGGATCGTATAGCGAGCGGACTAAAAAAATCTTGGCGCATACTCCAATGGGGCGGCTAGGTAGACCAGAAGATTTGTTAGGAACGCTTCTTTGGCTTGTGGATGATCAAACAAGCGGGTTCGTCACCGGCACCGTGATTCCGGTTGACGGAGGCTTTTTAGCTTATGCCGGAGTTTGAAGGGAGGATAAACAAAGTCTCCCTTCTTTTTTTGTCTTATGTTATACTAATTTTAACAAAAAAATCAAAGGTGATGAGTGATGCGCACTGGTCTGTTGGATGGGAAGCTTTATCGGGCGTGCGAATGGATTACTAGGCTTGCATATATTAATTTGCTATGGATTTTTTTTACTCTCATTGGATTCGGAATTTTAGGGATCGCTCCGGCAACAGTATCGTTATTTACTGTAATAAGGAAATGGGTATTTTTCCAAGATCCGGACGTTTCTGTGCTGAAAACGTTTGCCCGCACGTATAAGCGCGAATTTTGGCGAGCCAATCGGATCGGTTTGTTTCTTTTGGCAATGGGGTATATTTTTTACGTTGATATGCTCTATCTCGCTCATGTTTCGCCGGAATGGAAATTTCCGTTTTCTGTCGCCTTGCTCGTGATTTTTCTCTTTTATACTGTTGTATTGTTGTATGTGTTTCCTCTTTATGTACATTACGAATTGCGTTTCTGGCAATATATGAAGTATGCTTTGTTGATCGGAATGGCCAATCCGCTCATGACGCTTGTCATGTTGATTGGCCTCGGAATTCTGTTGTTCGTCCTCATGTATATTCCTGGGTTGATTCCGTTTTTCAGCATCAGCTCCATGGCATTGATTGTGATGGGCGGGGCACTGCGAGTGTTTCGGAAAATGGAAGAAAAGCAGGCCATGTGGCAACAAGGGAAATAAATGATGCGTGTGAAATGGGCAGATCAAGGCGACCTGCAGCGAAAAGGAGGAAACTAACCTCATCCGTCGGTGAAATGCGCGTTGCCATAACGAACCGATTTGACACGTATGAAAAACCGATTTGGAGAAAGGTCGATTTTTTACAGGGGAATGGTTTATCACCAAAAGATGTACTTGACTTGTAAAGACAAACATGATCATCATATTGCTTAAAGAAGCACTTGGTATAAAAAGGGGAGAATGTGGTTTTGATTTTCTTCATCATGATCATTTTTATTTGTCAAGTACAATTTGTGGTGAAGAGCTAGGGGAATAAGGATACTACCTTTCTGGAAATAGAAAAGAGAGGGGATCGTTACTTTCGAACCCCTCTCTTTCCTTTCCGATCAGTCTCACTTATGATCGATAATGGCCCAATACGCAGGTTTTACGTGGTATTCAGGGTCGAACACAAACGGCGCATCTTTTCCTTTCCCTTTTTCCACGCTCGTGTACGGGGCTTTCGGGTCTACCACCACTTTCCCGTCAGCGTCATAGTAAATATCTGCTCGACTGTCGAGCCACGTATGGTTGTCGGCGATGCCCCAGAAGGTGACGTTGCTGATTTTATCGCCAAGTTTTTCATACAGCTTAAACAATCGATCATAGCGAGCCGCTTGGTCTAAAAACTTTTGTTCCGGAATGGCGTCATACGACGGGTAGGCGCGCGGCGGCCAGCCGTACATGCTCACATCCAGCTCCGTAATTTGATTGTCTAACCCTAGATCGGCAAACATGGTGATCGTTTTTTCGATTTCTTCTTCAGAAGGCCAGCCAATTTGGATGTGGGACTGATGGCCAATCCCGTCAATAGGGACGCCCTCTTCTTTTAATTGTTTCACCAAGTTATAAAGAGCGCTTCGCTTTGGTTCCACTTCGGTATTGTAATCGTTGATGTACAGTTTAATCTTGTTGCCGCCATATTTTCTCGCCGTTTGGAATGCTACCTTGATATAATCGATGCCGGCGATTTGATACCATAGGGAATTGCGCAACTTTCCATCATCCCCGACTACCTCATTTACAACGTCCCAATATTTGATGTCATCTTTATACCGCTCCACAATCGTTTTAATATGGGTTTCAAGCCGTTTCAGTAACAGCTGTTTATTTTGTTCACGCTTTACAGGGTCGGTTTCATTGACCATCGGTTTGCCTTCCTTGTCAAGAAAGAACCATTGCGGTACTTGGCTATGCCAAACGAGGGTATGGAAGCGGATATCCATATGATGCTTTTTAGCAAATCGGACGACTTGATCCGCCTCAGCAAAATTGAATTTTCCTTCTTCGGGTTGGATGTTGATCGGTTTCATAACGTTCTCGGCGACAATGCTGTTAAAATGGCGTTTCAGCATTTGGACGTCTTTTTCGTTTTGCAGCTGATAAGGTTCAACAGCCGCCCCAATAGTGAATGAATGTTTGTAGCGCTGGTCGAGTTGTGGGGCGTGCAATGCGCTGATCCGTGGCTTTTTAGTGTATGATGGTTCTGTTTTTGCCAGTACATTCGTCATCCCCAAAGGAAGCAGCAGCATAAACGAGAATCCAATGATCATCGCTTTCCGTGATTTTTTCAACACGATTTGGTCTCCTCCTTACTATAGTTATCATTCATGGCAAAACGACATGAACAACAGAAAGCGCTTACCACTCCCTTTCTTTGTTAGCGGTCAACTTAGCGAGACAGATGCCGGATTGCGCGAGAAGACCGATGGTTGTCGAGAAGTTGACCTGATTTTATTTTAACAACACCAACTTAGTTTATCAATTAAATATACTAAGTTTTTTTATTATTAGAAAAACGGAAGCGGTCATTTTCATGTCTGGGTAAATCCGCTCCGTTGATCCGCCGCTTCACGCCAAGGAGAAGGAGTGGGAGGGATCTACTAGGACGGTTTTTCAGAAAGAAGTCAAGACGGAGGGGGGCGCTTATTCAGCTACCAACCTTTGAAGGAAGAGGAACATGAACCATGACGTCGATGGTGTGGAAGGCTGGATTCTGACAGCATAAGGATTGATGTCCCGCCTGTAGCAGAAAGGCGCTTGAAAGTTTTAAAAATTCCTTATAAAATTAGTTTATAGGGTAAACATACTTAGCGAACCGAAGCGATTGAAGGAATTCAAATTTCAGAAAGGAATAGAGCGATGACTGTTACGGTTCAAACGGTGATGGAACGATTGACAGCCGGTGCAGAGTGTCTTTCCTCTACAGTAGATATGCTTAAATATGGGGATCCGGGCATGGAGGTGAGGGGGATCGCCGTCAGTTTCATGCCTACGTATCGCGTCATTGAGCAAGCTGTCCGAATGGGAGCCAATCTTCTCATTACTCATGAAGGGTTGTTTTATAGTCACGTTGACCATGATGAAACGGTAAAAAACGACCCGGTGTATCAAGAAAAAGTTCGCCTGATCCGTGAGTCAGGCATTGCCATTTATCGTTTTCACGACTACTGGCATCGCTACCAGCCTGACGGGATTGTGGATGGTTTAGTCCGGGCTTTGGGGTGGGAGCCGTATGTTTCTAAATACGAACCGACTGCTGCGATTTTGACAATCCCTAGGATGGCGGCTACGGAGATGGTCAGCAAAATAAAGGAAAGACTAGGCATTTCATTCATAAGGGTTGCGGGGGACATCTCGGCCTTATGTACACGTGTCGCGCTGCTGGCCGGATATCGTGGCCACGGATCTTTGGCGATTCCGTTGTTTGAAAAAGAGAAGCTTGATGCAATCATTTATGGTGAAGGACCTGAATGGGAAACGCCGGAATACGTTCGAGACGCCGTACAGCAAGGGAAACAAAAAGTATTGGTGGTGTTAGGGCATGCGGAAAGTGAGGAGCCCGGTATGAGATACTTGGCTGAGAAGCTAAGAGCCATGTTTCCGGCCATTCCTGTGTATTTTATCTCGGAAAAACCGCTTTTTCATTTCTTGTAACCGTTGAAGGAGGAAAGAAAAATGATACTTGGCAAAGGGCAGAAGTTGTTGTTTATTGGCGACTCGATAACGGACTGTGATCGCGCCAAGCCAGAGGGGGAAGGATTATTCGGCGCGTTAGGCACAGGATATGTATCTTATGTCAACGGTCTTTTGCAAGCCGTTTATCCGGAACTTGGGATTCGGGTTGTCAATAAAGGAATCAGTGGCAATACGGTTCGGGATTTGAAAACAAGGTGGCAGGAAGATGTGCTGGCTCAAAAACCGGATTGGGTATCAATCATGATTGGGATTAACGATGTTTGGCGGCAGTACGATTTGCCATTCATCAAAGAAAAGCATGTGTACTTGGATGAGTACGAAGAAACGCTCCGCAGCCTAGTGATGGAGACAAAGCCGCACGTTACGGGAATCATCCTTATGACCCCGTTCTATATCGAAGGGAATGAACATGATCCGATGCGCCGGACCATGGACCAGTACGGTCTCGTTGTCAAACAAATTGCCGAAGAAACAAACAGTATATTCGTTGACACTCAGGCCGCTTTTCACGAGATATTAAAGACTCTTTATCCAGCGGCATTGGCTTGGGATCGCGTTCATCCGTCTGTTGCCGGACATATGATTCTGGCCAGAGCGTTTTTGAAGGCGATTGACTTTGATTGGGGGAAATGAAATAACGCCCAGCTGCTTGAAGGAACAGACATGTTTCTGAAAAAGCAAGGACCATCGTTTTTGAGAAAAAAGGGGGAATCGGGATGCATAAAGTCATGTTGGTCGATGATGAAATGTTTGTACGGGAAGGCATGAAAACATTGATTGATTGGGAAGGATGCGGATATCGAATTTGTGGGGAGGCGGGTAATGGAGAGCAGGCGCTCCGTGAGGCAGCCAGGTTGCGTCCCGACCTTATCGTGACAGATATTCGGATGCCAGGAATTGACGGGCTTGAATTGATTCAGAGGGTATCCCGAAGCGGACAAACAGGAACGAAGTTTATTGTAGTGAGCGGATACAATGACTTTTTCTACGCGCAACAATCGATTAAATATGGGGTTTGCGACTTTTTATTAAAACCGATTGATAAAAGAGAGTTTGAACAGTCGTTATCAAGAATGGCGGAAGTATTGAATCAGGAGAAGGAAACGAGAAAGAAGCAGCAAGCTGAGTTTTTGTTTTATGAATGGGTTACAGGAAAAAAGAGGACAAGTCTCAGGGAAATGGGAGATTGGGGAGTCTCTTCATCTATACTTTCGGGTTATGCGGTCATCGAGATCAACAGCAAGGCCGATATGGTTCATATAGCTGCCGATGCCGCCTACAAAACTAAAATTAAGGAGATTTATCATCGCGTTGTCAAACAGCCGATTCATTTCCCAATCTATGAGCACGGAAGGCAGCGATACGGGCTGTTGTTTATTGGGGATGGCGAAGAGGAGATACGTCATAATCTATACCGGTTCTCTGAGCAACTCGTGAACGTTCCTCTTGATGTGACGATTTATGTTAGCGCTTTTTCGTCGCCTGCTGATCGTCTTCAAGAACGGATTCGGGAAGCAGGTGAAGCGTTGCGTTACAAATACGTCAACGACGAGAGAATCGTTTTTTATGAACAGGTAAAAGAAATCACGCTTTCTTATCCCAGCGTTGATGATGGACAATGCCAAACATTAGTGGAGTATATAGAAGAGGCGCGGCTGGAGCAGCTGATGACCGCCATGAAAGATCTGTTCGCCCAGTTTCGCGCCCGTCGCTTGTCTGCTGAGGCTGTGCAGACGTTTGTTCTTTATTTCGTACAGAAAGCGCTTCAGCTGGTCAAACGAGCAGGGGCGTGTGAGGAACAACTGACGACTTTGCCCCGAGTGCTAGAATGTCAAGACTATCCTTTCCGTTTGGAAGAATTGAAGAAAAGGGTGATGGATTTTGCGGTGGAATGTTGCTGGGTAGTGGAAGAACAAAGGAAGCCGCCTTCACTATGTGAAATTCATAAAATAAAGAGATATATTGAGGAGCATTATGCTGAAAACATCAGCCTAAAAAGCATCGCTAAACAATTTTATATGAACCCCGTTTATTTAGGCCAACTGTTCAAAAAAACATATGGTCTCTATTTTAAAGAGTTTTTGTTGCAGCTGCGCATTGGCGAGGCAAAGAAGCTTCTGCGGATGACGAATTTGCGCATCTATGAAGTGGCGGAGAAAGTAGGTTTTGGGAGCGTGGATTACTTTGTTACACAATTTGAAAAAATGGAAGGGCTTACACCTTCGGAATACCGAAAGAAATCAACGCGTTCCATATTATAGAAAATGGCTTGAGTCATTCCATCATATGGGGTTGAAAAATAAATTGACTTTTCTCTATTTGTTTGCTGTGTTGATTCCGACTACCATCACGAACGGATTGTTTTATTATGTGGTTACGAATCAAGTAAGAACACAGAAATTGCACGACGCTTCATTAGTAATAGAACAATTGAAAAAAGATTTCGAGCAAGGAATCGATCAAGTTGTTGGAATTTCCTCTTTGTTATATACGGACAGCCGAATTAACGAAATGCTCGATCGACAGTATACTTCGGATGCGGAATACGTCCAGCATTATCATGATGTATTTCCTGAATTTAACAAGTATCGTTATATGCATCCTTTCATTCGTTCCATCGTTTTTTTTACCGACAATTCGACTATTATCTTTTCCGGTTCCGTTCAGCCCATTACTCCTCAGCTCCAACAGGCCGGCTGGTACAGGGACATACGTTCATTTCCTGTCCTAGTTCGCACGGGGCGTTCGCTTAGTATTGTCCGAAAGTTGGATTATTTCTCCTTTTATAATAAGACAGACAGGATGGTTCGAATCGAATTAGAACCGATGGCTATCGATCATCTGCTTCGCAACAGGGCGTTTCCTGGAGAGATTTATATTGTTGATCGTCAAGGAAACATTCAATATTCGACTCGCGGGCAAAACAATGTTCATAAAGAGAGGAAGCCGCCTGACCGTGCCGAGAAAGGACGCATAGTTATATCCCACCGTTATAAAAAAGCCCATTACCTTCATGGATGGAGCATTGTTGGCGTCGTTTCCAAGGAAAAGCTGGTGAACAACACTCGTTATTTCATGGCTTTTATCTTTTCGATCGCTTTTGTGAATTTCGTTGTTCCTACCATCATTCTTTTTCTTGTCTCTAAACCATTGCACGCAAGAGTCGTCAATATTTTGACTTACATGAAAAAGCTGGAGAGGGGGAAATTTGAAACGATCCATTCAGAACTTTATGATGATGAAATCGGGCAATTAGCTAAGACGTTTAACCGTATGTCATTAACGATCAAGCGGCTCATTCAAGATGTTTATATAGCTAACATCCAAAAGAAAGAAATGGAACTGCAAAAAAAGCAGGCTCAATTAAATGCCTTGCAAAGTCAAATGAATCCTCATTTCCTTTTCAATGTGCTCGAAACGATTCGAATGAGAAGCCTCATGAAACATGAAGATGAAACTGCTGAGATGATCGAACATATGGCAAGAATTTTGCGGAAATCCATTTCATGGGGAAGTGACTGGGTAAAAGTAAGGGAGGAAATGGATATTGTTTTCCGGCTACTTTCCATCCAGCGCTATCGATTTGGGGATAAGCTTCAGTATAAGATCGACATCGATGAGTCTGTCCTAGAACATGCGATTCCGAATATGATCATCCTCCCGTTTGTTGAAAATGCATGTAAACATGGGGTGGAGTCCAAAGCAGGACAAGGAAACATTGATATACAAGTGCGTGCAGAAGGACCATGGTTAACGTTTACGATTCGCGATAACGGTCCGGGCATGAGTGAGCAGCAGTTGTTGCAGCTCTGGCGTTCTCTCAACGAAGAGGAGGAGATTACTGAGCATGTAGGAGTTAGAAACGTCTACTATCGCCTTAAAATGTATTACGGTGAGCATTTTAAGTTCCAAATGTACAATGACCGCGGATTCGTTGTTTTTCTCTCTCTCCCGATCGAGCGGGCTTCGTCAAGCAACTACGTGAAGTAGGTGTCTCGAAAACAAAACGGGGCACTTTTTTGTTCATATGAGGGACACTAGAAAATTTATCCTGTTAAAGAACCGTGTCCATCTGTCATGCTCGTTCGAAAGCGGCTCTTTGCCGTCTTTGGCAACGAACTGCCCCTGAGGGTTCAAGGCCCAGAGGATGGATCTTTAGAAAGACGGTGATGAAAGGAGCAAGTTGCTTCGCCGTTTTGGCATCGGCTGCTCGTCTCATATCATCCGACGTGAGTGAGGGGCTTGCTATTGTTCACCAGCCTTTTCAGGGAAGTATGGCAGCGTTTAGATTTGCCAGGAATTCATTGTTTGCCCTTCTTGTCACCACCACAGCTGCTAGGTGACAACGATGGGACAGGGGAGATCGGAACTTGTTGATTACAACTGCCATCGTTCCATATCTTAACTTTTTTAAATATCGCCTTAAGTTTGTTAGGTTAAGAAAAAAGAATAGCGATGTTACAATGGAAGCGATTACAAGGAAGGGGGCGAGATGATGTGCAATGGGCAACTGATGATTAAAGGGGGGAGAGGAGTGAGAACAGCGCGAAAAAAAACCTGGGGAATCGTCTTTCTTTGCCTGATGATGATCGTAGCATTAGCAGGCTGTAAAGAAAGCGCAAGTGTGGACAATAAGGGAAATCCCTCAGCAGCTGATGATAAGAAGCCATTTACCTTTACGTATTTTAACGCAGGAACATCAAAAAAGAACATCGAAGCCAATCAAACCAAAATCGGAAAAATATTTGAAGAGCAAACCGGTGTTAACGTCAAAATGGAATTTTTAGTGGGGGATATTAACACGAAAATTGGTACTATGATTGCTAGCGGGCAATATCCGGACGTATTGGTTCCCGATATTGCAATTGACAAAGTCCTTGATGCTAAGGCATTTATTCCTCTGAATGATCTGATTGATAAGCACGCTCCTAACTTGAAGAAATTATATGGTCCTTATTTGGAACAATTAAAGGCGAAAGACGGCAACATTTATTTCCTGCCATTTGGAGTCAATCACGGATATATTCCTAATCCTGACATTGATCAAGGGGCGTTTTGGATTCAAAGACGGGTGCTTAAAGAATCTGGCTATCCAAAGATTAAAACGTTGGATGAATACTTTGACTTGATTGCCAAGTATAAGGAGAAGCATCCGGAAACAGATGGGAAACCAACGATTGGATTTACTGCTTTAACTTACGACTGGCGGTTTTTCGTCATTTCTAACCCTCCTGCTCATTTGGCTGGATATCCGAATGACGGCGAAGTCATTGTCGACATGAAGACCCATGAGGCCAAGGTATATGGAAATGGGGAATATACGAAACGGTGGTTGAAAAAGCTGAATGAGATCAATGCAGCTGGGTTATTCGATAAGGAAGCGTTTGTTGCAAATTATGACGAATACTTGGCAAAAATCGCTTCTGGTCGTGTGTTAGGATTTTTTGATTACGGATGGCAAGTCAACCAAGCACTAAACTCACTGCTGCAAGCAGGAAATGATGACTTGCGTTACATGCCATTGCCAATCGTTTTTGACAAAAATATTAAGGATCAATATATTGATCCGCCGTCTTTCGCATCGAATCGCGGTATCGGGATTACAGTCAGCGCCAAAGATCCTGTTCGCATCATCAAATACTTCGATAATATGGCTAAAGAAGAAAATCAGAAGTTGATGACATGGGGAATTAAAGGGGAAACTTATGAAGTGGATGAGAAAGGGCGTTTCTATCGAACGCCAGAGCAGATCAAGAAGACGTCCGATGAACAGTTCCGTGAACAGTTTGGATTCTCGTATTTTGAGTGGTATTGGCCGCGCGGCAACGGGCTGTTCTCGGATGGGAATGCGTGGGAGCCTCGCCGGCAGCCGGAAGTTGCCCAAGCCAGCTATACAGAAGGAGATAAGCAAATCTTAGCGGCCTATGGGGCAAAAGTATTTTCTGATTTATTTGCCAAACCTGATGAGCGGCCTTGGTATCCGGCGTGGAGTGCGCCCATCAAACAAGGTTCCCCGGCTCAAATTTATCAGCAAAAGAAACAGGATTTACAGAGAAAGTATTTCCCGAAATTGGTGCTTGATCCGCCAAGTAAGTTCGATAAAAACTGGAAGGAATATGTGAAGGAATACAATAAATTGGATATTAAAGCATTTGAAGATGAAATTACAAAATATGTAAAAATGAAAGTTGAACAAAGTAAGAAATGAGAGAAAAGCGGATCAGTCTGGGCCGGTCGGCTGTAAATATATAGTTGGCCGTGCCCTTCTTTTCTGAAAGGGAGGAAGGAAAAGTGGAGATCGAAAAGCATATAAAAACCGTCACAACGGCTCCCGTTGCAGTGGAATCCAACTTATCTAAACCGAAAAGCATCTGGAAAAAAATAGTCCAGCAAAAAACCTTGATTTTTATGAGTTTTCCGTTTTTAATTTGGTTATTTATTTTTAAATATTTGCCGTTGTGGGGGTGGACCATTGCTTTCCAAGATTATCGCCCCGGCTTGCCGTTCAGTGAACAGGAATGGGTCGGATGGAAGCACTTTCGTTTTCTTTTTCAAGATGAGGCTTTTTTTCGAGTATTGCGAAATACGTTAGCGATGAGCATCATAAACCTCGTTCTGGGATTTGTGACGGCTATTACGTTAGCGATTTTATTAAATGAGTTGCGCAATGGAAAATTTAAGCGAATTGTTCAAACGATTAGCTATATGCCGCACTTTTTATCGTGGGTCGTTGCGGCAAGCATCATTTCCTACGCTTTGTCATTGGAAAATGGCATTGTCAACATTGTTTTGCAAAAACTGAATGTTATTGACGAACCGATTCTGTGGCTAGGGGTTGGGGAGTATTTCTGGGGAATCATCGGCGTCTCAGAAGTGTGGAAAAACCTAGGGTGGAACACAATTATTTATTTAGCGGCGATCGCCATGATTGATCCAGAACAGTATGAGGCGGCAGAAATCGACGGGGCTTCTCGCTTGCAACGCATTTTTTATATTACACTTCCTTCTTTAAAGCCTACGATTGTCATTTTGTTGATTATGAATTTAGGGAATATTTTGGAGACCGGGTTTGAGCCCCAATATTTGTTAGGGAATCCGATGAACCTCGATTATTCAGAAAACCTTGACATCTTTGTGCTGAAGTATGGTATCGCTATGGGGAATTTTGCTTTGGCTACCGCTGCTGGGATTTTTAAAACCGTTGTCAGTTTTATCTTTCTGTTTAGCGCAAATTATATTGCTAAACGTTTGGGACAGGCTAGATTGTTTTAAGAAGGCGATTTCGTTAGGGGGAAAGGAGATTGAAGCAGATAGTGAAAAGATGGAGGATACGTTATGCGTCATGGGGAGATATGTTTTTTGATTTTTGCAACTATAGTCTGATGCTCATTCTTTGTGTCGTTATGCTTTATCCGATGTTGAATACGTTGGCCATTTCCCTAAACGATGCCAATGACGCGATTCGTGGGGGGATTTATCTTTGGCCTCGGGAGTTTACCCTTTACAACTACGAATATGTGTTAAAGGAGAATACGCTACTTAATGCGTTGCTTATTTCGGTTTTAAGGACCGTTTTAGGCACGGCCATCTCTGTTTTCTGTACAGCGATGGTGGCTTATGTCATCAGCCGGCCGGAATTTGTTTTTCGTAAGTTTGTCACGATTGTTTTTATCTTGACCATGTATTTTAATGGAGGGTTAATTCCTACTTATTTGCTGATGAGGGATCTCCATCTAATCGGGACGTTTTGGGTATATATTATTCCAGGCATTATTGGGGTCTTTAATTTGATTGTGATTCGTTCGTTTATTGAAGGCTTGCCGAACAGTCTGATCGAATCGGCACGGATTGATGGAGCAGGGGAATTTCGGATATTTCTTCAGATTGTATTGCCCCTTTCCTTGCCTGTATTGGCCACAGTTTCCTTGTTTGTGGCTGTGTATCAATGGAACTCTTGGTTTGATGTTTTTCTCTATAATTCTTCAAACCCCAATTTAAGCACCTTGCAATATGAATTAATGAAGATTTTGCAAAACACGAATGCAACGATGTCTGGAAAAACAGCGGCTGATGCATTTGCGAATGCTCATGCGGATGCCAACACTGTTACTCCATCATCCATTCGGGCAACAATGACCATTATCGCCAGTGTTCCGATCATCCTTGTCTATCCGTTTTTGCAAAAATACTTTATTAAAGGATTGACACTGGGAGGAGTAAAGGGGGAATAAATCAAATCAGTTAATGTTTCCGCTAGAAGGGAGATGAAAAACAACAGATTCGCTCGACTTGTCGGAAATCACAAGGAATAAACGGATGGCCTTACAAGGTTTTGCAATTGGAGAAACAATGTTGGACAGCAGTATTTACTCTTAAATCACCGGCCTCCTAGAAGGCTAGGGAAAACAGCTCTGGTTCGCTGAGCGATGGGATTCGCCAAAACATCGATCCTTCGTCTAAGCTGAAAATAACTGCTCCCAGACATGTGATTTTCACAAGCGGAAAGCGGTACAAGGTTCTCTCATTGAAAGTAGAAATGGCAGGGAAAGAAAGGAGAGAGAAAGTGTTGAAAATCAAAAACCCCATTTTAACCGGCTTTCATCCCGACCCGTCCATTTGCCGGGTGGGCGATGACTATTACATTGCCGTTTCGACGTTCGAATGGTTCCCGGGTGTGAGAATTTACCATTCGAAAGATTTAAAAAATTGGCGTTTAGTAGCGCGTCCGTTAAACCGGTTAAGCCAATTGAATATGATGGGAAATCCAGATTCTGGAGGGATTTGGGCTCCGCACTTGTCGTATAGCGACGGGAAATTTTGGCTTATTTATACGGATGTGAAAGTCGTTGAAGGACAGTGGAAAGATGGTCATAACTATCTCGCGACGTGTGATACGATCGATGGCGAATGGTCGGAGCCGATTTATTTAAATAGCTCTGGGTTTGACCCGTCTCTCTTTCACGATGAGGATGGAAAAAAATACTTGGTGAACATGTATTGGGATCATCGGGTCGGCCACCACCCGTTCTATGGCATTGTACTTCAAGAATACAGTGTGGAACAGAAAAAATTGATTGGTGAGCCGAGGATCATTTTCAAAGGAACGGATCTACGAATTACAGAAGGGCCTCATTTGTATAAAATCAATGGGTATTATTATTTGTTGACGGCAGAAGGAGGGACGCGGTACAACCATGCGGCAACAATTGCCCGGTCAACCTCTCTCTATGGGCCATATGAGGTGCATCCGGACAATCCGTTGCTTACGTCTTGGCCTTATCCGCACAACCCGTTGCAAAAGGCTGGTCATGCTTCGATTGTCCATACTCATACGGATGAATGGTTTCTCGTGCACTTAACCGGGCGTCCGTTGCCAAGGGAAGGACAGCCGCTGCTTGAACACCGCGGCTATTGCCCGCTCGGACGTGAAACAGCGATTCAGCGGCTTGAATGGAAAGACGGGTGGCCTTATGTAGTTGGAGGAAACGGGCCTTCGTTAGAAATCGATGGGCCGAGCGTTGAGGAAGTTCCATGGGAAAGAGATTACGATGAAAAAGATGATTTTGATGGCGATACATTAAACCACCATTTTCAAACATTACGAATTCCTCTAGGGCAAGACATCGCCACCTTAAAAGCTCGTCCGGGACATTTGCGGCTATACGGCAGAGAATCGCTTACTTCCCGGTTCACACAGGCGTTTGTCGCTAGACGATGGCAGCATTTTACCTTTGTTGCGGAAACGAAAGTCGCGTTTCGTCCGACGACTTTCCAACAATCGGCTGGGCTCGTGAACTACTATAATACGCAAAACTGGACAACGTTGCAATTGACATGGCATGAGGAAAAAGGACGGATCCTCGAGTTAATGGTGTGCGACCATCTTGTTGTTGATCAGCCGTTGCGCGGCCAAGAAATTGTCGTCCCTGATGATGTGGAGTATGTGTATTTGCGGGTGAATGTACAAACGATCACGTACAAATATGCGTACTCTTTCGACGGGGTGGATTGGAAGGAGATTCCCGTCACCTTTGAATCCTATAAACTATCAGACGACTATATCAAAAGCCGCGCTGCGTTTACTGGGGCGTTTGTCGGCATGCATTGCCGGGACGGTTCAGGACAAAACAACTACGCGGATTTTGACTACTTTTTGTACAAAGAATTATAGAACACTTTGTTTATATAATAGACAAACGAATATGAAAGCGTTATAATAAAACCGAAGCAAGTCATTTTCACTGATTGAATTTGATTCATGATGAAGGGGGATTTTAAACATGGCTTATTTTCCGAATATCGGCAAGATTGCGTATGAAGGTCCGGAGTCGCGCAATCCGTTCGCGTTTAAGTTTTATAATCCAGAAGAAAAAGTCGGCGATAAAACGATGGAAGAACATTTGCGTTTTTCGGTGGCGTATTGGCATACGTTTACGGGGGATGGATCGGATCCGTTTGGCGTCGGCAATATGATTCGCCCATGGGACAAATATAGCGGCATGGATCTAGCAAAGGCGCGCGTCGAGGCGGCGTTTGAACTGTTTGAAAAGCTGAACGTTCCATTTTTCTGCTTCCATGACGTCGACATCGCGCCGGAAGGGGAAACGCTCAGCGAGACGTATAAAAACCTAGATGAAATTGTTGATATGATTGAAGAATACATGAAAACAAGCAAAACGAAGCTGCTGTGGAATACGGCGAACTTGTTCAGCCACCCGCGCTTCGTTCACGGGGCGGCGACATCGTGCAACGCTGACGTGTTCGCCTATGCGGCGGCGAAAGTGAAAAAAGGGCTGGAGATCGCCAAACGGCTCGGAGCGGAAAACTACGTGTTCTGGGGTGGACGGGAAGGATACGAGACGCTCTTGAACACGGACATGAAGCTAGAGCTTGACAATTTGGCCCGCTTCTTGCGTATGGCAGTCGACTATGCGAAAGAAATCGGTTTTGACGGCCAGTTTTTGATCGAGCCGAAGCCGAAAGAGCCGACGAAGCATCAATACGATTTTGATGTGGCCACGGCGCTGGCATTCTTGCAAACGTACGGGCTCAAGGATGATTTCAAATTCAACATCGAAGCGAACCATGCGACGTTGGCTGGCCATACGTTTGAACATGAGCTGCGCGTCGCCCGCATCCACGGTATGCTCGGTTCGGTCGATGCGAACCAAGGCGATATGTTGCTTGGCTGGGATACAGATGAATTCCCGACCGATTTGTATACGACGACGTTGGCGATGTATGAAATTTTGCAAAACGGCGGCCTTGGGCGCGGCGGCTTGAACTTTGATGCGAAAGTGCGGAGAGGCTCGTTCGAACCGGAAGACTTGTTCTACGCTCATATCGCGGGGATGGACAGCTTTGCGATCGGCTTGAAAGTCGCCCATCGCTTGCTGGAAGACCGCGTGTTTGAACAATTCATCGAAGAACGGTACAAAAGCTATACAGAAGGCATCGGCCGCGAAATTGTCGAAGGAACGGCGGATTTCCACAGGCTGGAGCAATACGCGCTGCAGCTTGGCGAGATTCGCAATACGTCCGGCCGTCTCGAACGCTTGAAAACGCTGCTGAATCAATATTTGTTGGAAGTCAGCGTGCCGAGTGTATCTCGTTCGTGAAAGAGGGATGAGCGTGGAATATGTCATTGGCGTCGATTTAGGAACAAGTGCGGTGAAAGTGTTGCTTGTCGACCGCAATGGGCAAGTCAGAGGGGAATGGACCGAGCCCTACCCCCTCTACCAACCGCATTCCGGCTATAGTGAGCAGCGCCCGGATGATTGGGTGGAGAAGACGATTACGGCGCTGCGCCGCGTTTGGGAGACCGCGGGCATTTCCCCAGAGTCGATTGTGGGCTTGAGTTTTTCCGGACAAATGCACGGGCTTGTGCTGCTTGATGGTGATGGGAACGTCGTGCGCAACGCGATTTTATGGAATGACACAAGAACGACAGCCGAGTGCCGGGAAATTGAGGAGAAAGTCGGTCGAGAGACGCTGCTTGCGGCGGCGAAAAACGAGGCGCTCGAAGGGTTTACGCTGCCAAAACTGTTGTGGGTGAAAAACCATGAACCCGAGCTGTATGAGCGGGCGCGGACGTTTTTATTGCCCAAAGACTATGTCCGTTTCCGTTTGACCGGGCAGATCGCGATGGATGTATCCGATGCGGCGGGGACGCTGTTGCTCGATATCGAAAAGAAAACATGGAGCGAGGAGATTGCCCGGGCGGTTGATGTCGACCTTTCGCTTTGCCCGCCGCTTGTCGAGGCGACGGCATGGGTTGGGACGCTGCGTCCGGAGGTGGCGGAACAGACCGGGCTGCCGGCATCGGTGAACGTGTTCGCCGGCGGGGCGGACAACGCTTGCGGCGCAGTGGGCGCCGGCATTTTGGCAGAAGGGAAGATGATGTCAAGCATCGGCACATCCGGCGTCGTCTTGGCGTATGAGCAAAGCGGGGGAAAAGATTTCGCTGGAAAAGTGCACTACTTCAACCATGCCGAGCCGAACGCCTACTATATGATGGGGGTGACGCTGGCGGCGGGCTACAGCTTTGACTGGTGGAAGCGGACGTTCGCCGAGAATGTGCCGTTTGCCGAGATCGTCAAGCGTGCTGCTGAGTCGCCGATTGGCGCCAACGGCTTGTTGTTTACGCCATATTTGGTCGGCGAGCGGACGCCTTATGCCGACGCCGATATTCGCGGGTCGTTTGTCGGCATTGATTCGGCGCAGACGAAATGGGATTTCGCCCGCGCGGTCATGGAAGGCATTACGTTTTCGCTGAACGAATCGGTTGAGATCATCAAAGCGAGCGGCAAAACGATTGACTCGATCGTTTCGATCGGCGGCGGGGCGAAAAGCGCCGAGTGGCTGCAAATCCAAGCGGATATTTTCGGCATCCCGGTGGAAAAGCTGAAAAATGAACAAGGTCCGGGGCTGGGCGCTGCGATGATCGCCGCCTGCGGCGTCGGCTGGTTCGGTTCGCTCAAGCAGTGCACGGATGCGTTCAAACAAGTCGAATCCATCGTTGAACCGCGGCCGGATGCGGTGGCGAAATACAAAGAGCTGTTCGCCATTTACCGCGCTGTTTACCCTCAGACAAAGGAGATATCGAAAAAATTAAAGGCGTTTCGCTCGTGACGGCAAAACTTCCCCGAACCTATTGGCGGTTTGGGGAGTTTTTTTGTTTGTTCAGGCAATCAGGCAAGATGACCCGCTAGGCTTGTCGAAAGGAGAAGGGAAAGGTGAGAGAGAAACCTAAACATTCCTGTTTCTTTGACTTGGATGACAACTAGAAGGATAGTGATTGATGAGGGAATGCATTTTCTCAAATCGATAAGCCGCACAAAACCTGATCTTTGCTTCTTTCCACAGTCACGGTTTGATGGGAAAGTGAAGGTTTTTCACCGGCCTTCTAGGAGGCTGGTGATTTCGTACAAAATACTGCTAGTTCCAGCTGTTTCTCAATTAGAAAAACATTGCGAAATCAGCCTTCTTTTTTGGCGAAATGCCGCTGATTTGCTTGTGACAGCCGTTTTTCACCGGCCTTCTAGACATATTGATTCACTAAGAGGCAGGAATTCCCTGCGCCGAGCGCGAAAGAGTAAAGGGAAGTCAACGAAGATACGGCAGTTACGGATATGAGAGGGGAGATCAGCCATGTTTTCTACACTTCCCGTCCCCATCATCCAAGCGCCGATGGCAGGCGGCGTGTCAACGCCTGAACTGGCCGCGGCAGTGTCCAACGCCGGGGGGCTCGGGTTTTTGGCCGGCGGGTACAAGACGGCGGAAGCGATGAGGACAGAAATTCACAAGCTGCGAACATTAACCGACCGTCCGTTTGGGGTGAATGTGTTTGTGCCGGGGGATAAAACGGTGGATGAAAAGGCGCTCGAACACTACCGCGCTGTGCTGGATGCCGAGGCCGAGCGGCTTGGGGCGGCGGTCGGCGAGCCGAAATGGGATGACGATGATTGGCAAGCGAAACTGGATGTGCTGCTTCAGGAGCAGGTGTCGGTCGCGAGCTTTACGTTTGGCTGCCCGGACAAAGCGGTGATTGCGGCCTTGCAGAAAGCTGGGGCGTTTGTGATCGTGACGGTGACATCGGTGGAAGAGGCCCACATTGCATCTGAAGCCGGCGCGGACGCCCTTTGTGTGCAAGGGGCGGAAGCGGGCGGGCATCGCGCGTCGTTTCGCAACGATCCGGAACAGGATGAGGCCATCGCGTTGTTCCCGCTGCTGGCCGACGTGCGCGCGGCGGTTCGGCTTCCGCTTGTGGCGGCGGGCGGGATCATGGACGGGCGCGGCATCGCGGCGGCGCTCAAAGCGGGGGCGAGCGCGGTGCAGCTCGGGACGGTGTTTTTGCGCTGCCCGGAAAGCGGGGCGCATCCGCTCCATAAACAGGCGTTTGCCGATCCGCGGTTTACCGAAACGGCCGTGACGAGGGCGTTTACCGGCCGGCCGGCGCGCGGGCTGGCGAACCGCTTTATGGCCGAATATAGCGATCTAGCGCCGGCGGCGTATCCGCAAGTGCACCATATGACGAAGCCGCTCCGCGCTGCCGCCGCTAAGGCGGGCGATCCGGAAGGGATGTCGCTTTGGGCTGGAGAAGGATACCGGATGGCGCGGGAACTTCCGGCAGCGGAGCTTGTCGAGGAGCTGAAGCGGGAGCTGGAGGAGGTGCAGGGCCGCTAAATTAGCCCCTGCATTTGTCTGATGGAAAAAGCGGGGCGCGTCGTTTTGAGCGAGTTTCTAAATGGCGCTGTTTGATCAACGAATAGAAAGGATGGGGAGAACCATGACCGCAGCTCGCATTGTTTTTCCGCCGCTCAGCCATGTCGGCTGGGGGGCGCTTAAGCATTTGGTTCCGGAAGTGAAGCGGTTGGGAGCGAAACATATTTTAGTCATCACGGATCCGACATTGGCGAAAATCGGCCTGGTCGAGCAATTGACGTCTCCGCTCCGGCAAGAAGGGTACAGCGTGCACGTATATACGGACGTTGTGCCCGAGCCGCCGCTTGAGACGGGGGAGAAGGCGGTAGCGTTTGCCCGCGATGGGGAGTTCGATCTTGTCATCGGTGTCGGTGGCGGCAGCGCGTTGGATTTGGCGAAATTGGCGGCCGTTTTGGCGGGGCATGAAGGTTCGGTCGCTGACTACCTAAACTTGACAGGAACGCGGGCGCTCGAGAAAAAAGGGCTGCCGAAAATTTTGATTCCGACGACATCAGGCACCGGGTCGGAGGTGACGAACATCTCCGTATTGTCCTTAGAAACGACGAAAGACGTCGTGACGCATGACTATTTGTTGGCGGATGTGGCGATCGTCGACCCGCAACTGACGGTTTCCGTCCCGCCACGGGTGACGGCGGCGACGGGCATTGATGCGCTTACCCATGCGGTTGAAGCGTACGTGTCGGTCAACGCGAGCCCGACATCGGATGGGTTGGCGATCGCGGCCATGCGCCTCATTTCTCGCTCATTGCGCAAAGCGGTGGAAAATGGAACGGACAAACAGGCGCGCACGGATATGGCGAACGGCAGTTACCTGGCCGGTTTGGCGTTTTTCAACGCCGGGGTGGCTGGCGTGCATGCGCTCGCGTATCCGCTCGGCGGGCAGTTTCATATCGCCCATGGCGAATCGAACGCCGTGCTCTTGCCGTATGTGATGGGTTACATCCGTCAAAGCTGCACGAAACGAATGGCTGATATTTTAAACGCACTCGGCGGCAACTCGAGCTTTTTGTCGGAAGTGGAAGCGTCGTATCGGTGCGTCGAGGAATTGGAACAGCTTGTCGCCGACGTTGGCATTCCGAAGACGCTGGGCGGATTTGGCATCCCGGAAAGCGCGCTAGAAAGCTTGACGAAAGATGCCGTCCAACAGAAACGGCTGCTCGCCCGCAGCCCGCTTCCGCTGTTGGAAGCCGACATCCGCGCGATTTACGAGGCCGCGTTTGCCGGGACGATCGTCGAGCCGGACAAGGCGTAAACCGTTGGGAAACAGGCGCTGCAAACGGCGCCTGTTTGTTGTTGGGATGATATATGACTTCCACATTCCAGCCTTCGCTCTGCATGATCCGCCAAAACAACGTTCTCTCAGGCAGGAATCCCCGCGGCGGAGCGCGAATCAAATGGAAAGAAACGGTGAAGGGAGATGGCAGGCGATGTTTACAACAGTGATTACGCCGCGCGTGTCGGAAACGGACGGCGTCGGCCATATTAATAACACCACCGTTCCAGTCTGGTTTGAAGCGGGACGGCATGAAATTTTCAAACTGTTTACGCCGGATTTGTCGTTTCGGCGCTGGCGGATGGTAATCATCCGCATGGAAGTCGACTATGTCAACCAAATGTATTACGGACAGGATGTGACGGTGTACACCGGCATTGAACGCATCGGCAATACGAGTCTTACGATTTATGAAGAAATCCACCAAAATGGGGTGGTTTGCGCCAAAGGGCGGGCGGTGTATGTCAATTTCAATTTTGACACCGGGCGGCCTGAGTCGATTCCCGATGATATTCGAGCGCAACTGCATGCACATCTCTGGCAGACGGGTGAGTAGCAACCATACGAAAGGAGGCAACTTGCA
The DNA here is from genome assembly GCF_014679505.1 of Geobacillus sp. 46C-IIa. GTDB lineage: Bacteria > Bacillota > Bacilli > Bacillales > Anoxybacillaceae > Geobacillus. The sequence goes on from NZ_CP061474.1 coordinate 1,526,176, forward strand.
GGGGCAAGTTGACAAGTGGCTCACGATCCACCGGCGATCTCCCTATGAGCCATTTTCAGCGTGAAACGGTCTTCAGCCGCTGAGCTGGAGACTGTTTTTTTGTGCAAAACTTGTGTAATAAAAAGTAACATAAATTCACTTGAGGCATAGAAGACAATCGCGTTACATCCGTATATTTCTCGGTTTTATCGCTCGATCATTCATTTTTAATGTTAAAAACATGTTATATTATTTGACAATTTAGGTGTATCTCTCGTTTTCACGTGATATCATGGGCATAACAAATAAAGGCAAAGGGGGAGCGGCGATGATTTCGCAAACGAGAGAAGTTGGAATATGGACGTTGCTGGTGATGACGATTCGGTTATGGCTGCGCAGTTAGCGGCTGGTTAGCTTGACACATCAATGAAGACGGAGGGATGAGAACATGAAACGGAAATTAGTGATGGTCGGCAACGGCATGGCAGGGGTTCGCTGCGTTGAGGAGATTTTAAAATTGGACCGCGAGGCGTTTGAAATGACCATCTTCGGCAGTGAGCCGCATCCGAACTACAACCGGATTTTATTGTCTACGGTGCTGCAAGGAAATACGTCCATTGAGGAGATTACGCTCAACAGTTGGGAATGGTACAAGCAAAACGGCATTCGGCTGTTTGCTGGCGAAACGGTGACGGACATTGATCATGAGCGACGGCTCGTTCGGACTGACCGCGGGCGGACGGTCGAATATGATGAATTGATTTTGGCGACCGGCTCAAACCCGTTTATTTTGCCGATACCGGGGGCGGATTTGCCAGGGGTCACGGCGTTTCGCGATATTAAAGATTGCGAGCGGATGATCGAATATGCGAAAACGTATAAAAAAGCGGCGGTCATCGGCGGCGGTTTGCTTGGGCTGGAAGCGGCGCGCGGGCTGCTCAACTTAGGGATGGAAGTCGATGTCATCCACATTTTCGATTATTTAATGGAGCGGCAGCTTGATCCGACTGCTTCGAAGCTGCTGCAACGGGAACTCGAGAAACAAGGAATGAATTTTTTGCTTTGCAAAGAGACGGCTGAACTGTTCGGCAACGGCCGTGTCGAAGGGGTGCGGTTCAAAGACGGAACTGAAATCGCTGCTGACTTAGTCGTCATGGCGGTCGGCATCCGTCCAAACGTTGATTTAGCGCGGAAAAGCGGAATCGCGGTAAATCGGGGGATCGTCGTTAACGACTATTTAGAAACGAGCGTGCCGCACATTTACGCGGTTGGCGAGTGTGCCGAACATCGCGGTGTCGTCTATGGGTTGGTCGCTCCGCTTTATGAACAAGGGAAAGTGCTGGCACAAGTGATTTGCGGCCGGAAAGGGCGGCCGTACGAAGGGTCTGTCGTTTCGACTCAGCTCAAAGTGTCGGGCGTCGATGTGTTCTCGGCTGGTGAGTTTATGGATGGCGAAGGAACGGAGTCGATCAAACTGTACGATGAAGCGCGCGGCATGTATAAAAAAGTCGTCGTCCGCGAAGGGAAAATCGTCGGTGCGGTGCTGTTTGGCGATACGAGCGAAGGAAGAAAATTGTTCGATATGATTCACCGCGGCGATTCGCTCGAGTCGCTCTCGCTTTCGTTATTTGCGCCGATTTCGACGGAAGGAAAAGGAAGCCTTGTGGGGGCGATGGCTGACACTGATGTCGTTTGCGGCTGCAACGGGGTAACGAAAGGAGCGATTTGTCAGGCGATCGCCGAACACGGATTAAAAACGGTTGCTGAGGTGCGCGACTGCACGAACGCTTCCCGTTCGTGCGGCGGCTGCAAAGGGCTTGTCGCCGAGTTGCTCGAGTATATGCTTGGCGCAGAAGCAAGCCGGTATGCGACGAAAGAAACGGTATGCAGCTGCACGGACTTAAGCCGTGATGAAGTGATCGAAGCGATCAAGGAGAAGCGGCTGACGACCGTGAGAGAAGTGATGTACGTGCTGGGATGGAAAAACGAGGAAGGTTGTTCGAAGTGTCGACCGGCGCTCAACTATTACCTTGGTATGCTTTATCCGGGTGAGTACGACGAAGAAGCGGAATCACTGTTTGTCAACGAACGGCTGCATGCCAACATTCAGGCGGATGGCACGTACTCTGTCGTGCCGCGCATGTACGGCGGGGTGACGACAGCCGAACAGCTGCGGAAAATCGCAGACGTCGCTGAAAAGTACAACGTGCCGATGATCAAATTGACAGGCGGGCAGCGCATTGATTTGCTCGGAGTGAAAAAAGAAGATTTGCCGCACGTTTGGGCCGAGCTCGGCATGCCGTCGGGCTATGCCTACGCCAAGGCGCTGCGGACGGTGAAAACGTGCGTCGGCAAGCAGTTCTGCCGCTTCGGCACACAAGACTCGACCGGGCTCGGCATTCGGATGGAGCAAACGTTTGAACGGTTAAAAACGCCGCACAAAGTGAAAATGGCTGTTTCCGCCTGCCCGCGCAACTGTGCAGAATCCGGCATTAAAGACGTCGGGATCGTCGGCGTTGAGGGCGGCTGGGAAATTTACGTCGGCGGCAACGGCGGCACCCATTTGCGCGCGGCGGATCTGCTTTGCACGGTCAAGACGGAAGAAGAAGTAATTGAGATGACCGGTGCTTTTTTGCAATATTACCGCGAGTCGGCCCACTATTTAGAGCGGACGTCGAAATGGGTTGAGCGCGTCGGGCTTGAGCATATCCGCGAGGTGCTGTTTGATGTTGAAACGCGCCGCGGGCTGCTCGAGCGGCTTCACCAAGCTCTGGCAACGACGAAAGATCCGTGGCGGGAAATCGTCGAAAGCGAGAAGCTTCAACAAACGTTGTTCCGTGACATTGCGAAGAAAGAACCGGTTCCGGTGGAATAAAGACGTTGGTTGATGAGTGGGGTTTGGCCGGATGTTAAACGGCAGGAAAAGGCGGGGCTAGACGGGAAAGTTTCGCCGCCAATATCTAGGCCGTGTGAGATCATAAAGCCGATGCGGCGGTTGGCGGCGAAAAACGGTTGTCGGCCCTGTCCATTTTTGGTGATACATCAACGTTATTTTGAGGAGGAAGAAACGATGGCAAAAGTAGAAATTGGACGAATGGATCAGCTGCCAAAACGGCTTGGAAAATGTGTGCGCATCGGAGCGCTTGAACTTGCTCTATTCCGTACGGGTGAAGACCGGGTGTATGCGGTTGAAAACCGCTGTCCGCATAAAGGGGGCGACTTGTCACAAGGCATCGTCAGCGGAGAGTTCGTGTTTTGCCCGCTTCACGATTGGAAAATTTGCTTAAAAGACGGCCAAGCGCAGGCGCCGGATGAAGGATGTGTCAAAACGTACCGCGTGACCGTCGAGGATGGCCACTTGTATGTCGAGTTATAGGAAATGGGTGAGTGTTGATGACGAATGAGTTGTTGCGCTATTTTCGGGCGAAGGAAAAAGAGAGAGCATCGGAAACGGCCGCGGCTACGCAATGCCCGTTTTGCAGCGTCCAATGCACGCTTCAGCTTGTTGAAGAACAGATTGTGGAACGGCGCCGCTACAAGGCGATCCCGACCGATAACCCAACATCGCACGGCCGCCTTTGCCTAAAAGGGATGCACGCCCATCAGCATGCTCTCCACCCGGAGCGGCTTCTGTTTCCGCTTGCCAAGGTGAACGGCCGGTTTGTGCGGGTGAGCTGGGACGAGGCACTTGCCATGATCGCAGAGCGAATCGTTTCCATTCAAAACGAAGACGGGGCGGATGCATTTGCCGTCTACGGCGGTGGGTCACTGACGAATGAAGAGGCATATTTGCTTGGGAAATTCGCCCGCGTGGCACTCGGGACGAGGCATATTGACTACAACGGCCGCTTTTGTATGTCGGCGGCTGCCGCGGCGATGAACGATGCGTTTGGGCTTGATCGGGGGTTGACAAACCCGCTGTCCGATATTCCGCTGGCTCAGACGATCATTTTGGTTGGGACCAATATCGCCGAATGCCAACCGACATTGATGCCATATTTTTACGAGGCGAAGAAAAACGGCGCCTTTATGATTGTCGTGGATCCGCGGGAAACGAGGACAGCGGAGTTGGCTGACTTGCATCTGCGGATCAAACCAGGAACCGATGCGGCGTTGGCCGACGGATTGGCAAAAGTGCTCCTTGAGGAAGGATATGTCAATGAAACGTTCGTGCGCGAACGGACAGCCGGGTTTGCCGAATGGAACCAGCATATCGCAACAGTAGATATTGACGAGGTCGCCCGCGTGACCGATGTACCGGCCGAGAAAATCCGCTTAGCGGCAAGGAAGTACGGGGAAGCGGCCGAAGCGATCGTGTTCACCGCCCGTGGCCTTGAACAGCAGGCCGACGGGTATGTGGCTGTAAGAAGTTGGATTAATGTTGTGTTGGCTACAGGGAAAATCGGCCGCCCTGGTTCAGGGTTTGGCTCCATCACCGGGCAAGGGAATGGGCAAGGTGGACGCGAGCATGGGCAAAAAGCCGACCAACTGCCTGGCTACCGGAGCATTGAACATCCACAACATCGCCAATATATCGCGAGCGTATGGGGCGTTTCGCCGGATGAGCTGCCGCGAAAAGGGGTGTCGGCGTATGAAATGATGAAAAAAATCGATGCGGGCGAGATTACCGGGCTGTTTGTCATGGGGTCGAACCCGGTTGTCTCGAGTCCGAACGCCACATTTGTCGCCGAGGCGCTGCAAAAACTGAAGTTTCTTGTGGTCGCTGACTTGTTTTTGTCAGAAACGGCCGAGCTGGCCGATCTTGTGTTGCCTGTTTCATCGTATTTGGAAGATGAAGGGACAGTGACGAATGTCGAAGGGCGGGTATGCTGGCGGCCGGCAGCGCGGAAACGGCCTGGGGAAGTGAAGCATGATTGGGAAATTTTATGCGCACTCGCTCACAAGCTTGGCAAAGGCCAGTACTTCTCCTTCGCCTCGGCTGAAGACATTTTTAACGAACTTCGGCTCGCCAGTCGCGGCGGCAAGGCGGATTATTACGGAGTGACGTATGAGCGGCTGCGGCGCGAACGTGTTTACTGGCCGTGTCCAGAAGTGTCGCACCCCGGCACTCCAAGGTTATTCACGGATCGATTCGCCCACTCGGATGGAAAGGCGCGGTTTGCTGTTTTCCCATCTGGAGTGGAAAAAGAGGAGACGGATGAATTATATCCGCTTTATTTAACGACCGGTCGGGTGCTCGCTCATTACTTAAGCGGAACGCAGACGCGGCGCAGCCCGGCGCTGGCGGCCCGGCAGCCGGAGGCAATAATGGACATTCATCCTGAGACGGCGAAGCGGTACCGGATCGGCCCGGGGATGCTTGTGCGCATTGAAACGCGGCGCGGCACGGCGGTTGTCCGCAGCCGCTATAACGACCAAGTGCGCGCGGATACGATTTTTGTTCCGTTCCATTGGAGCGGTTTGCAGCAAATTAACAACGTAACGGCCGATGAACTTGACCCTTATTGTTGGATGCCTGCGTTTAAACGGTGCGCGGCCCGGGTGCGGCCGATCGTCGATTTGGGGAGAAACTAGCTAAAAGGGAGCGAGAAAGGAAGTGAGCGGCCATTTTTGGCATCAGACGACACAAAAGACAGAAGAACGTCGCGTAGGCGTTTGTGACAAAAAAACTCTCCGACGCATACGGCGGAGAGTAGGTGGAGAAATCGTTTTCAATACGGATTTTACCATAGTGGAACTCCCATGACAAGGAGGAACGAAAAAAGATGAAGATGAAGCCGTTTTGGCGGGCGGGGCATGCTCCGACGCTGTTGTCGTCGTTTCTTTATTTCGATATCAGCTTTATGATCTGGAATTTGCTTGGTGCGCTTGGCGCGTTCGCCGCCGAGCAGTTTGCGCTCACGCCCGCGGAAAAAGGGTTGATGGTCGCCATTCCCGTGCTGGGCGGGGCGCTGTTGCGCATTCCGATGGGAATGCTCGCTGACCGTTGGGGTGGAAAGCGGGCTGGTCTGCTCGGCATGGTCATAACAGCTGTTCCACTCGTATGGGGGTGGCAGTTTGCGGATCGGATGGCTGATGTGTATGCGCTCGGTTTTTTATTGGGGGTAGGTGGCGCCAGTTTTGCTGTCGCCTTGCCGCTGGCGAGCCGTTGGTACCCGAAAGAATATCAAGGATTGGTCATGGGGATCGCTGGGGCGGGCAACAGCGGGACGGTGCTGGCGACGTTGTTTGGCCCGCGGCTCGCCGAAGTGTACGGCTGGAATGCGGTGTTTGGCTGGGCGCTGCTGCCGCTTGCAGTCGTCTTCTTCCTGTTCGCTTGGCTGGCGCGTGACTGCCCGACAGCAGTCAAACCGATTGCTATAAGGGAGTATAAAGCGGTGCTTCGCCGGAAAGAATCATGGGCGTTTTGCTTTTTTTACAGTTTATCGTTTGGAGGATTTGTCGGGTTAACGAGCTATCTCGGCATTTTCTTCTTTGATGAATACGGCGTCAGCAAAGTCAGAGCCGGCGACTTTGTCACGGCGGTCGTCTTCGCCGGCAGTTTCGTCCGCCCGTTTGGCGGCTACTTGGCCGACCGGATCGGCGGGATGAAGCTCCTAGTCCTTTTGTTTGCCGCTGGTGCGGCTTTGCTTGTTGCTATCAGCACGCTCCCGCCGCTTGCTGCGATGTTCGGGCTGATGATTGCTCTGTTTCTTTGCTTTGGGGCGGCCAACGGTGCTTTGTTTCAAGTTATTCCGACTGTATTTCCGAAAGAGATCGGACTGTTGACCGGCATCGTTGGCGCGGCCGGCGGGCTGGGCGGATTTTTGCTGCCGAACGTGCTCGGGCTGATGAAGCAATGGACGAATTCGTATACTTACGGGTTTTGGATGCTTGCCTTTGCGCTTGGTGCGGCGATCGTGTTGGCCCGTCGTCTGCACATGCGGGCAACGGCAGCCGTCTGTCTCCCGCAAAAAGCGAACGAACAATCCGGATGAGAGAAAAAAGAAGGGGGATGACCCAAAAGGTCGTCTGTCTTCAAGGTAGAGACAATATATAGTGTGGAACAAGAATAAAGTTTGTGTATATAGTGGTGAAAGAGGGTGTCCCGATCCCTTTGAGACACCCTCCATTTTTGTTACTATATAATGTGCAATGAAATATGCAATGAACGATTGTGCAATTCTAGGAGGCTAGTGATTTCGTACAAAATACTGCTAGTTCCAGCTGTTTCTCAATGAGAAAAACCTTGGGAAATCAGTCTTCTTTTTTGGCGAAATGCCGCTGATTTGCTCGTGACAGCCGTTTTTCACCGGCCTTCTGGATGTTGTATTTCTCTTGAAGCGATCGATTCCTTGTTGCGGGCGGTTGCCGGTGAATGTGCTGTTAGCGGTTTTGCAAAAAGCGAAGCAGTTCATCAGCTTGGCTGCCAACAAGTGCAATTAGCTGTTCAAACATGGCGTCGCGCTGTAAGTCCAATTCAATGATGCGCTTCGCCAGCTCGAGAGCTTGTTTGTCCATACCGGCTTCCTCCTTCCATGCTGTAAGCGGGATTGAATCGTTCGTATTCGCGGCGCAGTTCGGCCAACGTCCATTGCTCGAGCCGTTCGTGGTCGCCAACCAAGCCGGACTGCATGAGTTGTTGAATATAAAACTGTTTTTGCCGCTGTATGGCGCTTCGCATCCATTTTCCCATCTGCTTTCCCCCTTGTTTTTACCTTTACGATACCATCGTTTTCTTCAGTGTACAGCGAAGGTGTTAAGCTCATTTACAGGAAATTTAAAAAATATGTTAATTTTATTTACAAGAGTTAACGAATCGCATTCATTTTTTGTATAATCATGTTATAAAAAGTAACATGTAGAGGTGGGGGAAATGACGATGAATCCGCATGAAGAGAGTTATAAACATAAAAAAGTCATTTCGATTGGCATTGTCAGTGAACTGACCGGATTGTCGCAGCGACAAATCCGCTATTATGAGGAGCGGAAACTCGTGTTTCCTGACCGCTCGAAAGGGATTCGCAAATATTCGTTCGCTGATGTTGAGCAGCTGATGAGAATCGCCGACCAGCGCGAGGAAGGGGTATCCACTTATGAAATTCGTCAAGAGATGACAAAAGAATTGCGTGAGCGGATGCTGAAGGGGCAAATGAATGCCCATTTTCGGCTGCGTTCGTAAGGAAAGCTTCAAATGGTTATTCCCTCGCTTAGCATTAGAGGAGATAAAGGATCAAGGATCACTAGTCATGTCAGCAAGCCATAAGCCCAGCGATAAGAACATTTGGTGTTTAGCGCGTACAGAAGGCCGAGTGCGCGCTGTTTTTTGTGGGTACAAAGGGGAGTTGATTAAAAATACTAATCTTTTTTAATAAATGACTAGACAAATAAAATTAAATGTATATAATTAATGTTGAAAACGATAACATTTTTTCATTCAATACAAAGGGAGGAATGAACAGTGAAACGAATTTTATTAGCGTGCAGCGCCGGAATGTCAACGAGCTTATTGGTGACGAAAATGCAGGAATACGTCCAATCGATTGGTGAAGAAGCAGAGATTTGGGCGGTCGGTCAAGATCAAGCAAAGAAAGAAATGGAAAAAGCGGATGTCGTGTTGATTGGCCCGCAAATGAGCTTTTTAAAAGGAGAGTTGCAAAAAGAGGCGCAAAAATATGGGATTCAAGTGGACGTGATTGATATGGTGGCCTATGGGATGGCTGATGGAAAAAAAGTGTACGAACAAGCATTGAAATTAATGGGGGAAAAATGAGATGGAAAAGGTGGACATAAATCAACTTACGAACGAACAAATTGCTTTTCATATTATTTTGCATAGCGGCAACGCTCGCAGTAACATTGTCCAAGCCATTCGCGAATATCGGTCAGGTCAAATCGAAAAAGCGGAACAACTCATCCAAGAAGCGGAACAAGAACTAGGTGTCGCGCACGATGTCCATTTTCAGCTTATCCAAAAGGAAGCGGGCGGAAATCCAACGACGATTACTTTGCTTCTCATGCATGCGGAGGATCATGTAATGTCGACGTTGGCGATGAAGGAGATCGTGAAAGAGATGCTTGTTTTGTTGAAGGAGCGGAATATATAAAAAGGAGGATTGCCAAATGAACGGAGCATTATTTGAGAAATTGAGCAAAGTGCTCGTTCCGATCGCTGGGAAATTGAATAACAGCCGGTATTTGCAAGTGTTGCGTGATGCATTTATGTTGGCGTTTCCGCTAACGATTTTCGGTTCCATCGCGGTCGTCATCGCCAACTTGCCATTTTTAGATAAGATCATGAGCGAAAGCAGCCTGAATATGTTAAAAGATATGCTCGGTGTCGCTCCGAATGCAACAATGGGTGTCATGACGATTTTCGTTGTGTTTGGCATTGGCTATTATTTATCGAAAAGTTATGAAGTTGAAGGGATTTTTGGCGGCGCGATTGCTTTAGCGTCATTTCTCCTGTTGACGCCGTTTGTTGTTCAAATAGAAGGAAAAGAAGCCGTACAAGGTGTCATTCCGCTTGACCGCCTCGGAGCAAAAGGGATGTTCCTTGGCATGATTACTGCATTTGTTGCTGGGGAAATTTACCGGAAGGTTGTACAGAAAAATATTACGATTAAAATGCCGGCCGGGGTGCCACCGGCGGTTGCGAAGTCGTTTGCAGCATTAATTCCGGCGGTGGTCACCCTGACCTTTTTCCTTGTCGTCAATATTATTGTAACACAAATGTTTAAAACAAACATGCATGATGTGATTTACAACGCCTTGCAAGCCCCGCTTGTCGGTCTGGGAAGCGGCATTATCCCAACGTTGATCGCCATTTTTGTCGCACAAATTTTATGGTTTTTTGGGTTGCATGGGCAAATCATCATTAATTCCGTGATGGACCCGATTTGGAACACACTGTCGCTCGAAAACTTAAATGCGTACACACAAACAGGGGAAGTTCCGCATATCGTCAGCAAACAGTTTATTGAAATTTACACCGTCGGCATGGGCGGAACGGGGATGACGCTCGCGGTGATTTTCGCCATATTGCTCTTTATGAAGAGCAAGCAAATGAAGCAGGTAGCTAAGCTTGGGCTTGGGCCCGGAATCTTCAATGTCAATGAACCGATCATTTTTGGTTTGCCAGTAGTGATGAATCCGCTCGTCATCGTCCCGTGGATTTTAGCGCCAATGGTTGTTACGTTGGTGACCTATTTGGCGATGTCTTCAGGACTTGTGCCGCCTCCAAATGGTGTGGCGGTGCCATGGACCGTACCAATTCTTATTAACGGGATTATGGCGACAAACTCGCTAGCCGGCGGGCTGTTGCAAGTGGTCAATTTTCTCATTGTACTCGTCATCTGGTTTCCGTTCTTGAAATTTATTGACCGGATGAATTTGCAAAAGGAGAGAGAAGAACAAGCTGCTGCAAAAAACGTATCATAACTATGCAGTAAACGAGGTGAACCGCGATGGAACAACAATCGAAGCAGCCAATCACGTACCGCTTCCCTGCTGGGTTTTGGTGGGGGAGCGCAGCGTCCGCGACGCAAATGGAAGGGGCAGCCAACGAGGGCGGTAAAGGGAAAAATATTTGGGATTATTGGTATGAGAAGGAGCCGTACCGCTTTTTTAACGGTGTTGGCCCGGCGACTACATCAGATTTTTATCACCGCTACAAAGAGGATATTGCTTTGATGAAGGAGATCGGGCATAATTCATTCCGGTTTTCGATTTCATGGTCACGCTTGATTCCGGATGGAGTCGGTGAGGTCAATCCAGAGGCTGTACGATTCTACAATGCGGTCATTGATGAACTGTTGGTGAATAGGATCGAGCCATTTGTTAATTTGTACCATTTTGATATGCCGTTAGCACTGCAACATATTGGGGGGTGGGAAAGCCGCGAAGTCGTGGATGCCTACGCCCGCTATGCAAGCATTTGCTTTGAGTTGTTTGGAGATCGGGTAAAGAAATGGTTTACCCACAATGAACCGATTGTTCCGGTAGAAGGCGGGTATTTATATGATTTTCATTACCCGAACATCGTGGACTTCCGCCGCGCTGTACAAGTGGCGTACCATACGGTCATTGCCCATGCCAAAGCGGTTGCCGCCTTCCGCAAGGCAGCTATCCCGGGAGGACAGATTGGGATCATTTTGAATTTGACGCCGTCTTACCCGCGCAGCCAGCACCCAGCTGATGTGAAAGCCGCACATATCGCTGATTTGTTGTTTAACCGCAGCTTCTTAGATCCTGCGGTGAAAGGAGAGTACCCGCAAGATTTGATTGAGCTGTTGGATGAACATGGCTTTTTGCCTATGACGGAAGCCGGTGATCGCGAGCGGATCAAAGAAAATACGGTCGACTTGCTTGGCATCAACTATTATCAACCGCGGCGCGTCAAGGCAAAAGAGCATCTGCCCAATCCGGATGCCCCGTTTTTGCCGGAGCGATTTTTCGATTATTACGCTATGCCCGGGCGGAAAATGAACCCGTATCGCGGTTGGGAAATTTATGAAAAAGGCATTTATGATATTTTAATCAATCTCAAAGAAAACTACGGAAACATTGAGTGTTTTATTTCGGAAAACGGGATGGGCGTTGAAGGGGAAGAACGATTTCGGGATGAAAACGGCATGATTCATGACGACTACCGAATTGCATTCATTCGCGAACATTTACAATGGGTGCATCGTGCGCTTGAAGAAGGAGTCAATGTGAAAGGCTATCACCTTTGGACATTTATGGACAACTGGTCGTGGACCAACGCCTATAAAAACCGGTATGGGCTCGTCGCAGTGGATTTGGACAACGGCTTGAAACGGACGATCAAAAAAAGCGGCTATTGGTTTAAAACGGTCGCGGAAAACAACGGATTTTAAGTAAACGAAAAAAGCGTCCCGGACAGCGGGGCGCTTTTTCTGGCTGGGGGATGAACGGGAAGGAGAGGAGAGCACATTGGCTATTGTGCAAACAGACAATTGTTCGTACAATGAAAACAGGATCATAGTGAGGGATGAAAACGATGACAAAGTATGAGAAAATTTCAAACGAAATACGTAGACGAATTAAAGAAGGACTGTATTTCCTAGACGAGCCGATTCCGGATGAAATCTCGCTCGCTGAAGAGTTTGGCTGCAGCCGGATGACGGTAAAGCGGGCGCTTGATGTGCTCGTGTCCGAGGGACTGTTGTATCGAAAGCGCGGTCATGGCACATTTATTGTGAAGTCGGCGATGCTTAACGGACTGGTGAATGTGGTGAGCAACGAAACCCTCGGTTTGACGAGGTTATTGGAAGGACGAAAGGTGACAAGCCATGTGATCACCTTTGAAGTGTTGTTTCCATCTGATGAGGTAGCTTCTCATTTATGCATCGATGCGAACACACCAGTGTATCACTTAATCCGGTTACGGAATGTGGATAGAGAGCCGTACGTCATTGAGCGGACATATATGCCCGTCCATTTAATTCCAGGGTTGAATGAAACGGTGCTCCATGGTTCGATTTATCATTACATTACTTATGATCTCGGATTAACCATTGCCGGATCGCACCGAAAGATCCGAGCCGATAAACCGAACGAGCTTGATCGTCAATACTTGCAATGTGCACCCGACGATCCTGTGTTGGAATTGGAGCAGGTTGGGTTTTTAAACAATGGAGAGCCGTTTGAGTATTCGTTTTCCCGCCATCGGTATGATAAATTCGTATTTGTCACTGTTAGCACCCGTCGTTAGAAGGCGTCTGCCCAGCCGTTTTGAGGCAGGCGCCTTTCTATATGCGAAAGGAGTGATGAGGTTTCACATTGTCAAACCAGCTGCGTCCTTTGTTGATCGGGGAAGCCGCTAAAAACCGCTCGTAAATAACAAGCGCTGGGTCGGTTGGGGAGAGGGTGCGGTGATAGTCGTCGATCTTGGCGAGGCAGCGGGCCAGCGCCGGCGAGTGCAGGGTCGAAACGATCGCCTTTGACAGTGACGGAAGCCGGCGCCAATGGCGGAAATCAAAAATGAGCCCGTCATCGCACAAGAGACGGAAGTTGATTTCCTCTTGCCCCGGCAACATGGCATAAATGAACGCCGGTTTTCGCTTGCGGAGGCATTCGCTTAAGGTGACGCCGCCTGGCTTCGTGAGCACAAAATCGACCTCGTCATAAAGGGCGCTCATGGCTGCAGGCGATGAAATATAACGGAGCGGAAGAAGGCGCGGATGGTTTTTCTTTTTCAACCGCTCATACAGCTGTTCGTTTGTGCCGCATAGCACATAATAGTCAACCGGATCATTCGGGGAGATTTTGCTGAAGAGCTGCTCCCAATCGCCAAGGCCTAGGCTGCCGCCGCTAATGAGCCCGATGTAGCGGGCGCGCATAGCCGGCGGCGCCGGCTGCCGGGCGGCAAACGCCGGGTGAACGGGAATGCCGGTGACGGTGATCTGCTCGATGGCGACCCCTTTTCGGACTAATGCTTCCTTCATGGCCGGATGGCCGACAAAATGGCCGTCAATGGCTGTTTTCCCCCATAAGTTATGGACAAAATAATCGGTATACACGTTGATGACAGGAACGTCGATTTCCCCGCGCTGCTTAAGAAGATCAAGCAAATGCGATGGAAACGCATGAGTACAGACAATCAGCGCTGGCTTTAGGCGACGAATCAGCTGTTTCAAATGGCCGCCAAACAGCCGCTCGTAAAGCGAGAATGACGGCGGTTCGGATGAGGGACGCAAAACGGAACGGCGGTAGGCGGCGCTGTATGCTTTCGGCGCATGGCGGATGCAGCGCAAATAAAGGCGGGAAATCCACTGTTCCTTGGCGCCGAGCCGCGAGGAAAGCAATTCGATTTTTTCACACTTCACGGCGCGATCGATCGACCGCAACCCTTCTGCCAGCGCTTCAGCAGCCCGATGATGACCGGATGGAAGCTGAAGAAGCGGAAGAAAAAGCACTGTCGTCATATAATCACAACCTAGGCGCAAATTTGGAATTTGGTTTCCGTTTTCAGTATGCGCGGCCCGCGGCCGGTTATGCGACGGCGCTATGCTCCTTTTTTCCCCATTTATAATGCGCCGGCAAATGTCCCACAATGTTAATGAATAAGATACAAGGCAAAGGAAGGATGCATACATGAAGGAAAAAGCGGTCCAATGTTTGTTGGCGATGTGGGGAGTCATTGATCCGATTTATTACGCCTGTTCCCGACTCGAATACGCCGGCGAGGCGCGGGATGGGCTTCGCTCCATTTTTCGCGTCCGACCGCTCCAATACAAAGGGGAGACGATCCGCCTTTCGGATGGAACGACGATTGCGGCGAACGATTGGCTGTTGAAAATCCATCTTCACAACGTCCGGCTCGTGCGCGATCTGTTTCGTTATGACAGCGACATTAAAAAAGGGCGTTATATTCTGGAGCAAGTCAAAGCCGGCTTGCCGTATGTCGCCTACCATCTTTATCACCACGAACAATCGGAGCGGATGAAAGGGATTATCGGCATTACGATGTTAAACAAAGGATGTGAACGGCTTGGATTTGAAACGGTGGATATTTCCAATCCGTTGTACCGTTGGTTCAAAACACTGGCGCTCGTGCCGATGATGGCAGTGGCCCGGCCAGGCCTGTCGCCGTTCAGCCGGCCGCCGAAGTATTTGTTGATGTCAAAAGAAAAGCTGTTTTCCTTATACGGTTACCATCTCATCCACTAACTCCCTCTTTCTTCTCTCCTCCTTTTCACTATAATGGTTATCGAGGGAGGAGAGAAGACAATGACGTTTTTTTTCATCATTCTATCATTCTTTTTGTTGCTAGCTTTTGGTCTTCGAAAGGCACACCGCAACACGTATGAAGCGGTTTTGCATAAAGTTCAGGTCGGCGGCCCGAAGGACGGGAATGGCGCCATTCGCATTTTGCAGCTGTCTGACCTTCATTTAGAAAAGCTGTCTATTTCCCCGGATGATTTATACGAAAAGTTGAAAGGGGAACCGGTTGACTTGATTGCTCTGACCGGTGATTTCCTAGACCGTGAAGCGAGCATCGCTAAACTCGGCCCGTATTTGACGGCATTGAAGAAGTTGCATCCAGTTTATGGGATGTATGCGGTGTTTGGAAACCATGACTACGTGCTTCAAGGCGAACCGTTTGAACGCTTGAAGGCGACGCTCGAGGAGCACGGCTGCATCGTGTTGCAAAACGAAACGAAGACGATTACGGTTCACGGCCAAACGGTCAATATTATCGGCATTGACGATTTTTACACGGGGCGCAGCGACATCAAAAAGGCGTACGCCGGCGTGAAGGACGGCATCAACTTGGTGTTGACGCACGATCCGGACATCGTGCCGCACATGAGAGACTATCATTTTGATTATTTGTTGTCTGGCCACTTTCATGGCGGGCAAATTCACTGGCCAAAGCCGTACCATTTGGCGAAAATGAGCAAAACGCTCACTGAGCGGAACATGATCAAAGGCTATCATGAATGGGACGGCAAGCCGTTTTATATTAACGAAGGGCTCGGGCAAACTGGAGTGAACATCCGGATCGGCTCGAAGCCGGAAGTGACGCTCCACTTGTTGTCGTTGCCGTCCGTTGCGCAAAGCGAAACGGTCAAAGCTGTCTAAAAGGCAGCTTTTTATTTATTTCTCTTTTTGAAATCGCTTTCCGACCTGCTCAGCATGGCGGATCGCTTCTTTCTCGTCTGCCTTATGCCACGAACGGGGAAAAGGGATAACGAACTGCATAGAAAAAGGAGCGAATTGTCAATGGAACCGTCGTGGAAGGCGCTGTTGCCATTTTTAGTGGTCATCCCGATTTCGATTTGGACGAAGCAAGTGATCCATGGGCTGTTTGTCGGACTTTTAGTCGGCAGCTATTTGATGACGCCATCGCTGCTTGGCGGGCTGCGGACGATGCTTCATTATGTTGTTGACAACTTGATGCAGACAAACAACATTCGCATTATTATTTTTCTATACCGCGCTCCTGTTCGGCGCTACGTCGTTTCTTTTTCGCTAGCCGTGTTGCCGTCTTCCCCCCCTTCCATGGTAAACTAAAGGAAAAGAAAGAGAGGGGAACGGCGATGGGGGAGGCGGAACGGCAGCTTGAGGAGCTCGGCCAATGGCGAACAGACGATGCCGCCGCGCAGCTTGAACAGCTGAGCGAGCGGCTCGCTGAAGAGGACGCGTATTACCGCGCTGAAGAAGACCGGCAGGCGCGCGAACGGTATTACCGTTCTGTGCCGTTTGACGGAGACGGATTGATGCTGTTTGTCCGCTACCACGAGTTGGTGGCGCACACCCATAAGCGGCGGCTGCCGTATTTTTTCAGCAAAGACGAGTATTTGTATACATGGGTTGATTTGCAGCCGGATGGGACGGTGCGCAGTTTGTATTCCGGCGAGCGAAAAGACCCGAAAACGTTAATCGTCCAAGATGTCGAAACGATGAAGCAGCGTTACGGCGAGTTTCGCCAACTATTAAAAAAAGCGAAACAGGGGCCGAGCGATGTGCACGAACGGGTGAAAACAATCGAGAAGCAATGGAAATTCAATGCGGAGCACGTTGTGCCCCAGTCATGGTTCGGCGCTCGTGAACCGATGAAAGGCGATTTGCACCATTTGTTCGTCTGCCAGCCGGAGTGCAACACGCTTCGGTCGAATTTCCCGTACGCTGATTTTCCATTTTACAATCCGGAAGATCCGGGCGAACAGATCCAAAACCGATGCGGCGTCGCCCATAACGGCTATTTCGAGCCGGAGTATGGCAAAGGGACGGCCGCACGGGCAATGTTGTATTTTTTGCTTCGCTACCCGAAGGCGATCGCCAAATCGTTCCGGCGCAAAATCGATATTCCGCTTCTTGTCCGCTGGCACGAGCAATTCCCGCCGACGGTGTACGAATACCATCGCAACAGCGCTATTTTTTTTATTCAAGGCAACCGCAATCCATTCATCGATCTTCCCAAGTTGGCTAGGCGGATGGTGTTTCCGTTTGAAGGGGCGCTATGAAACAAGGTTGAAGGCGGACGTCTGCTTCTTGCCATGGGAGTCGAGGAATAAGGGGGGGTGATGGGCAGAAAAGCTGTCTCCGAAAAACGGTCGTTCATTTCGGGAGACAGCTTTTTTCTTGCTGTTAGACAAAGCGTGAGAGAGGTTAAACGGAAATCGTCTTGTCATTCGCTGTTTGGCGGTCTGCCTGTTTGCGGAAGTATGTTGCGATAATCGGGCCGGAAATATTGTGCCAGACGCTGAAAATGGCGCTCGGAACGGCGGTGAGCGGCGAAAAATGGGCGGTCGCCAAGGCCGCACCAAGCCCGGAGTTTTGCATGCCAACTTCGATGGAAATTGCCTTTTGTTTTGGCGGCGACAGGCGAAACAGTTTGGCAAACCAATACCCAAGCAGCAAGCCCAATCCGTTATGAACAATGACAATAAGAAAAATAAGAAGTCCGCTTTTGGCAATGGCCGCTTGGTTTTGACCGACGACGGCGGCGACGATGGCAACAATGGCGATGACAGAAACGAGCGGCAGCGCCGGGATGCACGCTTTGACTTGCTTTTGGAACAGGGCCTGGGCGATGAGGCCTAAAAGGATCGGAATCAGCACGACTTTGACGATCGACCAAAACAAGGCAGCGGCCGATACGGACAGCCATTTTCCGGCCAAAAGCAAAATGAGCGAAGGCGTCAAAATCGGCGCTAAAATCGTCGAAACAGAAGTGACGGCCACCGACAGCGCCGTATCCCCTTTCGCCAAATACGTCATGACGTTGGATGCTGTTCCGCCCGGACAGCAGCCGACTAAAATAATGCCGAGCGCCACTTCGCGCGAAACCGGAAGAAAGTAAGCGAGCAAAAACGCGACAAGCGGCATGATCAGAAACTGGGCAACGACGCCGATCAACACATCAAGCGGGCGCTTGAATACTTCTTTGAAATCATCCGCTGAAAGCGTCAATCCCATACCAAACATCACGATGCCTAAAAGCGGCACAATATACGGGGCGATCCACGTAAACGCGCTTGGGGCGAAAAAGGCCAGCGCGCCAAATAGAAGCACCCAGATTGCAAACGTATTGCCGACAAAGTTGCTGATTCTTCCTAGTGTATTCACTGTACTCACTCCTTGAACAAAGATGGGAAAGATATACAAGAAATTATATACATTTTTTCGAAAAGTTCAACTAATGAATCGCCAAATTTTGAGGAAACGTTGACAATATGAAGTCGCTGTGAAAAAATTCACTCCTTTTTCTCTCATCATCGCTTTAAATATGGTGGATGTTGCTGAAAAACGCAGCGTCAAAATCGATGCCGCCAAGCTGTCTCGCCATCTCGGCGTTCCGGTTGTTCCGGTCATCGCCCGAACGGGAAAGGGGACAAGGGAGTTAGCGCGCACCATTTTGTCGACAAAAGACGGACACCATTCCCGAATTTTCATTGATTATGGTGTCGAAGTGGAATGCGCGGTCCGCCGCATTGCCGAGCAACTTCCCGATGATATGCCGGGAGATAAGCGTTGGATGGCGCTTCAATTTCTAGAAGGAAATGAGCGCATCGCCGTCTATTTACGCAACCATTTCGATTTGTCACCGCTGCTGGCGATCCGTGAGGAGACGGAACAGGCGCTTGGTTGTCAGGCGGCTAAGCCTATTTATGAAGCACGTGACCGTTGGATCAGTGAAACGATCGCTGCGACGGCCATCGAGTTTGAGCCAAAACCGCTGACGCTAACGGAAAAAGTCGACGCGGTGGTGACGAACCGCTATGTGGGTTTGCCGATTTTTTTGGCGCTGATGTATATCGTGTTTATGTTGACGTTCAACTGGCTCGTTCCGCCGCTTGCCGACCGGCTTGACGCCTTTTTCTCCGGGCTGCTCACCGACTGGTTGTCGCGCTTGCTTGATTGGGCGGGAGCGCCGCCGTTTATCGAGGCGCTTGTTTTAGCTTTATGGTGTTTGTTCTTTTATATACGCCATGTTTAGCGACAGCAGCGACGATCCGCAAAGAAACCGGATCGTGGAAATGGACGCTGTTGTCGATTGGCGTTGCCTTAACGGTTGCTTATATGATTTCATTCCTTGTCTATCAAGCTGGAATGATACTAGGCTTTCAATGAAGGGGGCGAATGTGATGATTGCGAATATCGTCATTGGCGGGGCGATTTTCGCCTATGCCGGGTGGGCGCTGGTTCGTCATGTGAAAAAAAGCGCCAAAGGGACATGCGCAGCATGCCATGCGGCCGATCGCTGCGCTGGCAGCTACGGGCCAGAACGGTAATCTTGGCGGGGAAACGGATTCCTGACAGATCGGAATCCGTTTTTCCATTTTCCGACGGAAGGCTTCTAGCCGAAAATAAGCTGAAATATAGAGCTGGTGATTTCGTGCAAAATACTGCTGATCCCCTCTATTTTTCAAGTTAGAGAAATCTTGCGGAATCAGCTTTCTTTTTTGGCGAAATGCCGCCAATTTGCGCGTGACAGTCGTTTTTCATCGGTCTTATAGGTGGAGAGCTGGTTCCATCAACGCCTCGTTCCCCACCTCTACTGCGAACCCTCTCCGCTTCCATGTAGGCGGAGACAACGAAACAGTGAGACAAACAGAGACCGCCCAGCAGCCTGTCATGGTTAAGTGTACCCAATCACTTTCTATCTTTTTTCAGCGCTTATGCAGGTGGGGAACGCTTCATAAAGATGAGGTTCTTTTTTCATCGTCCGCTAGATACACAATGCATTATTTTTGTCGTTTTTTGTTTCAAAGAATGACGAAAACGAAAAGGATCGAACGATATTTATCAAAATTTGTTTGCAGATGGGGCGAATGGACTATTTACAAAGGAAGAAAAAAACGGTAAAAATAGAAATGAGGACGGCAGTTTAGAAAAGAGAGAAAATTCTATTTTTAAGGGGACAGCATCATGGTTTACGATGGGATCATTTTGTCGTTGTTGATCGGCTGGTTTCGCGGCGGCAGCTTGAAAGGGTTTGCTGCTATGAAACTGCGCGGCGGTTGGTTGTTTCCGCTGTTGCTGGCGGTGCAGGTTGTCATCTTTTTCCTTCAAGAAAAAGTGGCATGGATCGCGAAAATGAGCAATGTAATTTTCCTTCTCGTCTACATCACCGGGCTTGTGTTTTTATGGCTCAACCGCCATCAGCCAGGATTTTCGGTTATTTTCGCCGGCGTTTTGCTTAACTTTATCGTTATGGCCGTAAACGGCGGACGAATGCCTGTCTCGGTTGAAGCTGCACAATTTCTCGGCCGCGAATACATTGAAGCGTTAAAAGCCGGTCTGTACGGCAAGCACCAGGCGATCACATCGGATACACTTCTGCCGTTTCTCGGCGACATCATTCCGCTGTCTCCACCGTATCCGCGCCAACAAGTCATCAGCATCGGCGACGTCGTGATGAACGTAGGGGCGTTCTTGTTTATCCAGCATCTGATGCTCAGCGCGCCGCGGCATAGGGCAGACGATGCTGAAGAAACAACGGGTGCTCCTGCGATCAATAAATAAAATTTAAGGAGGAAAAGGAAATGAAAGTAAAAATGAAACAAGTGTTGATTAACCTGTTTATCCTTGGTTCGGTGATCGTGGCGTTGACGTCGGGGTTTAAACTCGGTGAATAATCGATTTGGTTTTATCTAAATCTTCAATAGTAGTAATAGTAGTAGAAGAGGCAATAATTATTGCTTCTTCTAAACCTTTGTTTGCGAGTGATTGAGCATGCTACTTTCTTTAAATTTCATGAAACGTGAACAGTTTTACATTTTAATTGTTTCCATTTTAGGGGTACTATTGTTTTTTTGGAAAGTTGATTTCGATACTCAGTCCCTTATGGACTGGGTTTTGGTTTATATGCTAGTTGGTAGCATCACCTTGTTGAATCTTTTTCAAATTATGTTGCCACCCAGAGCTAATGCTTTTTCAATGGATTCAGCTGTTTATCTAGCTATTCTGTTTGTGTATGGGATTAATTTTGTATTGCAAGTGCTATTTATTTATAGTTTGGTAGAGTTATGTTATAAGCGTAAAATGTCTCTATGGAGACACCTTTTTAATTTTTCAATATATTGTTTAATGCTAAGTAGCGCATATTACACATTTATAATATTTAAAGGCGATATCGGTCAACTAAATGTCTATAATTTGTTTCCTTATGTATCCAGTTTGTTAGTATATTTCAGTATTAACGTAGCGCTTATAGTTCTGTTCTTTTATTTTCAAGGTGGAGTATTTAGAGGAGCACTTGATTTAGGTGTTTTAAAGGAAGCTTGTGTGGGCTATTCAGTAACTTTGTTACTCTCTCTGGTGTTATCGATATTATTAGACGAAGAAAAATATTTTGGTCTATTTTTATTCACTATTTTGATCACAATATTATCTTTTGTCTTTAAAAAGTTTTTACAATTGTACCAGTTAGTTTCCGATAGTGCCAATAAAGATCAGTTAACCGGCCTATACAACCACGGCTTTTTCAAAGAAACGCTCAAGGAGCAGTTTTCTGACTGCAAGATGCTCAAACAGCCGCTGACGCTGGCGTTTCTTGACTTGGACGATTTTAAAAAATATAACGACCGAAACGGCCATTTGCAAGGGGATCGGTTGTTGACGTTTTTTGGGAAGCTGCTGCAAAAAGCGGTTGAAGGGACGAACTTTACTGCCGCCCGCTATGGCGGCGAAGAGTTTGCCATTTTAATGCCCAACACGGCGAAAGAAGACGCGCATGCATTTTTAAACCGGTTGCGCAAAGAAGTGAACGATACATATTTTGACGGCGTCGAGCATATTCCATACCGTTGCTTGTCGTTTTCGTGCGGCATTGCCGAGATGGAAAAAGATATGTACGAAAGCGATGAGCTCATTCATCAGGCTGATCAGGCGCTCTATTATGCGAAGGCGCAAGGGAAAAACAACGTGCAGTTGTATGATAAGCACAATATGTGCTTGGATGAAATTAAGTTTAAACAAGATTTGGAAGCGCTCGAGCAACAAGTGAAGTTTTTTCTTTCGAAAGACGTCTATACATACCGCCATAGCAAGCGGGTGTTTAAATATGCGCTCGAGTTTGGCAGTCGTCTCGGCGAGTTGACTGACCATGAACGGCAGACGCTTATTTTAGGAGCGCTCATTCACGATATCGGCAAAATCGAAGTGCCGCGTGATATTTTAAATAAACAAGGAAAGCTGGAAAAACACGAGTGGGAGATTGTCAAGAAACATGTCACATGGGGGCGGGAAATCATTGCGGCGGAGAAGCGGTTTGATGATTTGCTCCCGCTCATTGAACTGCATCACGAACGGTATGATGGAAAAGGGTATCCGTACGGGCTGAAAGGGGAAGAAATCCCGAAACTAGCCCGCATTTTGTGTATTCTCGACTCGTTTGACGCCATGACGACGGAACGGCCGTACCAGCCGACGAAAACGTTTGAGGAGGCGCTTGAGGAAATCGAGCGCTGCGCTGGGACGCAGTTTGATCCCGTTTATGCGGCGAAGTTTGTGGCGTTTGTGCGAGAGCACTATTTGCCGCTTGCGGAGATGGAGCAATTGAATTAAGGGGAAAAAGGCACTTGCCCGATGGCAAGTGTTTTTTTTTTTTTTTTTTTTTTTTTTTTTTGGTTTTATATGGAAACTGTGCGTGGGTGGGCCGTAATGTTCATGCTGGCGGTAGAGAGAAACATTTACTTATGGATGAGGTTTTGAACGTTTTTGACCAATTCATCTCTTTTTTTGATTGTTACTGATTGAAAATGAATGTTTTTGATTGATTTTTTCTCCCTTTTGACATATGATAGAGTTGTAAACGATATCGCCGATGATCGGAGGTGGGAATGTGCTGACGGAAGAACGTCACCGCCTCATTTTGGAGCTTTTGGCGCAAAAAGGGGTCATCAAGCTGCAAGAGCTCGTGGATGCGACCGGTTCATCCGAGTCGACGATTCGCCGCGATTTGACGCAGCTTGAAAATGAAAAGAAGCTGCGCCGCGTGCACGGTGGAGCGGCGTTGTTGCAGCAAAAACGCGAAGAGTTAAGCGTGTCGGAAAAATCGCTGAAGTATATAGCAGAAAAACGGCGGATCGCCGCCTACGCGGCCAGCTTGGTGCAAAAAGGAAACTGCATTTATTTGGATGCGGGAACGACAACGTGGGAAATGATTCCGCACTTGGCTGACAAAAAAGTCACCGTGGTCACGAACGGCGTGATGCATGTGGAGCGGCTGCTCGAGCATAACGTCACGACGTACTTAGTCGGCGGCATGATTAAGCCAAAGACGAAAGCGTTGATCGGTCGCGGGGCCATTGAGTCGCTCCGGCAGTACCGCTTTGACCAATGTTTTATCGGCGCCAACGGTGTTCACGACGAATATGGCTATACGACGCCGGATCCGGAAGAGGCGCTCGTCAAATATACGGCCATGCAGCTGGCGCAACGCGCGTATGTGCTTGCAGATCATTCGAAGTTAAATGAAAGCGCGTTCGCCAAAATCGCCGATTTGCACGAGGCCGTGTTAATTACTGATGAGTTGGATGAAGAGTGGCAAGAACGATACAAAGCAAAAACAACAGTAGAGGTTGTCGCCCTATGATTTATACATGTACGTTAAATCCGTCTGTTGACTATGTCGTCCATGTTGATGAATTGCGTGTCGGCGAATTGAACCGTACGCTGAAAACGTCGATATTTCCGGGCGGGAAAGGAATTAACGTGTCACGCGTGCTCAAGCGCCTTGGCGTCGACAGCACAGCGCTCGGGTTCGCCGGCGGGTTTACTGGACAGTTCATTGAAGAGGAATTGCAAAAGGAAGGCATTCGCTGCGATTTTGTTCACGTCTCCGGCCAGACTCGCATTAATGTGAAGCTGAAAGCCGGGCTTGAGACGGAAATTAACGGCCAAGGGCCGGCCATCACCAGTGAGGATGCTGCGCAGCTGACAGCGAAAATCGGGGCGCTTTCGGCTGGTGACGTCCTTGTGTTGGCGGGAAGTGTGCCGCCATCGCTGCCGGCGGATGTATACGAGCAGCTGGCAGCGGAGACAGTGAAACGGCAAGCCCGCCTTGTCATCGATACAAGCGGTCCGGCGCTTCGAACGCTGATTGCCTGCCGGCCGTTTCTTGTCAAGCCGAACCATTATGAACTCGCTGAGCTATTTGGCGTCTCTGCACTGACGAAAGAAGAAGTCGTCATCTATGGCCGCCGTCTGACCGAGATGGGCATTTGCCATGTCATCGTATCGATGGGCGGCGATGGGGCGTTTTATTTCGGCGAGGAGGCGGAACTGTTTGCCGAAGCGCCCAAGGGAACGGTCAGAAACTCGGTCGGGGCGGGTGATTCGATGGTTGCGGGCTTTTTAGCCGCCCATGCGAGCGGAAAACCGATCGAGGAAGCGTTCGCCTACAGCGTGGCGGCCGGAAGCGCAACAGCGTTTTCCGAAGGCTTATGCACGAAAGAGGAAGTGGAAACACTCGTTGGCCGCGTTCGCGTCGCGCGTTTATAAACGGAAATAAAGGGGGATCACAAAGATGAACATCATCGATTTGTTGACAAAAGAAACGATCATTCTTAAGCTTCAGGCGAAGACAAAGAGCGAAGTAATTGATGAGCTGGCGGCGAAGCTCGCTGAGGCGGGAGCGGTCGGCGATGTCGAGGCGTTCAAACAAGCCATTTGGGCGCGCGAAAAGCAAAGCACGACCGGCGTCGGGGATGGCATCGCCATTCCGCACGCCAAAACGGCAGCGGTCAAGCGTCCGGCCGTGGCGTTCGGCCGTTCAGTGGAAGGCATTGATTATGAGTCGCTCGATGGCAAGCCAAGCCATTTGTTTTTCATGATCGCCGCGCCAGAAGGCGGGGAGCAGACGCATTTGCAGGCGTTGGCCCGATTGTCTTCCATGCTGATGGATGCATCGTTCCGCGCCGAGCTTGAAAACGCTTCAAGCGAAGAGGAAGTTGTTCGTTTGCTGGCGGCAAAAGAGGATGAAAAGGAAGCGCCGTCGCCGCAGGCCGCGCCGGCTGGCGGCGGACGGAAAGTGCTCGCCGTCACCGCCTGCCCGACCGGGATTGCCCATACGTATATGGCTGCTGATGCGCTAAAAGCGAAAGCGGCGGAAATGGGCGTGACGATCAAAGTGGAAACGAATGGATCTGATGGGGTAAAAAATGCGCTCACCGCGCAGGAGATTGAAGAAGCCGTAGCGATTATTGTCGCGGCTGATAAACAAGTCGAAATGGATCGCTTTGACGGCAAACACGTGATCCAAGTGCCTGTCGCTCAGGCGATCCGTCAGCCGGAAACGCTCATCGAGCAAGCGTTGCGCCAAGATGCACCGATTTACCGGGCGAGCGGTGCTCCGCGGGGCGGCGCGGGAGCGGCGAAGCCGCGCACCGGCTTTTACAAACATTTGATGAACGGCGTTTCGAATATGCTTCCGTTCGTTGTCGGCGGCGGGATTTTGATCGCGCTTTCCTTCACTTTCGGCATTAAAGCGTTCGACCCGAACGACCCGTCGTACCATCCGTTTGCCAAAGCGTTGATGGACATCGGCGGCGGCAATGCGTTCGCCTTAATGATTCCCGTGCTTGCTGCGTTTATCGCGATGAGCATCGCTGACCGGCCGGGATTTGCGCCGGGGATGGTCGGCGGCTTTATGGCGGCCAACGGCGGCGCTGGTTTCCTCGGCGGATTGATTGCTGGTTTCCTAGCCGGGTATTTGGTCGTCGGATTACGAAAACTGTTCAGCCGCTTGCCTCAGTCGTTAGAAGGCATTAAACCGGTGCTATTGTATCCGCTGTTCGGCATTTTCCTGACTGGCATGATTATGATGTATATTGTCATCGATCCGGTGAAAGCATTGAATGAAGGGTTGAAACATTGGCTTTCTGGCATGGGGACGGCGAACTTAGTGCTGCTCGGTGCGGTGTTAGGCGGCATGATGGCGGTGGACATGGGCGGTCCGATTAACAAAGCCGCGTTTACGTTTGGAATCGCCATGATCGACGCTGGCAACTATGCGCCGCATGCGGCCATTATGGCCGGTGGGATGGTGCCGCCGCTCGGATTGGCACTGGCGACGACATTCTTTAAGAAGAAATTTACAAAAGCGGAGCGCGAGGCCGGCAAAACGTGCTATATTATGGGTGCTTCGTTCATCACGGAAGGAGCGATTCCGTTTGCCGCGGCCGATCCGGTGCGGGTCATTCCGTCGATTATCGTCGGCTCAGCTGTAGCAGGGGCGCTGACGATGCTGTTTGGCATCGGACTTCCGGCGCCGCACGGCGGCATTTTCGTCATCCCGATCGTCAAAGGAAGCGCATGGCTTTACATCCTTGCCATTTTGATCGGCTCCATCGTGACGGCGCTGATGGTCGGGCTGTGGAAAAAAGAAGTGAAAGAATAAGAGAAAAAGCGTTCCGCGGGCAGCGGAGCGCTTTTTGTCTGTCAGAGCGGCGGGCTTTATGGCTTGTTTCCGCCCGATTCAGCACGCCCGAATCCCCCGCATGCGGCTAGTTGGGCGGCAATGTCCACCACCTCGCCAAGCTTCAGGCAAAGGAGGCGGGCATCGTCCAACCCGCGCCGCCGCCACTCGTCCCATAGGCGGTCGAGCGCTTCTTTCGGCGTATCGTCAGCGAGGCGGAACGCCCCGTAATGCATCGGGACAAACAGGCGGGCGCGGCAATCGAAAAATGCCTGCACCGCCTCCTCCGGCGTCGTATGCTGCGGTCCCATAAACCATTCCGGCTCATACGCGCCGATCGGCAGGAGGGCATAGTCGATTGAAAACCGCTCGCCGATGTCGCGAAAGCCGCGGAAATAGCCGCTGTCGCCAGCGAAATAAACCGTCGGTGCGCCGTCTGCCTCAATGACCCATCCGCCCCAGTGCGACGTATTCGTATCCCAAAGCGTTCGCCGCGTCCAATGTTGGGCGGGAACAAACGTGAGCGATACGCCGTGAAAGGAGGCCGTCTGCCACCATGACAATTCGGTGACATGACGGTAGCCGCGGCGGCGGAGCAGGCGGCCGAGGCCGACCGGAACGAATACATGCGGATCACCGGGCAAGCGGCGGAGGCTGCCGAAATGCAAATGGTCATAATGGCCGTGGGAGATCAAAACGGCGTCAACGGATGGCATCTCCTCAAGCGGTACTCCCGGGGCTGACAGGCGTTTGGCCGTTCCCATCCGCTTCGCCCAGACGGGATCGGTGATGATCGTGATGCCGTTCATTTGCACGACGAACGTCGAATGGCCGATCCAACAAAGCTGCGGCCGTCCGTTCGGATGATGAAGCCGGTTCCATTGCGGCGGCACGGCGTGCGGTACGACGTACGACAAGTCTTTTTGCTTTTGTTTCCGTTCCCGCTGCCAGCGGCGGAAATCGGCCCACGCTTTTTGCGTCGATACGTTATCTAAATTTTCGTACCGTTTCGGCATCGTTTTTCTCCCCTTGTTTTTTTGCGCTATAATTAGAGTAGCAAACATTGCTTTCCGGTACAAAATCTTTGTTCAGGTGGTGGAATCGATGTTTCGTTCCTTTACGATCCGCACGGCGAAGCGGGATGAAATGATTGAGATTACTTCATTTGTCGAGGAAACAGTGCGCCAGTCTAACGTAGAAGAGGGAGTGGCGATCGTCTATTGTCCGCACACGACGGCAGGAATCACGATTAACGAAAACGCTGATCCCGATGTCAAGCGCGACATGATGCGCCGTTTTGATGAAACGTATCCGTGGGAGCATCCGCTTGACCGCCATATGGAAGGAAACACGGCTGCTCACATGAAGGCGAGCACGGTTGGCGCGTCGCAGCACGTTATTATTCATGAAGGCCGGCTGCTGCTTGGACGCTGGCAAGGTGTGTATTTTTGTGAATACGATGGGCCGCGCCAGCGGACGTTGTATGTGAAGGTGATCGGAGGATAGCAACCATAATTGTATTATGTAAACAAAAGATAAAGAATAGGGCGGAGAGATCGTTGGTAGGTTGGCAGGGGGGCCAATTATGGATAGAAGGGCTGACCCAAAAGGTTGTCTGTCTTTAAGATAGGAACAAC
Source organism: Geobacillus sp. 46C-IIa (assembly GCF_014679505.1). Classification (GTDB taxonomy): domain Bacteria; phylum Bacillota; class Bacilli; order Bacillales; family Anoxybacillaceae; genus Geobacillus. Next base: position 1,554,127 of record NZ_CP061474.1, read on the forward strand.
ATATAGTGTAGCAGAAACAGTCAGTACGTATATATAGCGGCGAAAGAGGGTGTCCCGATCCTTTTGGGACACCCTCTTTTACCGTTACGCCGGTGTCGTTAAAATGAGCGGTCCGTTTTTTGTAATGGCGATCGTATGTTCATATTGCGCCGAATACGAGCCGTCGATGGTTCGTGCCGTCCAGCCGTTCGCGTCCATTTTGCTTTGCCAAGCTCCCATGTTGACCATCGGTTCGATCGTAATGACCATCCCCTCTTTTAGGCGCATTCCTTTTCCTTTTTCACCAAAATGGGGAATGTACGGTTCTTCATGAATTGTCGGACCGATGCCGTGCCCGGTGAAGTCGCGGACGACGGAAAACCCGTGCGATTCGACGTACGTTTGAATGGCATGGCCGATATCGCCGATCCGGTTGCCGAGGACGGCCTGTTCAATTCCTTTATACAGCGATTGTTCTGTCACTTCCAACAGTTTTTGCACGTCTTTGCCGACATCGCCGACGGCGTACGTCCAAGCGGAATCGGCGAGCGCCCCGCGCCAGTTGACGACAAAATCGATCGTGACGATATCGCCTTCCTTGAGCGGTTCGTTGCGCGGAAATCCGTGGCAAATTTCATCGTTCACCGAAGCGCATGTGGCGTACGGATAGCCGCGGTATCCTTTTTGTTCCGCCTTCGCTCCGTATTTGGCCAAAAATGTCTCCACGAACCGGTCGATCTCCATGGTGGTCACCCCCGGTCCGATGCGTTTGGCGATTTCTTGATGGCAGGCAGCGAGCAGTTTCCCAGCCTCGCGCATCAATTGAATTTCCCGTTCTGTTTTGACGTGAATCATGCCAACGTCTCCTTTTCTCTCGATGTGTTTCCATTCCTATAGTATTGTAACAAAAACAGCGGCGGTGATAAACCGCGCCGAAACAAGCGAAGAGATGAAAAGGATGCCCGAAAAAACGGAGGCAGCCTTTTTGACAACGATTATCATGCTTTTGCCGTCTTGCTTTCAACGAAAAGGAGGAGTCTTTACGGCCGCTTCTAATCATGCTTACAGCGCGGCAAACAGCTGTTTTTCCTTATCGGAAATCGGAGAAGGGGATGGGGACGGAGCGAGCGGCAAATAAATCGATACCGTCGTTCCCTTATGTATTTCGCTTTCGATTCGAATCGTGCCGTTCATCGATTCAATGATGCGGTACACAACCATCATTCCAAGGCCGGTGCCTTTGATTCCTTTCGTCGTAAAGTACGGCTCGCCCAGCCGTTCAAGCTGTTCTTTCGTCATGCCGACGCCGGTGTCGGCGATGCGAATGAGCACGCACCCATTGTCGATCGAGACGTATATTTGCAACGTCCCACCGTTTGGCATCGCTTCAATGGCGTTTTTCATGACATTGAGCAAACATTGGCGGAATTTTTCGCGCTCGCCGATGACCGAAAAAGGGGCAAGCGTTGTCTTCATATCGACGCAATTCATATTGGCAAGCGGGCGGATGATGTCGACGACCCGTTCGATTTCGAACTTGACGTTCAGTTTTTCCGTCGTTTCCGGCGCGGGCTTCGCGAAGGTCAAATAATCGGTGATGATCGCTTCAGCCCGGTCGAGCTCTTCCATGGCGATGCGCGCATATTGGCGCCGTTTATCAGCGGCGAGCGGCTGCTCTTCAATCAGCTGGATAAACCCGCGGGCCGCGGTGAGCGGATTGCGGATTTCATGAGAGATCGAGGCCGCCAAATGGGTGACCGCTTCCATCTTCTCGGCACGAATAATCCGTTTACGCAACGCGATATTATGGTGCACCATCTCTCGAAAAGCGCAAACGATAAACATGCTTGCTGGCTGCACAAGCAAAAAAATGAGCGAGACGGAAAGCGGGGGACGATCGGAGGGAGCCATCCACCCTGCCATGGCGACCGTCAACAGGCCGGAAGCGAAGCTGAGCAATGTCGCCAGCAACGTTCGTTGTTTAGCTGGCAGCTGCGCAAACGTTTTAGCCAATAAACGGCTTGCTACTGCGATGGCGATGGAAACGACGGCGGTGATCAAGATGCCGATTCCCCCAAATAAAGAGCGATAAGCAATGGTGACGATCGCTAGGCATGCCGCCGCTCCCGATCCGCCATACAAGCTGCCGAGCCAAAGCGGGATTTGCCGCAAATCGAAAATCAAGTTGCTTTCTGCACCGACCGGAAGGGTGATGCATAGGACGATCACGGCAGCGTAGCAGGCGGTCGGCAAATAAAGGCGGAGGCGCTTCGGTCCTTTTTCTTGTTCCGTCCAAAACGGGACGAGAAACACCGGCAGGAGAATAAAAAATAAGTTGAGTAAAAAATCTTTGAAAATACTAAGCATCGCGACACCTTCTTTCCCATCGTCAGCTGCGCAGCACGAATTTCTACAAAAACTGCGAATATATTACATTGTAACCGGAAAGTGCCCGGGATGTTAAGGCAGAATTCATAGCCTTTTTTTGATATAAATCTTGTTTTTTCGACAACGGTAGGTAAAAAGAACTATTTTGTGTCTGTGAAAAAGTTCTCTTTCATTTTGCTAGATATTGTATAATATTTTAATTATAGACTCTTCACCACAACATGTACTTGACAAGCAATACGGTTTCCTGCACAAGGATATGCCAAAATCACTGATTTGCTGATTTCCCCACACAAGCGTAAATAGGGTATGTTCAGAAAAAATCAAGTACAACTTTTGGTGAAGAGCCTAATTATATAGAATTCTACTAATTTTTTGATTGGGGGAGAGTCTTTTTGAAAAAACGATCTATTCTTTCATTGACAGCGGCGCTGTCGCTCGGAATCGGGCTGTGGGCAGCGCCGGCAAAAGCGCCGCAAGCGGCCAACGCGGCGGCGATTCCGACGGTGAAGCAAGGAGGGCCGGTCGATTTCGCGATCGCCAACGAAGAAAAGTTGGCGGAGATGTTAAAACGAAACGGAACGCTTCGCGCCAATGCGACTCCGACTGAGGCGGAGCAGGCGGTGCGCGAGTATTTGCGGCAAAAGGCGGCCCACATGCCGCGGGAGAAGGGAGAACTGTACGAAAACGAGAAGAAGCGGGCCAAAGCATTGCAGGATCAACAGCAGACAAACGGCGTGCTGAATGGGAAAGGGAAAAAACTCGGCCAATCGAAGACAACTTCCGTGCCGTCCGTCCAACCAGAGCCGTGGAACGGAGACAAGCGAGTCGACCGGGTGCTCGTTTTGCTCATCGAATATCCGGATTTTCCGCACAACAGCATCCAGCCCAATGAAACAGACATGTATTACAAAGACTATACACGCGAGCACTATGAAGACATGATTTTTGGCGGCGATGACGGCTATTACGAAGGACCGAACGGCGAAAAACTCATCTCGGTGAAAAAGTATTATGAAGAGCAATCAGGCGGCAGCTATTCTATTGAAGGAAAGGTTGCCGGCTGGTACAAAGCCCAGCATCCTGCCAACTATTACGGGGGCAATGTGCCGGCGCCGGATGGGAACGACGCGAACCCGCGCGCGCTTGTGCGTGAAGCGCTGGCGGCGGCAGCCAACGATCCGTCCATTAACTTGCGCGAGTTTGACCAAGAGGATCGATACGATTTGGACGGCGACGGCAACTACCGTGAGCCGGACGGCTTGATCGACCATTTAATGATCATCCACTCGAGCGTCGGTGAAGAGGCGGGCGGCGGTTCGCTTGGCGGCGATGCCATTTGGTCGCACCGTTGGAATTTAGGATCGGTATACCGCATTCCGAACACGACGGCTGAGGTGCCGTATTGGCGCGGCCAACTGGCGGCTTATGACTATACGGTCGAGCCGGCTGATGGGGCGGCGGGAGTGTTTGCCCACGAATACGGCCATGATTTGGGGCTGCCGGATGAATACGATACGATTTACTCCGGATTGGGCGAACCGATTGCGTATTGGTCCATCATGTCGAGCGGCAGCTGGGCGGGGCGCATTCCGGGCACCGAGCCGACCGGCTTCAGCGCCTGGGCGAAACAGTTTTTGCAGTCAACTATGCCGGGAAGCAACTGGCTGCACGGAACGACCGTCGAATGGGATGAAGTGACGGAAAAAGGGGTAGAGGTGGTATTGGATGAAGCCAATACAAAAGGAACAAACAACGATGCGGTGCGCATCAACTTGCCGGACAAGAAAACCGTCATCGCTTCTCCAGCTGCCGGCGCCTATGCGTACTTCTCCGGCAAGGGGAACAATTTGAACAGCTCCATGTCCACGACGATTGATTTGACCGGCGCATCACAAGCGGTATTGACGTTTGATACATGGTACGCCATTGAGAAAGATTGGGATTACGGCGTGGTGGAAGTGAAGGAGCAAGGTTCAGGCCAATGGGTCACTGTTTCAGGAAATATTACAACGACCGACAACCCGAACGGGCAAAATCCAGGCGACGGCATTACCGGCGCATCGGGCGGTTGGGTGAAAGCAGAATTTGATTTGTCGGCGTACGCAGGCCAAACGGTTGAGCTGCGTTTCCGTTATGTGACCGATGTGTATGTATCGGAAGCCGGCTGGTATATTGACAATATTCAAGTGACGGCGGACAAAACGGCCGTACTTACGGACGGAGCGGAGGGGGAGAGCGCCTTCGCGTTGAACGGTTTTGCGAAAAGCGATGGCACGCTGCGTTCGAAACATTACTACTTGCTCGAGTGGCGCAACCATCGCGGCGTCGATGAAGGACTGGCCCATATTTTGCGTGGCGATCAACTGCTGTCGTACGATCCGGGTCTTGTTGTCTGGTATGTCGATGAGTCATATGACAACAACTGGACGGGCATCCATCCGGGCGAAGGGTTCCTCGGCGTTGTGGACGCTGATCAACACGCGTTGAAATGGTCGGGCAATACGGTGGCCTCGACGCGCTATCAAGTGCATGATGCGGCGTTCAGTTTGCAAAAAGGCGCGCCGTTCCGCGTTAAAATTGACGGCTCGCAGCTGATCGACAACGACACATCGCCGCTGACGGTTTTTGACGACAGCCGACCGTACCACAACAAAGGAGCTGTTGACGCCGGACGGAACGTGCCGGAGTACGGCTTGAAAATCCGCGTCGTCGGTGAAAGCGCCGACCGCACTGCGGCGCGTGTATTGATTTACCGCTGATTCGAAGCGCAAAAACGGGTGTCCCGAAGGCAACGGGGCATCCGTTTTGTCTAGATGCGCACTGAACCGTTTCGGAAGTTTCTACCTTGCTCCTTTCGCAAAGAACAGAGAGTTTTTAGCTGATGTAGGGAAAACGAAGATAGCGTCCGGTTGATCGAAAGCGGAAAACGTTTAACGATGGTTCTCGACATCATTTGTCATTCATTCGTTGAATTTGTTGATTTTTCTTCACCCCTTTTTCCGTCTTTTCCTTTTATAATCATAAGTAGGAATGGATGAGAAAGGGGAGCGAATGAATGAAGGAATTGTGCCAGCAGCTTTCGGTGTGGATTGCCCAGAAGCAGCCAGTGCGCGTGCAAACAGCGCAAGGGGAAGCGGTCGTGCTGCCGGTCAAGTTGTATCAGGAAGCGCGCAAACTGTTTGTTTACAATCGGCAAATGCGGTTGATGAACATTCCCCTAGATGGGATCATCTCCGTGCAGCCGACGCGCATCACCGGTTCGTTTGACCGCCGGGGAGAGGAAGCCATCGTACATACTCGCTAAGACGGTGACACGCGCCTTTTTGGGTGCGTGTTTTTTCATTGCATAGGTGGGAGCGATCCTTTAGAATGAAAAAGACAAATGATGGACGACTGGAGGGAAACGGATGCGCGGCAAACGGATTGCCTTATGTGCTTCGCGCAAGTTGGGCGAGATGACAACGCTCATTGAAAAGCAAGGAGGAACGGCCGTCATTCGCCCCGCACAAGGGACGGTTTTTTTCAAAGGAAGTGAACTCGGCGGGGAAATGCGGTCGATCATCGCGATGCGGCCGGATTGGATCGTGTTTACGACTGGCATTGGGTTTGAGGTGCTCTGGGAAACAGCCGAAAGAGAAGGGATCGCGGCCGAGTGGAAGCGAGCGATCGAGAACGCTTGTGTCGCCGCCCGCGGTTATAAAACGGCGGCGGCGTTAAAAAAGATCGGCATCATCTCAACGGCAGCGAGCGAGGACGGAACGACGAAAGGGCTGATCCGCGCCCTTGGTGCGCACGACTTCGCCGGCAAGAAGGTCGTCGCACAGCTGTACGGCGACACCGCGCCGGCCTTAAAGCAATTTTTCCTTGCACGCGGCGCATCGTATACAGAACTATTCCCGTACCGGCATGTCGCCCCGGATCGGGAGACGCTCGAGGCGCTATACAGCGAAATCATCGGGCGTGAGGTCGACGCCGTCTGTTTTACATCGGCGATGCAAGTCCGTTTTTTCTTTTCGTTTGCCCGCGAGAAACAAGACATCACCCCGCTGCTTGAGGCGTTCCGCACCGATGTCGTCGCTTGCGCTGTCGGTAAAGTGACGCAAGAAGCGCTCGAGGAAGAAGGAGTCAGCCGCGTCATCGCCCCGGAACATGAGCGGATGGGAGCGATGATTATGACGCTCGCCCGTTATTTTCAACAATAAGCCCCGTTGGGGCTTTTTGTTTTACCAGAAACGGAAAGTGCATTATTTCCGTGATCGGGAAACGGTGCAGGCGTTTATCGATCCATGTAAAGAAGGGTTCCCGACAGCGGCCGATCCGAAACGGTCCCTGACGATCGGGGCGCATATGGGCGATGATGATTTGATCAACAACCTGTTGATGTGATATGGCTCACAACGGCGAAGGCGCCGTCCACGGTATAATGCAGACAACGAACGGCTCATAAAAAGGAGGAATGGAGAATGCATTCATTTTGCCATATGGGCGGCCCTGAAGGGGTGAAACTATGCGCTGGCTTGGCGCAATTAAAACAAGAACACGGCCCGCTGCGCGTCCAAATGGAGCAGGTGCTCGTCGCAGCGGAGGCGATCGGCCAAGGGACAGATGACCGCAACTGGCGTGAGCCGCTTGCCGATTTAAGGGAAAAAGTTGAATCGTTCGTCGCCGCCTTAGATCCGCATTCGGAGCGGGAAGAAGGCGTATTGTTCCCAATGATGGCTCGGTACATCGGGCGGACGACCGGACCTATCGCCGTCATGGAATACGAACATGAACAGGCGAAAGCGCGCCTGTCCATGTTTTTAGAAAAAACCGCCCAGCTGCCGGAGAACATCGACAGCGGGCAGGTGTTGACGCTTGCCGGTGCGGTCATCGAGGCGCATCACATTTTGGATGAGCACTTCATGAAAGAAGAGAACGTGCTCTTTCCGATGGCCGAGCGGCTGCTGTCCGATGCGGAGAAAGAGGAGCTGTTTGCGCGCATTCATGAGTAGCGAACAAAAAACGGGATGCCCCAAACGATGGGCACCCCGTTTTTTGTTTATTCGTTCATTCAGCGGTGCGGTCTTGTTGGCAGGTTGTTATGCATGATCGTTAGGATATGCGGAAGCGCACGTTTTTTTGTTTCCGCCGCCGTCAAAGTTGACAGGCCGACTGCGAGTCAATATAAGGGGCGGGGGCAAGTTGCCCCCGCCTGTTCAATGGTTGCCTTGTTTAGGGTTCCTGATGTGACGTACGCCGCTCGCTTATTGGGCGCGGTTGAACGGCTCTGTTTGTTTTGGCATTCGCTTCCGATAGACGACGTAGCTGCGCTGCAAATAACGGAGCGGAAAGCTGAACACGTGAACGAGGCGGGTGAACGGCCAGACAGCGAACAAACCGAACGCAGCGAGAATATGAATCTGAAACCAAAGCGGCACCGTTTCCATATAAGCTGGGTTCGGACGGAACGTAAGAAGGCCGCGAAACCACGGGCCGATTGTCGTCCGGTAATCAAACCCGTGCGAATCGATGTTCAGAAACGTCGACGACAGCCCGCTGGCGATGACAGCGAGCAAAAATCCAAGAGCAACCCAATCGCCGGTGCTGCTTGTCGCCCGCACGCGCTTTACCGTGAGGCGGCGGCGGAAAAGGATCACTAAACCAACGAAGGCCGCCAAGCCAGCTGGAATGCCGCCTGCTAAGGCGACGAAGTGGTACATCTCCTCCGTAACGCCTAACGCCGTGTAAAACGGTTCCGGAATGAGAATGCCCATCACATGGCCGACAAAGACGAACAAAATGCCCCAGTGGAAGAGAAGGCTTCCAAGGCGCAACTGCCGTTTTTCGAGCAGTTCGCTTGATTTTGATGTCCAGCCGAACTGATCGCGCTGGTAGCGCCAAATATGGCCAGCGATAAAGAGCACAAGCGACAAATAAGGAACGATCACCCAGAGAAATTGACGAGCCATGCCGTTGCACTTCCTTTCGGGATCGGCGTGACGCCGAGTTGGGTAAAGGTAAAGTCGAGCGTTTCAAATAGCTGTACGTACGGGCTGCCGGCGGCTGCCAACCGCTCGCCGATTTCACGGATATGGCCGGCATAATCGGCGAGCAAGGAGATGGCATGAGGCTCCTCCGCATAGGCGAGAAATTCGAGCATGAGCGGCAAGTAGTCGGGCAGCTCGCGGTCGGAGACGGCGAATCCGGCCGCCTCGTAGCGCGCTTTTAAGGCGACGAGCTCGACTCCGCGCTCGCGTTGTTCACCGTTTGTCATATACGTAAGATACAAATTCGTTTTTTTGCCGAAATCAAATGTTTCGACATATTGCTCCATCCGCTCTCGAGCCGGGGTGGCTGCAAGCTGTTCGGCCACTGCCAAAAGCGGTGTACGGACGGTTTCATCCTCGAGCGAACGGATGGCCTCGAGGCAGTCGGGAAGCGATTCAGCCCACTGTTCGTCCGGGTAGGACAACAGATAGGACACACATAAAAAGACGGTTTGCCGTTGTTCGCTGTTCATCATGCATCCTCCATTTTTGTTGTTTAAGAGGAAGGGGGCACGGCCCCGCCTTCATGAAAGCGTGCCGCAGGCGCCTGGACCGCCGGCAAATGCAAGCCCGCAGCTGCCTTGTTCGGCGTAGAGGTCAGCGACTTCCTCGCGATGCGATGCCGGGATGACGAAGCGGTCTTCGTATTTGGCAATCGCGAGCAAACGGTACATCTCTTCAATGTCTTCACGGCTTAAGCCGAGCGACTCAATGAGGCGGATGTCCGGCTGTTTGTTCGTTTGTTTCGCTCGCATATACGAACGCATCGCCGCCATTTTTTTCAATGTCGTGCGGATGTGCGCTGTATCGCCCGCCGTCAGCAAATTCGCCAAATATTCGATCGGAATGCGCATTTCATCAATGGCTGGGAAGATGTCATCGGCGCTCGCGTTGCTTCCTTTTCCTTCGATCGTATTCATGATCGGGCTCAGCGGAGGAATGTACCATACCATTGGCAGCGTCCGGTATTCTGGATGCAGCGGCAAAGCGATTTTCCAATCGACGATCATTTTGTAAATCGGCGAGCGCTGCGCCGCGGCAATCCATTCATCCGGGATGCCGGCTTTTTTCGCTTCAGCGATGACGGTCGGATCGTTCGGATCAAGGAAAATATCCAGTTGAGCGTGGTATAGCTGTTTCTCATCGGCGACGCTCGCCGCTTCTTTCACTTGATCCGCATCATACAGCATGACGCCGATGTAGCGGATGCGGCCGACGCACGTTTCCGAGCAAATGGTCGGCAGGCCGGCTTCGATGCGCGGGAAACAGAGCGTACATTTTTCCGCTTTGTTCGTTTGCCAGTTGAAATATACTTTCTTGTACGGGCAGCTCGTGACACAATACCGCCAAGCGCGGCAGGCGTTTTGGTCGACGAGGACGATGCCGTCCTCGTCGCGTTTGTACATGGCGCCCGACGGGCAGCTCGATACGCATGACGGATTGAGGCAATGTTCGCAAATGCGCGGCAAATACATCATAAAGACATCCTCAAATTCCGCTTGGATCGCCTGCTCCATTTTGACAACGTTCGGATCGCGCAAACCGGTGATATGGGCGCCGGCCAGGTCGTCTTCCCAGTTCGGTCCCCACGATACTTCCATCCATTCGCCGGTGATGGACGATTTCGGCCGAGCGACCGGCTGATGCCGTTTTTGCGGACTGTTCGTCAATGTTTCGTAGTCGTAGTTCCACGGTTCGTAGTAATCATCGATCGTCGGCTGGTATGGGTTGTAGAACAAATTGACGAGCCGCATCGCTTTCGAGCCGGACTTAAGCCGCAATTCGCCGTCTTTTAACTCCCAGCCGCCTTTATATTTCTCTTGGTCTTCCCACTGTTTCGGATAGCCGATCCCCGGCTTTGTTTCGACGTTGTTAAAGTACATATATTCCGCGCCGGGACGGTTCGTCCACGTGTTTTTGCATGTGACGCTGCACGTGTGGCAACCGATGCATTTATCCAAGTTCATGACCATGCCGACTTGCGCTTTAATCTTCAAGCCAATCAACCTCCTCTAATTTGCGGATGACAACGAACAAGTCGCGTTGGTTGCCCGTCGGTCCGTAATAGTTGAATCCGTAGCTTAATTGCGCGTATCCGCCGATCATATGCGTCGGTTTCACATGGATGCGCGTCGGGCTGTTGTGCGTGCCGCCGCGGTTGTTCGTCAGCTTCGTGCCCGGCACGTTAATATGGCGGTCTTGCGCGTGGTGCATAAACGCCATGCCGCGCGGCAGCCGGTGCGAGACGACGGCGCGGGCGACGACGACGCCGTTTTCGTTGAAACATTCAATCCAGTCGTTGTCCGCAATGCCGGCTTCGGCTGCGTCGTCTTTGTTCATCCAGACGGTCGGCCCGCCGCGGAACAGCGTCAACATTGGCAGCGAATCGAAATACATGCTGTGAACGGACCATTTGTTATGCGGCGTCAAATAGTTTAAAACGACTTCTTTTCCGTTTTCCGTCGGCCGTCTGTTCGAGAACGGACGGTGCGGCAAGACCGGTTTGAACGTGGCCATCGCTTCGCCGAACTCGCGCATCAGTTCATGGTCGATGTAAAACGACTGCCGACCGGTCAACGTCCGCCACGGGATGAGCCGTTCGACGTTCGTCGTAAACGGTGAATAGCGACGTCCGCCTTTTTCTGAGCCGCTGAATGCCGGTGACGTGATGACCGTTTTCGGCTGGGCGGTGATTTGTTCAAATGTGAAGCACTCTTCTTCGCGTTCTTTCGCCAAGTCGGCAAGCTCCAAATTCGTCTTTTTCTCGAGCGCTTCCCACGCCTTGACGGCCATTTTTCCGTTTGTAGTCGATGATAGCGTCAAAATCGCTTCAGCCGCTTTTTTCGCTTCACTGATGTCCGGGCAGCCATCGGCGATCGAGGCGCGCCGGACGGTGCCAAGCCGGCGTTTCAGCTGTTCGTATTCCTCTTTCGCCGTCCAGGCGATCCCTTTTGTGCCGATCGGCTGGCGGGCGACATTGGGACCTAAGGCAGTCATTTGATCGTAAAGAAGCGTATAGTCGCGTTCAATGACGTGAATGTTCGGCATCGTTTTGCCCGGGATCGGTTCGGTTTCGCCTTTGCTCCAGTCTTTCACCTCGCCAAACGGCTGCGCCAGCTCTTGCGCCGTATCGTGCAAAAGCGGGGTGGCGGCGACTTCTTTCATCGGCTTCAAGCCGGCTTGTTTGGCGACATCGGATACGGCTTTGGCGAGCGATTTGAAAATATCCCAGTCCGAGCGCGCTTCCCAGAGCGGAGGCACGGCCGGATTGAACGGATGAACGAACGGATGCATATCCGTGCTGCTCAAGTCATGTTTTTCATACCATGTCGCTGCCGGCAGGACGACATCGGAGTAGAGCGCGGTGCCGGCCATGCGGAAGTCCAGGTTGACAAGCAGATCGAGCTTGCCTTCCGGCGCTTCGTCGCGCCAGCGGATTTCTTCCGGGCGCAGGCTGTCGCGGTCATCGTTTAACAAGCCGTTCGTCGTGCCAAGCAAATGTTTTAAGAAGTATTCGTGCCCTTTGCCAGAGCTCGAGATTAAGTTGGCGCGCCAAACGATCAAGTTGCGCGGGAAGTTCGCCTCGTTGTCGGGATCTTCGATCGCAAACTGCAATTCTTTCCTTTTCAGCTGTTTCGCGACATAGGCGCCGATCTCTTCCGGCGTGCGGGCTCCGTGGCGGACCGCTTCGTTGTACAGCTCGATGCCGTTTTTGTTAAACGTCGGGTACGACGGCAGCCAGCCGAGCCGGGCGGCCAAAACGTTGTAATCGCCAGGGTGCGAATAGCGCGCTTTTTTGGCCAGCGGCGAGACGAGCTCATCGATCGGCCGCTCTTCATAGCGCCATTGGTCGGTCGCAAAGTAAAAGAACGATGTGCCGTTTTGCAGTTTCGCCGGTCCGACCCAGTCGCGAGCGGTGGCGATCGTCTGCCATCCTTCCGCCGGGCGCAGCTTTTCTTGCCCGACGTAATGCGCCCAGCCGCCGCCGTTGACGCCTTGAGCGCCGACGAACAGGACAAGGTTCAGCACAGCGCGGTAAATCGTATCCGAGTGAAACCAATGGTTAATGCCGGCCCCGACGATGATCATCGACCGGCCGTTCGTGTCGATCGCACTGTCGGCAAACTCGCGGGCGATTTTCACGACGAGTTTGCGGTCAACACCGGTGATCGCTTCTTGCCACGCCGGGGTGAACGGCACCTCGTCATCGTACGAGCGGGCAACGACACCGCCAATGCTGCGGTCGACGCCGTAGTTGGCCAAAATCAAGTCATAGACGGTCGTGACATAAACTTCGCCCGCTTCGGTGTGCACTTTTTTCACCGGGACCGCGCGTTCGATCGTTTTTCCGCCTTCAGCGGTGAAATACGGAAGCTTTATCGAAATGACCTCATCTTCGCTTCCTAAAAATGACAGGCGCGGCTCAAGCGGCTGTTCCGTTTCCTCATCAACAAGGCGCAAGTTCCATTTTCCTTTGTCTTCCCAGCGCGTGCCGATCGTTCCGTTCGGCACGGCAAACGTGCCGGTGTTCTCGTCATAGATGACCGGTTTCCATTCGGCGTTTCCGGTTTGTTTGCCAAGATCTTTCGCCAACAAGAAGCGGCCGGCCGTCCATGCGCCGCCGTCTTGTTTTAACGTGACGACAAATGGAAAATCGGTGTACGTTTTGGCATATTGTTCAAAATACGGGATCGTCCGTTTGACATAATATTCGTTTAAAATGACGTGCCCCATCGCCATCGCTAAAGCGCCGTCCGTTCCTTGTTTCACCGACAGCCAATCGTCGGCAAACTTCGTCGACTCGGCGTAATCCGGGCTGACGGACACGACTTTCGTGCCGCGGTAGCGCACTTCCGCTAAAAAGTGGGCGTCCGGCGTTCGGGTGAGCGGGACGTTTGAGCCCCACGTGATGATGTAGCCGGCGTTGTACCAATCGCTCGATTCCGGCACGTCCGTTTGGTCGCCCCAAATTTGCGGCGATGCCGGCGGCAAGTCGGCGTACCAATCATAAAAGCTTAACATCGGGCCGCCCAACAGCTGCATAAACCGCGATCCGGCAGCATGGCTGACCATCGACATCGCTGGAATCGGGGAGAAGCCGACGTTGCGGTCCGGGCCGTATTTAACGACCGTATACAATAAAGAAGCGGCGACAAGCGTCAATGCTTCATCCCAGCTGACGCGCACGAATCCGCCTTTCCCGCGCGCCTGTTTGTAGCGTTTCGCTTTTTCGTGGTCTTCAACGATGCTTTTCCACGCCTCAAGCGGATTGTTTGGATGATGGGAGAGCGCCTCGCGCCACATGTCAAGCAAGATGCCGCGGACATACGGGTATTTGACGCGCAGCGGGCTGTACATATACCACGAGAAGCTCGCGCCGCGCGGGCAGCCGCGCGGTTCAAAGTCCGGCATATCCGGCCCGGTCGATGGATAGTCGAGCTGCTGCCCTTCCCAGGTGACGATGCCGTTTTTGACGTAAATGTTCCAGCTGCACGACCCCGTGCAGTTGACGCCATGGGTCGAGCGGACGACTTTGTCGTGCTGCCAGCGGCGGCGGTACGCGTCTTCCCAGGCGCGGTCGCCGTGGGTTGTTTCGCTATGGCCGTCGGCTTGGCGCTCGATCGGCCGAATATATTTGAAACGGTTGGTGAGCGGAGATCGTTTTCGTTTCATTTGCTTCACTCCTTATTCGCGTTGTGTACTTTTAACTATAGCCATGATGTCAATAACGCGATGTTAACTTTGTCACACCTAGCGGCATTGTCACAAATTCGTCAAAGAAACGAACAAATATTCTTTGTTATGGTATAATGAGGGAAACGATGGAAGTTTGAGGGGATGCTTGTTGCGGTATTCAAGTCACGTGATCGTTTCCTTATGCCTTGGGGCGACGGCGACGGTGTATACGGCGCTTCCGTTTACTGCTGCTTATACGTCGGGGCTTGTCATCGGCAGCCTTCTTCCTGACATTGATGAGCCGTCGTCATATGTCGGCCGCCGTTCATTTGGCGTCGCGAGTAAAGTAAAAGAAGCATTCGGCCATCGCGGCATGACACATTCGCTCATCGTTTGGGGGATACTCGCCGCCGCCATCTGGCGCGAATCGGCGTCGCCATTTGCCGCCGGGGTCGTGCTTGGCTATTTATTTCACATTATCGAAGACTTTTTTTCTGTCCAAGGGGTGCCTTTGTTTTGGCCGTTTTCTTCAAAGCGGTGGAAAGTGCCGCTCTATCGGACGGGAAAAGGGATGGAAAAGGTGTTCGTTGCCGCTGCCTGGGTCGGCTTCGTTTATTTCGGCGTCAGCGGATTGTTTTACGAATGGTGGCGGTCGCTTTTGGCCCTTTGGTGACCGAGTGGAAAAGGAGGGAAAAAGGGCGGAGCGTCGAATATCTATTTTCGCAGAAAACAAATGGACAGGGGGAGAGCGAAATGAATGAACGATATCCCGTACTGCCTGGCGCGGAGCCGTTTTACGCCGAAAATGGGCCGGTCGGGGTGCTGTTGTCGCACGGGTTCACGGGCACGCCCCACAGCATGCGTCCGCTCGCTGAAGCGTATGCGAAAGCCGGCTATACCGTTTGTCTGCCGCGCTTAAAAGGGCATGGGACGCACTATGAAGACATGGAACGGACGACGTTCCACGATTGGATTGCCTCGGTCGAGGAAGGATATGAATGGCTGAAACAACGATGCCAAACCATTTTTGTCACCGGGCTGTCGATGGGCGGGACGCTCACGCTTTATTTGGCGGAACAGCACCCAGAAATCCGCGGCATCGTGCCGATTAACGCTGCTGTCGATATCCCGGCCATCGCCGCTGGGATGATGGGCGGGGGCGAAGTGCCGAGGTATCTTGACTCGATCGGTTCGGACTTGAAAAATCCCGATGTGAAAGAGCTGTCGTACGAAAAAACGCCGACGGCGTCGCTCCTTCAGCTGGCTCAATTGATGGAACATGTGAAAAAAGAGCTTGGACGCATTACATGCCCGGCGTTGATTTTCGTTTCCGATGAAGACCATGTCGTGCCGCCCGGGAATGCCGATATCATTTTTCAAGGCATTCAATCGACGGACAAAGAGATCGTTCGTCTTCACAACAGTTATCATGTGGCAACATTGGATTATGACCAGCAGACGATCATCGAACGGTCACTTCAATTTTTTGCAAAACATGTCGACTGAACGCTCCCGCCTACGCTCACGCTGAGAAGTGGAGGGCTCGGTTTGGGATGATCCATGTGCCTGCTTGCGGCCCATTCTATCGAAAACAGGGTGGGTCATTTCTTGTTTTTTGTCGTTATTTTCCCAAAAAAACATATAGCCGTTTTTGGAGGCTTGTTCTAAACTTATTACTGAAGGAAGAGAGAAGATTAGATTGCCTCTTAATTTCTCTATTTTCTTATTTCAAAGAACAATGTACACAGACAGGATCGTGTATTAGTTCGAAACATCAGCGGTTTTGATGAGATCGGTCGACATTCATCTTCTACCGCTCGCCACCTATATATTCCCTAAGGCGGCAGCTTTTTGCCGGAAAATGATAAAGGAGATTTGTTTGCATGAATCGTATTGAATACATCGCATCGCTCGTTGAAGAAAAACGAATTGTGGACGCCCTCGCTGAGGTGCGGCCGCAGTTAGAGAAGGTCGGGCCGTTTGGATGGCGGCCGCTGTTGGCGTCATGGGACAGCATCGAACCGTTCCGGGCGCTCATCCGGTTGTTTGATTATGCGCTCATGTACCGCCATAGCGGACTTGTCGCCCGCTATGCCCACCGGAAGTTGAACACGCTGCAGACGTTGGCTTGGGTGTGCGACGAATGGCTCGAGAACCGCCGGCCGCTCGATGTTGAAGAAGCGCTCACGCCGCGTCTTGCCAAAGCGCTTGAAGGCAAGACGGATGAGCCCGATGAAGCGATCGCCCGAGCGGCGTTTGCGTTCGTGCGGGCGCTGCTCGATATGCAGCGGGCCGATGAGGCGCGTGAATGGATGGGTGTAGTCGCCCGTTATGAGACGGTGCCGATCCATGACAAATGGGGCTATTTTTACATTGAAACCGGCGACCGGAAGCGGGCGGAGCAAGCGGTCCGGGCCGGGTTGGACGATCCGGAGCGCGGCGATATGTGCTATTTGCTTCTCGCTGACCTGTATGCGCTTGATGGCCGTCATCACGAGGCGCTGGCCGTTCTTGAGGAGGGAAGGCGGCGTTTCCCGCAAGTGTTGTCGTTTTACGCGGAACGCGCACGCCGCTTGCGTGATGTTCGTGCTTACCGTGAGGCGCTGGCGGCGATGGAGGAGCTTGACCGCTTGAATCCGCTTCATATGCATCGCCGTTATTTCACCCATTTACGCGCTGAACTGTATGATCAGCTTGGAGAATGGGAGAAGCTTGAGTCATTGGTGAGGGCCGAGCCGCAGCTTGAAAAAACGCCGTATGCCCGCGCGCTCGGACGGCAAAAGGAGCGCGCAGTCGTGCTGCCGCTTATTCCGGTTGTGCAAAAACATAACTATTGCGTGCCGGCAAGCGTTGAAATGATGCTTCGCGTACTTGGCGCTTCTCGGACGCAAGATGAGGTGGCCGAACAGATTTTTGATGTGCGTGGTTCCAAATTGTCAACGACCGTTCATTATTTGGAGGAGCTCGGGTTTGTTTGCCGCTTTTTCATCGGCTCGCCACCGCGCTGGAAGCGGCTCATCGATGAAGGAGTCCCGGTCCTTTTGAGCGTCGATTATGAACAGTCGTCGCACGTGCAAGTGCTGTTTGGCTATGATGAACGGCTCGCCGCGTTTTACGTGCAAGACCCGAACGTATTTGACCCGTTTGTCGTTCCGGAAGAAGAGCTTGAAAAGTGGTACGCCGGGACGCATTATTTGTCGATTGTTGCGCTTCCCCGGGAAAAAGCGGCGCTTGCCGCCGAGCTTCCCGAGGAGGAAGATCGCTATTTTCGCGAACTTCATGCCTTTGCGGAAAAGATGGATGAAGATGAACAGGCGCATTTC
Source organism: Geobacillus sp. 46C-IIa (assembly GCF_014679505.1). Taxonomy (GTDB): domain Bacteria; phylum Bacillota; class Bacilli; order Bacillales; family Anoxybacillaceae; genus Geobacillus. The sequence goes on from NZ_CP061474.1 coordinate 1,571,525, forward strand.
GATGCGTTTGTCGCCTTTTTGCGCCGGCATGAGCACATTCCGTATACATGGCTGTATGTCATGAAGCATTTTGGCAGCGATGAGGCGAAGCCGCTTGTGTTGGATTATACGGAGCGCGTCTTGAAGCAGTATCCAGAACATAACGATTTGTTGCTTGCAGCGGCGAAAGCTTATGTTTATACACAAGAAATGGAGCGGGCGGAACAGGTGCTGAAACAGGCAAAAGGAAACATGCAAAGTCCGCTGTACCATTACTTGCGCGGCCGTATTGCCTTCTCTATGAGCCGGTATGAAGAAGCGGCCCGTTATTTTCGCGCCTCGCTCCAGCTTGACCCGGATCAGCCGGAAGTGTGGAGCTACACGGCGCTCGCTTTGGTGTATGCCGGCCATACGGAACGAGGGCTCATTTGCTCGCAGGTGGCGGTTCGCTTGTACCCGGGCGATCTGTTTATCGAAACGAACCATGGCGTGTTGTTATTCCACGCGAAGCGTTTCGCTGAAGCGCGCGAATGGTTTGACCGCCTCGTGCGCCGCGAGCGGCGCGACGCCCATCTTTGGTATGAGCGGGCCCGCTGCGATCTAGAACTTGGCCGCCGGCGCAAGGCCGAGCGCGGCTTTCTTGTTGCCAAGGCGCTTGATCCGAGGGAGCCGTACCCGTATATCATGCTCGCCGACTTGTATAATGATGATGGCAACCGAACACAGGCGAAAGCGGTGCTCAACGAAGGGGTTGCCGCTGTGGAACGATTGGCGCCGCTTTACGTTCGGCTTGGCGATTTCTATATGGACGAAGGAGAGGCAGAAAAGGCCGCTTCCTGCTATGAGCAGGCGTTGGCCTTGGATGGGGATGACGTGTTCGCTCATCTTGGGCTGGCCTCGGCCTTGGTGGAGCGCGGGGGCGGAGAGGCGGCAAGACGGCATGTGACCGAGCTGCGCACCCGTTTTGCCAACAACAGCGAGTATTGGCTGAATGCGGGCAAATGGCTGATGGCTTACGGCTTTGCCGACGATGAAAAGGGGCGCGGGACGGCGCTGTCATGGCTCGAGGAAGGGCTGCGCCTTGCCGAGTTTGATGCGGAAGAGGCGTACGAGTTTTACATCGGCCAGTTGATCACCCCGTCGCTCACGAGACGCGGCCGTCTCTTTTTGGAGCGGCTCGTTGCCGATCGCCCCCGCCTTGCTTCGGCTCGTTGTGCCCTCGGCGTTCTTTATGAGCGGCAAAACCGGCCGTCTAAGGCCATGGCTGTATACCGAGAGGCCGCTGCCATGGGCCACCCGCTTTCGCTCTTCCGGCTCGCGGAGCTGTGCGCTTCACTTGGGCGCGCTCATGAGGCGAAACAGCATTATGAAGCGTGTCTCCGCGCGGATCCGTCATTCGCCCTCTGCCATTTTCGTTTGGCTGTGTTATATGGGGGAGAAGGAAAGGAGGAGCAGCAGTGCGCCCATTTGCTTCAAGCGGTCCGCCTTGCCCCGCTGCGCGCCGATATCGAATCGATGGCGGCGCTCATCGAACCTTCTGCGCTCTTTTCGGCGCTGGCTGACGCCCGTCGGCAGGCTGGGGAGGCGTGGTATTATGACAACCTCGGCTATGTATATGGAGCACTCGGGCAGAACGAGCGGGAGAAAGAAGCGGTGGAAAAGGCGCTCTCGCTCGCTCCACACGATAGCGAGGCGCTTCATCATTACGCCAAAGTGATGGTGAGGGAAGGAAAAGCGAAAGAAGCGATAGAGATGCTCGAACAATTGATGGCCGAGTATCCGGGCGATGAATCGCTTTATGCCACTTACATCGCCATGTTTCCAAAAAGCGGACGCGGCCTGGCGCGGCTGCGCCGCCGGCTGGAGCGTTTGCAGGCCGACCGCCAGAGAAAAAGCGCGATATATGTGCGTGCTGCCGCAGCTCTTCTTCCGCATTGGGAAGAGGAGCTGCAACGGATGGATGAAATGCCGGGGCGGTGGTGGACGAAAATGAAAGCATGGGCCGGGAAGTTTTCGTTGTTTTCCGCCATCATTGATTTGTACGAAGAGGCGCTCGGCCTTGACCGTGAAAACGCGGAAGCGTATGCTGAGCTGGCCCGCTTTTATGCGGCGGTTGAACTGGAGGACGATGCCGCGAAAATGTGGCGCAAGGCGCTGGCGAGCGGTTGGGAGCCTGAACTGGCGCGTGAATTTGTCAAGCATTTGTTGGCGGCTGACGATGCCAAACAACGCCAAGAAGCGCAAACGTGGCTCGATCGGCTGCTCGCCGATGATCCCGATGATGTCGAACTGCGCGTTTTGCAGGCCGTCATTTGGCTTCAAGACGGGCGGCAGGAACAAGCCGAACGGCAGCTGCGGGCGATCGTGGCTGAAGAGCCGCTCTCCCGCGGCGCGCTCTTCTTGCTTGCCGAACGATATGAGGAAACGGGGCGCTTGCAAGAAGCGACAGCGCTTTGGGAACGATGCGCCCACTGGTATTCCGAAGACGGAGAATGGCACCTGCACCTAGCGGCGATGTACGAAGAAATGGGGCGTCTCGACAAGGCGCTGGCGGCCGTCGACCGGTGCGTTGGTGCGGAGGAAGACGTCCGCCTTCAGTACGAGCGCGCTCGCTATCTTTCGCTCCTTGGGCGTTTTGATGAGGCGAAGCAAGAGCTTGATCGCGCACTGGCGGCCGATGAGAGCGGGGAGTTGGCCGCGCTGGCGGCTGAGGAACCGGCGTTTCGTCGAATGAAACGGCTATAAGGACGATCGCTTTTCTTTTTGTAGAAAGTTTGCTATTGTTATGAGAAGAGAAGAATCGTCAGGCGGAAAGGGGGGAACGCATGGAAGCGCCGATTGAGTTGCTTTCATACATGTCGCTTGTCGGTGTGCTGCTTGTCATCGTTAAAGGCTATATGGGCATACGTCGGGTGACGAAATCGCTGTCTTACGGATCGGCATTGACCGCGATTCGCGAGTGCCGGGCGGGAGCGGCTACGGGCTTTATCGCGCTTCCATCGCGCCCGCCGTTTTTGCCGCAGCGGCGGAAAATCCCGATCCGGGAACGGACGAACCGGACAGATGAGGATGGAAGGTCCCTTCCTTGATGAAATCGGATCATTTTCTGACACGATCAAGGAGGGCTTTTCATGAAAAAATGGCTAGTTGTGTTGCTTGGTGTTGCCTTGCTTCTTTCCGGCTGCAGCCGCAACGAACCGATCGACGAACATAGCCAAGGGATTTGGAACCATTACTTTGTCTATCCGCTGTCAAAGCTCCTTTTGACGCTTGGCCATTGGTTTGGCGACAATTACGGCATCGCCATTATCGTGCTGACGCTGATCGTCCGCTTTTGCTTGCTGCCGCTCATTCTGAAGCAGTTCCGCACCTCGATGGCTATGCAAAAGCTGCGTCCGGAATTGTTGAAGCTGCAAGAAAAATATAAAAGCAAAGACCCGGAAACACAACGCAAGCTCCAGCAAGAGATGATGCAGCTGTACCAAAAGCATGGCGTCAATCCGGCGAGCGGTTGTCTGCCGGTGTTGATCCAAATGCCGATTTTTATGGCGCTCTATTACGCGATTTCGCGGACGCAAGAAATTAAAACGCATTCGTTCTTATGGGTCGAGCTCGGCCATCGCGACCCGTATTTCATTTTGCCGGTTTTGGCGGCATTGACGACATTTATCTCGCTCCGCTTGTCGCCGTCGATGACACAAGAACAAATGCCGCAGATGGCGATGATGTCGTACATGATGCCGGTGATGATTTTTATCGGCGCCAGCTCCGTTCCGTCGGCGCTGTCGCTCTATTGGGTCGTCGGCGGCTGCTTCTCGATCATTCAATCGCTCATTTTGCGCAGCCAGCTGAAAGCGGCAAAGGCAGCGGAAAACAGCTAAGGGCAACGAACGGGAACGATCCTCCGTTTCGCTTTTCGAATGAAAAGGAACGGGGGATTGTTTTTTATTTGGCAAGTTCATCGATCGAGCTGCGGCTACTGACCGATTATCATTCGCACGGTTGGCCTTTATAACGAGAAAACGCTTTTGCGCTCATGGTATAATATAGAAGACCGGTCGAAAACAACCGATTCGCTCATGTTGACTGCAAGGATACAGGGGGAGAAAAAAGAGGGGAGAGGAATCCGAAATGGGGAAAGCATTGATCAACATCGACTACACTGTTGATTTCATCGCCGATGACGGCGCGCTCACATGCGGCAAACCGGGGCAGGCGATTGAGGCGGAACTGGTGCGGGTGACGAAACAGTTTATTGACCATGGTGATTTTGTCGTGTTTGCCATTGATAAGCATGCGGCGGGAGATCATTATCACCCGGAAACAAAGCTGTTTCCGCCGCATAATATCGAAGGGACGAAAGGGCGGAGGCTATACGGGGAGCTGGAGGAAGTGTATCAGGCGAACAAGCATAAAGACCATGTGTACTGGATGGACAAGACGCGGTACAGCGCGTTCGCCGGGACCGATTTAGAACTGAAATTGCGCGAACGAGGGATCACGGAAGTGCATTTGGTCGGCTGCTGCACTGATATTTGCGTCCTTCATACGGCAGTCGATGCGTACAACAAAGGCTTTCGCATTGTCGTCCACCGGCGGGCGGTTGCGAGTTTTGATGCGGCCGGCCATGAGTGGGCGCTGCGTCATTTTCGCCATACGTTAGGCGCAGAAATAGTGGAATAATGGGGAAAACGTGATAGAATAGACGATGAAAATGGTTGAAATTTGGCGGCGCAGTCATTTGTGTGGTGGAGGTTCTGCATTCATGAACGAAAAATATGCCGATGACAGTTTGATGCTCCATACGGACTTATATCAAATCAACATGGTCGAAACCTACTGGGAAGACGGGATGCATGAGCGCCGGGCCGTGTTTGAGGTGTTTTTTCGCAAGCTGCCGTTTGGCAACGGCTATGCCGTCTTTGCCGGACTTGAGCGCGTAATACAGTTTTTGCAGGGATTCCGTTTTTCCGACAGCGATATCGACTATTTGCGCAATGAGCTTGGCTACCGCGACGATTTCTTGAACTATTTGCGGACGCTTCGCTTTACCGGGACGGTTCGTTCGATGCGGGAAGGGGAAATCGTCTTTGCCAACGAGCCGATTATGCGCATTGAGGCGCCGCTTGCGGAGGCGCAGCTCATCGAAACGGCCATTTTAAACATCATCAATTTCCAGACGCTCATCGCCACGAAAGCGTCGCGCATTAAACATATCCTCGGGGACGAACCGGCTTTAGAGTTTGGCAGCCGGCGGGCGCAGGAGATGGACGCCGCCCTGTGGGGAGCGCGCGCGGCGTATATCGGCGGGATTGAAGCGACATCGAACGTGCGGGCCGGAAAGCTGTTTGGCATTCCGGTCGCCGGGACGCACGCTCATTCCATGATTCAAGCGTATCAGGACGAATACGTAGCATTTCATAAATATGCACGCCGCCATAAAGACTGCGTATTTCTTGTTGACACGTACGATACGTTGAAATCGGGGGTGCCGAACGCCATTCGCGTCGCCAAAGAGCTTGGTGATCAGATCAATTTTATCGGCATTCGCATCGACAGCGGCGATTTGGCCTATTTGTCAAAAGAAGCGCGGAAAATGCTTGATGAGGCTGGATTCCCGAACGCGAAAATTTTTGCTTCGAACGATTTGGATGAAGATACGATTTTAAACCTAAAATCGCAAGGGGCGAAAATCGATGTGTGGGGAATCGGCACGAAGCTGATCACGGCATACGACCAGCCGGCATTAGGCGCGGTGTATAAGATGGTGGCGATCGAAAACGAAGCCGGCGAGATGGTCGATACGATCAAAATTAGCGGCAACCCGGAGAAAGTGACGACGCCGGGGCTGAAGCGGGTGTACCGCATCGTCAATAAAATCAATCATAAAGCAGAAGGAGACTACATCGCCTTAGAAAGCGAGAACCCGCAGCAAGAAGAGCGGCTGAAAATGTTCCATCCGGTGTACACGTTCATCAGCAAATTCGTCACCAATTTTGAAGCGCGCGATTTGCATGAAACGATTTTTGACAACGGCAAACTCGTCTACACATCGCCGCCGCTTTCGGATATTCAGGCATACGCGAAGAAGAGTTTGCGCTTATTTTGGGAGGAGTACAAACGAACGCTCAACCCCGAGCAATATCCGGTCGATTTGAGCCAGGCATGCTGGGACAATAAGATGGAAAACATCCGCAAAGTGAAAGAAAAGCTTGCGCGCCCATCTGCAAACGAGTAAACGATTGCGCCTGTTTCAACGCTGCGAAAACGGAACCTTGCATCGCCTCAAAAGCGGAATATACCGTCACAAGGCGTTTTGCCGCCATAAGAAACAAGCCCCCGTCGAAGGACAGGTGAGGAATGGCGCTATCATGGAAAAAGTGTCCCGCAGTGAAGCGGGGCACTTTTCCGTATCACGGTGATGGTTGTTGGTTTTGCAGCTGCTTGTCCAGTTCGTCAACGAGTTTGGCGAAATGGCGCAAGACGCGCTCGACCGGTTCAGGGCTTGTCATATCAACGCCGGCTCGCTTGAGCAGGCGGATCGGGTCGTCTGACGTGCCGGAGCGCAAAAACTGTTTATACCGCTTCACCGCTTCGCCGCTTTTGTCGGTTTGGATGCCGCTGACGATGGCGTACGAGGCGGCGAGGGAAGTCGCATATTTGTATACATAAAATGCGTCGTAAAAATGGGGGATGCGCAGCCAGCCGCGTGCGGCTCCCGGGTCGGCGGCATACGCCGGGCCGTAATACGTTTTGAGCAATGTAAGCCAGAGATGGTTGAGCTCATCGGCCGTCAGGCTGCCGCCTTGGCGTACTTTATCATGGATTTGCTGCTCAAATTCGGAATACATGACTTGCGTGTACAGCGTGCCGCGAATTTGTTCGATTTGTTCGATGAGCAGGCGAAGCTTTTCCTCTTTTGTTTTCGCCTGCTTGTACAAGTAATCAAGCATCAGCCATTCATTGGCGGTGGAGGCCACTTCCGCGGTGAAAATCGAATGGCCGGAATAATGGTACGGCTGTGTGCGGTTCGTGTACACAGAATGCATGGCGTGTCCAAGCTCATGGGCCATCGTCAACACGCTGTCAAGCGAACCGTTGTAATTGAGCAAGATGAACGGATGGGTGTCGTACGCCCCCGTATTGTAGCCGCCGGTGTATTTTTTCGGGCGCGGGTAAACATCAAGCCACCGTTCGGCAAACGCGCGGCGTACATGTTCGATATAGTCGTCACCAAGCGGCCGAAGTCCTTGCAACAAGAGTGTTTTTGCCGTCTCAACCGGAATGGATTCCGCCGTTTCGCCAGCGAGCGGCACATATAAGTCATAGCTATGGACACGGTCGAGACCGAGCGCTTGTTTTCGCAGTTCAATATAACGATGAAGCGCCGGCAGGTGGTGATGGACGGCGGTGATCAAGTTGTCAAACACTTCCTTTGGCACATCGTCGGCAGCGAGCGCGGCGTCTAGGCCGGACGGGTAGCGGCGTACGTCGGCATACAGCTCATCCGCTTTAACGGATGCGTACAGCGTCGCCGCCGCCGTCTGTTCGAGCGCCTCATAGCTTTTGGCTTTCGCTTCAAACGCAGCTTTCCGGTAACGGCGGTCGCGATGCTGAAGGAGGGCGGCATAGTTATGGTCCGTCAGCGTCACTGTTTTTCCGTCCGGCATGCGGACAGACGGCGGCTCGTAGTCGCCGCGGGAAGCGTGGTCATAAATGTTTTCCGCCTCGCCAAGAGCCGGTGATAGTTTGGCGAGCAGCCGTTCCTCGCGTTTTGTGAGCGTATGCGGCTTTTGTTCGCGCAGTTCGGTGAAGTAATAACGATACGGCTTGAGCGGTTCGCTGTTTTGCAGCTTCTTAAGCGCCCGCTCCGGAAGGGCGAGCAGCTCCGGTTCGATAAATGCGGTCTTTGCCGCATATTGGGCGGTGAGCGCTTCCACTTTCGCCCCAAGCCGGGCGGCTGTGTTGTCTTCAATGTTCAAGTCGCGTTTTAAATGAGCGTAAAGGGACAGTTTTTCAAGCTTGCGGGCTGTTTGTTCGTTTAGGGCGAACAGCTTGGCGATCGTTTTCGCATCGTCGAGTTTGCCTTCAAAGGCTGCCAGTTTCGGCAAGGCGCTGTTCACCGCCTGATAGTCGCGCATCCATTCCGCTTCGGACGGATAAATATCGGCCAAATTCCATTCGTATGCCGTTTCGGCGGCTGACGTCGGCCACGGGATGACAAAAAGAAACATCGCAAACAGCGAAACGAGCCGGCGCTTCATGCGATCACATCCTTTCCGTTTTTTTCCTCTCGTCTGTAGTATGTGCAAACCGGAACGTTTTAGCCAAAAAAGAAGAAAGGAAGAGGATGATGGAACGAGTTCAATTAGCGGATCACTTGTCTTTTTCCCGCGTCATTCACGGCTGTTGGCGGCTCGCCGACTGGGGCTATTCGGCCGGGCAGCTGCTTTCACTGATTGAATTTTGCCTTGAGCGCGGCATCACCACGTTTGACCATGCCGATATTTATGGCAACTATACGTGCGAATCGCGCTTTGGCGATGCGCTCGCGTTAAAACCAAGCTTGCGCGGTCAAATCGAGATCGTGACGAAATGCGGCATTAAGCTGCCATCGAAGTACGGAATGAAGTCGTACGATACAAGCAAAGATCATATCATCGCTTCGGTCGAGCAGTCGCTGCGGAATTTCCGCACCGATTATATCGATGTGCTGCTGATTCACCGCCCGGATCCGTTCATGAACCCAGAGGAGGTAGCCGAGGCGTTTTTGAAGCTGAAACAGGATGGAAAAGTGCGCTATTTTGGCGTCTCGAACTTTAAACGTTCGCAATGGGAAATGTTGCAGTCGTATTGGCCGTTTCCTCTCGTGACCAACCAAATCGAAGCATCGGCGTACCGGCTCGAAAATTTTGAAGACGGCACAGTGGATCTTTGCCTTGAAAAGCGGGTTCCGCCGATGGTATGGTCGCCGCTTGCCGGTGGAGCGGTTTTTTCCGCTGACGATGACCGGGCGGTGCGGTTGCGCGCCGCCTTGGAACAAGTGCGGCAGGAACTTGGCGCCGAGACGGTCGATGAAGTGCTGTACGCGTGGCTGTTTGCTCATCCGGCGCGAATGATGCCGATTGTCGGCTCAGGGAAACGAGAACGCATCGACCGGGCGGTGCGGGCGTTGTCTTTGCCGCTTTCCCGTGAGCAATGGTTCGCCATTTTGCAAAGTTCGATGGGGCATGATGTGCCGTAAGGGGAGAAGCCGATGAAAGTCATTATCGCGGAAAAACCGGATCAAGGGGCGACGCTCGCCTCGATTTTCCGGACGAAAAAACGACAAGGCTATATCGAGATTTTACCAAACGACTTGTTTCCCGATGGAGCGTACATGACATGGGCGATCGGACACTTATTCCAGCTTGCTCCGCCTGAGCGGTACCGCCCGGAATGGAAGCGGTGGTCGCTGAAGGCGCTGCCGATCATTCCCGAACGGTTTGAATACGAAGTGGAAAAAGCGAAAGCGAAGCAGTTTCGCATTGTGAAAGAACTGCTGCGGAAGCCGGAAGTGACGGAAATCATTCACGCCGGCGACGCCGGGCGCGAAGGGGAGCTCATTGTGCGCAACGTGATCCGCCTGAGCGGCGTCCACAAACCGATCAAGCGGCTTTGGCTGTCGTCATTGACTCCGAAGGCCATCGAGGAAGGGTTTCGCCGTTTGCTTGACGAGCGGACGACGCGCCCGCTCTATGAAGAAGCGTACGCCCGCGCCTGCGCGGATTGGCTCGTCGGCATGAACGCCTCGCGCGCCTACAGCTTGTTGCTGAAGGAGCGCGGGATGAACGATGTGTTCTCCGTCGGGCGCGTGCAAACGCCGACATTGGCTCTCATTGTCCGGCGCGAGCGCGAAATTGAACAGTTTCGCCCTGAACCGTTTTGGGAAGTGGTCGCTTCGTTTGCCCTTGGCGACAAGCGCTACGAAGGAAAATGGGTGGATGAAAACGGCCAAACGCGCCTCAAGGACGAAGCGATGGCGAAACAGATCGCTGCCTTTTGCCGCGGGAAGCGGGCGGAAGTCGCCGACGTCCGCACGGAGCGGAAAACGTTCCAACCGCCGCTCTTGTTCAACTTATCGACGCTGCAGGCGACGGCAAACAAGCTGTACCGCTTTTCGCCGAAAAAAACGCTCGATGTGCTGCAGTCGCTCTATCAAAAAGGCATCGTCTCGTATCCGCGCTCTGATTCGATGCATGTGACTAGGGGAGAGGCGGAAACGTTCCCGGCCATTTTACAAAAGCTGTCGTCGTTTTCGGCGTACGCTTCGTATTTTCCGCTGCCGCAGCCCTCCATTTTACAGAATAAACGTTATGTAAACGAGAAGAAAGTGACTGACCATTACGCCATCATCCCGACCGAACAAGTCATTGACCCGGAAAAGCTGTCATCCGACGAGCGGAAAGTGTATGATTTGATCGTCCGCCGCTTGATTGCCGCCCACTACCAGGCGGCGATCATCGACTATACGACGGTTGCGACGTTGGTTGATGGACGGGCTCGTTTCATCACGAAAGGAAGACAAGTCATTGAGGAAGGATGGCGCACGGTTATTCGCCCGCATGAAGAGGAAAAGGAAACGGTGCTTCCATTGCTCCGTCAAGGAGAAGCGGGCAAAGTGGCGGACGTCCAAGTAAAGGAAGGAAAAACGGAGCCGCCGAAACGGTATACAGAAGGGCAGCTCATTACGCTCATGAAAACAGCTGGGAAGTTTTTAGACGACGAAGCGCTTGAAAAAGTGCTCGCCAAAACGGAAGGGCTCGGCACAGAGGCGACAAGGGCGGCGATCATTACGATGCTGAAAGAGCGGAAGTATATTGAGGTGAAAAACAACCTTGTGTATGCGACGGACAAGGCGAAAGTATTGATCGAGGCGCTCGGCGGCACGATTCTCGCCTCGCCGGAAATGACGGCGAAATGGGAGCAGCGCTTAAGCGAAATTGGCGAAGGAACGGCCTCCTCGGCTGCGTTTATGGAACAGGTGAAAAAGCTGGCGCAAAAAGTGGTCACCGATGCTATCGCCGCTGCGCCAAGCTGGAATTTCAGCGGGCTTGACACCGCTTCGATCCAGCGGACGAAAACGAAAAAAACGGTCGGTGAGCCGCTCGGGCGCTGCCCGCTTTGTGGCGGAACCGTCATCGACAAAGGAACGTTGTACGGCTGCGACCAGTATGCGAAAACAAAATGCTCGTTTACGGTCTCCAAACGCATTCTCGGCAAGTCGATTTCTGCGGCGAATATGAAAAAGCTGCTTGCACAAGGAAAAACGAATGTCATTAAAGGATTCAAAAAAGGCGGAAAAACGTTTGATGCTGTTCTTGTGTGGGATGAAAACGACAAGAAGCTGTCCTTTCAGTTTCCGAAACAGTGACGGAAGGCGGATGCGAAGCATGTTGCCTGTGAAAAAAGCGTTTCACAAAAAGGCGGGCCGTGAACGATCCGCCTTTTTCATCCTTGAACCCGTTCCATCAGCCAAGCGGGATGGCTTGACGCAGCAAAGCCGAACGGTTTGTACAGCCCGTGCCCAGTCAACCCGTTTTTGTCGGTTCGGGTCTCCTTTGGCCAATGTATACGTGAGGAGGGTCCAAGACAGCCCTTTGCGATGCAGACGCTTTCACAGCGCTTCACAGGATAGGGAGACGCTATAGTATGTTTGAACATAGAACTGCCACATATTCGTATTTCAAGCAGAGGCAATATCCCATCCCAACTCTAGGCAAGGGGTGTCGCCAAAGCCAGCTGTTTGGTCTCTTCCGAATGGGCATGTATGAGAAACCATTCATTCCAGAAGCGGGTCAATGATGAATGGGGACCGGCAGGCAGCGATGCGGGCGGGGCGGTCCGGATAATCGGTGAACAAGCCGTCAACGCCTATTGAGCATAGACACGCGAGATCGCGTGTGTCGTTAACCGTGTAGACATGCACGATGAGCCCACGGCTATGAGCGGCATCCACCCACTCTTTACTGGCGAGCGAAAGCGGCAAGCCGATGCCATCGGCATAGACGGCGACCTGCCCTAGCAGTTCGCCCGGGCCTATACGGGCCGTCTCGCGTTCTCCAATCAGCTGAATAAGCGGAATGCCGCGTGGGATGAGTGGCCTTAGCGCCTGCAAACTCTCGGGATGAAACGATTGAAACATGATGCGGCCGCGCTGTAAATCATGATGTTTTTGCAATAGCTGTACGACCGCTTTTTCAATGCCGGGCTGCTTTAGTTCAATATACAAAGGGGCGTCGATTCGTTCTGCTTCTAGCGTGCGCATGATGTCCTCAAGGGTCGGGATCGGTTCGCCGGCAAAACGCTTGCTAAACCACGAGCCGGCATCAAGCCGCTTCAGCTCGGCGAGCGAAAAATCGCCAACGTGCCACGGAGAACGGTGAGGATAGACGGTTTCAGCATTCGTCGTCCGGGCGAGCGTTGCATCATGCATGGCGATGAGCTTTCCGTCTTTCGTCATCCGCACGTCAACCTCAATATAATCAGCGTGCATGCGACCCGCAAGCCGGTAGGAGGCAAGCGTATGCTCCGGTGCATGCCCGGAAGCGCCGCGATGGGCGATAATGATCGGCTCACGGGCGACTGACGGCTGTGGAGCGGCCGAAGAGGCTAAGCCTAGCGGCAGCCATAGCAAGAACCCGGCATAAAGCCATATTCGTCGCAACGTCGTTCCCCCTTTCTGTTTGCATCATACCTTATTGGCATGAAGCGGTTGTGAAGAGAGGATGAAGATGTGGTAAAACGTGCGCAATGTGAATGCTTATCCGTATTTTGCCGTCTGTTGCAAAATGATATTCGTTTTGATGTATAAAGGGAGGCCCCATGCGCATACTGTAAGTGACAACAAAGACGTTGGGCTATAGCCAAGCGGTAAGGCAACGGACTTTGACTCCGTGATGCGCTGGTTCGAATCCAGCTAGCCCAGCTGAATAAGCCGGCTAGGGTGCATAGGCCTTTGGCTGGCAAAAACGGTCTCTGCCACTTCGGCACGAGGCCGTTTTTTCGTCTGAAAGCAGTTCCGCGCCGGTAGGACAAAGAGGCTGATGATGCCATTCGCGATGCGAAATTAACGAATGGTTGCTAAAAAATCGTCACGGCAGCAGGATTTTGACGAATGGTGGCGAATGTAAAACGAACGAAGGGAGAGGAATGATGGTGAAAACTGCTGATTTATGCGATCAATTTCTTGACGAGCTGCAAGTGTGCGAACTTGCCTTCCAATCGTACGGCGGAAAGCGGGCGTTTTCCGGATCGATTGCCACTGTTGACGTGTTTGAAGACAACGTTCTTGTCCGCGAAGCGCTCGAGACGGTGCCGCCGGGCACGGTGCTTGTTGTTGACGGAAAAGGGTCGCGCCGCGTCGCGCTATTAGGCGACCGATTGGCGCAAATCGCCTGCGAGAGAGGGCTCGCTGGCGTCATCATTCACGGCTGCATTCGCGATTCCGCAGAAATCGGCGCGATGCCGATTGGCGTGATGGCCATTGGCACTTGCCCGGTGAAAAGCAAAAAAGAGGGAAAAGGCGCCCGCGATGTCGTGCTTGAATTTGGCGGCGTCCGTTGGGAGCCAGGCGCGTATGTGTATGCGGATGCAGATGGCATTGTCATCGCGCGAACGAACTTGTCGGAAAAAAACGGTTGACGATGAAGCCATCGTTGTACTACGATGAAAAAGGATGCTTGTTCCATGACAGCGTATATATTGGCGAAAGGCAAACAAGGTGCCCGGCTCGCTTAGGGCTTGGGTGAAAAGGGAAGTACGGTGAAAAGCCGTCACGGTACCCGCCACTGTGATGGGGAGTTTTGCGGCAACAAGTCACTGAAGGATTCTTCGGGAAGGCGCCGCAAAGCGATGATCCTAAGTCAGGAGACCTGCCTTGTTTGCATCGGACGGATGCCTACGGGAATATAGGCAGACGTGCGGGAGAATGATGGCTGAATGAGGCTTCTTTTGGCTTATTTTTGGCTTCGTATGCATTTTTCTGCACCTCTGCTCTAGAGGTGCTTTTTTATTTTTCTTTGAGCGAAGCTGAATGGTTTTCATTTCTACCAATCTTGCAAAAGGAGGAATTGGATGGCGACGTGGGATTTGCGGGGAATGAGGCATCATCTGTTGATTTGCAACGGCGGGACGTGCCTGCGCCATGGCGGGGAGGAAGTGACGCTGGCGGTGCGTGAAGAGATTGCCCGCCTTGGATTGGACGATCTTGTTCATACGACAAGAACGCGCTGCAACGGCCGCTGCCAGGACGCGTGCGTGATGATCGTTTACCCGGATGGCGTCTGGTATCGGCAGATGACGTCGGAGAAAGCGAAAGAGGTCGTGCGCTTCCATTTGCAGGAAGGAGCACCGTTTTGGTCATGGGCGACGTATGCATACCAGCATGACAGGGGGCTGGCCTGCCTGCCGGGAACGGGGGCAGCCGCCGGGATTCGAAAAGGAGGAAAGTAAGATGGAGTGGGGCAGCTATGCGATGTTAGCCATCGCTCTTGGCTTGCGCCATGGAATGGACAGCGATCATGTTGCGGCGATTGCCGATATGGTCGGAAGCGAATCAGAGCGAAGGCAACAGCTTGCGCTTGGAATCATGTATGCGGCCGGACACGGGGCAATTGTGTTTGTCATGGGGCTGGCGGCGCTGCTTATCGGCGTCCGTCTCCCCGGTTCGTCAGTCGCGGTGATTGAACTTCTCGTCGGCTGCACGCTCGTGCTCTTGGGCGGAATGATGCTCTTTTCTCTTTTTTGGCGCGGCGAGGTGAAAAGCCGCTTTCAGCTTATTTATGAACTTGGCCGCGCGGTGGCCGGATGGGTTCGAGTGGGACGAGAAACAGGAAGCCACCATTCGCTCTCGCGTTTTGGCTGGGCTGGCGCCTTTATGATCGGCATCATCCATGGCATCGGCGTCGAAAGTCCAACCCAGCTTGCCATTTTAACCCATGCCGCAGGAAAAATGCATGTGAGTGCAGCCGCCCTTCAGCTTGGGCTGTTTGTCGCCGGGTTGCTAGTTGCCACCATTGGAACGGCCATTGGCTTATCATGGGGGTTTTGGAAGGCGAAACAGCGGGAACGACTATTTCACGTTCTTGGTGCGGCCACTGGATTATACAGCATATGGTTAGGGATGTCGATCATGATCGAGACGTGGAAAGGGGGAGTGTAAGGTGGCCGGCAAACTGCTCATTATCGGCTTCGGCCCGGGCAGCGTCGATCATATGACGAAACGGGCTCGGGAAGCGATTGAAGAAAGCGACGTCATCATTGGCTATAAAACCTACATTGAACTTGTGCGCGATTTGATCGTCGGAAAGGAAATCATCAGCACCGGTATGACCGAAGAAGTGAGCCGCGCTCAAGCAGCCGTGAAATGGGCCGAGCGCGGCAAAACGGTCGCCGTCATTTCAAGCGGCGACGCCGGGTTGTACGGCATGGCGGGGCTCGTCTACGAAGTGCTGATTGAAAAAGGATGGACGAAAGACGATCCGATTGAAGTGGAAGTCATCCCAGGCATTTCGGCCCTTCACTCGTGCGCGGCGCTGCTTGGGGCGCCGGTGATGCATGATGCGTGCACGATCAGCTTGAGCGACCATTTGACGCCGTGGGAGCTGATTGAAAAGCGGCTCGAAGCCGCGGCGGAGGCCGATTTTGTCATCGCGCTTTACAACCCGAAAAGCGGGCGGCGCACTAGGCAGATTGTGGAAGCGCAGCGCATTCTGCTCCGCCACCGGGCGCCGACGACACCAGTCGGACTAGTGAAAAGCGCGTACCGTGAGCGGCAGCATATCGTCCTCACCGACTTGGCGCATATGCTTGACCATGAAATCGGCATGTTGACGACTGTGATCATTGGCAATTCGACGACGTTTGTGCATGACGGATTGATGATTACGCCGCGCGGCTATCAACGCAAATACCATTTGACCGCGGCCGTTCAGCCGCTCAAGCCGCATGAGCGGCTGCGCAAAGAAGCCGAACCATGGGCCTTAGAACAGATGGAGCCGCAGGCAACCGGTGATGTTGAAGTGAAGCGGGCAGCCGGTTCGAACAATCGGACTTCCTTGGCGTTAGCCGGCATCCCGCCATTTCCAGATGAAACGCAGCAAACGGGGGCTCGGCCGACGAGTATGGTCGGTTCGTCTGCTGCTGCCGGGCAGACAGCGGTCGAGCGGCCGGTGGAGCATATAGCGCGACAGCAAGCGAAAGAAGCCGCCGAAGATGCGCTTGCGGCGCTTGAAAACCGTAAACGGCGAAAAGCGGAAACCGTCCTGTTTGAAGCGGCGGTAAGCCCTGGGGTGGCCAACAAACAGTTTACGGCGGAACAGTTGCTTGTCCTAGCGGAGACAGCAGGCCCCGACGGAAAACTGACCTACACGCCCGATCATTACATAAAAATTGAACGGGTGACTGATGACCCGAATGGCCTTGTAGCTAAACTGGCCGCCGCTGGGTTGATGGTTACGCCGGTCGGCGATGTGCTGATGGTGAAAGCGTGCGATTTTTGTGACGGGGAGAAAAAAGACGCGATTCCGTATGCCGAAGAATTGGCGCGGAGATTAGGAGGCCTGGCGCTGCCGAAGGAGCTGAAACTCGGCATCAACGGCTGCGGCATGGCGTGCTACGGTGCGGTGCGTGAAGATATCGGTCTTGTGTATCGGAAAGGGAAATTTGATTTGTTTTTGGGTGGAAAAACGGTCGGCCGCAACGCCCATCCCGGCCAGCTTGTCGCCGAAGGCTTGCCGCCGGAAGAGATCGTTGCCATTATCACCGACATGATCGAGCAATATAAAGAACACGCCTACCCGAACGAACGGTTCCATAAGTTTTTCAGCCGAGTGAAACAAGTTGGCCGGTTTCGCCATGAAGAAGTGAAGGCCGCCGCTATGGTGGAAACGGCTGCTTGCGGCGACTAGCAGCAAACGCACTGCTGCGGATGGCGAAAGGAACCGGAGATGCAGCACGATGTGCCCGCGAGCCAACTCCCATTGATCACCGCAAGATGGATGCGATGCTCCAAAAGCGCGAAAGTCAATGCAATGGGGCAAAAAAGAAGATAAGGAGAGGAAATCATGAAGGCGATTTTGTTTGTCGGCCATGGAAGCCGCGACCCCGAAGGGAACGAGCAAGTGCAGCGGTTTGTCGCCGGACTGCGGCCGCGCATTGATGACGCATTTCATATCGAAACGAGTTTTTTAGAGTTTGGGCGTCCATCGATCAGCGAAGGCATCCGTCTTTGTGCAGAAGCCGGAGCGAAGGAAGTGATCGTCCTCCCGCTCATTTTATTGCCGGCCGGGCATTCAAAGCTTCATATTCCGGCGGAAATCGATGAGGCAAAGCAGCGCTATCCGCATCTGACGTTCCGGTACGGACGGCCGATTGGGATTCATGAGCAGACGTTGGCGATATTGCATGAACGGTTGCAAGAAATCGGCGAGCAGCCGGAAGCCCCCGGCCGCGAGACGGCGGTCATATTGCTTGGGCGCGGCGGGAGCGATCCGGATGCGAACAGCGACTTGTATAAAATCGCCCGCCTGTTTTGGGAACAAACGGGCTATGCGCTTGTTGAACCGGCGTTCATGGGTGTGACGACACCGTCGCTTGATGACGCCGTCCGCCGCTGTATCGCGCTTGGGGCGCGGCGCATTGTTGTGCTGCCGTATTTTCTATTCACCGGCGTGCTCATCAAACGGCTCGAGCGGCAAGTCGAGCAGTACCGCGCCGACCATGCCGGCGTTTCATTCGCCTTGGCCGGCTATTTCGGATTTCATCCACAACTAGAAACGATCGTGCTTGACCGGCTGAACGAAGCGCTCGGTCAAACAGCGGCGATGAACTGCGATGTTTGCCAATACCGGTTGCACGCCGCCCATCATCACCACCACCATCATCATCATTAAGGGGGAAATGCCAATGATTTTGCTGCTCGCCGGTACGAGCGACGCCCGCGAACTGGCGATTGCGGTGCAAAACGAAGGATATGAAGTGCTGGCTACAGTCGTCACCGATCATGCGGCCGAACAGCTAGAAGCCGCCGGCGTCCGCGCCCATGTCGGCCGCTTGGATGCCGCCCAGCTCGCCCGGCTTGCCAAAGCGAACGGAGCGGGAGCGATTGTGGACGCCAGCCATCCATTTGCCGAAGAGGCATCGAAAAACGCCATGCAAGCGGCGACCGAAGCGGGCCTTCCGTACATCCGCTATGAGCGGCAAGCGTCTTCGCTTGCGTCCGGCACGGTAACGTTTGCCGACAGCTATGAAGAAGCGGCCGAACTGGCGGCCGAAAAAGGCGGCGTCGTCATGCTGACGACTGGCAGCAAAACGCTCGATATTTTCGCCGCCAAGCTACTTGGCCGGCCTGACGTGCGGGTGATTGCTCGGATGCTGCCGCGCAAAGACAATTTGGAAAAATGCGAGCGGCTCGGGTTTTCGCAAGAACAGATCGTTGCCATGCAAGGGCCGTTTACGAAGGAACTGGATCTTGCCTTGTTCCGCCATTTTGGCGTCACATTAGTCATCACGAAAGAGAGCGGCAAAGTCGGGTTTGTTGATGAAAAGCTCGCTGCTGCCGAGGAACTTGGCATTGAAACGATCGTCATTCGCCGCCCGCGCCTAGCATACGGCACAGTGTATACCGATTTTGCCGGCGTCCTCGAGGCGTTGAAACAACAAGCGCCGGTTTCCGCCCGTTCGTCCCTGCAAATGGAAAAGGCAGGAACATCTGACTAAGATGCCATTCAACATGGAAACAAGACGGCTAGTTTATGCCGCCCGCCCCGCTGTTCTAATGAATGATGAAAGGAGAGAAACAAATGGATTTCCATACGACGTTTCGTCCGGTGACCGTCCAGCCGGAGCAAATTGAAGCGCGCAGCTTTCAAATCATTGATGAAGAAATCGGCGAGCATTCCTTTACAGCTGAGCAATACCCGATCGTTCAGCGCGTCATTCACGCTTCAGCCGATTTTGAGCTCGGAAAAAGCCTTCTCTTTCATCCCGACGCCGTCCGCGCCGGCATCGACGCCATTCGCCGCGGCAAGCTCGTCGTCGCCGACGTACAAATGGTGCAAGTCGGCGTCAATAAAGCGCGCCTTGAGAAATTTGGCGGAGCGGTGCGCGTCTACATTTCCGATGAAGACGTCATCGCCGAAGCGAAACGGCTGAACATGACAAGGGCGATCGTCGCCATGCGCAAGGCGGTGAAAGAAGCGGAAGGCGGCATTTTCGCCATCGGCAACGCGCCGACCGCGCTGCTTGAGCTCATCCGCCTAATTAAGGAAGGAGAAGCGCGGCCGGGGCTGGTGATCGGCCTGCCGGTCGGGTTTGTGTCCGCGGCGGAATCGAAAGAAGAGCTGGCCAAGCTTGATGTGCCGTTTATTACGAACCGCGGCCGCAAAGGGGGAAGCACGGTGACGGTCGCCGCTTTGAACGCTTTATCGCTCTTGGCGGAACGAGTGTGATGGGCGATGGAAGCGAAAAAAACGCTGCGGGAAGGATATACGACCGGGTCATGCGCGACGGCGGCGACGAAAGCGGCACTCACGGCGCTCATTACCGGCCGGGTGCAGACGGAAGCGACGATTCGGTTGCCGATCGGACGGTCCGTGACATTTTCCGTTCAGTCGTGTACATATGATGGATCAACGGCGACAGCTGCTGTCGTGAAAGACGGCGGCGATGACCCGGACGCGACGCATGGAGCGTTGATCGTTTCGACCGTCTCGTGGGCATCATCCCCGGGCGTGCATCTTGACGGCGGTGAAGGGGTCGGGCGCGTGACGAAGCCGGGCTTGCCGGTGCCGGTCGGCGAGGCGGCGATCAATCCCGTGCCGCGGAAGATGATTCGTGAAACCGCAAAGGAAGTGCTCGAGCAATACGGCATCGCCCGCGGGGTGAACATCGTCATTTCCGTGCCGGGCGGCGAAGAGATCGCTAAAAAAACGTTAAATGCGAGGCTCGGCATCATCGGCGGCATTTCGATTTTAGGGACGCGCGGCATCGTCGTCCCGTTTTCGACTGCGGCCTACCGAGCGAGCATCGTGCAAGCCATTCAAGTGGCGAAAGCGAACGGCTGCCGCCATGTCGTCATTACGACCGGGGGACGGAGCGAGAAATACGCCATGCGGGAATATCCGGGTTTGCCGGAAGAGGCGTTTATTGAAATGGGCGATTTTGTTGGCTTTACGTTGAAGCAATGCAAGCGGCTCGGCATCGAAACGGTGTCGATGGTCGGGATGATGGGGAAATTTTCGAAAGTCGCCCAAGGAGTCATGATGGTTCACGCCAAAAGCGCACCGGTCGATTTCGGCTTTTTGGCTCGGTTGGCGGAACAAGCCGGCGCTCCGGCATCGCTCGTTGCCGCTGTCCGCGAGGCGAATACGGCGGCGCAAGTCGGCGATATGATGCAGGAAGCGGGCTGCACAACATTTTTTCAGCTATTGTGCGAAGCGTGCTGCCGGGCGGCGTTTAACGAAGTCGGCGGCGGCATGACGGTGGAGACATCCATTTACACGATGAACGGACAACGGTTAGGAAAGGCGGTGGAGACGAATGGGAGCGATTAAGCTGATCGGCATCGGCGCCGACGGTCCGGCGGGCTTGCCTGCTCTGTACAAGCGCTGGATTGAGGAAAGCGAGCTGCTTGTCGGCGGCAAGCGGCAATTGGCGATGTTTCCCGACTACAAAGGTGAAACGATCGTCATCCGCAGCAAGCTGGCGGAACTCGTCGAGCAGCTCCGAAATGAGACAAGAACGACGGTCGTATTGGCTTCTGGCGACCCTCTCTTTTACGGGATGGGCAGCTATTTGGCGAACAAGTTGCCAATTGAGGTATATCCAGCGGTCAGCTCGGTGCAATGGGCGTTTGCGAAAATGGGGGAGTCATGGCAAGATGCCGCGTTCATCAGCGTCCACGGCCGGCCGCTGACGGGGCTTGCCCAACGCATTGACGGGCGGCGCAAAGTCGCTATTTTGACCGATGAAACGAATTCCCCGGCGGCAATCGCCCGCTATTTGCTGGAGTATGGCATGACCGAGTACGAGGCGTTTGTCGGCGAGGAGCTCGGCGGGCCGAATGAACGATGCCGGTTTTTCAAGCTCGAAGAAATGGCCGAAACCGAGTTTCTTCCATTAAATATAGTCGTGTTGCGCCAGACGATGCCAAGCCCAACTTGGCCGCTTGGCATTGAGGATGATGAATTTTTTCAGCGCAAGCCGGATAAAGGATTGATTACGAAAAAAGAAATTCGCGTGCTGAGCTTAAGCGCTTTGCGCCTCCGCCCGGACAGCGTCGTGTGGGACATCGGCACATGCACCGGTTCAGTGGCGATTGAAGCGGCGAAAATCGCCCGTGACGGGGCGGTGTTTGCCATTGAAAAAAATGAATACGATATCGACATTTGCCGGCAAAACTTGCGCAAATTCCGCGTCGACCTAACGCTCGTTCACGGCAAAGCGCCCGATCGGCTCGACGAGTTTGCCGACCCGGACGCCATTTTTATCGGCGGCACATCGGGAGCGATGGCGCCGCTGTTGGACGTCTGTACGAAACGGCTGAAAAAAAACGGGCGCATTGTCATCAACGCGGCGACGGTCGAGACGCTCGCCGAAGCGTGCCGCGAGTTGCGCGCGCGTGGGTTTCATGTCGACATTGCGCTTGCACAGGCAGCAAGAAGCAAGCCGATTTTAGAATTGACGCGCTTTGAGGCGCTCAATCCGGTATACATCATCACTGCGAAACGGGAGGGAGACGAATGATCGGCACGTTGTACGGCATCGGCGTCGGCCCGGGCGATCCGGAGCTGATGACTGTGAAGGCGTACCGCCGCCTCAAAGAAGCGGATGTGATCGCCTATCCGAAAAAAGGGCGGCAAAGCAAAAGCTATGCCGAACAAATTATTGATGCTTATTTTGCCCCAGACGAAAAACGGCGGCTTGGGCTCCATTTTCCGATGACGAAAGACGTAAGCGTGCTCGAGCCGAAATGGAACGAAGCAGCGGACGCCATTTGGGCGGAGCTGGCAGCCGGGCGTGATGTCGCCTTTGTCACGGAAGGCGATCCGTTATTGTACAGCACGTTTATTCACCTTATGAACGTGATGGAACGCCGTTATCCAGAGGCGGCGATCGAAGTGATCCCTGGCATCAGCTCGGCGAACGCCGCTGCCGCCCGTCTCCGCCTTCCGTTGGCCGACGGCGACGAGCAAGTGGCCATTGTGCCGGCGCGCGATGATTACGAAGCGATGAAAGCGGCGCTCCTTGGGCACGATTGCGTCGTCTTTTTCAAAGTGGCGAAAGTGATTGATCTCATGATTCGTCTGCTTCGCGAACTCGATTTGCTTCAGCGCGCCGCGGTCGTGACGAAAGTGACATCAGGAGAGGAAGTCATTTGGGATGCAGGGCAACTTGAAGGGGTGGAGCTTGAATATTTGACATTGTTGGTGGTGAGAAAGTGAAGGTGTATATCGTAGGAGCGGGGCCGGGGGCGCCGGATTTGATCACCGTCCGCGGCGCTGAGCTCCTTGCCTCGGCAGATGCCATTTTTTACACCGACTCGTTAGTGAGCGAGGAACTGATTGAGCGCTACCGGAAGCCGGAAGCGGCCGTCTTCCATACGGCCGGCATGCATTTGGAACAACTGGTGGCGGCGATGATTGAACAAGTGAAACAAGGACGGCTCGTCGTGCGCGTCCATACCGGCGATCCATCGATTTATGGAGCGACGCTCGAACAAATCGCCTTGTTGAAACAAGAAGGAGTTGAGATCGAGATCGTGCCCGGCGTCAGCTCGGCATTTGCTGCTGCCGCCGCCGTGCAGGCCGAACTTACCGTCCCAGAGCTGACGCAGACGGTCATTTTCACGCGCGCCGAAGGGCGGACGCCGGTGCCTCCGCACGAGAGATTGCAAGAACTGGCGAAACATCATTGCACCCTTGTTCTCTTTTTAAGCGCCACATTGGCCAAAAAAGTGACCGCCGCCTTGCTTGATGCCGGTTGGAGCAGTGACACCCCGGCCGTCGCCGTGTATAAGGCGACATGGCCGGATGAAATTATCATCCGCTCGACGGTGGCGACGCTGGCCGATGATATGCGCCGCCATGGGGTGACGAAGCATGCCATCATTTTCGCCGGCTGGGCGCTCGATCCGCACATCCATGAGCGCGGCTACCGCTCGAAACTGTACGACCGCACGTTCACGCACGGGTACCGGAAAGGGGAGAAGTAACGTGTATGCCGTTGTCGCCATTACGAAACACGGGGTAGAAATTGCCCGCCGGCTCGGCCGTGAGTTGGACGGGGCGGACGTCTATTATACGGAGAAGTTCGCCCGCGGAGACGAAGACCGATGCGGCATCCGCCTGTTTTCCGGCAATGTAAAGGCGCTGTTGCCGGAACTGTTCGCCCGTTACGACGGCCTCATTTGCATCATTTCACTTGGCGCGGTCGTCCGCATGATTGCTCCATTATTAAAAGATAAAAAGACCGATCCGGCGGTCGTCGTCATCGATGATAAGGCGGAACATGCGATCAGCGTTCTTTCCGGCCATTTAGGAGGGGCGAACGAATTGACGCGGCGCGTGGCTGCGATCCTTGACGCCCGACCGGTCATTACGACTGCTTCGGATGTGCAGCAAACGATCGCCGTTGATTTATTTGGCCGCGCGTTCGGCTGGGAGTGGGAATCGGCGGACAAGTTGACGCCGGTCAGTGCGGCGGTCGTCAACGAAGAGCCGGTCGCCGTCGTGCAAGAATCGGGCGAAACCGGCTGGTGGCCGGAAGGGCGTCCGTTGCCGAAAAACATTACAGTATATGACTCTATCGCTTCGGCGATGGCCGCTCGCCCGGCAGCGGCGCTTGTAGTCACCCACCGGCTGCTCGAACCGGAAGAAGAGGCGATTTTGCAAAACGGTGTGCTGTATCGCCCAAAAGTGATTGTGCTTGGCATCGGCTGCAACCGGGGGACACCGGCTGAGGAAATTGAAACGGTCATCCGCGAGACGCTGGCTGAGCTCTGTTTTTCGATCAAAAGCGTTAAGGCGGTATGCACGATCGATCTAAAAAAAGATGAGCCCGGACTTCGGGAAGTTGTCGGCAAATACGGCTGGGAATTTGTGACGTACACGCCGGAACAGTTAAACGAAGTGCCGATCGAAGCGCCGTCGGAAACGGTATACCGCTACACCGGCGCCTACGGGGTGAGCGAGCCGGCGGCGAAATTGTACAGCGGCGCTGAGACGATGGCGCTCGTCAAAAAGAAGTCCGGCAATGTGACGATTTCCGTCGCGCTCATCGATCATCAAGCAAAAGCAAGGATGCGAAGAAAGGAGGAAGAGGCATGCGGCGATTGGTCATCGCTGCAACCGGAAGCGGAGCCGGCAAAACAACGGTGGCGCTCGGGTTGATGGCGGCGCTCAAGCAAAAAGGCTATACGGTGCAAGGGTTTAAATGCGGACCGGATTACATTGACCCGACGTACCATACGGCGGTCACCGGCCGGCCGTCACGCAATTTGGACAGCTGGATGACCGGAACGGAAACGGTCCGGACGGTGTTGGCGAACGGTTGCAAGGGGGCGGATATTGCCATCATCGAAGGGGTGATGGGGCTGTTTGACGGGAAACAGCCGCTGTCCGACGAAGGGTCGACGGCGGATATCGCCGCCAGTACGAAAAGTCCGGTTCTCCTTGTCGTCGATTGTTCCGGCATGGCCCGCAGCGCCGCTGCCATCGTCCGCGGATTTCAGACGTTTCACCCCGATGTGCACATCGCCGGCGTATTTGCCAACCGCGTAGGCGGCGAGGGGCATTTCCGGCTCATCAAAGCGGCGGTCGAGCAAATGTGCGGACTGCCGGTCATCGGGTTTTTGTCGAAAGACGATGCGCTGTCGTTGCCGGAGCGCCATTTAGGGTTGGTGCCGTCCGTGGAGCGCGGAGAGCTGGATTCGTTTTTTGCTGAATTGGGGCGAAAAATCGCGGCCGCGATCGATTGGAAGACGCTATTTTCGATCGCTGAGGCGCCTGCCCTGGCGCCGTCCGCCCCGCTCATTCGCCCTTCGCGGCTGTATCGCGCGCGCGTGGCGGTGGCCAAGGATGCCGCTTTTCACTTTTACTATCCAGAAAACCTCGAGATGCTTTCTGCTTGCGGCGCCGAGCTTGTTTATTTTTCCCCGCTCGCCGGTGAACCGCTTCCCGACGGGGTGGACGGCTTGTATATCGGCGGCGGCTTTCCGGAAGAATTTGCCGCTGAATTGGCGCGCCAGATCGCGGCCAAGCAGTCGATTCGCGCCGCCATTGAACGCGGGTTGCCGACATTGGCGGAGTGCGGCGGGTTTATGTTTTTGACCGAGCGGCTGATGACGGCCGACGGCGCGGAATACGAAATGGCGGGCGTCATCCCGGGGCGGGTTGTTATGCAGCGGAAGCTAGCCGCACTTGGGTACCGCGAAGTGCACGGAAGGAAAGGGAACTTTCTATTGCCGGAAGGGGAGCGGGCGCGCGGGCATGAGTTTCACTACTCGACGTACGAACCGTGCGGTGACGTGCCGTTTGCCTATGAAACGAGCGGGCGGCTCGGAGCGAAGCCGGACGGCTACCTAGCGCATCGGCTTGTCGCCGGCTACGTCCATTTCCATTTTGCGTCCGCCCCGGCGATGGTCGAACGGTGGCTTTCAGAATGCGAGAAGGTGAAACACGATGGCTGACGCGCTGCCAATCATGTTTCAAGGCACTCATTCCGACGCTGGAAAAAGCGTCATCGCCACAGCGTTTTGCCGCATTTTTGCCCAAGATGGCTGGAAGACGGCGCCGTTTAAGTCACAAAACATGTCGTTAAACTCGTATGTGACACCGGACGGAAGAGAGATCGGGCGGGCGCAAGGCATTCAGGCCGAAGCGGCCGGGGTGGCGGCTCGCGCTGAGATGAACCCGATTTTAATTAAGCCAAGCCGCGAGCATGAGTCGCAAATTGTCGTGTTAGGCAAACCGTATGCCACTATGCAGGCGTTCGCCTACCGGAATGAGTTTTTTCATCAAGGGCTGGCTGTCATTCGACAGTCGCTCGAAACGTTGATGAACGAATACGATCGGCTCGTCATCGAAGGGGCGGGAAGTCCGGCCGAAGTGAACTTAAACGACCGCGAGCTCGTCAATATGCGCATCGCCCGCCTCGCCAACGCCCCTGTTGTTTTAATCGGCGATATTGAGCGGGGCGGAGTGTTCGCGAGCCTCGTCGGGACGCTGGCGCTTTTGGAACCTGCGGACCGAAAGCGGGTCGTCGGCGTCATCATTAACAAGTTTCGCGGTGATGCGGCGTTGCTTAAGCCGGGTCTTGACTGGTTTGAACAATATACGGGCGTGCCGGTGCTCGGCGTTGTCCCGTATTTGCCCGATTTGGCGATCGATGCCGAAGATTCGCTGGCGCTTGAACGCTTTGCCGCGTCGTCCGATGACGAGCGGGCGATTGACATTGCCGTCATCCGCTGCCCGAAAATCGCCAATTTTACCGATATCGATCCGCTGTTGGCCGAACCGGACTGCCGCGTCCGCTTAGTGACGCACGCGGGTGAACTCGGCGAACCGGATGTGGTCGTGCTGCCGGGAAGTAAAAATACGATCGAAGATTTAATGTATATGAAACAACGGGGGCTCGCCTCCGGCATTGTGTCACTTGTCAACGATGGAAAAACGACGGTTGTCGGTTTGTGCGGCGGCTACCAAATGCTTGGCGCTGTCATCTGTGATCCACATGGGGTTGAAACGCCGTTTCCGGAAATGAAGGGGCTCGGGCTGTTGCCGATTGAGACGACGCTCGAGCAGACGAAAACAACGGTCCGCTCTGAAGGCGTGCTCACATGGGCCGGGGAGCGGTTTGCCGTGCGAGGGTACGAAATTCATATGGGCCGCTCGACGCCGCTTCCCGGCTATGCGCCGCTCATTGAGATCGGCGGCCGCGGCGAAGGGGCGAAGCGCGGCGATGAGCGGGTGTTGGGCACGTACGTGCACGATTTGTTTCATAACGATGCGTTCCGCACCGCCTTTTTCAACGCCATTCGCCGTGAAAAAGGGCTTGCCGTTTCCGGCGTCAGGCTGTTTCATTCACTCAAAGAGAGAGCGTTTGACCGGCTTGCCGCCCACATCCGGCAGCACGTCGCGATCGAACGCATCGAGCAGATCATACGTCAATTCCAGCAAAGGACGGTGGGATGATGAAGATTTTCGTTCCGGCGGCAAACCGCCAGACAATGGAAGCCGCATGCGCTTATATTGACCAGTTAACCAAACCCCCCGGCAGCCTTGGCCGCCTCGAACAGCTTGCGGCTGAACTCGCCGGGATGACCGGGAACTTGTTCCCGGAAGTGACGCCCCCAGGGGTGCTTGTTTTCGCCGCCGACCATGGCGTCGCCGCTGAAGGCGTATCCGCCTATCCGGCGGAAGTGACGGCGCAAATGGTGTATAACTTTGCCCGCGGCGGGGCGGCGATCAACGTTTTCAGCCGTCGGATCGGCGCGCTGCTCGAGATCGTCGACGTCGGTGTAGCCGTTCCGATTGATGACGAGCGGGTTATTGTGAAAAAGGTGCGTCACGGAACGGACAATTTTGCCAAAATGGAAGCGATGACGCCGGCTGAAGCCGAACAGGCGCTTCACGTTGGCTATGAGCAGGCGGTATCGGTCATTGGGCAGGGCGCTCGCACGTTGATTGCCGGTGAGATGGGAATCGGCAATACGACGGCGGCCAGCGCCTTATTGGCCACCTTGACCGATGAACCGCTCGAACGCATCGTCGGCAAAGGAACCGGCATCGCCGCCGAAAGGCTCGTCCATAAACGGGAAGTCATCCGCCAAGCGCTGGCGCTTCACCGGCCCGATCCGGCAAGGCCGCTTGAGTGGCTGGCGAAAATCGGTGGACTCGAGATCGCTGCGATGGCCGGTGCCATGCTTGCGGCTGCCGAGCGGCGCATCCCAATTTTGCTCGACGGCTTTATTTGCACCGTTGCCGCCCTTGTCGCCCGCCAGTTTGCCCCGAACGTTGCTGACTATATGATCGCCGGTCATCGTTCCGAAGAGCCGGGGCACGGCATTGCCCTTGGCTTGTTAGGGAAAGAACCACTGATCGATTTGCGCATGCGCCTTGGTGAAGGAAGCGGAGCCGCGGTGGCGTTCCCGCTTTTGGCAGCGGCGGCGGCGATGGTGAGCGAAATGGCGACATTTTCTTCAGCGGGCGTTTCCACCGCAGAAGCGAAAGGGGAGAAGGAACGATGACGGTCGGCAAAGTGTATTTAGTGGGCGCCGGGCCGGGTGATGAAAAACTGATCACCGTTTACGGCCGGGAATGTCTCGAACGCGCTGATGTCGTCATTTACGACCGGCTCGTCAATCGGAAGCTGCTCCGGTATGCGAAGCCGGACGCCGAGCTTCTTTATTGCGGCAAAGAGCCGGGAAGGCATGACACCGTTCAACAACAAATCCACGAATGGTTGGTCGAACATGCGCGTCGAGGCAAAACGGTCGTCCGTTTAAAAGGCGGCGATCCGTGTGTCTTTGGCCGCGCCGGCGAGGAAGCGGAAACGCTCGCCCGCGCCGGCATCCCGTTTGAAATCGTTCCCGGGGTCACCGCCGGCATCGCGGTGCCGGCGTATGCCGGCATTCCGGTCACCCACCGCGATTATGCCGCATCGTTGGCGATCGTCACCGGGCATCGGAGCGAGCGGATTGACTGGAAGGCGTTAGCCGAAGGATGCGACACAATCATCGTGTACATGGGAGCAGCCAATTTGCCGGACATTTGCCGCCGGCTAGTTGCCGCTGGGAAGCCATACGATACACCAGCTGCCATCATTGAGCGGGGAACGACGGAACGGCAGCGCACCGTGGCGGCGCCGCTTGCCGCATTGCCGGCAGAAGCGGAAAAGGCCGGCATCTCTCATCCGTCCATTATTGTGATTGGCAATGTTGTCCGCCTGCGCGAGACGTTGCAATGGTTTTCGGAACATCGAGGAGGCGAGGCGGTTGTCTATACAGAATCGTAACGGACGGGTGATCGTTTACACTGGCGATGGCAAAGGGAAAACGACAGCTGCCTTTGGACTTGTGCTGCGCGCTGTCGGACGCGGCATGAAGGTCGCTGTTTTGCAGTTTATTAAATCGCCAGAGCGCACGTATGGCGAGCAGCTGGCCCTTCGCCGCCTCGGCATCGAGGTGCATCAGCTTGGCGCCGGCTTTACATGGACGAAAACGCCCGATGTTCATCGCCAAGCGTTACAACGAGCATGGACGTTAGTGAAACAGTATGTTCATTCCGGGCAGTATGATATGATCGTGCTAGATGAATTGAACAACGCTTTAGCCATCGATCGATTCCCGGTCGATGACATCTTATCGATCGAAGATGTGCTCGAACTGATTCGCACGCGCCCGCCGTCACTCCACCTTGTCATCACCGGGCGCTCTGCCCGTCCGGAGCTGATTGCCGCCGCCGATATTGCCACTGAGATGGCGCTCGTCAAGCACGACTATGAACAAGGGACGGCGGCTGCGAAAGGCATTGAATGTTGAGCGGAAACGGTTGACGGAGAAGTCTTTCCTGCTAGTCTGCCAGGGTGTAGCCCATGATGAAAAGCGGCCGAATTTGGCCGCTTTTTTTGCATCGAACTCTTCCGCTATGAGCGGCGCCGTTTCCTTTAGGCGGAGGGACTGCTCATGGCGGTTTTCCTTATGCATCGGTGTCCGTTTTGTCGTTTTGTTCCTTATGTTGCCGCCGTCCTTTGCTGTTGTCGCCGGATGCCGGACCGTGAAGCAAGGCCATCGGGTCTTGCGTCGGCGCATTTTGATTTCGGCTTCCGTTGTTCGGTCGTTTCGTCACAGACCACACCTCCTTTAGGCGCTATGACCATATCATTAGCATAGGCTGCCGAACCGTTTTTATTCGGCGGCAAACCAAAAAAACGGGAAGCGCGTTTGCGGCGCTTCCCGTAGGCAATACGGCCGGATGCTGGCAAACATGGCGGCCGGAGGACGGCGGGAGTCAGCGATTAATAAACGAACGCCGTTCCCACAATAATCAACAAAATAAACAAGACGACAATTAAGGCAAAGCCATTGCCATGCCAAGCGCCCATCCCGTTCACCTCCCTGCAAAATCTACTATATGATATGCCATTCGTTGCGCGAAGGAACGGGACAATTGTCGGAAAATGACAAAATAAGAAAAACGCCTTGCTAGGAAAAGCAAAGGCGTTTTTGCTGTGTGATAATTCCCCTTTATTCCCAAATATAAGGCGTCTCTTGATAGACGTAATAGTTGAGCCAATTGACAAACAGCAAATTGGCGTGCGAGCGCCACGTGTTGAGCGGCGGCTGGCTCGGGTCGTCATTCGGAAAGTACGACTCCGGAGGCTGGATCGGCAATCCTTTGGCCAAGTCGCGCTCATATTCATCTTTTAACGTGGTGGCATCATACTCCGGATGGCCGGTCAAGAAAATGCGGCGGCCGTCGTTCGAGGCGACGAGGCAAACGCCGGCTTTGTCGGCGACCGATAAAATCATGAGCTCCGGCACTTTTTCAATGTCTTCCCGCTTGACGTCTGTATGGCGGGAGTGCGGCATGCGGAACACATCGTCAAAGCCGCGCAAAAGCTTCACATTTTTGACTTCCAGCGTATGGTTGAACACGCCGAAACATTTTTCCGGCAGCGGGTATTTCGGAATGCCGTAATGGTAATACAAGCCGGCTTGCGCTCCCCAGCAAATATGGAGCGTCGATGTGACGTTTGCTTTCGTCCATTCCATAATGTCGGTCAACTCGTCCCAGTACGTCACCTCCTCAAACGGCATTTGCTCGACCGGCGCTCCGGTGATGATCATCCCGTCAAATTTCCGATGGCGGATGTGCGGGAAAATCGTGTAAAATTGATCCAAATGATGTTTGCTCGTCGTTTTCGGCTCATGGGTCGCCGGGCGCAAAAAGGTGACGTTCACTTGCAGCGGCGAGTTGCCGAGCAGGCGCAATAGCTGCGTCTCCGCTTTTTCTTTTTCCGGCATTAAGTTTAAAATGACGATATTGAGCGGACGAATGTCTTGTGAATACGCTCGTTCTTCGTCCATGACGAAAATGTTTTCTTGTTCGAGTATTTCTTTCGCGGGCAAGTCTTTTGGAATGTTGATTGGCAACGATGTCCCCTCCGTTTCGTTCTATTTTTTAAATAATTACATTATAAAAACTTTATTGACTTTCTTCAATTCATTTTTTTCCGTGCAAGGAAGTTCAGTGTTTGAAGTGAAAAAAGGAGGAAAACGCATGGATCCGACGGCATTTGACAATTTGAAAACCGTGTTGGAAGGAGCGGTATATGACGCCGACTTGCAAGGGCGCCTTGTTGTCGTTGACCGCCGCGATCTCGCTGATTTGGCCCGCCTGTCGCGGGAGTACGCCATTTCGTTCCGGATGAATGATGCACCTGATCCGCCAGTTACTTGTACGGCGCAGCTTTCGATCGACTTTGCCGAGCTCATCAATGAACGGCTCCATCATGACCGGGCCGGGTGCCGTCTGGCTGTCGTGTTCACAATGCCGATCCGCCGCTCGTCCGCTTGCGCCATCGTTGAAGGAACGCTGCGGACGATTTGGGGGGAAGAACGGATCATTCGACAGACGCTCAGCTGGCAGTTTCCGCATGAAGGCGGTCCATACAAAAATGAAGCGGTGGTCGAATTTGCCCGCCTCATTTACGAGGAAAACGCTGCCGACTTGCCGGAGATGGTGCCATATATGATTTCTTCGCTCGAGCAGCTGCAGCCGTTATCTAGTCAATAACAGTGTAAAAAGTGGAAACCGAGCGGGAAATCGGCTATGATGGGGATGAGGTGAGAACGATGAGCGTATACGAATTCAGCGCCAAGACGATTCGTGGGGAAGAGCAGCCGCTGTCCGCCTATCGGGGCCATGTGCTTCTCATTGTGAACACGGCCAGCCGCTGCGGGTTCACTCCGCAGTACCAAGAACTGCAGCAGCTGTATGACGAATACCAAAACCGCGGGTTTGTCGTGCTTGGCTTTCCGTGCAATCAATTCGGCGGCCAAGAGCCGGGAACAGAAGAGGAAATCGAACAGTTTTGCCAGTTGAATTACGGTGTGACGTTTCCGCTGTTTGCGAAAGTGGATGTCAATGGCGGCAGCGCTCATCCGCTCTTTCAACATTTGAAAGAACAAGCGCCAGGGGCGCTTGGCACGAAGACGATCAAATGGAATTTTACGAAATTTCTCGTCGACCGCAACGGTCAAGTCGTCGCCCGCTTCGCCCCGCAAACGAAGCCGAGCGAGTTGAAGGAAGAAATTGAAAAACTGTTGTGAGGCAATAGAAAAGAAAAAGGAGGGGATGACGGTTGCGCATTCAAGCGATTGAACCGACGCCAAGCCCGAACACGATGAAAATCTTGCTTGATGAAGAATTGCCTTCCGGCATGCGCCATAACTACAAACCGGACAACATCGGGGAAGCGCCGCCGCTCATTCAAGCGTTGATGCGCATTGATGGAGTGAAAGGCATTTACCATGTCGCTGACTTTTTGGCGATTGAGCGCCATCCGAAATACGATTGGCGCGACATTTTGGCGAACGTGCGTGAAGTGTTCGGTGAAGAAGCAGATGACGGAGCCGAGGCAAAGCCGAAGGTGAATGAACATTTCGGCGAAGTGAAAGTGTTCGTGCAAATGTTGTACGGCCTGCCGATGCAAGTGAAGCTCATCGATGGGGAGCGCGAACATCGCGTCGGGCTGCCGCAGCCGTTTATCGACGCGGTCACCGAAGCGCAAAAGTACGCCGGCAACATTGTCCTTGAGCGCAAATGGGTGGAAAAAGGAGTGCGCTACGGCACATTTGAAGAAATTGGCCGCGAAGTGGTGGATGAACTGTCGGCTTCCTATCCGCCTGAGCGGCTCGAGCGGATCGTCAACATGTTTCGCCGCGGCGAGCAGGAAAAAACGGCGCAAAAGCGGCCAGACATCAAAGTGACGAGCGAGATGCTCGATGATCCGGACTGGCGCAAACGGTACGCCGCGCTCGAGCAAATGGCGGAGCCGACGGAAGATGACATTCCGGTGCTGGCCAAAGCGCTGAAAGATGAAAAAATGGCCATCCGCCGCCTAGCGACTGCGTATTTCGGCATGATTGGCGGCAAACAGGTGCTTCCGTATTTGTATGAGGCGTTGAAAGACCCGGCAGTTGCGGTCCGCCGCACGGCCGGCGACTGTTTGTCCGACATCGGCGACCCGGAAGCCATTCCGGCGATGATGGAAGCGTTAAAGGACGAAAGCAAGCTCGTTCGCTGGCGCGCGGCTATGTTTTTGTACGAAGTCGGCGATGAATCGGCGCTCCCGGCGTTAAAAGCGGCGGAAAACGATCCGGAATTTGAGGTCAGCTTGCAGGTGAAAATGGCCATCGAGCGGATCGAAGGCGGTGAAGAGGCGAAAGGCTCGGTTTGGAAACAAATGACCGAAAGCCGGAAAAAAGAAACGAAGCCGGAAGAATAGAAACAGGCGCGCGAATCTGCGCGCCTGTTTCTTTGGTTAAAAAGGTTGCTTCTTGTTAGGTCGTCACGGTTGTGCTGGAGGTCGGGGCGAATTGGACAATTTCGAGCACAATAGGGGTATTCGCTGGAATGGATCCACTTCCGGTCGGAACGGTAATGGCTAGCGACCCAACGCCGGTCGCTCCGGGAGTGTATGCGGAAATATCCGCCATTTGCAAAACGCCGTTAACATACACATTAAAGTAGCTATTATTGGTTGCTAGTGCCGGCAATTCCGTCGCTTGGCTGCCATCATCTTGCAAAAAGCTGGCCGCATCGATGGTCAATGTTGCCCCTTCTGCTGTTTCAGCTGTCGTGATATAGAAAAATCTTGTGGTGCTTGGTGCCGCTTCTGTTGTGGTAGTTGCGGCGACAAACAGCTTAATTAATTGTAAAGCCATGACAATCTCCCTTTCTTCATTTTACTTTTCATGTTACCGCTAACCCGAAGCCAAGTGAATGATCTCTCGTTTCTCTCATATCTGAGGCTCATTGGTCATCGGTCGGTATCATACGTTCATTTGTATTGTATGGATTGGCTAGAACGGTCGACCCGACGATTGTCGTAATGAGGGGGAAATGATAGTTTCATACTATGTATGTCGGTCTGCTTCACCGATGAGTTTGAATGTGAAATAGGTAGTTCGGACTATTTTGTTTTGTGATCTATTGTAATCTTGGAATGGAAAGGAATATAGTGTTTCGGGCTATCTCCTGTTGCTCTGTTGTCTTGTTTGCCATTCACTTTATAGACAGGGGTGAATATGATAATGCTGAATCCTTTGCTGATTTAGATGATCACGAAACAATCTTGGGCGTTTGGGTGAGCAAACTAATGAAACGAGCCTCTTCATCAGAAAAACATGTGATTGCCGTTCCAAAAGTATACGATTGGACCCATGCGGTACTGACCGTTCCTCTTCATATGGTGCTCCACTTTCCTCCACGCGTTTTGTCGGCAGAAACGTACCAGTACAACGCGGTATCGGACGGGATCAAAATGGTCTATACGAATGACGATGAATTGAAGGAGTATGGTGACCGCGGCATTTTAGACCCAAAAAACGTATCATGGGTCAACTTGTTTATTAACGGAGTGTTGCAGCCAGAAAAACTGTATGACGTTGAGAAAGGAAAATTGACGTTAAAAACAACGGATCCGCCGCCGAAAGGGGTGCCGATCATTCTCCAATTTATCACTATCAAAATGGGGGTTTGATCGTTCCAGGCTGCGGCAGCAAATTGTCCCTTGACGCAACAAAGCCTTGGAGTCGATTCTCCAAGGCTTTGTTTGTCAACGGCCGAAATAATGCTCGACAAGGTCTTGAAAGAGCGGAGAGAGGTCGTTTGGCAATGCATGAAGAGGGAAAAATTTTACCTCAAGCGATTCTTCTCCGTCTTCTTTCAGCTCGCCGCCGCGGATATCGCGGGTGCGGTACACCACGGTCACCGAATAATATTGGTCGCCGTTCGGCAGCTGAACAAAATATTTTTTGCCAGAAAACACATCGATCAGTTCAAGTTCACCGATTTCAAGGCCGGTTTCTTCCAACACTTCCCGCCGTCCTGCTTCCTCTGTCGATTCGCCGAGCTCCAACAAGCCGCCGGGGACTCCCCACCGTCCGTCGCGGCGCTTTTGCAGCAAAATCCGTCCACCATCATCGATGACAGCGACACCGACACCGACTAAAATGACCGGTCGGGTTCCGACCATTTTTCGCAGTTCTTCAATGTATCCCATCCGCTGCGCCCCTTTCGTTTCCCTCTCCGTTCGGTTATTTATTCTATGTTCGGCGGCGGCCGGCGGCCGCGGCGGCTGCTAGAGGGTGGAAAGAAATCGTGAATGTAGAGAGGGGGAGAACCCCCCTTTCCATCGGTCGCTTTTGAAATTCGGCAAATCGGGGTTTCTCCATTGGAGAAAGACGTTTTTTGCGCCGCATCGGCGCTGCATTGCCGCTGTTTAGATAGCGGGCGGACGAGAGCTTTGTTTCGCTGCCGACGCCAAAAAGGAAGAACATAGTTTTCGCTGTCGCCGACAGCCGTCTTCGTTGATTTTTCTGCTTGAAGTATAGTATGCTGATAGCACAACAATGATGAGATGGAGGGATGATGGCCATGTCGATGGCGTACGAAGAATACATGCGCCAGCTCGTGCAGCCGATGCGCGATGAGCTCGTCCGCGCTGGCTTCCGTGAACTGCGCACGAGCGAGGAAGTCGAACAGTTTATGGAGAAAGCGGAAGGAACGACCTTTGTCTTTGTCAACTCGGTGTGCGGCTGCGCTGCTGGGCTGGCGCGCCCGGCGGCGACGCAGGCGGTGCTGCGGAGCGAGAAAAAACCGGATCATTTCGTCACGGTGTTTGCCGGCCAAGATAAAGAGGCGACAGCGAAAATGCGCGAGTATTTTGTCGGCTATCCGCCGTCCTCGCCGTCGATGGCGCTTTTAAAGGGAAAAGAAGTCGTTCATTTCATTCCGCGCGAAGACATCGAGTTTCATTCGATGGAAGAGGTTATGGAAAACGTTTTAGCCGCATTTGACAAACATTGCGGCTGATTGATACGCACTCTGTCATCGCGAGCTGTCCGCCCGGCGGCTTGGCACCGCTGCTTTTTCAGCTTGGGCGGGCAAGAGGTTGCCTTGTCGGGACGTCCGAATGGATTCGCATACAACAGCGCGCCGGCGGGAACGATAAAGGCGGAGGTGATCGGCGTGCCGAAGCGGAAAAAAGACCGTTCGAAAACGGGCGTCAGCGCCCCGAATGTGAGAGGGCAAGGGACGACGGAAACGGAGACCGGTGCGTTCGCGCTTGACTCCGCCCGCAAAAAAACGAAAATTGATTAAAAAGGAGCTCCTTGTGCGGAGCTCCTTTTCCTTCATCGCCGCTAGGCGTTGGCGATGCAGCTGTAAATAAAATAAAGCAACGTAATGAGGCTGGCCGCAAAAAAGATGGTCGTCATGTTCGTTTTCCCGCCTTTCTGTCTATATTTTCCCCTTGAACATATGGTACACTATTCATATAACCATAGTATATACAAATAAAAGCAAAAAGGAAAAGCGGTTTTTGCCTTGGCAAGGGAGAGGAAGAACAATGAAAAAAGCGAAACGAATGAACGCGTTCTCCGCGTCCATTTTTGCCGAACTGGCAGCGTACCGCCAACAGCGGCGCCATCTTCATGACGAATGGATCGACTTAAGCGTCGGCAGCCCGGATTTGCCGCCGGCGCCGTTTGTGCGCGGGGCGATCGCTCGCTACGCCGAGGAGCCGAACGCCTACGGATATACATTAAAAGGCATTCGCGAATTTCACGAGGCGGTCGCCGATTACTACCGGACGGCGCACGGCGTCGTGCTGAATCCAGAGACGGAAGTGACGTATGTCATCGGGTCGCAAGACGGCCTTGTCCATTTGCCGATGGTGTTTGCTGATCCAGGCGATGTCATTTTGGTGCCGGATCCCGGATATCCAGCGTACGCCGCCGGTGTGGCCATGGCCGAAGCGGCGCCGTACTTTATGCCATTGAAGGAAGA
Source organism: Geobacillus sp. 46C-IIa (assembly GCF_014679505.1). Classification (GTDB taxonomy): domain Bacteria; phylum Bacillota; class Bacilli; order Bacillales; family Anoxybacillaceae; genus Geobacillus. The sequence goes on from NZ_CP061474.1 coordinate 1,608,622, forward strand.
AAACGGCTTTTTGCCTGATTTGCATGCCATTCCAGAGGAGATCGCCAAACGGGCGGCGATCATGTTTCTTAACTTTCCAGGGAATCCGGTGCCCGCCGTTGCGACCGAATCGTTTTATCGCGAAGTGGTCGAGTTTGCGAAGCGGTACGACGTGCTTGTCGTCTCTGATTTTGCTTATGGCGAGCTGTATTACGACGGAAACAAACCAGTGAGCTTTCTTTCCGTCCCCGGGGCGAAAGACGTCGGGGTGGAAATCAACTCGCTGTCCAAAAGCTATCACATGGCCGGCTGCCGAATCGGCTATTTGTGCGGCAATGCCGACGTGATTCGCGCGTTTGCCGAGTTTAAATCCAATTTGGACTACGGCATTTTTTGGCCGATTCAAAAGGCGGCTGCGGAAGCGCTTCGTTATGGCGCTGATTTTTGTGCGGAAAGCCGCGCCATCTATCAAGCGCGCCGCGATGCGTTCATTAACGGATTGGCGGAGATCGGCTGGGAAGTGGACCGTCCGCAAGCTGGCATGTTTGTTTGGGCGAAAGTCCCGGACGGCTGGACATCGCTCTCGTTTACGAAGGCGCTGATTGACCGTGCCGGGGTTGTCGTGACGCCCGGGCACGCGTTTGGGCCGAGCGGCGAAGGCTACGTGCGCATCGCCCTCGTCGAGCCGGAAGAGAAATTGCGCCGTGCCGTCGAGAAACTGCGGGCGAGCGGCTTGTTCGAGCGGCTGGCCGCTGACCGACGATAACGGAGGTGGGACGCGATGAAGCTGCCGACATGGCTTCGGAAAACGCTTGTTGCCGCGATCACCGTCTGTACGTTTGGTCTTGTGACGCCGCCCGCGTCGCTTCTTGCGGCCGAGGAGCCGCCAGCTGACGATGCGCCATCTTCCGATTGGCAACATAATGCCGCAAGTTCGGCAGCGGAGGCGGCTTCGCTCACCCGCGCCCAATTTGTCGAGCAGACGGTGGAAAAAGCGATGGCTCGGTCGCATGAAAAGTTTGGCCGCAAAATCGCTCCCGTGATTGAGGATGAGTTTCGCGCCGTCATTTTGCCGCGCATTGAGGAAGTGATCGCCGAGCTCGCCGGGCGCTATCCGGAAGAAGAGCTCCGCTATTTAGCCGTATCAGAAAATCCGTCTGGCGGGCAAGGCGAACGCATTTTCCATATTTACCGCGCCGATACGGGAGAAGATGTCATTCGCTTCCACGTCCGCCGTGAACATCCGCCGCAAGACGGGTATTGGTTCCAATTTCATTACCATACGCGCGATGACGGATTTCAAGCCCATTATGAATTAGGAAAAATTTATTGGTCAAAAAATACGCCGCCGAACTGGCGGACGTAGCAGGCCGCGGCTCTTTCCTTATTTTGCGCGTTTTTCCCCCGCTTCTTCGTATGTTATCATTTAATAGAATACGAGATTGAAAGAAGCGGGGGACAACGATGAAACGGTTACTGATTAGTTTGCTGGCGGCGCTGTTCGCCGTTCCGCTTCTGTCGCTTTCGCCGTACCCGGCTGCGCACGGCGTGCTGCTTGAAGAAAGCGGCCTTGATGTTCAGGCGGTCCCATCGCATGATGTGCTTGGCCGCATCGTCATCGTTCCGGAGGCGGACTTTTCGCCTGATGAAGCCAATGAGATGATTCGGACGCTTGCTCGTATTGACCGCCGCATTTTAGAGCGGGCGGCGAACCACCATATTTATATTCAATTGTTGACAGGCCCGATTACCGATGAACCGGCCGCCCGCCATTTGCGCGGGGAAACGCCGCGCGGCTATGCGCCGGGGTCAAAAACGTGGGATGAGGTGCCGGGCCTTGGCGGGTCGCATTTAGTGCTCGTCCGCCTCGGCCATAGCGAAAAAGGAAAAGGGCACGGCTCGGTCAACTTAGAGCTGCATGAATTTGCCCATTCGTTAGATTACATCGTCTTTGAGCGCATTCACGAAACGGACGAATTTCAAGCGATTTGGAGGGAAGAAGCGCCGCGGCTGTTTCCTGGCGAATCTTATTTTTTAACGTATCCGGAAGAGTATTTTGCTGAATCGTTCGCCTATTATTATGCAAGCGACGAGACGCGGGAAACGCTGCGGACGGCGGCGCCGAACACATACACCTTCATCCGCCAGCTGGCGGAGCGAGCCTCATAAGAAGGCTCTTTTTTTTCGTGATGAGAGCGGCGCTTTATGATATGATAAAGCGTGAGGTGAGGACATTGCGGCAATATTTGCAGCTATTGGAGGATATTTTGGAAAACGGCGTCGAAAAGGAGGACCGGACAGGTGTCGGCACGCTGTCGGTGTTCGGCCGTCAGCTGCGGTTTAATTTACAGGACGGATTCCCGCTCGTGACGACGAAAAAGTTACATATCCGCTCGATCATTTATGAACTGCTTTGGTTTTTAAAAGGAGACACCAATGTCCGCTATTTGCAGGAAAACGGCGTGACGATTTGGGATGAGTGGGCCGACGAAAACGGTGATCTTGGGCCTGTGTACGGGGCGCAATGGCGGTCATGGAAAGGGGCGGATGGGAAAACGGTCGACCAAATCGCCTGGGTCGTCGAGGAGATCAAGAGAAATCCGAACTCGCGCCGGCTGCTTGTGAGTGCCTGGAATGTGGCGGAGTTAGACGAGATGAAGCTGCCGCCGTGCCATTATGCGTTTCAGTTTTATGTGGCGGGCGGCCGGTTGTCGTGCATGTGGCAGCAGCGCTCCGTCGATACGTTTTTAGGGCTGCCGTTTAACATCGCCAGCTACGCGCTGTTGACGCATATGATCGCCGAGCAGTGCGGGCTTGATGTCGGCGAGCTCATTTTCACCGGCGGGGATGTCCACTTGTATAAAAACCATGTTGAGCAGGCCAAACTGCAGCTGACGCGCGAGCCGCGCCCGCTGCCGAAGCTCGTTATTAAACGGAAACCGCCGTCCATTTTTGACTATGAATACGACGATTTTGACATCGTCGGCTATGATCCTCATCCGGCGATTAAAGCGCCGGTGGCGGTGTAAAGGAGCGAAAGCGATGATTTCGCACATTGTGGCGATGGACGAAAATCGGGTGATCGGCAAAGACAACCGGCTGCCGTGGCATTTGCCGGCCGATTTAGCGTATTTCAAACGGGTAACGATGGGGCATGCCATCGTGATGGGGCGCAAAACGTTTGAAGCGATCGGCCGGCCGCTTCCCGGCCGGGAAAACGTCGTCGTAACGCGCAACCATCAGTTTCGCCCGGAAGGCTGCCTCGTGCTCCATTCGCTTGAGGAAGTCAAGCAATGGATTGCGGCGCGCGGTGATGAAGTGTTTGTCATCGGCGGAGCCGAGTTGTTTGAAGCGACGATGCCGATCGCCGATCGGCTGTATGTGACAAACATTTTTGCCTCGTTCCCCGGCGATACGTTTTACCCCCCTATTTCCGAAAAAGAGTGGAAAATCGCCTCCTATACGCCGGGAATCAAAGACGAACAAAATCCGTATGAGCACGCCTTTCTTATTTATGAGCGGAAAAAGCAGAATGAGCCCGATGGCCGGTAGGAGGGAAAACAGGGCGCGTGTTGCCAAGCGGCAAGGCGCGCCTTTTTGCATAGAAGCGGGGCGAAAAAGGAACGATAACCATGTACAACAATGTTGGAAATGGAGGAAGACGATGAGGCATATCGTTCCATTTATCGTCAAGCTTGCCGCTTGGAGCGTCGTTTTATTTTCGATGTTTACGATTTTTAATGCTCCGCTTTCCTTGATTTCAGTCATGACAATTATAACGGTGTTCGTTTCCTATGTCATCGGCGATCTGCTTGTGTTGCCGCGCGTTGGAAACTTTGTCGCTGCCGCCCTTGATGTGCCGCTCTCCTTTTTGCTTGTATGGCCTGTGAGCTTTGCGTTGTTTGCCCCGACAGTCAATATGGCGTATGCCGCCTTTTTCAGCTCGCTCGCCATTGGCGCGGTCGAGGCGTTTTTCCATTTGTATATGGAAAACCATGTGCTCGAAGAGGCGGGGCGGGAGGAGGCATATCGCTGGTATGATGAGGGGAGATGGGCAACGGAGTTCGCCGAGGAGCAAGAGTTCAAAAAAGAAGACGACCGGACATAACGCCGGTCGTTTTCTTATTAAAGAACAAAAAACTTTTCGAAAATTCCCTTTTCTTTTTGCGAATTTGTGATATAATCTACAAATCAAAGACAACTTAGAAAAGAAAGGGAACGAGAATATGGAACAACAACTAAAACGGAAACAAGGGGCGGTGTACGTCGAGGACATTTTGATCGCGTATCATACGCTAAAAGACGTTGTTTTCCATACGCCGCTGCAAAAAAACCCGCTTCTGTCCGAGCGCTATGGGTGCAACGTCTACTTGAAGCGCGAAGACTTGCAAGTCGTGCGTTCATTTAAGTTGCGCGGAGCGTACAACCGAATGAAGCATTTAACCGATGAGGAGCGAAGCAACGGGATCGTATGCGCCAGCGCCGGCAACCATGCCCAAGGGGTTGCCTATTCGTGCCGGGCGCTCGGGGTGCACGGAAAAATTTATATGCCGGCGACAACGCCTCGGCAAAAAGTATCGCAAGTGCAGCTGTTCGGCAAAGACATGATCGAGATCGTCCTTGTCGGCGACACGTTTGACGACTCATACAACGAGGCAGTGAAATGCGCGGAAGCGGAAGGGCGCACGTTTATCCATCCGTTTGATGACGAATACGTCATCGCCGGGCAAGGGACCATCGGTGTTGAGGTGTTAAACGACTGTGACGAACCGATCAACTTTTTGTTCGCCAGCATCGGCGGCGGCGGACTGATGGCCGGGCTGGGGACATATGTGAAAAGCATCTCGCCGGCGACCAAAGTGGTCGGCGTCGAGCCGGCCGGCGCTCCGTCGATGAAAGCGGCGCTTGAACAAGGTCATGTCGTGACGCTTGGGGAGATCGATAAGTTCATCGACGGCGCCGCGGTCAAAACGGTCGGGGAAAAAACGTTTGCCCTATGCCGGGAAGTGCTCGACGATATCGTTGTCGTTCCAGAAGGAAAAGTATGCACAACGATTTTAGAGCTGTACAACGAAAACGCCATCGTCGCCGAACCGGCGGGAGCGCTCCCGATTGCCGCCCTTGAGTTTTACAAAGAGCAAATCCGCGGCAAAACGGTTGTTTGCGTCGTGAGCGGCGGCAACAACGACATCGACCGGATGCAGGAAATTAAAGAGCGCTCGATGATTTATGAAGGGTTGCAGCACTATTTCATCGTCAACTTCCCGCAGCGGGCCGGAGCGCTGCGCGAGTTTTTAGATGAGGTGCTCGGTCCGACCGATGACATCACCCGGTTTGAATATACGAAGAAAAACAATAAAGAAAGCGGACCGGCGCTCGTCGGCATCGAGTTAAAACGGCGCGAAGACTATGCGCCGCTCATTGAACGGATGAAGAAAAAAGGGTTTCCGTTCCAGGAAGTGAATAAAGATCCGAACTTATTCCATTTGCTGATTTGAACAAAAAAGCGCGAAAAAAGTCGGAAAGATTTCGTTGTATTCCGACATACTTTTTCACCGGGTTGGTGTATAATATAAGTAAATCGGTGAAAAAGAGGATTGATATTTTGCTATTCAAAAGCCTCGAGTTTCAAAACGCGTATGGGCAGAAAGTGAAGATTATCGAAATTCCTGTATTGGAGGAAGAGAACACGTACCGATTTATGATCCAGCTTCGCTTGGAGGCGTTTATTGCCAAAGTGTACCGATCAAGGACCAACCGTTCTGTTTACTCGTTCCGGGAACACTTGAAGAAAGTGTTGAAATGGCCAATATATGAACAAATCTTTAAAGAAACGGTGTTGAAACATAACGCATAACTGCTGTTGTTTTGCCGCTCGCGGCAAAACAACTTTTTTTTGGTGGGATTTTGGCCGGTTTCATTATATAATGGAAACGAGATGGCGCCGGGCATGGGAGTGAATAAAAAACAGCCGGACGGAGAGGAAAGGCAGTTTGAATGCAAAACAATGAAGAAGAAGGATGAGCGATCAATGTGGAAACGGATCATGATGATCATCGCAGTTTGTTTGCTTGCCGCGTGCGGAAAAACGATCCCAGATGCAAAAAACTGGCCGGTTGCCGATTTTACGTTCGTCGATCAATCCGGTGAACCGTTCGGACTTCGCGATTTGAAGGGAAAAGTATGGGTGGCCGACTTTATTTTTACGAACTGTGAAACGGTTTGTCCGCCGATGACCGCCCATATGGCCAAACTGAAGGAGAAGGCGGAAGAAAAAGGGCTGGACGTCGAATTTGTTTCGTTCAGCGTTGACCCGGAAGTTGACACACCGGAAAAATTGACCGCCTATGCGAAACAGTTTACGGACGACCTAGCAAACTGGCATTTGCTGACCGGATACAGCCCGGCTGAAATTAGCGAGCTGGCGCAAAAAAGCTTTAAAACGATCGTGCAAAAGCCGGCCAACGACGATCAAGTCATCCATGGCACAAGCTTTTATCTAGTCGGCCCGGACGGCAAGGTAGTCCAAACGTACAACGGTGTGCAAGATGTGCCGTACGACACGATTTTAGAGCATATTGAGATTTTGCAATCGTCGTGATAAGGCAGAAACGGCCGCAACCGTTTTGCCTTCTTTTCGTCTTCTCCCCTGTTGCGTCAAAAGGCAGGTGTCAAACATGAAACGATGGGGATGGCTAATCGTGGTGAGTTTGTTTCTCGCCGGCTGCACCGCTTTTTCAACCGGCGGGAAGCCGGAGCGTCCGCATGAAGCCGCCGTCAAACCAACAGAGGTCAAGCCGCTGCCAAAAGACATTCATCTCGTCGCCTTAGGGGACTCGTTGACGGAAGGGGTTGGGGACGGTGAAGGAAAAGGAGGGTATGTCGGCCGCCTTGTCCCGCTTCTTGCGGCAGAAGAGAGAGTACGGACAGTGACGGTGGAAAATTTCGGCAAGCGCGGCCGGCGCATCGCTGAACTCGAGCCCGTCGTTGACGCCCACCGAGGGGAGCTTGGGCGGGCAGATTTGATTTTGTTGACGATCGGCGGCAACGATGTGATGAATGTCGTCCGCTCGCATTTTTTTGACCTGTCATATGAGCGGTTTGCCAAAGAAAGCAAGGCGTTTGCTGACCGGCTCGACCATCTGTTGATTTCACTGCGCATCGCCAATCCGGATGCGGTCATTGTGCTTGTCGGCTTATACAATCCGTTTTCAACGACGCTGCCGAACATTCCCGAAATCGATGACGTCATTGCCGAATGGAACAAGGCTAGCCAAGCGGTGCTTTCCCGTTACGACCGGACGATCTTCGTTGATATTCAAGATATCTTTGCCGATCGTGATGAGCTGCTCCACCGCGACGAATTTCATCCGAACGCCGCGGGGTATGAACAGATCGCGGTGCGCGTGTACTACGCGTTAAACGAGCGAAAAGCGTGGTGGGTGAACTGATGGAAGAAAAACGGGTGAGAATAAGGAGTATGTCGTGATGAATTGGAAACGAGCGTTTTGGCTATTGGCGGCCGTCAACGCCGCTATCCTCATTCTTACAGTTGTTTGGCTGTTTCAGCCGTCTCCACCGGTCAAACGACCGGTGCGCCCGCACGTAGAAGGGGCCTCATTTACCGTGTACTCGAAAAAAGCGCATTTGAACGCCGTCATTAATGATTATTTGGCGGAAAAAACGAAAGACCACCCGCTGCAATACGATGTTTGGCTTGCCGACCGCGTCTACGTCTCGAGCGAAATCCCGATGTTCGGCCGCGATGTGGAGCTGGTCGTCTCATTTATACCAAAAGTGGTAAAGGACGGGAATGTCGAGCTTGCGGAACCGGCGATTTCCCTTGGCGATTGGAAGCTGCCGGTGACGTACGTGCTTCGCTATTTGCAAAAGCACGCTCCATTGCCGGATGAAGTGGTCATTGACCCAGAACGGGCCCGCGTCCATGTGGCGCTCGATGACATTCGCTTTGGCAACGGTTATCAAGTGGCGGCAAAAAAAATCGATCTAGCTGACGATGAAATCGTGTTTACGTTAACGATTCCGACTCGGCAGCGATGACGTAAACGAGAGGCTGTTTCAAAAGGTCGCAGTCACCTTTTGAGACAGCCTCTTTTCCGCTTCAAGACAGGCTAGTCTGTCTCGTTCGTTTTCCCATCGTTTCGAAAGAAGTGTTCCGCTTCAGGCGAAGCGAAGCGAAGTGGAGCGGTTCATAAAAGGCGCAGCCCTTTCGGGTAAAAGTTTTTCACCGTTCCTTTCACTTCTTTCCCCCAAGCGAACGGATAACCGTCGACGGCAACGAGCAGCCAGCCGCGGTCGCCGCCGGTCGGAAGCGTCTCCCCGCGCCAATATTGAGTGATTTCGCGGCTCGTGCTTGATAGATCAAGCACATGGTTCACTTCGTCTGTCTTCAGCGCTAAGGCGAGAGCGTGGTTCGGCTCAAACCGCTCTTTTTTCACCTCGCCAAGATGGAGGCCGGCGCGGACGACTTTCAAGCCTGACCAATCAGGGCATCGCTCCGGCAGCATGGCTAAATGAGAACCAAAAGAGATGATCGTTCCGTGCCGTTCTGTCCGCAATGATGCTTGTTCGAATTGGCGGTACAGTTGGACTGCGGCTTTCGGCGCGTTCGCCTTCGCCCATCGCCCATTCCATAGCGGAGTCGGCCGCTGTTTTTGCAGTTTGGCGATAAAATGCCCTTCTCCTTTGATGCGGTGCGGCCAAAGGCGGACGGCCTGTTCGAGCTCAGCCCGGTTTGTTTTCGTCCACTCGGGCCGCCCGGGCTCCATGCCGCCCGTTTTCGCAATCGGCATCATCCGCAAATCGTCATACGTCTCAAGCAGCCACTCGATGGTTTGCTCGTTTTCTTCCGGAGAGAACGTGCACGTCGAGTAGACGAGAATGCCTCCTTCTTTTAGCATCGCATAGGCGCTTTGCAAAATGCGCCGCTGCCGGGCGGCGCACTCTTCTACGTACGCCTGACTCCAAAACGAAGCCGCCTCTTCCTCTTTGCGAAACATCCCTTCGCCCGAGCACGGGGCGTCGACTAAAATTTTGTCAAAAAAGCCAGGGAACCGCTCAGCGAGCGCTTCCGGCGTCTCGTTGACAACCACCGTATTGGTCAAGCCGAGCCGTTCGACATTTTCCGCGAGCGCTTTGACCCGTTTCGGGTGAATTTCGTTGGCGACAAGGAGCCCTTTGTTTTCCATCATGGCGCCAAGCTGGGTCGTTTTCCCGCCGGGAGCGGCGCATAAGTCAAGCACCGTCTCCCCAGGCGCGGGACAGAGCGCTTCGGCGACCGCCATCGCGCTCGGTTCTTGAATGTAGTACAGTCCGGCCGCATGGTACGGATGTTTTCCCGGCTGCTCGCTCGGGCCGTAATAAAACCCGGTCGGGCAAAACGGCACCGGCGTAAGGGAAAATGGCGCCGTTTTCGCCCATGAATCCGGGTTGATTTTCAACGGATTGGCGCGCAAGCCGTTGGTTTTTTCTTCTTTATAGACGGCAAAAAACTCGTCCGCCTCGTCTTGCAGCAACAGGTTCATTTTTTCCACAAATCGTTCCGGCAACATCGACACTGCTGGCTCCTTTCTGCATATGCCCCGCACGGCTAGGCGGCGCTAGGAGCGGCCACCCGGCCATTTGATTTTCGGTTCCGTTTTGTTCCAAATCCGTTTTATATTGGCGCGATGACGGTAAACTATAAATGAGGCAAGCAGCCAGACGGCTGCCGTCAATGGAATATCATCCGTAAACAAAATAGTGTAAACGGCTGCGTACAGCGCCGTGGCCATCGATGAGAGCGAAACGTATCTCGAAAGGGCAAGGACAACAAGAAAAATAGCGATCAGCGTTAAAAAAAACAGCGGGGAATAAAATAGCACTACTCCGGCTGAGGTCGCCACCGCCTTGCCACCGCGAAATTTGGCAAATACCGGATACATATGGCCGACCACAGCGACCGCTCCGGCCGCGAGCGGGTGAACAGGGACAGAAAAAAACATCGGCAAGCTCGCCGCCAACGTCCCTTTCAACATATCGCCCAAAATGACGATCGTTCCCGCTTTCGCCCCGAGCACGCGGAACGTGTTCGTTCCCCCAAGGTTGCCGCTCCCGTGTTCGCGAATGTCGATCCCGTAGCCGATTTTCCCGACAAGAAGGCCAAACGGAATCGAACCAAGAAGATAAGCGATAAGCAAAATCAGTGCAGTCATTTCATTAAACACCCTTTACTGAACAAGTTTGTGCATGTTTCTATTTTATCATGCATGCGAAAAAACGGTAGACAGGAATTTTGCATTTCGAAGCGGCAACCGGTAAACTAAAAAGCGGATGGAAACGAACGGCCGGACGTTGGTTGTTTGTTCCGCAGCTAAAGCAAAAAGAGAGGGGCGACGACGATGAAAACGACCGTCACGTGGAATGGAAACATGTCGTTTAGCGGCCAAAGTGCTTCCGGTGTGACGATCCCGATAGATGCCGCGAAGAACGTCGGCGGCAACGATTCAGGCGCCCGTCCGATGGAGCTGCTGCTTCATGGGTTGGCGGGCTGCACCGGCATCGACATCATTTTGATCTTGCGAAAAATGCGCCTTGATGTCCGTGCGTTTTCGATGGAGGTGGAAGGGACGCGCGCTGATGACCACCCGAAGCGGTTTACCCACATTCATATCCATTACGCGCTCGAAGGCGATTTGCCGGAAGAAAAAGTCGTCCGCGCCATTCGGCTGTCAAAAGAAAAGTATTGTTCCGTCTCCCATTCATTAAACGCTGCCATTACCGCGAGTTATTCGATTAACGGCGTTCGCGGGAAGGAGATGATCTAACAGGGGCGCGGTTTTGCGATATAGATATAATCGTTTTGCGCGTTAACGCGAAGACAGTTTGATCCGTCGCATCGGCTTATATGGTGAAAAGGGAATGGACGACTCGTCTCAGTAAGTTTGAAAAAAAGGTGTTTCGCTAAGTTGGGCGAAGCACCTTTTCTTGTTAGCGTTAGAACGGGTAGCGGCGATAGACGGTTTGGATGGACACCCATTTAGTGATCGTAAATTCATCGACCACCCACGGATTGCCAAAGCGGCCGACGCCGCTCGCCTTTGTGCCGCCGAACGGGCAGCAAAAAAGTTTGTCCTTATACTTGACACCGTTCTTTTAAGTGTTATAATTTTTTACATAATTACGTTATATTTTATTACAAATCAGTTAAAGGGGCGGCGGGGAAATGAAAAAAATTGAAGCGATTATCCGTCCGGAAAAATTGACTGATACGATTAAAGGGTTAAAGCAAATCGGCATTACTGGATTTACTGTTTCACAAGTCGTCGGCCGAGGGAAACAGAAAGATACGCAAGGAGTTTACCGAGGAAAAAATTACAAAGTGACACTCCATCCAAAAGTCAAGCTGGAAATCATCCTTTCTGATTATATGGTCGAGCGGACGATTCGAACAATTGTCGACGCTGCACAAACCGGTGAGGATGGAGATGGGAAAATTTTTATCTACCCGGTGCTCGAGGCGTACAACATTCGCACTGGCACGCTCGATTTTGATATTGATGAGTTAGCCAACCGGCAGGAGGGACGGGCATGATGGAACAAGTAAACGCGGTGTGGATCGTCATTGCCGCAGCGATGGTGCTGTTTATGGAAGGTGGATTTAGCTTGCTTGAAGCAGGGTTAGTGCGGACGAAAAATGCTGTTAATGTGACAATGAAAATCTTTGTTGATTTAACGGTCGGAGCGCTCGCCTTTTGGATGGTCGGCTTTGGGTTGATGTTTGGCGATGATGCGTTCGGCTGGGTTGGCACGACGTTGTTCGGGACGCCGGAACGCATTTCGTTGTCGGTTCCGCTGCCTAGCGCGGCGTTCGTTCTATTTCAAATCGGGTTTGCGGTGGCGTGCGTGTCGATTATTTCCGGCGCAGTTGCCGAACGGATGAACTTTAAGGCGTATATCGTGACTGTGCTTTTTGTTTGTGCGGTAGTTTATCCGTTATCCGGCCATTGGATTTGGCATAGCGACGGCTGGTTGGCGAAACTCGGAATGAAAGATTTTGCTGGATCGGCGGCGATTCATGCGCTCGGTGGATTTGCGGCGTTGGCAATGGCGAAGCGGCTCGGACCGAGAAAAGGGCGGTTTAACTCTGACGGCAGTGTGAATGTGTTTGCGCCGAGCAACATTCCGCTAGCCTCGGCCGGAGCGTTCATTTTATGGTTCGGCTGGTTTGCGTTTAATGCAGGAAGCACATTGGACGCCACCAATGAATCGTTGGCATCGATCGCTCTCAATACGATGCTTTCAGGGGCGGCTGGAGGTACGGCGGCGCTGCTACTGACGATGAAAAAGTACGGAAAAGCTGACCCGAGCATGGTCATTAACGGTGTGCTGTCCGGTCTTGTGGCCATCACGGCCGGTTGCGCTTTCGTTTCGCAGTGGAGCGCCGTGTTGATCGGTTTTATTGGTGGCGTTATCGTCGTCTATGCGACGTTGTTTGTCGATGCGCTGAAAATTGACGATCCGGTCGGAGCTGTAGCGGTTCATGGGTTTAACGGAGTGTTCGGCACGCTCGCAGTCGGTTTGTTCGACTCGACGCAAGGGCTGCTGACAACCGGTCACCTGTCGTTGTTTACGACTCAGTTGCTCGGAGCGTTGACGATCGTCATTTGGGGCTTGGCCAGCGGGCTGTTGATCGCAAACGTGTGCGCCAAAACGGTCGGGCTGCGGGCGACGGTACGCGAGGAAGAAGAAGGGCTCGACATGGCGTATCACGGCATTCCGGCTTACAACGAACTGGAGCGGTTTGCCGACCTCCCTGGCGGATTGTATGATTTTGAAGAAACGACCGGCATTCGCGTTGCTCCGTTAAACAATAAAAACGCCGTCGGATAAGATTGCAGAGGTTGTTCGAAAAGGCCTGCCTGATGGCCTTTGGCGGACAGCCTCTTTTTCTGTTACACAAATTTGCGTTTCACTGTTTGTCGGATGGCAATGTTTCTAATTTACAAAAGTTTTACAAAAAGGAATCCTTTTGTCCCTATTACTCTACTTATTCAAAAGATATAATCGGTAGATGAAGGAAATACACAAAGGGAAGGAGACGAAAAGATGAAGCATTCCGAATGGTGGGGAAAACGAATGTTGTCGGTATTGACGGCAGCCGCTGTATTGGCCGCAACGCCGGTTGGGGCGGCAGGAGCGGAAAAGGGCGCCGTAGAGCCCGCTTCGGCGCATCGTTATATCGATGTGCAGCTCCTCGGCATTAATGACTTTCACGGCCAGCTCAACGTAACAAGAAAAGTCGGCGGCCGTGAAGCTGGCCGGGCCGATTATTTGGCTGTTTATTTGAAGCAGCGGGAGGCAGAAAACAAAAACACGCTGCTCGTCCATGCCGGCGATGCGGTCGGCGCCAGCCCGCCGGTATCGGCGTTGCTGCAGGATGAACCGACGATCGAAGTGCTTAACAAACTCGGCTTTGATGTCGGTACGCTTGGCAACCACGAGTTTGACGAAGGGGTAGCGGAAATGCTGCGCCTAATTCATGGCGGATACCACCCGGCAACCGGCGATTTCGCTGGGGCGGATTTTCCGTATGTGAGCGCCAACGTCGTTGACAAAGAAACGAAAAAACCGATTCTTCCGCCGTACGTCATTAAGCGGGTCAACGGCATGCCAATCGGGTTCATCGGAGTGACATTGACAGATACGCCATCGATCGTGACACCGAGCGGCGTCGCTGGGGTGGAATTCATCGACGAAGCGGCGGCGATTAACAAAGCGGTTGGCGAGCTGAAGAAAAAAGGGGTAGAGACGATCGTCGTTCTCGCCCATAACCCGGGCACATCCAGGCCGGACGGAACGAACGCAAGCGGCGAAATCGTCGATATCGCCAACAACATCGATGATGAAGTCGACGTCATCTTCGCCGGTCATAACCACGCGTATTTGAATGCGGTTGTTGACGGCAAACTGCTCGTTCAATCGTATTCGTACGGCACGGCCTTCTCCGATGTCGATTTAAAAATCGACCCGCGCACAAAAGACGTCGTGGCGAAAAAAGCGGAAATCGTAACAACGTATCATGACGGCATCACTCCGGATCCGGAAATCCGTGCGCTCATCGAAAAATATGAAGCGAAAGTCGCGCCGCTTGTCAATCAAGTCGTCGGTACGGCGGCTGAAACGATCACCGACGAGCAAAACGCGAGCGGCGAGTCGGCCTTGGGCAATTTGATCGCCGACGCCCAGCGGGCAGCGATGAACACCGACTTTGCTTTTATGAATCCGGGCGGCATCCGCGCGGATATTGAACAAGGGGAAGTGACGTGGGGTGAGTTGTACAACGTCCAGCCGTTCAACAACCAGCTCGTGAAAATGACGCTCACCGGCGCGCAAATCCGCCAGCTTTTGAACCAGCAATGGCAGCCGACACAAACGCGCATGCTGCAAATCTCCGGCCTCCGCTATACATGGAGCGCCAGCAGACCAACAGGGAACAAAGTCGTCGACATTCAGCTTCCTGATGGCACACCGCTGAACCCGGATGGCGAGTACACGGTGACGGTCAACAGCTTCCTGGCTGATGGCGGAGATGGGTTCACGGTGTTGACGCAAGGGACAAACCGTGAGGTAGGGCCGGTCGATTTGGATGCCCTCGTCTCGTACATTCGCGGCCTTGAGCAGCCGTTCTCGGCACGGATTGAGGGGCGGATCAACCGGCTTCCATAACAGGTGTTGACCGAAGGAAAAGGACGGAAGGGCGAACGGTCGCCGATCGAATGAAGAAGGTGTCCCCCAAAAGGCTCGGGGACACCTTTTCTTCGCTTCGAATGGCGGGGTTGCTGCCGTTTGTGCTCGGACGATAAAAAAGTTCGTTCAAGCGAGTGTTTCCGCAGCTTAAGATGCTTTTTGCTCGAACAGCTTGATGATCTCGACGATCACTTCGGCCGCTTTCACCATATTGTCGGCGGAAATGTACTCGTAGCGGCCGTGGAAGTTTTCGCCGCCGGCGAAAATGTTCGGCGTCGGCAGCCCCATATAGGACAGCTGCGACCCGTCCGTGCCGCCGCGGATCGGTTTCACCTTCGGTTCAATGCCCAAGTTCGTCATCGCTTCGTGGGCGATGTCAACAATGTGGCGCACCGGCTCGATTTTTTCGCGCATGTTGTAATATTGGTCGTTGATTTCGAGCGTGATTCGGTCGTTTCCATATTTTTGCGCAAGCGAAGTGGCGATTTCCTTCATTTTTGCCTTGCGCGCTTCGAACTGTTCACGGTCGAAATCACGGATAATGTAATAAAGCTTCGTTTCCTCCACGTTGCCTTGGAAGGAAAGCAAATGGTAAAACCCTTCATATCCTTCTGTATGCTCAGGCGCTTCGTTCGCTGGCAGCTGTTGCTGGAATTCCATGGCGATTTTGATCGAGTTGATCATTTTTCCTTTCGCCGTACCCGGGTGCACGTTTTTTCCTTTGATCGTGATTTTCGCTTCCGCCGCGTTAAAGCTTTCATATTCCAACTCGCCGAGCGGCCCGCCGTCAACCGTATACGCAAATTGGGCGCCGAATTTGGCGACGTCAAACTTGTGCGGCCCGCGGCCGATTTCTTCATCCGGTGTAAAGGCGACGCGCACTTTGCCGTGTTTGATTTCCGGGTGTTGAATGAGATAGTTCATCGCGGTCATAATTTCCGCGATCCCTGCTTTATCGTCGGCGCCAAGCAGCGTCGTCCCGTCCGTCGTAATGAGCGTATGCCCTTTGTAGTGGGCGAGCTCCGGGAAATCGTTCGGCGACAGGGTGATGCCCTGCTCTTTGTTTAAGACGATGTCCCCGCCGTCGTATTGGTCAATGATTTGCGGATTGACGTTGGCTCCCGTAAACTCCGGAGCGGTGTCCATATGAGCCAAAAAGCCGATCGTTGGGACATTTTTGTCCGTATTGGCCGGCAACGTCGCCATCACATAGCCGTTTTCATCGACCGTCACTTCTTCCATCCCGATCGCCTTCAGCTCCTCGACCAGCATGTTCGCTAACTTCCATTGCCCTGGGGTTGAGGGGCACGTGTCGCTTTCTGGATCGGATTGGGTGTCGACTTTGACGTATCGGGTGAAGCGTTCAATGAGTTCTTGTTTCAAGGTCAATCCCCCCTTTTTATGTACAAATTTGAACAACAGATCAACCACTCCTCCGTTCGAGAGGAAACGCAGGCGGTGTTTCCCATTTCATTCTATCACACGTAGCCTAAACGGTAAAAAAGAAGGCACAGCTTTGCAAGAACAGCCGGGGAGCGCAAGGCGAGGGCATTCCCCGTTTATCGGCGCATTCGACACAAAAAGCGGTTCACTGTTAGAAGAACCGCTTCCGTGTTTTTGTCTCCGGCTTTTCACATGTCACATTTTTGGCGCACGCTGCTTGTTTTTTTCGCTTTCTGCCTGTTTTCGGGCGGCAAGATTCCCTGGTGTGGCTTTCGTTTCAAGATTGTTCAAGCTTTCTTTTGTTTTTTTGTCCATCGTCTTTGACCTCCTTTCCATATTTATGAAGTGGATATCGGGACGAATCATTGGTATGATCCGCCATTTTTCGACTATAGTGTTTGCTTGTTTCCCGCTATTATGCGCAAAAGCCGATGGGCTACATATGCCAATGTGCGGTATAATGAGAAGAGCGGACGGGTCAACCTTGCGAAAGCCGCACTTGGCCGTCCAGAACGGACAAAGTAGACGGAAAGGAGAGGGCAAACGATGTCATTTAGTTACGTATCCCATCTTTATTGCCCGAAATGCGAACATACATATGATGTCGATCACGTGCACCAGCTTTGCGAATGCGGTTCGCCGCTTTTAGTCGCCTATGATTTGGAGGCGATGCGCCAAGAAGTGGTGAGGGAAGCGCTCAAGGAACGCGAACCGAGCTTATGGCGGTATCATGAGCTATTGCCGGTGAAACGTCCTGAACATATCGTCTCTTTAGGGGAAGGAATGACTCCGCTTGTGCGAATGCCGCGCCTTGGCCGGAACATCGGCATTGACTCGCTCTATATGAAAGACGAAGGAGTCATTCCGACAGGAACGTTTAAAGCACGCGGAGCGGCGGTCGGTGTTTCTAAAGCAAAAGAATTAGGGGTCGAACAGCTCGCCATGCCGACAAACGGCAACGCAGGGGCGGCGTGGTCGCTTTATGCCTCTCGCGCGGGCATTCGCGCGACGGTGGTCATGCCGGTCGATGCGCCGGAATTGACGCGCAAAGAATGCGCCATCGCCCGAGCGGAATTGTATTTCGTCAACGGTTTGATCAGCGATGCCGGGCAAATCGTGGCGAAAGCGATCCGCGAATATGGCTGGTACGATGCGTCGACGTTGAAAGAACCGTACCGGATTGAAGGAAAGAAAACGATGGGGCTTGAGATCGCCGAACAATTCTCGTGGCAGCTTCCGGATGTCATTTTGTATCCAACTGGCGGCGGCGTTGGACTCATCGGCATTTACAAGGCCATCAAAGAACTGCAGGCGCTCGGCTGGGTGAGCGGCAAGATGCCGCGTCTTGTCGCTGTGCAAGCCGAGCATTGCGCGCCGATTGTGAAGGCGTGGAACGAGAAAAAGCGTGAATCGGAATTTTGGCCGAATTCCCATACGGTGGCGTTTGGCATTAACGTGCCGAAAGCGCTCGGCGATTTCCTTGTGCTTGAGGCAGTGTATGAAACGGATGGATGCGCCATTGCGATCAGCGATAAGGACATTTTGGCGGAACAGCGGGCGGTGGCGAATTTGGAAGGGGCGTTCATTTGTCCGGAAGGGGCGGCGGCGTTTGCGGCGGCCCGCCAGCTGCGCGAGAGCGGCTGGATTCGCGACGGGGAGACAGTGGTGGTGTTAAATACCGGAACAGGGCTGAAATACGCTGATACTGTGGACGTCGATCCGCCGGTGCTCGAGCGAGGGGATGAGCTGCCAAGGAGCGGACGATAACGGAAATATGGCACTGAAAAACGAGGGTTCTCGATCAAAGAGCCCTCGTTTTTGTTAGTCCGTTCAGAAAAGCAGTAAGGCGATGCCGAGTGGTTACCAAAAGCGGAATCGCGCCGCCGATTCGGCGAACCGTTCTTCTTTAAACGGATTGGCGGTCATCGAATAGCCGCGCTCCTCCCAATAGCCCGGTTCATCTTCTTTCATAAAGCGGATGCCCGACGCCCATTTCGCTCCTTTCCATAAGTAAAACGTCGCTGGTGGAATAAAGCGGAGCGGGTAGCCGTGTTTGGGCGAAATGTCTTGCCAATCGTGATGCTTGTCTTTCCACCGATAGACAAACAGCGCATCGTCGCCCAACAACGCGTCAAGCGGCAAGTTCGCGGAATAGCCAAACCGGTCGCCGTTTAAGTAGCCGTAAATTTTCACGTACTTCACATCCGGTTCTAATTCGACAAAGCGCAAAAACTCACGAAAGGCGATCCCTTCAAACGTCGTATCAAATTTCGACCATGTCGTGACGCAATGCATATCGACGGTGGAAATCGTTTTGGGCAGCGCCATCACTTCTTGATAGGAGAGGGAGATCTCCTTTTTGACCTCGCCGAACAATCGAAATTCCCATGTCGCCTCATCAAATTCGTACACGTCCCCTTCATGCAAAATCGGCCATTTTTCCGTCTCAAACTGGCCGGGAGGAAGTTGTTTTGTCATCATATGCACTCCTTTGGAATGAATGTTTTCTTGTATTTAATGATACGAAAGGAAAAGGAGAGGATGCAACGAGAGAAAGGGAAGAAGCGGAACTCGAAACAACATCCCCATGTTATCAAACGATCTTTCATTCGCCCGCAAGAATAATTTTTTCCTTTCATGCACACCGTATCCAATAGGGCTTTTATGGCCAAAAACAGAGAAGACAGGAGCGTGATGCCGATGGCCGTACAAAGTGAACAGCGATTTTTCCTTTTGGCGCTTGGCGTCATCGCCCTTTATGTGTCCCCGCTGTTTATCCTTGGCGAGAATGCGCACATTCGCGTCCACGATAATTTGGATTCCAACATCGCCTGGTATAAAGTGCTCGCTGAAAGCGGGCAAATCACCGGGCCGCTTGATGCGAACATTCCGCAAATCGCCAACGGCGAATTGTCGAGAAACGCCCTTGGCTCGGAGTTGACCGGCATCGTCTGGCTGCACGCTCTGTTTCCCACGATGACCGCTTATGCGCTCAGCCAGACGATCACAAGGGTGGTGGCGTTTTTGGGCATGTATTTGTTGTTGAAAACGCATTTCCTGCCTGAGCCGCGTTGGATGGCTGTTCGCATCGGTGTGGCGCTCGCCTTTGCGCTGACGCTGTTTTGGCCGTCAGGGATGTTAAGCACGTTAGGCATGCCGCTCGCGCTTTGGGCGTTTTTGAACATCCGGAAGGGAGAGCGGTCGTGGAAAAATTACGCCGTGCTGACGCTTCTCCCGTTTTATTCGAGTTTTGTGCTCGGTTTCTTTTTCTTTCTTGCCGCTATGGGCGCTCTTTGGCTTTTGGATGTGCTGCGCGGAAAGGGATGGAACATCCGTTTTTTCCTTTCCATCGCGTATATGACGCTGCTTTATTTGCTGGTCGAGTACCGGCTTGTGTACTCATTTTTATGGGAAGACGAGCCGACGAGCCGGGATGAGTACTTCCACGCGCGCCTGACGTTTTGGCATTGTGTCCGTTTAACATGGAAAAACTTTCTTCTCGGCCATCATCACGTCATGACCGAGCATACGTTTTTTATTTTACCGGTCTGGTTCATCGCGTTGTTCCTCGTTTTTGCTAACCAACGATGGAAAGAGGAACGGGTGTTTCTTTTCTTGTTTGGGCTGAATGTCGCGCTGTCGGCATGGTACGCCTTTTGGTTTTATAAAGGGTGGCTGCCGCTGACCGAGCGATTTCACTTTTTAGACACGTTTAACTTCGCCCGCTTCCATTTTTTGCGTCCGCTGATCATTTATGTGCAGTTTGCGCTGGCGTTGAAAATCATGTGGCAATCGAGCGAAAAGGGGAAAACGTGGGCGAAACGGTTGTTAGCGGCGCAAATTATCCTTGTGTTTTTAATTAACGAGGAACTCGTCTTCCGTTATGAACCGACGGTGAAACAATTTTATGCGGAAAAACAATTCCAAGAAATCAAAGAATACATCGGGCTTCCGGTGTCCGAGTACCGCGTCGTCAGCATCGGCCTTCATCCGGCCATCGCCCAATACAACGGGTTTTACACGCTTGATACGTACAACAACTTTTACCCGTTGTCATACAAATACGAGTTCCGCAAAATCATTGAACGTGAACTGGCGAAAAGCAAAACGATTCGTACGTATTTTGATGAGTGGGGCGGGCGCTGCTACATCTTTACGTCAGAACTCGGGAAACGGTATATGTTTACAAAACAGTCGAAAAAACGGCTGAAAAACTTGCAGTTAAATACGAGGCAGTTAAAAAAAATGGGCGGCCGCTATATTTTCTCGGCTGTTCCGATTGACAATGCGGCTGAAAACAGGCTTGCACTCCAAAAAGTATTCACTTCCGACGAATCGGCATGGACGATTTATTTGTATAAAGTACAATAGAAAGAAAACAAAAAACAGCGGCTGCCTATTGGAAGCGGAAGCCGCTGTGTTACGGAGCTTAGCCGCGAGGTTGATCGAGCCGTGCAAGCTGCCTGTCGTGCCACCTTGAGAGCAGCCATAGGGCAATCAGCGTCCCGATCAATGTACATAACATATCCCATTGCGTGTCCCAAATATCGCCTTGCGTGCCCAAAAAGTCTTTTGATGCCTTGCCTCCTTTGGAGATAATGGACACTAGCCATTCGATGATCTCATACAGGGCAGCGATGGCGAGCGACATGCTTGTGACGATCGTGAAAAGCCAAGCGCCGCGCGGCAACGGCGTTTTCCTCAATAAAATTTCCCGAAGGACGATCGCAAATGTCCCTTTGAGGAAATGGCCAAACCGGTCGTAATGATTGCGCTCGAAATGGAAATCATCTTTCATCCAGTTAAAAAGGGGGACTTTGGAATAAATATAATGGCCGCCGATCAACATGATGATCGCCAACAAGGCGACGATGACATACGACATCGTTGTCAGCCGAAAGCGTTGGTAAAGGGCGATCACGGTCACAAGCCCAATAAGCGCCGGAGTGACCTCGAGCGCCCATACTGCATAGCTGGCTGGGCGAATGGCCGACCAAACGAACACGGCGGCAACGATCAACAGCAACAATCCATGAACGCGGGTTTGTCTTGCCTGCTCCATTTGTTTTCCTCCTTGGAACAGCGAGATTCGTCTATGGTCATTATTCGGAAAAACGCGGATTTTATACAAATCATTTTTCGAGAGTCGGTGATTGAAGGGAGAACGCCGCTTCATGGCACTATTTCTCAAATAGAAAAACCTTGCAGCATCAGTTCTGCCTTTCACACGTTCGCTCATCGATCAAGGGAAACAGTTGTTTTTCACCGGCCTTTTCGAGCCCCTGATAAAAACAGCGGAGTTTTAACGGTTATCAGAACTAGAAAGAAGAGGAGAAGATGCCAGCGAGGTAAGACAGGAGGTTCAGGTAGGGAAACATTCCTAATTTTCGACGAGAACACGAATGTATATTCGCATTTGCTTCATTCAATGGTATAATGAAACATGCACAGCTATATGCAGGGTGGGCAGTGGCCACTCCCTGAATGAAAGGGGGTGGTGCTGATGGTGACGATTGCCGATGCGCTGACGCTCATGATTGCGTTTGCGTCGCTCGTCGTTGCGGTGATCGCCGTCGCAAAAGACAAAAAGTAACCCACCCTGCTAGGCCGAGGCGAGGGTAGGTTACGATGCCCGAGGCTTGAGCCACTGCGCTTCTTGCAGCGGCTGTGCATGCAGGGCATTGGTGGCCGCCAGTGCCCTGCTTTATTGTACGTTTCCGTTTCTTTTATTATACGCGCACAAAGTAGGCGATGACAAGAACTTTCCAAAAAGAGGCGGCGAATATCGAAAAGAGGAAAAATGGTGTTGACTCTTTCGGTTTTTTATAGTAAATTTCATATTGTCGTTCTGATGCTCAAAGCATGAAAGGAAAAAAGAGCAACAAAAAAACTTGACAAATATTTTGATTGGTTTATAATAAATATCGTCGCCATTGCCTAGTGGTGATAGCGGAGAGGAAACACCCGTTCCCATCCCGAACACGGAAGTTAAGCTCTCCAGCGCCGATGGTAGTTGGGGCCAGCGCCCCTGCAAGAGTAGGTCGCTGCTAGGCATAGAAGATGGAGTATTAGCTCAGCGGGAGAGCACCACGTTGACAGCGTGGGGGTCACTGGTTCGATCCCAGTATACTCCACCATGATGGGGCGTTAGTTCAGGGGGAGAACGCTTCGCTGGCAGCGAAGAGGTCAGGGGTTCAAATCCCCTACGCTCCATTGATTACGCGGTCGTGGCGGAATGGCAGACGCGCTAGGTTGAGGGCCTAGTGGGGGCAACCCCGTGGAGGTTCAAGTCCTCTCGACCGCATCGCTCCAAACAGTTACGGAGGAGTACCCAAGTCTGGCTGAAGGGGTCGGTTTCGAAAACCGATAGGGGTGTCACAGCCCGCGGGGGTTCGAATCCCTCCTCCTCCGCCATATAAAGTCGGAATTTCATATTATGCCGACTTAGCTCAATTGGTAGAGACGAGCATTTCCTTCGTCGAGTTTGCTGCGAGTTGCCTCGACGCATCCCGCTTCCTCGAATGAGCTGGCAGAGGAAGAGGCACAGAGCTCAACGGTGAGTCAGTTTCTTAAATCTGTGTTATGCCGACTTAGCTCAATTGGTAGAGCAACTGAATCGTAATCAGTAGGTTGCGGGTTCAAGTCCTGCAGTCGGCATCATTGATCACGGAGGGGTAGCGAAGTGGCTAAACGCGGCGGACTGTAAATCCGCTCCCTTTGGGTTCGGCGGTTCGAATCCGTCCCCCTCCATTTTTTATTTCCTATAAGCGGGCCTATAGCTCAGCTGGTCAGAGCGCACGCCTGATAAGCGTGAGGTCGGTGGTTCAAGTCCACTTAGGCCCATCTCTGATGTTGGACGGCAAGAGTCATTCTTGCCGTTTTTTGTATGATTGCTGACGGTGCAATGTGTTCCGTTTCTCATCCTGACCTGAGAAGTTCTTCGTTTCCACATGCGAGTAGCCGGCTTTCATTTTTTGGTAACAAGACATCGTTCATGCCTGCTATCTGGCGACGTAAGGGGGCTGACCCAAAAGGTCGTCTGCCTTTAAGATAGGAACAAACATTATAGTGTGGCAGAAACAGTCAGTACGTATATATAGCGGCGAAAGAGGGTGTCCCGATCCTTTTGGGACACCCTCTTTTCTTGTTTGAACATCATTTCAAAGGTTGCCTTTGACATGGAACGGAGAAGCTCCCGCTTCAAGCGAAGCGGGAGCCGTTCGTGGAACGGTCGTTCGGTTGCCTACTGGACATACTTCCCATAGTCCGGGACAGCGATGCGGTCAAAATCACGGGCGAGTTTTGTCAATCCTTCGCGCAGCTCTTCGCCGGAGACAGGGGCGCCGTGCCCCGTGATGGCAACTGATGGAAGGAGCGCCGCTAACTTGCGCACTGACTCGCGGGCAGCGTGCCAATCGATTGTATAATAGCGCGGCGGGCCGCTAATCTCTGTTTGCTGGGTCAATACTTTATACAGCGAGTCTTGACGGACGGTGACGAACGCGTCGCCGGCGATTAAGGCGGCATCGCGCGGTCGGAATAAGGAAATATGGCCTGGGGTGTGTCCCGGTGTGTGGATCCAGCGGAACTCCGGCAAGTGCGGGACGGTGCCGTCCGCAGGGAGCGGCTGGACGCGGTTGCCTAACTGAATCGGCTCGTTCGGAAAAAACGGTGAGATTTTGGCGATGAAGCCGCCCTCGACGGAAGCGTCCGGCTCAGGGTAGCGGGCTTTTCCAGTCAAATACGGGAGTTCGGCCGGGTGGGCATACACCGGGACATTCCAATGTTCTACGAGCTCGACAATCGCCCCGACGTGGTCAAAATGGCCGTGGGTTAAAATAATGGCCTGCGGACGGCTGCCCTCTCCAAACCGTTGTTCCACAACGGAAATAATGTCATCAGCCGATCCCGGCATGCCAGCGTCGACCAATACAAACGTGCGGTCGTCCGGGCGGCCGACAAGACAAATGTTCACGATTTGGATCGTACGGCAGTACAAATCGGGCAGCACGCTGACGCCGACACCGCTTGCTGCCGATGTCGCGGGAATGAAACGGTAGTCTTCCCCATAGTGCAGCTGTTCATCAGTCATCGAGATCCCCTCCTGCGAATGATCGTCCAACGATAGCATGCCGCACCATGGCATGACGTATACAAAACAGTGCGAGATCCATCAAGGAAATCCACTGTCTAACTCGACAAGGATCACCAAAGAATGGTACGATAGGGAAAAACGAATGGATAAAGGAGGCAAAGCGGATGAGCATTTTGAAAAAGGGGTTGGCGTTTGGGCTTGGACTAGCCATTGCCAGCAAAGAACAAGCGGAAAAATTGATCGATGAGTTGGTCAAAAAAGGAGAGCTGTCACTCGATGAATCGAAAGAAGTGATCGACCAATGGAAGCAGCAAACCGAAGCGCGGAAAGCGGAAGTGCAGCGGCTTGTGCGCGAGCAAATCAAACAAGTGGTTGACAAGCTTGATTTAGCGACGAAGGAAGACGTGCGGCAGCTCGAGGAGCGGATCCGCCGCCTCGAAGAAAAGGAACAAAGCGGGCAGTAAACGGCTGCGGCCTGTCCGCCCGCTGTTTGCCGTTGTAAGGGAGATGGTCGGATGATCGGGAAGCGGATGCGCCATATTGGCCGATATCATGAAATTGCCGTCGCCTTGCTTCGGCACGGATTCGGGATGATTGTTGACGAGCTTGGTTTTTCGTCCTTTCTTTCCTTGCCGCCGCGCGGGCGGGCAGAACAGGGGAAGAGGGAAGGAAAGACGGTTGGGGAACGTCTCCGCCTTGTGCTCGAGGAGCTCGGCCCGACATTTATTAAGCTCGGGCAAATTGCCAGCACGCGGCCGGATTTGATTCCTGACTATATCATCCGTGAGCTCGAAAAGCTGCAAGACCAAGTTCCGCCGTTTCCGTTTTCCGAGGTCCGCCGGATTGTGGAAGCAGAGTTAGGCGGTTCCCTTGAGGAGCTTTTTCGGTCATTTGACGAACCCCCACTAGCGGCTGCTTCGCTCGGGCAAGTACATCGGGCCGTTCTTCCTTCCGGACAAGCTGTTGTGGTGAAAGTGCAGCGCCCGCATATTGCGGCGCGGATTGAGACGGATTTGGACATTTTGCAGGACTTAGCGATGCTTGCGGAACGGCGCTTAGATTGGGCGGCATCTTATCGGCTATCTGAGATCGTTGATGAACTGGCGAAATCGCTGCGGCAGGAGCTCGATTATATGGCCGAGGCGCGTCATGCGGAAACGTTCGCAAAGCAATTTGCCGGCGACCCGTCCATGTACGTGCCCAGTGTCTTTTGGGAGTATACGACGAAAATCGTGCTGACGATGGAATATGTGGAGGGAATTAAGCTCGGGGAAATCGAGCGGCTGAAAGAGAGCGGCTATTCGTTAAAAGCACTGGCGGAACGCTTGACTGTCTCAATGTTGAAGCAAATGTTCGAACATGGTTTTTTTCATGGCGATCCCCATCCTGGCAATGTATTCGTTCTCCCTGGCGGAGTGCTGGCCTTTATTGATTTCGGCTTAATGGGGCGTCTCCGTCCGCATGTCAAACATCACCTTTCGTCGCTTGTCATCGCCTTGATGCGGCAAAACACGGACGGGGTGTTGAACGCGATTTATGGTCTCGGGCTTGTTCCGGATGAGGTGGATGAAGGGAAACTGCGCGACGATATGGACGAGTTGCGGGAGAAGTATTACCGCGTTCCGCTCGGTGAGGTGAGCCTTGGCGAAGCGGTCGGAGACCTTCTAACGGTGGCGTTTCGGCATGGCATTCGCATTCCGAGCGACTTGACGCTGTTAGGGAAAGCGCTGTTGACGGTTGAAGGAGTGGTGGAGACGCTGGATCCGCAATTTCGTGTGATGGATGTTGCCGAACCGTTCGGAAAAAAATTACTAAAAGAGCGGCTTCGGCCCGACCGCGTGGCAGAAACGGCGTGGAAGCGCGTGGCCGATTATGGCGAGCTGCTGCTTCGGCTGCCGGACAGTGTAAAGGAACTGACCAAGGTCATGCGGCGCGGCAAACTTCAGCTCGAGATGACAGCGTCAGACCTTGAGGCCCTTTTGCGTAAGCTCGATCAAATTAGCAACCGACTGTCAATTAGCATCGTTCTTCTTTCGTTGAGCATCGTCATGGCTGGCATGATGATCGCTTCATCGCTAGGACGGCAGTCGATGCTGCTATGGAAAATTCCGGTCATCGAAATCGGGTTTGGTATAGTGGCGATCATGTTCGGCTGGCTGCTTTATTCCATCTTCCGTTCAGGGAAGCTTTAGGGCAAACTCTTCTTTCGCTTTGCTTTTCGCCATCGTCTCAATGGCTTCTTTTTTTTGGAATCCATGCTTTCCACTCCTTAACGATGAAATGTTGGCCCGCGTCGAGGGGGGACAGACATATTATTTTGCCGCCTTGCGCCCGTTTATTCCCGTTATATTTTCCGTCTTTTGGCCTGATGCTATTGGTGCTGTATACAGTGCGGTCAACGGGAGAACCGGCGATGGCCCATGGAAGCAGCAGCGGTCGCTTTTTTAGCGGGAGTGTATGCCGTATGGAACTTAATGTTCCAAAAGGGCCGTTATGTTTGAGCGAAACGCGACAAGGCGGGTCGTGTAGGGGGAGACACTGCGGATCCCGACACGTTTTTTTAAGTAAGGGAAAATTTGCGAGATCCGCTTTCTTTTTTGGCGAAATGGGGCCAATTTGAGCGCGGCAGTCGTTTTTTACCGGCCTTCTAGGATGAGAAGAAGTGGATGTGTATATGGGGTGGTGAAGTGGGCGTCTCATCGCTTTTTGAGACGCCCGCGTAAATGCGCGATTCCGTCCATTAGGAAGGGACGGAAGAATATCTATCACTACACAAAAACCCTGCCGCTTTCGCCATCAGGGGATTCACGCAGGGCGGCGGTTTGCCTGGATGCGAACGAGAAAGCGGGTCGCTCCATAGGCGATGAATACGATAATTAAATCGATGAGGAAGAGATGGAACTCGCGCAGCCCTCGGTGCAGTTCAAGCAAGCCAATCCACTGTTCAAGTGAAGCGAGTCCGAAAGCAAATATTGCGCTCAACAATATCGTATATAAATAAAAATTTTTGTTGTGGTTCGTGCAATATTGGTAAAGCAGCAAAAAGCCGACTGGCAGCACCGAGGCGGTAATGTTTAAGGCAAACGGCAAAAACGGTGTCAAAAAATAACGGGGCGACAAATACATGGCGTTTTCTAAGGCGATGTAAGCATAGGTCCATAAAACATGAACAGTATAGCCAAAGAAAAAGATTTCGAAGATCCGTTTCCGATCGACGGTGAAAAACAACAACACTAAAGGAGCGATGAGAAACGCGAAGATCAACCAAAACGGCCACGTTCCGACGCTGGAGTAGTCGTTCCAATACGATTGGAGCAGCCTGTGCAACTGTTCACGTGTTTGGTCGATTTCTTTCCAATATGCTTGATCGTTCACAAACAACCACCTCCTTTGTCTGTCTTTGTTTATCATGTTACATGATCGGACGAGATATGCAACAAACGTCTGTCTTAGACGGCGTAAACGGTGAAAAAAGAGGAAAAGGCTGTTTCAGGCGCTGTGATTTCGGGGAAGATAAAGGACAACTGTGTTTCCTGCCGGCTCGCCGAGGCTGTGCATAGAGGCGGTGTACGAAAGGCGGACGATTTTTCCGTATTTTCCATGAGCTCGGCAGGATTTTCATCCCTGAGAGGCGAAACTAGTACAACGAAAAGAGGAACGAGGAAGGAGAGAACCCGATGTCCATTGTCAATCCAAGTCGGGAAGAGATCGGCGACATTTTGCGGGAGGCGAAGCGGATTGCTGTTGTCGGCCTGTCCAACAACCCAGAACGTGAGTCGTATATGGTAGCGAAGGCGATGAAGGATGCCGGATACGAAATGATTCCCGTCAATCCGATGATTGATGAATGGGAAGGCATTCCGGCGGTCGACAAACTGACCGATATCGAAGGGCATGTCGATATTGTCGATGTGTTTCGCCGTTCCGAACATTTGCCGGAGCTCGCCCGTGAGTTTGTTCAAATCGACGCCGACGTATTTTGGGCGCAACTTGGCGTTGTGAACGAAGAAGCGTATCACTTTTTAAAAGAAAAAGGCTATACGGTCATTATGGATCGCTGCATAAAAGTGGAACATGCGCTCACGAAGCGCGCATAACGATGAAACGGCCATCTTCTCTAAGATGGTCCTTTCGTTTTTTCGGTGCATTTGTCCGATTTTGTCAGGTGGTGTCAAAAGACAATGGACAGCGGGGCGTTTTATGGTACAATAAAACAGAAACAGATGTTCTTGTTTTCGCAAGAAGGGGTGGTCTTGTGGCAAAACGATTGGTATATGAATATAACGAAGATGCGATTCAAGTGTTGGAAGGGCTTCAAGCGGTGAGAAAGCGGCCGGGGATGTACATCGGCAGCACGGACAGCCGCGGCTTGCACCATCTCGTCTATGAAATTGTCGACAATTCAGTGGACGAGGCATTAGCTGGATACGGAAACTACATTCTTGTCCAAATACATAAAGATCACAGCGTCACTGTTTTGGATGAAGGGCGCGGCATGCCGGTTGGGATGCATAAGCTCGGCAAGCCGACGCCGGAAGTGATTTTGACCGTGCTGCATGCCGGCGGCAAGTTCGGTCAAGGCGGGTATAAAACGAGCGGCGGTTTGCACGGGGTTGGGGCGTCGGTCGTCAACGCCTTGTCCGAATGGCTTGTTGTCACGATTCACCGCGATGGCTTCATCTATCGGCAGCGGTTTGAGAACGGCGGCAAGCCGGTGACGACGCTTGAAAAAATCGGGACGACAAACAAAACCGGGACGATCATTCAATTCAAGCCTGACCCAGCGATTTTCAGCACGACGGTGTTTGATTACGAAACGTTGAGCGAGCGGCTGCGCGAATCGGCGTTTTTGTTAAAAGGGCTGAAAATCGAACTGGTCGATGAGCGGACCAGCATGCGCGAAGTGTTTCATTACGAAAATGGAATTGAAGCGTTTGTCGCCTATTTGAATGAAGAAAAAGACGTACTCCATCCGGTCGCCTATTTTGCCGGCGAGCAAAACGGCATTGAAGTCGAGTTTGCTTTCCAGTTTCATGACGGCTACTCGGAAAACGTCTTGTCGTTTGTCAACAACGTGCGCACGAAAGACGGGGGCACGCACGAAGCCGGAGCGAAAACGGCGATGACGCGCGTCTTTAACGAATACGCCCGCCGCGTCGGTTTATTGAAGGAAAAGGATAAAAACCTTGAGGGAGCTGATATTCGCGAAGGGCTGTCAGCCATCGTCTCGGTGCGCATTCCGGAGCATTTATTGCAGTTTGAAGGACAGACGAAAGGCAAGCTTGGAACGAGCGAGGCGCGTTCGGCCGTCGATGCGGTCGTGTCTGAACAGCTGACATACTTTTTGCAGGAAAACCCGGACGTGAGCGCGATGCTTATTAAAAAAGCGATCCGGGCGTACCAAGCGCGCGAGGCGGCTCGCAAAGCGCGCGAGGAGGCGCGGAGCGGCAAAAAGCGGAAAGGGAAAGATGCGCTGTTAAGCGGCAAGCTGACGCCGGCGCAAGGGCGCAATCCGCAAAAAAACGAGCTGTATTTGGTCGAAGGCGACTCGGCGGGCGGTTCGGCGAAGCAAGGGCGCGACCGCCGCTTCCAGGCGGTGCTGCCATTGCGCGGGAAAGTCATTAACACCGAGAAGGCAAAGCTTGGCGACATTTTGAAAAACGAGGAAATCAATACGATCATCCACGCCATTGGCGGTGGTGTCGGCGCCGATTTTTCGCTTGAGGATATTCACTACGATAAAGTGATCATTATGACGGATGCCGACACGGACGGCGCCCATATTCAAGTGCTGCTGCTCACGTTTTTTTACCGTTACATGCGCCCACTCATCGAGGCGGGGAAAGTGTACATCGCCTTGCCGCCGCTTTATAAAATCAGCAAAGGAAGCGGCAAAAAGGAAACGGTTGAGTATGCGTGGACGGATGAACAGCTTCGGGAGATCACGAAAAAAATGGGCCGCGGCTATACGATTCAGCGCTACAAAGGGTTAGGGGAAATGAACGCCGATCAGCTGTGGGAAACGACGATGAATCCAGAGACGCGCACGTTAATCCGCGTGCGCATCGAAGACGCCGCCCGCGCCGAGCGGCGGGTGACGACGCTCATGGGCGATAAAGTCGAGCCGCGCCGCAAATGGATTGAAACGCACGTCGCCTTTGGGCTTGAGGAGGAGCCAGGCTGGATCGGCTGATGGCGGCTTGAGGCAAGCCGCCTTTTTGGCGTTGATGTTCGTTAGGAAAGGAGAATGACGATGGCAGAACGATTGTTGGAATTGCCTTTAGAAGATGTGCTTGGCGACCGCTTTGGCCGCTACAGCAAATACATTATCCAAGACCGGGCGCTGCCTGATGCGCGCGACGGGTTAAAGCCGGTGCAGCGCCGCATTTTATATGCCATGTATGTCGATGGCAATACGGCCGATAAGCCGTTTCGCAAAGCGGCGAAAACGGTCGGAAACGTGATCGGCAACTTCCATCCGCACGGCGATTCGTCCGTGTATGAAGCGATGGTGCGGATGAGCCAAGATTGGAAGCTGCGCAACGTGCTCATTGAAATGCACGGCAACAATGGGAGCTTGGATGGCGACCCGCCAGCGGCGATGCGCTACACGGAGGCGCGCTTGTCAGCCATCGCCGCTGAGCTGCTTCGCGACATTGACAAGGAGACGGTCGCCTTTGTGCCGAACTTTGATGATACGACGGATGAGCCGACTGTCCTGCCGGCGATGTTTCCGAACTTGCTCGTCAATGGTTCGACCGGCATCTCGGCTGGCTATGCGACGGACATTCCGCCGCATGCGCTCGGCGAGGTGATCGATGCCGTCCTGCTTCGGATTGACCGGCCGGATTGCACCGTGGACGACCTAATGACCGTTCTCCCCGGCCCTGATTTTCCGACGGGCGGCATCATCCAAGGGAAAGACGGCATTCGCAAAGCATACGAGACCGGGCGCGGGAAAATCATCATCCGCGCCAAGGCGGCGATCGAGCAGGCCAAAGGCGGCAAAAGGCATATTGTGATTACCGAGTTGCCTTATGAGGTGAACAAAGCGAACTTAGTGAAAAAGATCGATGAGCTTCGTTTGGACAAAAAGCTCGACGGCATCGCCGACGTCCGCGACGAAACGGACCGGAACGGGCTGTCGATCGTGATTGAACTGAAAAAAGATGCCGATGCCGAGGCGATTCTCAACTATTTATACAAAAACACCGACTTGCAAGTGCCATACAGCTTCAATATGGTGGCGATTCACGAGCGCCGGCCGAAGCTGATGAGCTTGCCGGAGCTGCTTGATGCGTACATCGCCCACCGGAAAGATGTCGTGACGAACCGTTCGCATTTTGAGCTGAAAAAAGCGAATGAGCGAAAACATATCGTTGATGGCTTAATTAAGGCGCTTTCCATTTTGGATGAGGTCATTGCGACGATTCGCGCCGCAAGCGACAAGCGCGATGCCAAAGACCGGCTTATCGCCAACTATGGGTTCACCGAGGCGCAGGCGGAGGCGATCGTGACGCTTCAGTTGTACCGGTTGACGAATACGGACATTGCCGCACTCCGGCAAGAGGCGGAAGGTCTCGACAAAACGATCGCCGAGCTGACCGCGATTCTCGCTGATGAGAAAAAGCTTCTTGCTGTCATTAAAAAAGAGTTAAAGGCGATGAAAAAACAATACGCCGACGAACGGAGAACGGTGATTGAAGAAGAAATCGAGGAGCTGAAAGTCAACGTCGAAGCGCTCATTCCGGCGGAAGACGTCATCGTGACGGTGACGAAAGAAGGATATGTGAAACGGACGAGCTACCGTTCCTACAGTGCGTCCAACGGTCAGGACATCGGGATGAAAGAGACCGACCGTTTGCTCGCTCAGTTGGAGATGAATACAACTGATGTGCTTTTGTTGTTCACCCGCCGCGGCTATTATTTGTATTGCCCGGTGCACACGCTGCCGGATATTCGCTGGAAAGACGTTGGCCAGCATATTTCGAGCCTCATTCCGCTCGAGCGCGATGATGAACTTGTTGCGGCCGTTCCGGTTTCCTCTTTTGAAACGAACGAACAGCTTGTCTTTGTGACAAGGCATGGCATGGTGAAGCGAACGGAGCTTTCCCAATACCAAGTGCAGCGCTATACACGCCCGCTTGTGGCGATCAATCTGAAAGACGATGATGATGTGATTGCCGTCTATGCGACTGACGGTCGGGGCCTCGTTTGGCTGGCGACGCATGATGGCTATGCGCTCTTGTTTGCCGAAGAGGAGATTAGCGTAGTCGGTGTGCGCGCCGCCGGGGTGAAAGGCATTCAACTCAAAGAAGGTGATTTTGTCGCCGCCGCCTGCCCGATTCGTCCCGAAGATAACGGTTCTCTCGTTGTTGTCACGCAGCGCGGTGCCGTGAAAAAAATGGCTGTTAGCGAGTTCGAGCCGACGTCGCGCGCCAAGCGCGGAGCGATGATCGTGCGCGAAGTGAAATCCAACCCGCACCGCATCGTCGGGGCAGTCAAGGCTAGTGACGGTGAAGAAATGATTGGGCTGCGGACGGAAAAAGGGGCCGCCGAGACGGTCGATGCCGCTTCGCTCCGTCCGACCGACCGTTATGGCACCGGTTCCTTCCTCATCGATACCGATGAAGCCGGGGTGGTTGTCGACGTTTGGAAAGAGCCGGCGAAGTTGTTAGGAAAAGAGGAAGAAGAATGAGGTTTAAAGGGGGCTGGTCCCAAAACGCGTTCGTGTTTTGGGACCAGCCCCAAGCTTTAAAAAAGGGGAGCGCACACCGCTGCTCGTTCCTTCACCAAAACTTCCACCATTTGTTCGCCCGGGTTCGGGCGGCGACGGCGCTTGTCGCTGTTTGGCGGAAGGAAAGGACGAGTTCGCGGAACGCTTTCTCCCGCTCTAAAATGCGCTGTTCGAGCTGCTTTCGTTCTTCCTCCTGCCTTGCCTTTTCCTCGTGGCAAAACGCGACGACCGTTTCTAGATGTTCATGCAGCTGTTCGGTTTTTTGCTGCCAAGCTTCTTTATAATCGCGAAGTGAGCGGTGTACGGTCTCGGCGGCGGCCGTCGTTTGCTCCCCGATATCGTCAAGCTTCCCTTTGACTTCATCCATCGCTTGCCGCACGACAGCGGCTGTTTCCTGCTTCAAGGCGGTGACGATGTCGTCTTTCATGCGGGCAGCCAGTTGCTCGGCTATGTATGGGGCGCCATGGCGCAGCAAGCGGGGAACATCGATAATTTCTCCTTCCATCACCGCCGCTTCTAGGGGAGCGGACGGCTCGTTCGCCTGTTTCAATTCCGCGGCGATCTCGTGCGGACGGCGGCCGCTAGCGAGCAGCGTCTGGATATGGCGGAACTGGTTGATAAGCTCTTCAGTGTAAATGCGCGCTCCTTGGGAGGTGCGCGGGATGGTAATCCATTCAGCAAATTGTTTTTCCCATTGCTTCAAGTCGCGGGCGGTGACCCCAATTTTTTTCGCTGCTTCGCGGAGCGTATATGTTTTCATGGTGTTCCCCTCATCCTTTCTTTCCACGTTTATGATCGCTATCTTTTATTTTCCCACTCAGCTGTTTATTTTCCTGCTGTTTGACAAAACATAACAAAAGAAGTGGAAGTTAGCAAAAAACAAACAATCTTTGTCGAACTGTGTAAATATTTATCGAAAGGCGTTGACAGACTTGTATATACAGGATAAAATAAAGCCAGGTTGTATATACAAGTTTTTTGTAACCGATTGCTGAAAGCGATTCAACGCAATCGAAAGCGGGAGAAAGAAAAGGAGGCATTCATAATGGAGGCATATGCACAAGCAGCTGCACAAATCGTTGAGGCCGTCGGCGGCAAAGAGAACATCGTCGCCGCCACACATTGTGTGACACGGCTTCGGTTTGCGCTCAAAGATGAAGGAAAAGTTGATAAAGACGCGCTTGAACGCATCGATGTCGTGAAAGGGTCGTTTTCGGCCAACGGCCAGTTTCAAGTTGTCATCGGCCAGGGGCTCGTGGATAAAGTGTATAACGAGCTTGTCGAGCTGACCGGCATCGGCCGGGCGACAAAGCAGGAAATTAAGGATGCGGCGGAAGCGAAGCTCAACCCGCTGCAGCGCGCCATTAAGACGCTCGCTGACATTTTCATTCCGATTTTGCCGGCCATCGTCACAGCCGGTTTGTTAATGGGGATCAACAACGTTTTGACCGGTCCAGGCATTTTTTATGAAGGAAAATCGTTTGTCGACGTGCATCAAGAGTGGGCGGATTTGGCGAACATGATCAACTTGATTGCCAATACGGCGTTCGTCTTCCTGCCTGGTTTGATCGGCTGGTCGGCAGTGACAAAATTCGGCGGCAGCCCGCTGTTGGGGATTGTCCTTGGCTTGATGCTCGTTCACCCGGATTTGCTGAATGCTTGGGGCTGGGGCGCGGCGAAACAAGAGGGGGAAATCCCGGTTTGGAATTTATTCGGGCTTGATGTGCAAAAAGTCGGCTATCAAGGGCAAGTGTTGCCTGTGTTAGTGGCTTCGTACGTATTGGCGAAGATCGAGCTGTTTTTGCGCAAGCGCATCCCGGATGCGTTCCAACTGCTGCTTGTCGCGCCGCTTGCGCTGCTTGTTACAGGTTTCTTGTCGTTTATCGCCATCGGACCGGTCACGTTTACGATTGGGAACGCGATTACGAACTTGTTTGTCGGCATTTTTGACAACGTTCCGGCCATTGGCGGCTTGCTGTATGGGGCGCTGTATGCGCCGCTTGTCGTCACCGGGATGCACCATACGTTCTTGCCGGTTGACTTGCAGCTGATCGCCAGCACAGGCGGCACGTTCCTGTGGCCGATTTTGGTCATGTCGAACATTGCCCAAGGCTCTGCGGCATTAGCGATGATGTTCGTCGCGAAAGACGAAAAGCTGCGCGGTTTGTCGTTCACGTCAGCCGTTTCGGCGTATCTCGGCATTACCGAGCCGGCGATGTTCGGGGTCAACTTGCGCTTCCGCTTCCCATTTATTTCCGCGATGACAGGGGCGGCGATCGCCGGCATGTTCATCACGATCAATAAAGTGATCGCTCCGTCGATTGGCGTTGGCGGTCTGCCGGGCTTCTTGTCGATTGTGCCGCAAAAATGGATCCCGTTCTTTATCGGGATGGCGATTGCTATTGTGGTGCCGTTTGTGCTGACGTTTGTTTTCGGCAAAGTGCGCAAAGCAGCACGCTAATCGCTCGCCTTCATTGAGGGAAAGGAACGATGCATTCGCTGGCATACCATTGGCCGCCAACGCCAATGGTATGCTTTCATTCATTGTTGAAGTCAACGAACGAGGTGAAGAGACGTGTCAACAACACCGTGGTGGAAAAAGGCGGTTGTCTATCAAATTTATCCGAAGAGCTTTCGCGATACGAATGGGGACGGCATCGGCGACTTGCCGGGCATCATCGAAAAGCTTGATTACTTGAAAGAACTGGGCGTCGATGTCATTTGGCTGACGCCGATTTACGCTTCGCCCCAACGTGACAACGGCTATGACATTAGCGATTATTTCGCCATTCATCATGCGTACGGAACGATGGACGATTTTGACCGTTTGCTCGAGGAAGTGCATGCGCGCGGCATGAAGCTCGTCATGGATATGGTCGTCAACCATACGTCAACCGACCATGAATGGTTTAAGCAGGCGAGCGCGTCGAAAACGAACCCGTACCGCCATTTTTACATTTGGCGCGACCCGAAGCCGGATGGCAGCGCGCCAAACAACTGGCAGTCGAAATTCGGCGGCTCAGCGTGGCAATACGATGAACAAACCGGGCAATATTATTTGCATTTGTTCGATGTGACGCAAGCCGATTTGAACTGGGAAAACGAAGAACTGCGCCGCCGCATTTATGACATGATGCATTTTTGGCTGAAAAAAGGGGTGGACGGCTTCCGGTTGGATGTCATCAACTTGCTGTCCAAAGACCAGCGTTTTCCGGACGATGACGGCTCGATTCCGCCGGGGGACGGGCGCCGCTTTTATACGGACGGCCCGCGCATTCACGAATTTTTGCAAGAGATGAATCGGGAAGTGTTTTCTAAATATGACGTCATGACAGTCGGGGAAATGTCGTCGACAACGATCGATCATTGCATCCGTTACACGAATCCGGAAAATCGTGAGCTGAACATGACGTTTCATTTCCATCACTTGAAAGTCGATTATCCGAACGGGGAAAAATGGGCGATCGCTCCGTTTGATTTTCTCGCGTTAAAACGCATTTTGTCAGAGTGGCAAGTGCGGATGCACGAAGGCGGGGGGTGGAATGCGCTCTTTTGGTGCAACCACGACCAACCGCGCATCGTGTCGCGTTATGGCGATGACGGGGCGTATTGGAAAGAGTCAGCGAAAATGCTGGCGACGACGATTCATCTCATGCAAGGAACGCCATACATTTACCAAGGCGAAGAAATCGGGATGACCGACCCGAAATTCACCGATATTCGTGACTACCGCGACGTTGAGTCGCTGAACATGCACCGGATCTTGCAAGAACAAGGCAAAAGCGAGCAGGAAGTGCTCGAGATTTTGCAGCGGAAGTCGCGCGACAATTCGCGCACGCCGATGCAATGGGACGACAGCCCGCACGCCGGTTTTACATCCGGCACGCCGTGGATTCGCGTCGCCGACAACTACCGGCGCATCAACGTGAAACAGGCGCTTGCCGACCGTGATTCCATTTTTTATCACTATAAGCGGCTTATTGAGCTGCGCAAGCAGTATGACATTATTACGACCGGCCGCTACGAGCTGCTCCTTGCCGACGACCCGCATCTTTTCGCCTATATGCGCCACGGCGATGGGGAGAAGCTGCTTGTCGTCAACAACTTTTATCCGGTGGAGACAACGTTTGCGCTGCCGGAAGAAGCAGGAGCGAATGACTATACGGGCGAATTGCTGCTCGCCAATTACCCGGATGCACCGGCCGATTTCCGCCGCATGGTGCTGCGCCCGTATGAATCGGTCGTTTATCTTCTCCGCCGTCCATGATACAATACAGACGGTGATGATTATGCATGAAAACAAATATTTAGCCATTTATCATGATCTTGCTTCCCGCATCCGCCGCGGGGAATGGAAGGCGTATGACAAGCTGCCGTCGGAAAACGAGCTTGCTGTCCGGTATAAGACATCGCGCGAGACGATTCGCAAAGCGCTCAATTTATTGTCCGAGCACGGATATATCCAAAAAATGAAAGGAAAAGGATCGATCGTGCTTGATGTCGGCAAATACGACTTTCCGGTCTCCGGATTGGTCAGCTTTAAAGAGCTGGCGCAAACGATGAAGCAGCCGGTGCGGACGATCGTCCATGAACTGGCGGTCATTAAACCGGATGGCGAGCTCAGGCAGCAGCTGCGCGCCTCAAGCAAGGACGAGGTGTGGAAAGTCGTGCGCGTCCGCGAAATCGGCGGGGAGCGGATCATTTTGGATAAAGACTTTTTCTTAAAAAAGCATGTGCCGCTGTTGACGGAAGAGATTTGCGAAGACTCGATTTATGAATACTTGGAAACAAAGCTGCATTTGCCGATCAGCTTTGCGAAAAAAGAAATGTCGGTCGACGAGGCGACGGAGGAAGACCGCTGCTATTTGGATCTCAATGGCGACGACCGCGTCGTCGTCGTCAAAAACTATGTCTATTTAAGCGACGCCACCTTGTTTCAATATACAGAATCGCGGCACCGGCTTGACAAGTTCCGGTTTGTCGATTTTGCGCGCCGGAAATGACAGCGCCCAGCCGTGCGTTCCCAGACCTAGGATGGCGGCCCACATTTTTGATGCCACGCTGCGTCTTATGACGCGGCTTTTTTTGTTGCTTCAACCGATTAATACTAAAATAAAACTATGTTCTAAATAACCATTGATAATCATAAACAAATCGAGTTATGGCTATCCTTGTTAACAACGGCATCGGAAAGGAGGACGCCGACGTGGAAGGAACATGGTGGTCGCTATTGCCGTTTCTTCTCATCATTCCACTCGCCGTTTGGCTGAAAGAAATTTTGCCCGGCTTGGTGGTCGGCTTGCTTGTCGGGGCGCTCTGTCTTGAACGGTCGGTCATCGGCGCGATCGAGCGGGCTGTTTCCGCCATTCTTCATTCGCTCAATGATGTTGAACATATAAAAGTGGCGGCGTTTTTATATTTGTTTGGGTCGCTCGTTGGCATGATGCAAATTACCGGCGGAATGAAAGGATTTGTCGAGAGGCTTTCCGGGCGCATCCGCACGAAGCGCGGGCTGCTTTTATTTGTTTGGCTGACGGTGCCGGTGACGTTTTTTATGCCGATGTTCCGCATCATGCTGCTTGGGCCGGTGATGAAAGCAGTGCTTCGCCAGTTCCGCATCGACCGCCGCCGCATGGCGTACATCATCGACGTCTCGACCGAGCCGATTATCGTGCTCTTGCCGGCGGCAACGGCGTTTGTCGGCTTTATGACTTCGGTCGTGGCGGCAGCGCTGGCGCAAAACGATATTCGTGAATCGGCATATGACATCTTTTTGCGCAGCTTGCCGTACAACTTATTTGCCATCATCACCCTTATTGTCGGGCTGTTGACGACGATGATGAACATTCGGATTGGCAAACCGCGGGCGAAAAAAAGGGAAGGGGAAACGAATGAACTGCACGGCCTTGGGCTGCGCAAAGAACTGGCGCTGATCGCCGGCGAGCCGCTTCATCTTTTTGTCCCGTTGGCGCTGCTGCTTGGGCTGACGTTTGCCTTTTTTGCCTATGACGGCCGGCAACGCGGGGCACGCGATTGGCTCGAGGCGTTTTCCGAAGCCGATGCGACGTGGGCGATGCTTTTGGCGCTGTTCGTGACGATCCTTTTGTCGATGGTGTTTTATTTGTGGCGCAAGCAGTCGCTTTCCGAGCTGATTTATCACTTTTTTGCCGGGGGCAACGAACTCATGGCGCCGATCGGCATGCTCATTCTCGTTTGGGCTGTATCGGCGGTGGCGGGCGAGCTCGGGTTTACAACGTACGTAGCATCGACGTTCGGCACATGGCTCCCGGGGCCGTTCGTGCCGGCAGCGGTGTTTTTAGCCGGGTCGTTTCTGTCCTATTTTATCGGATCATCATGGGGGACGTGGGGCATTTTTATGCCGCTTGGCGTCACGCTTGCCCATGCGACCGGAGCGCCGCTTGAGATGACCGTCGGCGCGGTGTTTGCGAGTGGAACGTTCGGCGCGTTCGCTTCGCCGCTTGGCGATACAACGATTACGACCGCAGCAATTATGGATATGGATTTAATGGGCTATGCGAAATACAAGCTGCGCATCTCCCTGATTTGCGCCGGGCTGTCGCTGGCCGGGTACGTGTTTTTGCCGCTTTGGGCCGGTTAGAAGGATCGCTGTCCCATCCGGCCTTTTCTTCACCCTTATTATAAAAATAAAACTGTGTTCTAAATAATCATCAAACAAAACAGTTGCATCTATAAGCAAGTCAAGCTATGATAAAAACAACATACTGACTAGTCGGTAGCAAAGCGTTAGACAATGCTTAAGGCATCAGACGCTTGACCTCACCAAAGAAAGCGTGAAACGTTGAAAAGCTACTCCATTAGGCATCGTAGACCATTCCTAAAGCTGAACTCGCCCTTGATCAGCTCTCTCAAAAGTGAGAAAGGAATGTCAAGGGCGGCAGGGACAAAACGAAGGGGAGAGGGAGAAACGTGAAAACACATACGATCACCGTCAATCCGCGTTTTTGCGAAACCGATGCGCTCGGCCATTTGAGCAATATTAGCTATTTTATTTATTTAGAGGAGGCGCGCACTCGTCTATTCGATGAGTTGAGCTACGGAGGGCGAGCAGGCGATTGGCACTTCATTTTGGCATCCGCGAAATGCGATTTTGTCAACCAAGGGTTTTTTGGCCGGCGGCTTCGTGTAGAGACCAACGTCTCCCGCATCGGCCACAAAAGCTTTCAATGCATTCACCGCATTATTGAAGAAGAGACCGGCAAACTGATCGCGATTGGAGAAGCAGCGGTCGTCTACTTCAATTTTCATGCGCAGGTGAGCGAACCGCTTCCTGACGACTTGCGGGCGTTGCTCGCGCAATACCTCGTCCCGGCTGCCGAGGAGGCGGATTCGTCTCTGAGGTGCGAAAAACAATGACGACATTTGAATTGCGTTATCCGCCAACAAGGCGGATTTTTTTCGCCTTCGTTCGTTTTCTCCGGACCGAACCGCCCAATGGCTACATATTGTATGAGTAGGCGGTCTGGAAAAAGGAGGAACGACCATGGCAATTCGTGCGACGATAGGGAGTGCGACCTATACGTGCCGCGGCGAGCTCGAGGCATATTTCCAGCCGTTTCGCGACGGAACCATCGGCCGATTTCACCCGTTTCCCACGCCGTTTGGCGAACAACGGCTCATTTACGCTGACTGGACGGCGAGCGGACGGCTGTACCGGCCGATTGAAGAGAAAATGGTTCGCGAGCTTGGTCCGTTTGTCGGCAACACGCATACAGAGTCGAATGTGACCGGAACGAAAATGACGCTCGCGTATCAATATGCAAAAGAAATCATTAAACAGCACGTTCACGCGGGAAGAGGCGATGTGCTGATCATGCAAGGAGCGGGCATGACGAGCGCCGTCAACAAACTGCAGCGCCTGCTTGGCTTGCGTGTGCCGGAACAATGGAAATCACATCTAGCGCTGACCAATGACGAACGCCCGGTCGTTTTTGTCACTCATATGGAGCACCATTCGAATTTATTGTCATGGGCCGAAACGATCGCCGAGGTCGTAACGGTTCGGCCAACTGCTAACGGCGGGGTTGACCTTGACCATTTACGCGAATTGCTTGACCGCTACCGCCAGCGGCCGCAAAAAATCGGCGCATTCACCGCCTGCTCGAATGTAACTGGTCTTGAGACGCCATACCACGAATTAGCCAGACTCATGCATGAGTACGGTGGACTTTGTTTCGTCGATTTTGCCGCCTCCGCCCCATACGTCCGCATCGATATGCATCCAGACGATCCAATGGAAAAGCTTGATGGAATTTACTTTTCCCCACATAAGTTTCTCGGCGGTCCAGGAAGCGCCGGCGTGCTTGTGTTTGACGGACGCCTTTACCGCCAGCACGCGCCGGACCATCCGGGCGGCGGGACGGTGTATTGGACTGACCCGTGGGGGCATTATGAGTACGTGGAAGCGATTGAAGAGCGGGAGGACGGAGGAACACCGCCGTTTTGGCAAACGATCAAAGCCGCGCTCGCCATTCAACTGAAAGAACAGATGAATGTCGCGAAGATGCGCGCTCGGGAAAAAGAACTCGTTTCACTCTTGCTGCCGGCGCTGCAGGACATCCCTGGCGTTCATGTGCTCGAAGGACACCGGAGCGACAGGCTCGGCATTGTTTCGTTTGTGATCGAAGAGCTTCATTATAATCTTGTCGTCAAACTGCTGAACGACCGCTTTGGCATTCAGGCACGCGGCGGCTGCTCATGCGCCGGGCCGTACGGCCATTATTTGCTT
This sequence comes from Geobacillus sp. 46C-IIa, assembly GCF_014679505.1. Lineage (GTDB taxonomy): Bacteria > Bacillota > Bacilli > Bacillales > Anoxybacillaceae > Geobacillus. The sequence continues at coordinate 1,650,391 of NZ_CP061474.1, forward strand.
GGCATTGACAAAGAACAGTCGGCTGCCTTGCTTAAGGAAGTCAAAAGCGGCAACGTCCTCGCCAAACCAGGATGGGTGCGTTTATCGCTCCATCCAACGATGACGAATGAAGAAGTGTACATGATCATTCACGCTGTCCGCCAAATCGCTCGCCATGGCTGCCGCTGGCGAGATGAATACAAATATGATGCGGCCAAAAACGAGTTTGTCCACCGCGGTGATGACCGATATATCCGGCATTTTTTCCTCTTTTAATCGTTTTTGTTTTCACCCTTCGCCAAAACCGGTACAATGAAATCATCTCAACAACAAAAGAAGGGGAGAATGATGAACGAATTGTACCATTTGCTCGTGCGAAATGATCGGGAACGGGAACTGTATGAACGAGCGCGGCACCTTGCTGAGCGGTTTGCATCGCGGGCGGCAGATTATGACGAACGGGCCGAATTTCCGTTCGCCGATTTTACTGATTTACAGGAAGCCGGATTTCTGTCTCTTACGGTCCCCGCCGAATACGGAGGCCAAGGGGTATCGCTTTATGAATTGGTGCTTGTGCAAGAAGTGCTTGCCCAAGGCAGCGGCGCCACCGCTTTGTCGTTCGGATGGCATGCGAGCATTCTGATGCGTCTGTTTTTGCTCCGCCGCTGGCCGGAATCGACACTCGCCCGATTGGCCGAAGAAGTCGTCCAACACCACGCGCTCATTAACAGCGCCCATTCCGAACGGGCGACCGGCAGCCCCGCGCGCGGCGGAAAACCGGAAACAAAGGCTGTTCTCCGCGATGGCCGCTTTGTGCTCCGCGGGCGCAAAGCGTTTGCCTCGTTAGCCCCAGCGTTAAATTACGTGCTGATTTCGGCCACCATCGAAGACAGCGGCGACGTCGGCGAATTCCTTGTGCCGATGGCCGCCGCAGGCGTCCGTATTGAGCCGACATGGAACACGCTCGGCATGCGGGCGACGCGCAGCGACGACCTCGTCCTTGAGGGCGTGGAAGTGGAAACGGATGCGCTCGTGGAAACGCTCGGGAAGTCAAATGAAACCGCACCGGCGCAAGGGTGGCTGTTGCACGTTCCAGCTTGTTACTTAGGCATCGCCATTGCTGCACGCAATGAAGCGCTCCGCTTCGCGCAAACGTACCAGCCGAATACATTATCCCGTCCGATTGCCACAACGCCTGAAGTGCAGCGAAAAATCGCTGACATGGAATGGCGGCTCACCCACGCGCGTCATTTTCTATATGCGATCGCGGACCTATGGGACCGCTATCCGGAGAAACGAACCGAGATGAAAGAGGAGCTCGCCGCCGCCAAGCTGGTCGCCACGAATACCGCGCTCGAAGTTGTTGATGGAGCAATGCGCATCGTTGGCGGGCAAAGCTTGTTCGCTGACAGTCCGCTTGGGCGTTATTACCGCGATGTCCGCGCCGGGCTGCACAATCCGCCCGCCGATGACTTGACGCTCGCATGGCTGGCCAAACGAGCGCTGTCTGATAGCGAACAATAAAAGGGGCTTCTGTATGCAAGAAACAAAAAAGCTGTCCTTCACACATGAGGACAGCTTTTTTATCGAATTACTTCGCCTCAAGCGCCGAACGCAAAAATTCCGGCAAGGCAAAACATTGGCGGAAGACGGCGTCATTAACGTATTTCGTGTCGTTGGGAATCGCCGTTTGCGCTGGGAAATCGAGCGGCCGTTTCGAACCGATCGTAAAGCTCCACAGCCCGCCCGGGTACGTCGGCACGACCGCCGTGTACACGAGCACGTGCGGGAACAGTTCACGAATGTTGCGGTATGTGCGTGTTAAAATATCCAAATGGAAAATCGGAGATTGGCTTTGGCACACCATGAGCCCGTCCTCTTTTAATGAACGGCGCACATTGGCGTAAAACTCCGGCGAAAACAGCGCTTCAGCCGGGCCGACCGGATCGGATGAGTCGATCATCACGACGTCGTACGCGCCTTCTTTTTCTTGTACAAACGCGACGCCGTCGCCGTAAATAAACTGCACCCGCGGGTCGGATAAGTTGCCGGAGACGGCCGGCAAATGTTCTTTGCACGCCCGGACGACCTTTTCGTCAATTTCAACCATGTCGATGGTCTCCAAACGGGCGTACTTAGCCGCTTCGCGGGCCGCTCCACAGTCGCCGCCGCCAATGATGAGCGCTCGTTTTGCGTCCGGGTGGAACTGCAGCGGCACGTGTGTGATCATTTCGTTATAAATATGACCATCGATCGAGGTCGTTTGCACGACGCCGTCAAGAACAAGCATGCGGCCGAAATCATACGAATCCAAAATCATGACATGCTGGTACTCGGACGGCTCGGCAAAGATCACCTCTTTGATGCGATAGCTGATTTTTAAATTGTCGCGGTCATCTTCGGTGAGCCAAAGCTCCCTGTTGTCCCAATGTAAATAAGGTGGTAAGGCGTTTCCTTGGTGTTTCATTGTTACCTCCTTTAGTCTTGCGGATTTTCTCACACCTTTCTAATCTTAATATATTATGCGAAATGTGGCAAACAAAGGGGATTAGCGGCCGGTGCCGGATGTGTTCATCCCGCCGCCCATATTGGACGACTGGTTGCGTTTTTCCGGCCGCTCGTCGTTACCGCCGCAGCCGGCGCAAAGGCTGATCGCCAACGCACTAATGGCGGCCAGCGACACCCATCGTTTTCGCATCTTTTCCTCCTCCTTTCGTTTTTCATCATCCGCCGAAGCGGCGGGCGACGACCGCTGCCGCCCACTGTCCGGACAAGACCGCCCCTTCCATCGTCGCAAAGTATGGCTGGCGCGTATAGTCTCCTGCTAGCGTCAAACCAGGTACATCGGTTTGTTGCCCCGGGCGCAAGTGGTCATAGCCGGGAGCGAGCGAATGAAAATCTTCCGGATGGGAAACGACCCGGCTTTGCCTCACATGCCCGCCAAGCGGCAAGCCAATCGTGTCGGCGCCCGCATAGACTTGGGAAAGAATCGCTTCCTCGCTCGCATTGATCCATCGCTCTGGGTCGCCGATAATGATCGACAAACGCCCCGGCACATGGCGAAATGTCGTCCGCGACTGCTCCGCGAAGCTAGAAAGCACCGTCTCTGGGGCAAATGTTGTGCGATCGTGCGGACGCGACGGTTGATCCATCTCCAACTGCACGGTGACCGCCGGCATCGTCGGCAGCGCAAACAGCGAAGCGAAAGACGGACGGGACAAAAAATGCGGTGCAAGCAGCCGCTTGGCCGCTCCAAGGGAAGTAGCCACCACCGTTTCCTTCGCCCGAATGGGTTCGCCTCGAACGATGACGCCAGATACGCGGCCATGTTCGACAAGAAGCTGCTCGACACAAACACCGGTTTGCACGTCGCCGCCATGCCGCTCGATGGCTTCAGCGATCGGCTTCATCATGACTTCTGTCATGCCGCCTAAAAAGGCGCCGATTTGCATGCGATAAAACCTTGGAACGGCTGGGCGCATCAGACCGAAAAAGACGTAGGCGGAAAACCGCTCGATCGGCAGAAAGAAAATGCCAGTCGTCAGTGGCTTTACTAGCCATGTCACCGCCTCCGAGGACACGCCGCATTGCCGAGCATAATCGAGCACGCTGAGGCGGTCGAGCTCGTGCGGGCGGACGAGCGAATCATACAGTCCCCTGATGAAAAAGGGAAGAAGAGACAGCTTTCCCATCGGGCCGATCAAGTCGTTGTTGGCCGCCAGCCCGCGTAAAAAACGAAGCGGTGCATACACCGGGGCGATGCCAAACGTTCCTTGTGTCCGCCTGTCCTTTAATATATCGATCTCCCGCTCCCAGTAAAAAATGTCATTCGGCGATACGCCAACGCTCTCAAGCAGGCGAGGGAGGGCCCGGTAGTAGCCGATCATCCGATGGAAACCGGACTCAACAAGCATCCCGTTTTCTTCCCACGACGAGGTGCGCCCGCCGATAACCGGTTCGCGCTCAAGCACAAGCACACGATGACGGCGGCGGACGAGCTCCCAGGCGCAGGCAAGACCGGCCAGCCCAGAGCCGATGACAATCACTTCGTACCTATTCATCGTTCTGTCTCCCTTCTCTACAGCGATGCTTGCTTATAGTGTGCCTGTCAACAGACAAAATAAAACTCCCCGTCATTCGGACGGAGAGTGTTTATTGATTGCGCCGCTCCCCAAGCAAAGTGCGGAGCGACGTCCGATTTTCCAGCAAATCGGCAAGCGTATACGCATCGAGCACGCGCAAAAACGCCTCTAGCGCTTCGCGAAGGACGAAACGAAGGCGGCATGCAGGCGTCAAGACGCACTCATTGCCGTGGGCGGCAAAGCACTCGACAAGCGACAAATTGTCTTCCGTCTCGCGGACGACCGCACCAATGATGATCTCCTCGGGCCGTTTTGCTAGGCGGATTCCGCCGTTGCGCCCCCGGATCGTTTCGATGTAACCAAGCTTGCCGAGCTCATGGACAATTTTGCTTAAATGATGCTCAGACAGCGAAAACGCAGTGGAAATTTCCTTAATGTTCGTTTTTTCGCCTTCATCAAGCGTCCCTAAAAACAAGAGGACGCGCAACGCGTATTCAGTGTAGTTGGTTAACTGCATATCCGTCCACAACCTTTTATGCAACATGATCCATTTTATTGTACCATACCCGCTTCGCACGGGGAATTGTGAACAATTTGTTAAAGATGTATTTGAAATATTGCTTTTTGTTGCCATCCATGTTTGAATAAAAGATGTATTTTAAATACACGTTTTGTGAGGGGATGGAACAATGGCTACGATCACAACTTTACATCCGAAAACGATCGAAATCGTCAAATCGACCGTGCCGGTATTAGAAAAGCACGGGGAACAGATTACGAAACGGTTTTATGAACTCATGTTTTCTAATCATCCGGAGCTGCTGAATGTGTTTAACCATGCCAACCAAAAACAAGGGCGGCAGCAACGCGCTTTAGCTGCAGCGGTATATGCAGCGGCGCGCTATATCGATCAACTCGGCGCCATTTTGCCGGTCGTGCGGCAAATCGGCCATAAACACCGGAGCTTAGGCATCCAACCGGAACAATATCCGATTGTCGGAAAACATTTGTTGCTCGCCATCAAAGACGTGCTTGGCGACGCCGCCACTGACGAAGTGATTGCCGCATGGGCGGAAGCGTACGAAGCCATTGCCGCCGTTTTCATCCAAGTCGAGAAGGAGCTCTACGATGAAGCAGCGGCCAAACGCGGCGGCTGGCGCGGATTCCGCCGTTTTGTCGTCGCCAAAAAAGTGAAAGAAAGCGACGTCATTACGTCGTTTTATTTCGAACCGGAAGATGGGGACGCCATCAGCGATTATTTGCCAGGCCAATACGTCAGCGTCAAACTGTCGATTCCAGGCGAAACGTACACGCACATCCGTCAGTACAGCTTATCAGATGCACCTGGAAAAGGGTATTACCGCATCAGCGTCAAACGGGAAGGAGCGACGGCTGAAAAACCGGCTGGCATTGTGTCAAACTACTTGCATGACCATATCCAAGAAGGCGATGTGCTTGAAGTAAGCGCCCCGGCCGGCGACTTTACGCTTGATCTCACCAAAGAAACGCCGGTCGTCTTTATAAGCGGCGGCGTCGGCATCACTCCGCTTTTGAGCATGGCAAGTACGCTGGCCATCCGGCAGCCCAACCGCCAAGCGACTTTCCTTCAAGCGGCTCTCAATGGCCGCATGCAAGCGTTCGATCAAGAGTTGCAAGCTTTAGCGGAAAATCCGGCATTTTCATATCACATTTGTTACGAGTTCCCGTCCGATGAAGACCGGAAACACCCACATTTTCGCAAAGAAGGGCGGATCGATTTGAAATGGATGCAAACGGTCATTCCATCCAAAGATGCTGACTTTTACTTCTGTGGCCCGGTGCCATTTATGAAAACCGTCTACCGTGCTCTGAAACAATGGGGCGTGCCGGAGGAGCGCATCCATTACGAATTTTTCGGCCCGGCCGGCGATTTGACCAAAGACTGATGAACAGCTGCTCATCGAAGAGGCATCTCCCATTCAGGGAGGTGCTTTTGTTATGGCGGACATGCACATTTCCCTGTTGGCAAATCCGCCAATTTTTTGTATGATGGAAACTAAATAACGGCAAGAAAAGGGAGAGACAACGGATGAGCACATTTCGCCAACATCGCTGGCAATCGTTTTTACAAGGTTATGAACACCGCGCCCGGCTGCTCATTTCCTGTCCGGACCGCCCCGGCATCGTTGCAGCGGTCACCTCATTTCTTTATGAGCATGGGGCAAATATTGTCGAATCAAGCCAATACTCGACCGATCCGGAAGGCGGAACGTTTTTCCTTCGCTTGGAGTTTGACTGCTTAAACGTCGCCGATCGGAAAGAAGAGATTGAAGCAGCGTTTGCCCCGATTGCCGAGGAATTCGGCATGACGTGGCGGCTTCGGCTGCATAACGACATTCGGCGGGTCGCCATTTTTGTCTCGAAAGCGGAACATTGTTTGCTTGAACTGCTTTGGCAATGGCAAGCAGGCGAACTGATTGCCGATATCGCCCTTGTCATCAGCAATCACCCCGACTTGCGCGACGCGGTCGAGCCGCTTGGGATCCCGTATGTACATATTCCGGTGACGAAAGAAACGAAACCCGACGCAGAAGCCAAACAAGTCCGCCTGCTTCGCGACTATCGGATCGATACGATTGTGCTCGCCCGTTACATGCAAATTTTATCGCCGGCGTTTGTCGCTGAATTTCCTGGGCGAATCATCAACATTCACCACTCATTTTTGCCGGCGTTTATCGGCGCGCGGCCGTACGAGCGGGCCTATGAACGCGGCGTCAAGCTGATCGGCGCCACGTCCCATTACGTCACCGATGATTTAGACGAAGGGCCGATCATTGAACAAGACGTCGCCCGCGTTGATCACCGCCATCATCCTGACGATTTGAAACGGATCGGCCGCCTAATCGAAAAAACGGTGCTCGCACGGGCGCTCAGATGGCATTTGGAAGACCGGGTCATCATTCACGGCAACAAAACGATCGTGTTCTATTGAAAGCGGGTGGGGGGAGGATGTTTCCTCTCCCGCATGGTATAATGAAAAGAAAGCGGAATCAAGCAGGAATTCGCGCTCAGTGAGGCGAATGAAACATCATTGAAGGGAGGACAAGCTCATGGGAGAGAAACGGACGCCCAGCGGTTTTCTGTTAAAACAACGTGCGTTTTTAAAATTGTATTTGATCACCTTAACGGAGCAGGAGCGGCTGTACGGACTGAAGCTGCTTGATGTACTGCGCCAAGAGTTTAAGCCGTTCGGCTACCGGCCGAACCATTCGGAAGTGTACAAGGCGCTTCACGATTTGATCGAAGATGGCATTTTAAAGCAAGTGAAGCAGAAAAAAGAAGGGATGAAGTACCAGGAAGTCGTGTATTACCGGTTCGCCGACGGAGGGCAAGAAAAAGCAAAGCTGTATAAACGCCAGCTGAAAGCAGAGCTTGATCGATGCGCGGCGCTCATTCGCAAGGCCATTGAGGACAACTACAGCTAGGAGCGCCCTTGTTTTTTCTTTTTATATTATTTACATAATATAATTATGGTTTATTTCGTTTGTTTTGCGTCCTGACAGGTGATTTAGTAGAATGAGAGGGGAAGATGGCAACAGAGAGGAAGGCATCCAATGATGACATGGCCCTTAGTTGTAACAAAAGAAATGGAAAAGCGAAAAGAACAGTTCCGCCACGATCCGGATCGGGCGTTGATTGGGTCCGGCGGGTATACGGCCGAAGACGAGGCCATTATCCATGATGCGGCAGTCGCGCTTGCGCTTGGAAAAAACGTGCTCTTAAAAGGCCCGACCGGGTCAGGCAAAACGCGGCTTGCTGAAACATTGTCCGCACTGTTCGGGCAGCCCATGCATAGCATCAACTGCTCTGTCGACCTAGACGCCGAAGCGCTGCTCGGGTTTAAGACGATTGTGCACCGCAGCGGCCAGGCGGTGATCGATTACGTTCCCGGCCCGGTCATTCAAGCGATGACAAAAGGCCATTTATTATATATTGATGAAATCAACATGGCCAAACCAGAAACGCTCCCGATTTTAAACAGTGTGCTTGATTACCGGCGTCGGCTCACCAACCCGCTCACTGGGGAGGTCGTGCAGGCGAAGCCGACGTTTGGCGTCATCGCGGCGATCAATGAAGGCTACATCGGCACCGTGCCGCTCAATGAAGCGTTAAAAAACCGGTTTGTCGTCATCGATGTGCCATACGTGCAAGGAGCGACGTTAAAATCAGTGCTGTTGGCGCAAACTACATTAACGGACGAAACGTTGATTAATCGTTTCGTTAGTCTGTCAGCCGATTTGCTTACACAGGTGCGAAACGGACAAATTGCCGAAGAAGCCGCCTCGGTGCGCGCCTTGCTCGATGCGTGCGATTTGGCGGCGCATATGCCTCCATTGCGCGCGATTGAACGAAGCATTGTCGATAAGCTCGATGACGAGCGGGAACGGGCAGCGGTGCGCAACATCGCTGAAACATGGTTTGACGAGTAGGGGGCGGCGCATGGAACGGTTTATGATGTTCAACGATCAGCCGATCGATTCGTTTTTGGTCATGCAGCTTTCCGATCTCGCCCAAACGCTTGCCCGCGACCGCGGCTGGACGGTGGAGTTTGCCGCCCATTCCGGCGTTCATCTAGCGAAGAAGACGATCTATGTGAGCCAATTTTGGGATGTATACCCTTCGCCGGACAAAGAGCGGGCGATGAAAAGCGATGTGGTCTTGCGAATGATCGGCACGCGCCGGCATACCGACGCGGCTGCCGTCCGCGCCTTCCGGCAAACGGCGGAGGCGCAGCCGCTGTCTAAACTGTCTAAACAATTGTTTTCCTTTGCTGAAGATCTCCGTTTGGAAGCAGTGTGTGAGCGGGAGCGGCCAGGTTTGAAGCGATGGTTTCGCGCGCGCCGCCGCCTATACCGCCGCTATTTCGCCCAGCAATGGCAAGCAAACCGGACGCGGGGCGCCTTGGCTGATCAATTTTTAGCGGCCATGTATTTGCGGCTGACCACGGATTCGCCGCTTGATGATGTCCCGCTCGCTCCGATGGCAGACGAGACGGGACAAGCGCGCCTTGAATCGCTATGGCCGCAATTTTATGACGTCTCATCGACGGCGGAAACGGCCCGCTGGACGGTGGCGGTTGTCGAGCTGATGGAAGGCGTGCTGCCCGATGACATAGTGAACACCTACACGTCGCTGCCAATCGTCGACGACGGCGAAGACGAACGAAAGATGACGATTCACGACTTAAAACGAACCGATCCGTTGGAAAACCGCGACACATCGAACGATTCCTCAGACGGTGACGTGCACCGGCAAGTGATGCCGACTTGGCACCGGGAAACGAGCCGAACGGGTGGGAATATTCTCCGTTTCGAGCTTGAGCGCGGCACCCGCACCGGGATGCTTGGCGACGGGGCGCGGCCGGGGGATGACAGCGATCAGGCGCTCGCCATCGTTCAAGGAACGTCCCAACCGACGAATCGGAATGAATATGGCCCCGAAGCGCACGCCTCCTTTGACGATCATCCCCGCACCGGAAGCGGCGCTCCATATGGCGAGGCGAACCGTCAAGCCGAGCTCGTGCTCCTTCCTTCCCCGCCGCCAAGTCCGGTCCATCTCGAGCAGTACCGCGCCAAGCAAGCGGCGGTGGCGCCGTACCGGAAACGGCTCGTGCGCGTGATGGAGCAATGGCTTGAACATCAGCGGAGCGCTTGGCGCACAAACTTGCCCGCCGGGCGGCTGCGCAAACAGTTGGTGCCGTTTTTCACCGATGAGCGGCCGCGCTTGTTTTACAAAAAAGGCGAGCCGACGCGGCGGTTTGATGCAGTATTTGGATTGCTCGTCGACTGCTCCGCCTCGATGCACGACAAAATGGAAGAGACGAAAACCGGTCTTGTCCTTTGCCATGAGGCGCTGAAAACGTTGCGGGTGCCGCATGCCATTGTTGGATTCTGGGAAGATGCGAACGAAGCGACCGCCTCTTGGCAACCCAACTACATGCAAACAGCTGTATCGTTTCGCCGATCATTGGAGCCATCAAGCGGCCCGGCAATCATGCAGCTTGAGCCGCACGAAGACAACCGCGACGGATTGGCCATCCGTTGGATGACGGAACAGCTCCTTGGCCGCCCGGAAGCGCAAAAAGTGTTGCTCGTGTTCTCCGATGGCGAGCCGGCCGCATACGGCTACGAACAAAACGGCATCATCGATACGCATGAAGCGGTCGCCGACGCGCGCCGTCGCGGCATCGAGGTCGTCAACCTCTTTTTAGGGCGCGGCGCCGATGACGAATCGACGCGGCGGACGGTCGAAAACATTTACGGCCGTTTCCGCGTCTTCGTTCCGCATGTCAGTGAACTGACGGACCGGCTGCTTCCGCTTTTGAAAATGTGGCTGCAAAAAAGCTTTTGATAAAAAGGATGGGAAGCGATGATCAAATTATTTACCGACAGCGATCTAGACGGCATCGGCTGCGGGTTGCTCGCCAAGCTGGCGTTTACGGAAGTCAACATTTCGTTTTGTTCCTACCGGAATCTAGATGAGCGGGTCGCCCGCTTTCTGCAAGGCGAGGAAGCAGAGAGCGCTATGCTGTTTATCACCGACTTAGCCGTCGGCAAGGACGTCGAAGAGCAGCTCGCCGAACGGGCTAAGCGTGGGGGCCATGTGCAAGTCGTCGACCACCACGTGACGGCGCTTCATTTCAACAACTACCCGTGGGGCTGGGTCGTACCGGCCGATGACAACGGCAAAAAAACGTGCGCGACTTCGCTCTTTTACGATTATCTCGTCCGCGAAGGAAAACTGACACAAAGCGACTCGCTGGCGACGTTTGTCGAGCTCGTCCGCCAATACGACACATGGGAATGGGAAGAAAACGGAAATCTGCAGGCGAAGCGGCTTAATGATTTATTGACGATTTTAGGACTCGACGGCTTTTGGGAGACGATGAGCGAACGGCTTTCCTCCGGCGAACCGTTCGCCTTGACCGAAACGGAAGAGTTGCTTTTGGATATGGAGGAAAAGAAAATTCAGCGCTACATCCGGCAAAAACAAAAGCAGCTCGTCCAACGCTCGCTCGGCGGCTATTGCATCGGCGTTGTATTCGCTGAGCGGCATTTGTCGGAACTTGGCAACGCCTTATCAAAACGATACCCGCACCTTGACTTGATTGCGATGGTCAATATGGGGACGAAACATATCGGTTTTCGCACCATTCACGATGATGTCAACGTCGCTGAGTTCGCTCGGCAGTTTGGCGGCGGCGGCCATCCGAAAGCGTCCGGTTGTTTTGTCGATGATACGACATTCCCGCTCTTTGTCATCGAGACGTTTCCGCTGTTGCCGGTTTACGGCGATGCGGAACAAAACCAGCTGAACAAACGGGACGAAGCGGAAGGGGCGTTTTGGACGAACCATCACGGCCAATGGTGGTTGAGCCGCCGGACGGAACAAGGATGGAGTTTGCATGCCGATGGGGGGGAGACCCGTACGTTCCCTGAAGAAGCCGCGGGCGAACGCTGGCTGAAGCGGCAGTTTGCGGCAGGGCTTGCCCACGATGCCGCTGTGCTTGAATTTCTAAGCGCGCGGCTCGGGCGAGACAAAGACGCCATTCAGGCCGACTATCCGGCAGCCGTCAAACAATACAAACAACAAACCGGCATCGAACGTTGATGCCGGTTTTCGTATGTTTGAAAGAAGTTGGCATTGAGCGGCACCGTTTAAAAGATGAGTGAAAAGCATCCGTTTCTCCACCATGGGGATCAATGATTTTCTTATCGTGTTTTGAGGAGGCTAGATGAGATAATCCGTTCAGAAAAATCCCTTTTTCACAGCAACGCGGTACAGAAAATGTTAACATAATTGTAACAGTTTTTGTGTTTAGGAAAAACAGTCTTTAATTATAATAAGTATATAGGGAGGTGAGGAGGATGAAACAGTATGTCTTTTCCTTCTACACAGATCAAGGAAAGACGGTTGCGTGGGAAGAGACCATCTTGGCGTCCGGAATGATGGAAGCCTTTTCAAAAGCCCAACGGATGCTGATCAAATATAACCAAGAAAAAGGCGTGCCGGTTCGCATTCGGTATAAAGGGGTCCGCTATCGCCATACCGATATTGCGTGACACGGAAAGTTAAAAAAGAAAGGATGGGAACATGCTTTCCCTGCGACCATCGACACGCAGCGGATAACGTGCAGTGTTTCTTGTAAATGATTCAAGAACACTGCACGTTTTTATGTTGGTTAGGTGATTTGCACCCGCACGCGCGAAATGGCGTGATAGCCGTATCCTTTCCGATTCCAAAGCGGATGCAGCGGTTGCGTTCGTCCCGCTGAGTCAGTCGCCCGCACCAAAATTTCGTAGTCTCCCGGGCGATCGGCGTTCCATTCCCATTGCCAATGCACCCATGCATACGGTTCACGATCATTACGGCTTACTTTCGCTTCCCTCCACGTCCGCCCGCCATCGAGGCTCACCTCGACACGAGTAATGACGCCCCGTCCTGTCCAGGAAATACCTTCCATCTTTAGCAAGCCGCGCCGATGAATCGAGCGATCGAGCGGAAACTGAATGAGCGAATTGACACGAATGGTTGTCACTGGCCGTTTGCCGTCATCCCGATCCGGATAGGGATAATACATATAGTCGATGGATTGAAACGGACCGGTAAACGGGTGGTCGGTGACGATGATGTGCGCGAGCCATTTGACTGACGCCATTCCGTACCACCCAGGCACGATCAGGCGGAGCGGATATCCGCGCTGAAGCGAAAGCGGCGCGCCGTTGTACGCATACGCAATCATCGTACCCGGATGCAGCGCTTTGGCCAGCGGCAAGCTGCGCGCATACGAAAATACGCCGTCCATATCAGGGCGCAGTCCCTCATCCGCACCGACAAACACAATCTCGGCCGCTCCCGGCCGCACCCCAGCCCGCGCCAGCACTTCGCGAAGCGGCACGCCCGTCCAAGCTCCTTGGCTCAATGCGCCTCCTTCCCATTGCTCCCCAAATGGGGGAGGGGAGAACTTCGCCCGCTGGTTTCCTGCACACTCGAGCACCGCTGTGATCGTCTTGGCTGGCATCGCTTTCAACTCGGCAAGCGAAAGGGACAGCGGAAACGAAACAAGCCCGCTAACTGTCAAACGATCGGGAAGACGCAGCGGATACGCGAAATGATTGCGGCGAAACACATACCGTTCCGGCACGAAACGCAAGTTGCGCAAAAACCAAATCGGCGACTCTTGATTTTCTGGCACAACGCTCCTTGTCAACAAATACGGACGAGCTCTCGTCATCATCGCGCACTCCTTTAACCAGCTGAATAGGTTCGCTATCATGCGTATGCAACGGGACAGTCAGTTCATACCGGATGGGGATTTTTTTGTTTCTGTCTCACTATTATGAGGTTACTTGTTAGTGAAACCAACGTTTATATAACTTCTTATAATTTATATTATGTAAACTGAATAGAAACTAAAGCGTACCAATAAGTTGATCCCTCAAGTACCGATAAGATTTTATATCGTGCACTTCTTCCCCCCCAAGTTGACGATAATTATGCGTCCTCATAACTAAATTTTAAGGAGGTCATTCCGTATGAACTTTACACAGGCAGCTGACGATTTTTTGATGTGCTTGACATGGCTACTTGAACCAGATCGGCGTCGTACTTAAGTTTGTCTAGCGGTGTGAAATAAACATAACCGATATTCCTTGGTTGTTTCGTTCCACCGATAATTAAACAGCCAATAGAAAATAAAAACAGCTTAGAGATTATCTAAGCTGTTTAATTCAGAATTTGAAGCTATTGGATAAATCCCCATTTCGTCTAATTTCTCCCATAACGAAGACATAGCTTTTTCAGGATCTAAATAGAATTGGCTTCCTCTTACCCGCCAGAAGGTCCAGCCTACACGTTCTAATACTCGTTGACGTTCAATATCGTCTTCCCATTTATCAAGTCCATGCCATTGATCCCCGTCACATTCAACTGCCAAGCGGCTTCTCATTCCTTCTACAACGAGATCAATTCTTTTTCCAACTGATCCTACTTTGACCTGTGGTATTACGCGGTAACCTCTTGCAACAATCATACGATACACATCTTCTTCAAATTTTGAATCAAATACTTCTTTTACCTTATTTACCTCCAATTGTACCCGATGGGGCTCAAGACAATATTGCAATAGTCTATATCTTACACATTCGGGATTTAAATGTTTTAAGTCAACAGAGTGATATAAAAACATTTGATCTCTTGCACGGCTTGCAGCGACATTAAATCGCTGATAATCTGAACGTTTTGTCATTGGTCCAATCCTCATATTCGGAGCAACAACCATGGATAGGAAAATAACATCGCGTTCATCACCTTGGAAGGAGTATGAGTCACCGCAAATAATTTTTCGATTGATCATTTCTTCTTCGCCAATTTTTTCACGAAGGAGATTTTCAATTAACTTCGCTTGATCATGTCCCTGGAGAGAAATAACCCCAATAGTTTTACCTTTGTACTTTTCATCCTGACAGCATTCAGCAATATGGTTCACAATTACCTCTGCTTCCGGTTCATTGATGACTTTTCGAGTATCTTCCCTACGATAGCCGTCCTCTACTCGTATTGCTTTTACAGGCGGCTCAAGTAATTCACTTCTTAAAGGCAGTCTTAAAGGATCAATCATGCCGCCATACATTAAATCATTACTGAACTGGATAATTTCAGGCACACAACGGAAGTGCTCTTTCAAAATAATCTTGCTGTCAAATACCCGACTTGCCGTATCGTATAGACTCGTTTTCATTTCAAATTGTAATTTGTTCTGAATATTGTAAAGGTATCTTTCGATTAAGTCATGAACCTCGCTGATATCAGTTCCAACACTTTCAGGGCTAATTTGATTATCATCACCTACAATTACTGCTTTCTTTCCTCGTAATAACACACTTAAAGAAAATAAATTACTCTGACTGCTTTCATCCACAATAACAACATCAAAAAGATCATCTGTTAATTCAATGTTTTCGATGACTCTTTGGATCGGCATAATCCAAACTGGAATGGCGCTCTTTGCGACTTTCATTTCTTTACTTGCTTCTTTGCGATAAACATTTACATACTTCCCAGTTCCTTTTCCGATTCGTTGAATCACCTTTAACCATGCAAAAAGGCTTCTTTTTTGCTCTTTTGTCGTTCGTTCAACTTGTGATTTCCAAGTTGATTCAGCTACAAGTTCCTTAATTAATCTTGACTCTTTTTCCTTCTCCCGCTGAAGTTCTTGTTCTAAATCCTCCATTTTCGGTTTAGAATGAATTTCTTTTAACCATGTATTGACTTGACTCCACATCCAAGCCTTATCTATATCATCAGGTGGGAATAATGGTTCTCCTTTTCCTCCTAGTGATAAGAGCGACTCACACCAGTGAGGAGCTGCTTCCTCTAATTTTTTCTTTAAGAAGTTAAATTGTTTGTATGGTTCTTCTAATGCCTCTAAACGTAACAGCTCGTTATAGACTTCTTTCCACAATGGAACATCTCTTGTTTTGCATGCCTCATACAGTTTTTCGACAGATCCATGTACATTGAATATGGATTGTTGTTTTTGTAAAAATGTTAAAACCTTATCGAAAAACTCGTGTTCCTTTTCCCAGCAAATTTTATCATTTAAAGCAGAAAATCCGTTTTGTAGTTTTGTGAACCAATCAATGCTATTCCACTTTGGTTCTTCGTTAATTTTTATTTCTTTTAGAACTTCATTAAACTTCTCTACCACATTTTTATCCCAATTTAAAAGCATTTCCAGCTGATTCAATAGCTCACCAACTTCAGATGTAAGCCTTTTTTGATCAGCACTTATCTTTGGTCCATCGTTTTCGTCCATTATCCGATTCCATTTCAATACTAACTTTTTAATCAGGTCTTCTCGTTCGAGATATTTTAAAAGCTTTGTTACATCGTCTGAATTACGAACAGGCAGTCCATTTATTTTGCATTGTTCAAAAATGTAAGCATATTTTCTGCCAGTAATTTTTTGGAAAAACCATCCTATACTTTTGTTATTTTTCATTCTCTCCTGAATAAAATGTAAATCTTCTTTCAGGAGAGAGTGATTGGCATTAGAAGGAATGACGATTTCATCTTCAATTAAATCATTTGTTAATCGGTTAACATTGTTTATTCTTTCTTTACATTCGCTCGCAAACTCTTCCCAAAACTGCTTTTTGTCAGGTTGGGTAATGATCTCTTTAATATGATTTCCAGCCACTTTTCTTTACTAATTTCTTCTAAATGATTTAAAGTTGTTTTCGTTAAGTGAAGAATGTCATCTAAATGAAACGTTAATTCATTGGTAACATTCCATCCTTTTAGGTATTTCTCTGTTTCAACCATTTTACTTTCTATCGATTGAATAGCTTGAACATGTTTTTCAAATGTTACGGGATCAACTAGTTCTTCTGTTTTTACACGATGTTGTGATAACGAAATGTGATCTTCCGTTTGGATTTCGCCAAGCAGTTGGAAAAATTGCATGGTTTCTGTAGTTGTTAAAGGATACGGAATCGATGGATCTATATTATCAGGCAGCCAGCTGTAATCTTCATTTTCTTTTAGCCATCTTGCTGCTTCAAGAGGTGTAAATTCTACACCATTTATATTTTTCTTTTCGTTTTCGATTTCCTCTGCTTTGTTTATCATGGTATTAATTTTGGCAATGTTTCGTTTTGTTTGGTGCAACTCTTCCTTTAATCTTTCAATATTTTTATTTAAAACCTCAATTCGTTTTGTATCTAAGTTTTCAGCAATACTTTTTATTGAATCCTCAATTTCTTTTACTGATCTGGAGTCTCCTCCTAATACACTGACGCATAATGAACGTATCTCTTCAGGAATTTTGTCCCTCAATACTTGGAGTGCTCTTTCCTTTTCACTCGTTACAAGAACCCGTTTTCCATGCGCAAGGAGATGGCAAATGAGATTTGCGATCGTATGGCTTTTACCTGTTCCTGGTGGACCTTGAACAACTACACCTTCATTTAATGCAAGTTTTCTTGCAATTAATTTTTGTTCATTATTAGCGGGTAATGGAAATAACAAATCCTCCCCAACACTTTTCCATGCACTGTTATTGAAACTTTCATGTCTTTGCTCTTTTTTCTCTTCAGATGTCGAAGTAAGAGTCGTAATCGTCTCAGGAACGGGATAACCATTCTTTATTTTTTCAATTGCCGTGGATAACTCCTTCTGCCACAATCTCCCTCCAATTTTTCTTAGGAAGAAAGCCGGCATATAAAAAACAACAGGATTGTGTGGCTTTTCTTGCATTTTTTCCGGAGTTAATCCTTTTTTGTATGATCCTTTCGGACTGATTGTATGGGCAATTTCGCGGAAAACAGGCTCAATTAATTCCTCATCCCATGGCGACAAATCTAAATCACTAATTTCTGACTCCATTTCCTGCAGTCTTGAAGCATTCGGGATGTTAATATTTGTAAGCATATCCGTTTCTAATTGAGTCCCTTTACTAGTTGGAATAAGATAGAAAACGCCTTTTTTAGCATTGAATTGTAATTCCATTTTAGTGACCAATAAATGTCTATAAACCAATTCATCGTTTATTTTCCAAACAAGTAGTCCATGCCCACACCCAATTTCTAAATCATCACCTTCTCTTTGCAAACGCTGATGAAGTTCAAACAATTCCATATACAATTTTTGTATCTGAAATTTTGGCAAAGCTTCATTTGCCCAAGGTTTCCATTTGTTCTCATACCATTCGTTGTATGTATTTACTCTTTCTTCATCATCTTCAAATTTTTCAAGGACTTCTTCACTCTTCTCTTTGTCATACCCTTTTAAAATCTGTACAACTTTTTCAGGCTCTTTAGCAGGATTATCCCACTTTCTTATCCATTTGCTTAATCCTTGAGGTAAAGCAGGGGCTGATGGAATATCCTGTTTGCGAACTTCGAGCCATGCGTCAATATTTTCTCCACTTCCATTTAAATAACAACCTTCAAAATGAGGAAGTTCGTTAATCCACCAAACTCTTTCGTATTCATTAATATTCCGGATGATTTTTTCGTTTAAGTTTTTTACTGCCAATAAATACTCAAAGATTTGAATCACTTTGGATCTTTCTAAATCACTAGTCATCAAACCCCTCCTGTATTACTAAATACCTAATACCTATAATATCATATATTTCCACCCGTGGTGCTAGATAAAACTCAGACAGGCATAAAAATAGCCCTTGCTGAAGGAGAGATCCCCCATGCAAGAGCACTTTCATTTTACTACAGATGAAGCCAAACAGCAAAAACAATATGCCGCCATTTTCCGTTTTGTTTCGGTCCAACTGCCGTTGATCCACATGTATCTTCATCGCCGCAACCGTCACTTGGTCAAGCAAGAAGACGAAGTGGTCATGGCGGTTCACCTTTTGGGGAAGCTGCTGGGCTTTTCTTCCGAGTTTGTGGCAATGGCGTTTCTGTGGGCAGAGTGCTAATCATGCAATCCTTTGCCGTCAAGAATGCGCTGGATATACTTTTCAATTCTTGTTTCGCGCGTTTTCGATTGTTTCGCTCCGGAAAAATAAAGGATGTACGCTCTTTGTCGTCCCGGTGTCAGCGATTCAAACGCTGTTTTTAAGGCCGGCATTTCGGCGAATTTTTTTTGAAGCTCTTCAGGAATTGGCTCTGGACTCTTTTTGAACTCCACTTTTAAGCCCGCTTTTTCAATTTCAATGGCTTCGTTAATAGATGCTTTCAACACAGGTTCAAGCTCGATGATTTGTTGGACATTTGTAAACCGAATGCGTCGTGCAGCTTGCGTATTCTCCCCAGGCTTTTCTAGAATGTGATGGTCATCTTTTAACAAGGCGCCTTTGAAAAAACTAAGTGCACAATATTCATTGAACGCACTGATTGTTACGACATTCCTCTTTTGGAAGGTGTAACACGGAATTCCCCATTTCACTTCTTCTGTCAACCCGCATTCAAGAACGATTGTTCGTAATGCTCTTAATTCTGCCGGCCATTTGTTTACTTTACAATCGGGAGTACTCGCTAGCGGACAGCGCCCACAGCCTTCGGCTAAATATTGATCAACGTTGGGATTCATTTGACTGTTTTTCATCATCATTCTCCCTCATAAAAGTATGAAGTCAAAATAGAACGCGCTATCGATCGCCGATCTTGCAGTATAGCCGTTTCCATTGTTCCAGCTTATCCTGTTTTTGCGTGTGTTCGGGCGGGATACAACCGAAAGCGATAGGCTTTGTGCACGACCTTCTTCCCTTTACACAGAACGTTTGTTCCCTTTCCTGTTTTACACCTTCTGGCCATTGAAGGCAAGAGAGAGAGGGAGGGCAAATAACGATTCATCCCCCACTTCTACACGTAAACGTAAGTGGGGGACGATCCAACGAATTCGAGTTGATGCAACGGCAAAAGCCTTCCTTCTCCTGTTTAGGATGTCATAGGGTCATCCAGTCATCCTAGCCCAAAAAGCCCGAAAAACGGGGCAAACTAACTCTCTAATAGTTGAAAAATATTTTTTATGGTTCACCAATCCCTATTGCCAATCGCAAAAGAAAAGCAACGACCAAAACCGCCCCATTTCCGATCAAGCTGATCATGAGCAGAAAGAAGCGTTTAGTCATCAAACATGAGAACACTGCAAATAAAATACCAACCATGGATAAGCCCAAATAAATGGTGACCACGAAATCAATATCAGCATTTGGACCTCTTTCGATATAGAAAATAATGATACTTATGATTATAGGCAACAAAGACACGACACCCAATATATTTCCTGTTTTTTTCTTATCTAACACTATAATCCCCCTTTGTTGATCATAACTTTTTAATTATCACTATCCGTTCATTCAGCCAAAAATCACCTCCACTTTCCAACATTATACATCATGTAAGGACCGAAACAATCCACTTTTTTATTTTTGGTCTCTCCCTCTTCCTTTTTTCCTAGTTGTCGCTTGATTTTTTTCATCAAAGGATCGATGCTTCACCAACTGCGAATGCATCGATCATAGGCTCATTTTACACCGTTGATGGTTATGCATATGGTGCTGCTTTGTTAGTGGAAGCGGCATTTTGTTTTACTTGATCACCAAGGGGATAGAAGAGGCCGGATTGTTTTATAATATAAATACAAAACCTTACCATAACGAAGGTGATGTCAGACGGAAGATATCAAGGCTTTATTGATGCTTATTCGGTTACGTTGCCTAGTTTTTCTGAAGAAGAACCAAAACTGGAAATCCTATTGTTCGAGCCACTGCCGCTGCTCTTCCTCCGTTTGCAGGCTATGGATGTGGACCAATTCCAAAGTGATCGCTTCTTCGAATTATATGTAGTTGAATAGTTCACGCGGCGCAAAATTATCGATATTCTGCAATTCTTCCTTACTCCACCATTTTACCTGTTGCCATGCATCCTTTTCGTCCTCCGTCATATTTTCGAACGATAATCTAGTGCCCGATGGAATCACGATTTTGTAATAAATCTCACGACTAATAAAAGGACCTTGTTTCCCTTCGATCCATACATCAAGTTGAAATAGGGGTTCGCCGACAAGGTCGACAACAATGCCTAGTTCTTCGTATAACTCCCTTTTTAACGCTTCCGCCGGGGTCTCATTTTCTTCAATCCCGCCCCCTGGAGTCACCCATAACACGTTGTTTCCTACCACATCGCGAAATTCAAATCGCTGAAGAAGAATTTCATTCCGTTCATTGATGATCACGGCTCTAGAACATTTGCGTATCTTCATGAAAGGCTGCCCCCTATATCGGTGATCATTTTGATCGACTCATTGGTATCATTTTATCATATTTCACAATATTTCCCCCAGCCCTTCACCCAATCGGTTCTTACGGTAGGAATCGGCACTGCCTATCGAGCGATCTTGTATGCTACAAAAATGAGGCAGAGGGAATCTTCTCCCTCTGCCCTTGTTTTTTCCATTATCGAGCTATCGAGCGGTGACCGATTCTCTTGCTTTTTTCACTAGATCGAAGCGGTCGGCGTTCATGACTTTCACCCACGCGTTGATGAAATCGCGGACGAATTTTTCTTGGTTGTCGTCTTGGGCGTAAAATTCGGCGTAAGAGCGGAGGATGGAGTTCGATCCGAAAATGAGATCGACCCGGGTCGCTGTCCACCGCACATGGCCGGTTTTCCGATCGCGGATTTCATAAATGCCGCCGTCGGTCGGCACCCATTCATAGTCCATGTCCAACAAGTTGACAAAGAAGTCGTTGGTCAACACTCCGATGCGGTCGGTAAACACGCCGTGAGGCAGATCGCGATAGTTGGCGCCCAACACGCGCAAGCCGCCAATTAAGACCGTCATTTCTGGAGCGGTCAGCCCAAGGAGCTGCGCTTTGTCAACGAGCAATTCTTCCGGCGGGATGCTGTACTCTTTCTTTTGATAGTTGCGGAAGCCGTCCGCAAACGGTTCTAATACGGCAAAGCTTTCGACATCCGTTTGTTCTTGCGTCGCATCGCCGCGGCCAGGGAAGAATGGCACTTTGACGTCAAAGCCAGCGTCGCGAGCGGCTTTTTCGACCGCTGCGCTGCCGCCAAGGACGATCAAGTCGGCGATGCTCACTTTTTTCGGCAGTTCTCGTTGGATGTCCTCGTAGACGGACAGCACTTTGGCGAGCCGCTCCGGTTCGTTCACTTCCCAGTCTTTTTGCGGCGCGAGACGGATGCGGGCGCCGTTGGCTCCGCCGCGCTTGTCGGAATGGCGGAACGTGCTGGCTGAGGCCCAAGCCGTTTTGACCAGCTCACTGACCGTCAATCCGGAGCTTAAAATTTTCGCTTTGATTTCTTCGATTTCCGCTTCCGTCAGCTCATCATCGACTTCTGGAATCGGGTCTTGCCAAATGAAATCTTCCTCCGGAACTTCCGGACCGAGATATCTCGTTTTCGGCCCCATATCTCTATGGGTGAGCTTGAACCACGCCCGGGCGAATGCCTCGGCAAATTCTTCCGGGTTTTGGTGGAACCGGCGGGCGATTTTTTCATATTCCGGGTCAAAGCGCAGCGCCAAGTCGGTCGTCATCATCATCGTCGGCACTTTTTTCGACGGGTTCTCGGCATCCGGCGCCAAGTCTTTTTCATCCGGGTCAACCGCCATCCATTGCCATGCCCCGGCTGGGCTCTTCGTCAGCCACCAGTCATAGCCAAAGAGCATGTCGAAATACGACAGATCCCACTGGGTTGGCGTCGGCGTCCAAGCGCCTTCAATGCCGCTTGTGATCGTATCGCTCCCTTTTCCTTTTCCGTAAGAGCTCATCCATCCCAGCCCTTGCGCTTCAATCGGGGCGGCTTCCGGTTCAGGACCGACGTGCGTGGCAGGACCAGCGCCATGCGCTTTTCCGAACGTATGACCGCCGGCGATCAAGGCGACCGTTTCTTCATCGTTCATCCCCATGCGGCGGAACGTCTCGCGAATATCGCGCGCCGCTGCTTTTGGATCCGGCTTGCCGTCCGGCCCTTCTGGGTTGACGTAGATCAACCCCATTTGCACTGCGGCGAGCGGGTTTTCAAGCTCGCGATCGCCGGAATAGCGTTCAGAAGCGAGCCATTCTTTTTCCGATCCCCAATAAACGTCTTCTTCCGGGTGCCAGACGTCAACGCGGCCGCCGCCAAAGCCGATCGTTTTTCCGCCCATCGATTCAATGGCGACATTGCCTGCTAGGATGAACAAGTCAGCCCAAGAGATTTTGTTTCCGTATTTCTTTTTGATCGGCCAAAGCAACCGGCGCGCTTTATCCAAGTTGGCGTTGTCCGGCCAGCTGTTTAACGGGGCAAAGCGCTGCGTGCCTGTCGACGCGCCGCCGCGGCCGTCGCCGATGCGATACGTCCCTGCCGAATGCCAAGCCATGCGGATCAACAGCGGCCCGTAATGGCCATAGTCGGCCGGCCACCAGTCTTGGCTTTCGGTCATGAGCTTCCGCAAATCTTCTTTTAGCGCCCAGTAGTCCAGCTTTGCAAATTCTTGCGCGTAATCAAAATCTTCATCATGAGGGTTCGTCTTCCGGTCATGCTGGTGAAGAATGCTTACATTCAGCTGATTGGGCCACCAGTCTTTGTTCGTTGTCCGATTGGAAGATTGATTGGCGATGCTCCCGTGGTACGGGCATTTCGAAGCCTGTTGTGGATGTTGATGTTCCATTTTCTCTTCCCCTTCCTATTTAAATGTCATCATGATCTTCCCAGCAGTTGTCTTTGTCAAGTGAAACTGATAATTACTAGTACATTAAAATTATAATAAATTAATATTTAATAGTAAAGTATAAAAATTATTTTTTAGTATAAAATCTTTCTATCTTTGACCACACCATCCCATTCCCTTAAGGAATGAAACTATTTAAGCCGCATGTTCCAAGCGAACAAATGCAAGGGGGCATGTCGCTGTTTCAGACAATGAGGGCCATTTTCGTTGTAATCGGCCCCATTATGATGAAGCAGGGCTTTCGCTATGTATGGTCGCGCAAAATCCTCCTCACACTCGGTGGCGGTTTATGGCCGCGGGATTCGCGATGGACTTGATTCAACCATTCACCGTGTTTCTTGTCACGGAGCGGCTCGGGATGGAAGAAAGCGATTTGCAATGGCTGTTTGCCGCACACGGGGCAGCGATGATGATCGGCGGCGGCATGGCTGATGGCCCTCTCCCATCGAATCGAGCCTCACGTTTTGATGATGCTCAGGATGAGGGGCCTTGCCGTCGGTAGTTTTGTCATGGGGTGGTCAACGCTGTTTTGTCTTACCTTATTGGCGGAGTTTATCGCTGGTTTTTTCATGCCGGCGCTGCATATCGGCATTAACACGATTGTGATGAGTCATACGGAAGCAGCGTTTATTGGCCGGGTCAACGGCATTTTGCTTCCGCTGTTCATGGGAGCAATGGTCATAACGCTGAACTTGGCAGGGGTGTTAAAAGAATGGATTTTTCACGTTGTGATTTATCAAATCTCGGCTGCCTTGTTTGTGATTGGCATCGTCGTCATGCTGCCGATGCTTCGGATGCTGCAGTCAACGAAGACAAAATCATTGTGATGTAGAAACATCAGCTGCTCGGTCATTGGCATCCGGGCAACTGATGTTGTTGACACTAATGTTTGCAACCGCCATCGGTAAATGGCTTCTCTACTTTCATGACCGCTCTTTCTTCTGTTTCATATGTTCGATGGTTCGTTGAATTCCTTCTTCGTACGGGGTTCTGGGCAAGGGCCCGATTTCCCGCTCATATTTTTCCCCGCTCAGCACCACGGGTTCTTCATTTAGATACATCATCTCCACCATTTCTCTCATCCCTTTATGAAAAAGCCCTAAAAAGGCGATCATGCCTTTGCCCACTGTAGCGACTTTCTTGGAATATCCGGTGGCTCTTCTTGCGATTTCAACGATTTCGTGCCCAGAAATGACATCACAAGCGGGAATATTCCAATGACGTCCATATGCGGAATCGCGAAGAGAGAGTTCGACTGCCGCTTTGGCTCCATCCGGGGTATAGATAAATTCCCGCTTCACATCCATACGGCCCACATATTGCGCGTTTCGTCCGGAAAGCATGCCCTGCAAGGTGAAATGCATCAAGGTATTTTCGGCGTTCGGTCCATAAAAATCAGGAAAATGGCAAATCAGAGTTGGCACTCCTCTCTGATGCGCTTCCGCAAGCATCTTATTCAGTTGCAAGCGAATTTTTCCTTTCCTAGTATGGGGGTTTTTCGGGGTATCTTCTGTTACCTTCCTCCCTGGGCTGCGTCCATAAGCATAAATGTTGTCGATGAAAACAATCTTTGCCCCGCTTCCCTCGGCTGCCTTTAGCACATTTTTCATCATGACCGGATGACCTTTAGGCCATTCCGGATAGGGGATGTTAACCGCATGAAAGATCACGTCGACATCTTTGCATGCCTTGTTCAGGTCGTCCTCTCGAAACGCATCGCCTGAACAAATTTCCACGTCCTTCATTGTTCCAAACCTCTGCTGCATCCTATCATGTGAACGGGCAAAGGCCCTGACAGGGATTCCTCTTGATGCGAGCTCCTGAACAAGGGCATAGCCCATTCCGCCTGATGCGCCAAGCACGACCGCTTTTCTCACATTTTGCGCCTCCTTCACCCTAAGCCGCTGCTTCATGATCTACACACGAGACAATCAATGTTTCATTCGTTTGGCTCATGCCTCTCCCTCTCTAAGAGGCTGGTGATTTAGTACAAAACACTGCTAGTCCCAGCTGTTTCTCAATTAGAAAAAACTTGCGAAATCAACTTTCTTTTTAGCGAAATGACGCTGATTTGCTCGTGGCGCCCGTTTTTCACCGGCCTTCTAGAAAACCCTTGTGATAGCATATTCCCCCATTGATGTGTTATATTCGCTATCTTCCTTCCTTATTCCTTTCACTGCCAAATCGATATTTTTATCATGAGCACACGAAAAATGAGCGGTTCCAACTGGCATAAGCGAAAATAAAAGTTGCCCGCATCCATGAGAAAATCGCCCCTGCAAGGAATGATTACTTGCACAAAATCTCCATCGAGATGGTCAAAAACCACGACATCATCGGCATGGAAGATTTATCTGTCAGCCATATGCTGAAAAATCATCCCCTTGCAAAAGCCATGAATGAAGTGCCATGGCATCAATTGAAACCCATGGTTGGATTGCTCCCGGTCTGGATGATATTCACGATCCCTGTCACTTCACATAGAAGCTCGCTCCATCAATCAACTCAATTTCATCATAGCGCTTGAGGTCACGAACAAGCTGGAACAGCGCCTCGTCTTTTTGTTTCGCTTCGATCATGCAGTCAAGCTGCCGGACGGTGCCGTTTACTTCCCGCAAAAAGCGGATGAACATCTCAGCATCGACAAAATCGTGATGGGCGCGGAACTGTCTGTCGCTTTTTGGGCTTGAGAGGTGCATTTTCATCGGCAGCGGCGAGTGGCGCCATGTCGCCACGATCCGTTCCCAGTCTGGCCGCCAGTCTTCTTCGTCGCGATTGGCGAGATGGTGGTGCAAATCAAAAACGAGCGGCACGCCGAGTTTTTCGCATGCATAGAGAGCATCGCGCAACGTAAACACCGTGTCATCATTTTCAAACATGATCATTCGCTGCAACGGGGCGGGGATGTACGCCCAATTATGGATCAGTTGCTCCAACGCCTTTTCTTTGTCGCCATACCCGCCGCCAAGATGGAGCACGCACCGGTGTTCTAGGTCAATCCCCATCCCACGCAGCAACTCTCCATGCAGCTTTAGCGCGTTCAACGAGGCATGGAAAACATTGGAGTCAGGAGAATTGAGCACGACAAAATGCTCAGGGTGGAAATCAAGCCGCATCGGATACTCGCGCAAAAACAGCGCGATCGATCGCAACGCTTCACGGATCGGAGCGAGATAATCCCAGCTCTCTAATTCCGGATGATTGGCAAGCGGAATGAGCCGCGAGCTGAGACGGAAAAAACGGATGTCATGCGCCTTGTTATATTTGAGCAGGCGAAGGCAGTTTTCGACATTGGAGAGAGCAATTCGCTCAAGCTTGCGAATCGCCGCCTCGCGATCGCGAATGGCGCGAAATCGCGCCACGGTCATCGTTTGAGAGGGAGAGCAATGGGGGACGTGCACACTCATAGCGACATAGCCAAGCCGGACGACGGTCATATCATTCACCTCGATAGTTTGGCCAACGATCCATTTCCGCTCTTTTTGGCAGACAACGTTATTATGCG
Organism: Geobacillus sp. 46C-IIa; assembly: GCF_014679505.1. Lineage (GTDB taxonomy): Bacteria > Bacillota > Bacilli > Bacillales > Anoxybacillaceae > Geobacillus. The sequence goes on from NZ_CP061474.1 coordinate 1,677,199, forward strand.
GCCGAAACCGATCCGTTATGCAGCTACACGTTCCTCTTGCTTCTAAAGCGGCCACCGTTAAGAAGGAAAACAGAGCTCCACCGCCCGATGTTGGCCATAAAACCGATAATGCCTCGGGAAATCGTGTACAGCCTCATAGCTTGGATAGTCATCCAACGGAATGGACCAGCGAATGCGCCCATCTTTGATGAAAGATAACAGACCGTCTGATCGTTCGATGCCGTCAAAGAAAAACCCGTCGCGCGCCACCAGCTCGTCTTCTTCATAGAAGTTGACGACAACTTGGCGATGGCGGTATTCCGTCAGCAAAGAAAGCAAGTCACCCACGTTTTCTCTCTCCCTTACACGTGATTAGATCGGCCAACATAGATGAAGGAGAAACAAACCGGCAAACAGCAAGGCAGAGGCGAGATGAAACGTTCTTCTCCACCTTGACGCTTTTTGTCGGCGGAGGACGCCTGCAAACAAGGTGATGGCCAACATCGCGAGGCTTGCATAACCGCTCACCAGCTTCCCATGGCCAAAACCGATCACCGCTCCGAGTTTCCATGCCATCATTGCTCCGTGAAGGACAATCAAGCTCGTTCCAGCGACCGCGAGCGGGATATGGGCTTTCATCATGCTTCTTGCTATCCGCGCTAACGTGACTTTGACCTTCCGGGTTTTTGTTTTGCGGATGACAAGGAAAATAAAATACATATTGACATTGACCAAAAACAGCAGCACCGCCACTTGCGCCAGCCATTTTCCTGCCAACACCGCAGCCGAGTCGTTCGGGCGAAACAGCCAAATATAAACCGCAGTGCCCATTACCAACAGCGCATTCATGATCATCCAAACATAATGGGCCATACATCCTCCATGATTGTTCCGTTTGCCATCCATTTTACCCCAAAAAACATCCTCTCGAAGTGAGGAGCATCACACCGCAAACGCAAGGGTTGGCAGAATGGTTTTCCAATGCCTAGACGCTTCCTCCTCGTTGACGGAAAGCCGTTGTGCCCCGCCGCCCGTTGATGCCGTTTCGGGCTATCGTACAAGCTTTTTGGAACAAAATCCATAGAATAAAGAGGAATCAATGTAGAAAGGGGATGATTATCCGTTGAAGGTGGAAGGGAAACATCTGATTCTCGATGCCTTTGCGTGCGACCCGTCACTGTTGAATAATCCCGCATATTTGGAACAATTGCTGAGAGCTGCTGCACAAAACGCTGGCATGAACATACTGTATTCATATTTCCACCCATTTCACCCGCAAGGTGTGACGGGCATGATCGTTTTGACCACGTCGCATATGTCGATTCATACGTGGCCTGAGGAGAACTACGCTTCGGTGGATTTTTATACATGCGGGGAATATGACCCGCTTAGTCAGACGGATTTTTTGTTAAAAGGCATTCAGGCAAAACGGGCGGTCGTTTATTCCGTTCCCCGCGGGGCAACGGCCCCTCAGCTCGTTATGAGCCAAGAAGTAGCGCCGTTTGAGCTTTCGGAACCGGATGAATGCAGAGGCGGCGACGAGACCTTCCGCGGCGACAAGTGGGATCAAATCGGGCGGCAGGCGCTGTTAAACAGGAAACATAGATTGGTATGGGATGAAAAAAGTGCATTCCAGCACTTGCAAATGATCGAGGCGAAAGATTTACGCATGTATTTGGACGGGCAACTGCAGTTTAGTTCATTGGATGAGCACATTTACCACGAAGCGCTTGTCCACCCAGCTTTCGCGTTTGTTTCCGCTCCTGATCGAGTGCTTATTTTAGGCGGCGGGGACGGCTTGGCGTTACGGGAAGTGCTGAAATACCCAAGCGTCAAGCATGTGGATCTCGTTGACTTAGACCCCGCGGTATTGCACGCCGCGATAAAAGACAAAAAATTAGCCGCTTTGAATCAATTTTCCTTATCTGACCCCCGGGTTACCGTCCACCCTCAAGATGCCGTCGATTTTCTCGATGCCAACCGCTCCCTTTACCCAATCATAATCGTCGACTTTCCTGACCCGACCGACGAGACGACGAGCAATCTATATACAACCGAATTTTACACTCTCTTGAAACGCTCCCTTGCCGATAACGGCGTGTTTGTCTGCCAATCCGCATCCCCTGATGATACGCCAATCGTTTTCTGGAGCATCGGAAAAACAATCGAAAGCGCCGGATTTCACACATTGAGCTACCATACCATCGTTCCGTCTTTTGGGGATTGGGGATTTCATATCGGAGCAAAAACTGCTCTTTCCTGGGAGGGGCGGCAGACGCAAGTTCCGTGCCGCGCGTTGCCGGATTCTTTACGTCAATTGTCGAGCTTTCCTTCAAAAATTTTAGCGAAGAAACTGCTGGCTGTTGTGAATTCCAAACAGCATGCGGTTTTGCACCATCTGTTCAAACAGGAGAACGTATACTGGTGACCCGTGTTGCCCGCCGCGTCTCCAACATACTTGACAGTCAAACTGCCTTTCATCAAAAAGTTGGCCATCTTTATTGTTTGGCCAACTTTTTTGATTGGGAGTAAAAACGGATCGCAGGCGCAAACCGCCTTTCAAAGCACGGATGACCAACTCAAAGCGAACAAATGTGGATTTTGCCGAATTTGAGCGAATCGCGTAGTACAAGTCTTCTCTAAGGCACATATATATGCAGTACAAATGAGCACTATAGACAGTTCACACACACGGCCTTAACGAAAAAGCGCGAGAAAGGAGGCGTGCCATCATCGATTTCCTCATCGTGTTGACGTTTTTCTTTACGATGATGCTCATTTATTGGCGCCCGAAAGGAATACATGAGGCCATTCCGGCTGCGGTCGGTGCGGCGATCATCCTTGTCAGCGGAGCAGTCAGTCTTTCCAGCCTTGTCGACATTGGCGTCAAAGTGAGCGGAGCTGCAGTCACCATTATTTCCACTTTTATCATGGCGCTTGTGCTTGAGAGCATCGGCTTTTTTCACTGGATTGCCGCCATGTTGGCCGAGCGGGCCAACGGTTCGGGCGTTCGGCTGTTTTGGTACACCAATGCACTTTGCTTTCTTATGACGCTGTTTTTCAATAACGACGGCAGCATCATCATCACGACCCCGATTTTGCTGCTGCTCTTAAAGAGCTTTCAACTCAAAAGGCACGAACAGCTTCCGTATTTGATCAGCGGAGCGCTCATTGCCACAGCCTCAAGTGCACCGATTGGTGTGAGCAACATGGTAAACTTAATTTCGTTAAAGATTATTGATATGAGCCTGTACTTGCAAACGGCGATGATGTTTGTCCCTTCCATGCTCGGATTGCTCTTTTTGGTCGGAATGCTGTTTGCCGTTTTTTACAACGATCTTCCTAGAACACTTCCTCCGCTATCCATCCCAATCACCCCCCGCTCGTTTTACCAGCATCCCCTTAGCAATTCCGACGGCTATGACTCTTTGAAAATATCGGAACAAAAGATGAAGGCGATTCTTCTCTTTGTGTTGGTGATGCGGGCTAGTTTGTTTGTCGCTTCCTACTTGCATATTCCGGTGGAATGGGTGGCTCTTGCGGGAGCGGGATTGCTGCTTGGATGGCGGTGGTACGCGTTGCAGATGAAGCCTTTTGATGTGTTGCAGAAAGCGCCTTGGCATATTCTTGTCTTTGCTTTTGGGATGTATATTATTGTGTACGGGTTAAACGGCGCCGGCCTTGGATATTACCTAGTGCAGCAGTTGCAGCCTTATGTGTCCAATTCGTTTCACGCCATTTTCATTATGGGAAGCCTGATGTCTGTTTTGTCCAATGTGTTTAACAACCACCCTGCACTCATGATCGGAACGTTGACATTGACTGAAATGCATATCGATCCAATCGTTTTAAAGGCAGCGTATTTGGCGATGATTATCGGAAGCGATATCGGCTCTCTGCTTTTGCCGACCGGCACACTCGCTACATTGCTTTGGCTCCATATCTTAAAAAAATACCGCTATCCGCTTCTTTGGTCCACCTATACGAAAATCTCGCTTTTGGTCATTCCTCCGACGGTGTTGGTCACCCTTACCATACTGTATGGTTGGATTTTCTTTTTGTCTTCGATCCACCTTCTATAAAAAATCCCTCCTCGCACGTTGACGAAGGAGGGATTTTTTACAATTTGCCTTTGCTGCATGCATCGACGCCCTTTATACATCGTACATGAAACGAGCCCTTCGCCTTATGCGGGGAAATGCACTGTTTTTAAATGAATCACTTTCCAGTAAACAGATTCCCCACTGGCGGTCACTAGATGGACGATATTGTTTTGCACTTCCTTTAACAAGCCGATTTTCATCGGGTGATCGCCTAAGTCGAAAATGGCTAAGTGGCCTTCCATTTTTTTGAGCTGCTCCTCAAGCGACCGCTGTAAAGAAAGGGGGGTCGGCTGCACCGGCAGCGCATCGTTTCCTAATGTATACGGCGTGATGTTTTTTTGGTAAGGGGTCAGCCATTTTAAATGATTAAGCGAAATGAGCATCGTTTTGTAGACCGGGGAATAAAAGGTGAAGTAGTCGTTCAGCACATTAGTGATGTAACCGTGAATTGATTTGTTTCCAATCACGTAAATTTCCACAAACCGCCCTTTGGCGTTCAATAATGTTTTTCGATAGGAAATTCCCGTATCCTCTTGCAAAGGAACTTCAGGAAAAGGGGGATCAATCAAAAATTCGGGATCAGCGTGAAGCTGAATGTGATGGATATGCAGGTGGGGAATGTACAAATACTCTTTCCCGGTATAGATGACAAGAATATCGAGCCCAAAATCAATCAACACCCCCCGAACTGTAGTTCCGCCGGAAATCTCCACTTTGACTTGCTTCCCGAGCAATGTTTTCAATAGATCCATGTTCTTTCACCCTTTGGTTTTAAGAGACGAGCGAGCAGATTATGTGAGGCTCAACCGCGCCGATGCCTATTGTCCCCCTTTTTTCGGCTTCTCACCTTTCGCTTTTTCTTTGCCTCCCTCATCATCTTTTTTCTTTTTGTCTTTGCCGTGTTCACGGGCCTTGCCGTCAACCTGTTGTTCTCCTTGCTTTGTTTTCTCTTTCCCTTTCTCTTTTCTTTTCTCTTGTTCTCTCCCTTTCTCTTCCTCTTTTTTCTTGCCGCCTTGCTCTTTTTGCTTCGCTTTTGCCTCTGCTGCTTCTTTTTTCTGCGCGTTTTCATCCTTTTTCGCCCCGCGCCCAGCTTGATTAGGTTCTTGTGCTGCTTCAGCCTGGTCCGTTTCTTTTCCATCTCCGGCATTCGTGGCATTCATTGCTTGGAATGCTCCTTTAGGTCCGCAGCTGATGCTTTTCATGTGCTCGGGATTCATCCGGATGATTTCGTCGTGATTAACAATCGTATAGTAGCCGCTTCCGCCTGGAACAAGGATGCCTTCCACCGCTTCCGGCCCCCCGCGGTTGATCGCCACCCATGTATGGGTGAGGAGCGCAAACAGATCGGTTAAGTTTTCGGCCTTTACGTAAACGGGCAAGAGCGTCGGATCATGTTCTTGGCCGTCCGGAGCCCCTTTTGGCATATGGGTCGCCTCGCTCGCTGCTTCCATGGCATTATGCCCTTTGGCTTCGGGTGCAGCATGTTCTACTGCGTTTGCTTCATGTCCCGGAGCTTGGGCCTCAGCGTCTACCGCTTTGTTTTCCTCGTTTTTCATTTGTACGCGAACGCTTTTAATATGACGGAGATGGTAGAACACAAGTCCGTCATCTTTCGTGAAGAGAGTAATATGATCGTCGCTGACGCCTAATAACGTTCCTTGTTTTGACTCCGGCCCCCCTTGATTGACTTGAATGCGCTCATTGACCAAGCTGTTTAACAGTTCATGAAAACTCGGCGCTCCTACCGGCGTAACGGGTTCACCGCTATCTAGAGAAAGCGACGGAACCGAGTTGGCTTTCGCATTTTCGCTAATGCTTTGAACATGGTGCAACGCATAATAAATCATCGCCAATTCGTTTTCAGTGAAAAGGGCAAGATAGTCTGACTGAACATCGAGCAGTTTCCCCGTTTTTGATTCGGGACCGCCGCGGTAGACGGTAACGGTTTTCCCGATTAATGATCGCAATTCCTCATTTGGCTCAAGCGGCATGGACGCCCCATGCATATCATACACCGTCATTTCCATACTCCTTCCTACACTGTTGTCCATAAGGGATATTTATACTGTATATATACGTATCTAGCGAAAATCGGCATCCGCCAACAACCTACGAAAAAAAAATAGGCCAACCCATTGAAAATCGCCCGAGTTTGGGTCATCTAGGCCGACCTTTTCACTCAACCAAAGCCAATCGGTTCATCCCATGCGGGCGGCGCTCTGCCTGAGATGAACCGATGGCCACTTTGTCATCGAGGCTCAATTGTCCATAACCGTCCGTCTCTAACCGGTGCCGCGGCATCCAAACTCGACGGGGGCATCGTCTTTCACGTGCTATAACGCTACATATACCCCGATTCCCGCCGCTAGAACAATGGCCAACCCGGCATCAATCAACACTAGGCGGGTGAGATTGCCTTTGGTTGCTGATGTGTACTGTTCGTCCCCTCGCCCCGACAGCGCGAGCGTGCCGATGAGGCCTGCAACCATCGCGACAGCCGCGGCAATCATTAAGATCGTCAACGTTCTTCCCCCTCTTTCGTTTGCCTGTCGGACGAACGCAGCTCAACACCCGTTTGCAAGGCGTGAGCGCCAAACTTCGCCCGCAGCTGTTCCACCGTTTTCCAAAGTGTTTCCATTTTCGCCTCCTTTTCATAATGAAACAAATCCAGCTGCTTCACCGCCCCTGCCCGGTCAAACACATGGAGCGCGGCAACGCCAAGAAGCCGCACCGGACGGCCGTTCCAATGCTTTTGGAACAACCGCGCCGCATAGGAAAAGATCTCCTGGGCATCCCATAACGGTTCCATTCCAGTTTGGCTGCGGGTGATCGTGTGAAAATCGTGGTAGCGAATGGTCAGTTGAACGGTTCGCGAGGCAACCCGCTTTTCGCTCATCCGGGCGCCGACCGATTCGGCCAGCTGGCGCAAGACAGCGAGCAGTTTCTGTTCTTCCTCGATATCGTACGGCAGCGTTGTTGAGTGTCCGATCGATTTTCGCTTTTCCGCCGCTGCTGGATCCACCGGACGCGGGTCGATGCCGTTCGCCCGCTCATAAAGACGGGGGCCATAGATGCCAAACGTCTGGCGAAGACGCTCGCGGTCAGCTTTGGCGAGATCGCCGATCGTATGGAGGCCAAGCGCATGCAGCTTCTTCGCCGTTTTGTCGCCGACGCCATGCATCTGTTCAACCGGAAGCGGCCATAACACGAACGGAACATCGCGCTTGCGCAGCACGGTGATGCCAAGCGGCTTTTTCCTGCCGATTGCCATTTTCGCCAAAAACTTATTCGGAGCGATGCCGATGCTCACCGGAATTGACAGCCGCTCAAGCAGTTCTTGTTGGATATGACGCGCCAACGTGAGCGGGTGAACCATTGGCATCCGCCCGGTCATGTCCAAATAGCCTTCATCAATCGAGGCCCGCTCCAAAACAGGCGAGAAGCGCTGCAAGCATTGAAACAAGCGGCGGCTCATTTCGCGGTATAACGCGAAATCCGGCGGCCGCACGACGAGCGCTGGACAGCGTTTTTTCGCTTCCCAAAGCGGCATCGTCGTATAGATGCCAAACTGTTGTTTCGCTATATAACTGGCCGCCAGCACAATTCCTTTCCGTTCTTTCGGGTCTCCTGCCACAACGACCGGTTTTTTCTGAAGCGATGGGTCACGGGCGATCTCACAGCTAGCGAAAAACGAATTGGCGTCTACGTGAAAAATAATCCGTCCATGCGATTCGCGCTCCGTTTGCATCTTTCTTCCCTTCTTTTCTTTCGTTGGATTCCTATTTTGCGAGGAAAATCAACAACGTATCACCCAACGACGCCGTCAGCACCGCCGGCAAGGCATGCCGCCAACGCCGCTGAACCGCTCCTTAGGTCAAAATGAACACGTTTTGCATCCCCAGCGGCAAAATGAGTCCAAACGCAAGGATAAGCCCGTGAAGAAAGGCTTTCATCATGCTTGGTTCCTTCCGTCCCCTTGCAGCCAGCGATAGATTAAAGCCGCATTCTCTTCATCCACATCGACGACGCAGACGCGGGTGCCAAGCGGCATAACGGCGGCGGAAATGGTGGCTAATCGTTTTCGCTGTTGCCACCATGTCGCCGACACCTCAACCGCTTGCAGGCGGCGTTTCACCATGTATGTGGTCGTTCGGCGGAACCAGCCGCTGCGGAGTGTTAACTGCCCTGAAGAAAGCGACCAGCCGGCCGCCTGATAGCGCCGCGCCCCGATCCACAGAGCGAGCGGCAGCGCAAACAAAAGCCCCGCTCCCCATGGGCGCTCGATGTAGGCGGCCAATGCCAGGGGAGCCGCCAGCCAATAGAGCGGCCGAAGCATATAGCGGAGTTGGGCTCGCTTCGGCAACGGGCGGAGCGCGACACCGAGATCGTACTCCGGCAGGCACGCGTGAACGATCGAGGAGACGCGCTCTTTTTTTACAAGCGGGCAAAGAACCACATCCCCTAGTGGACCGCCATCAAGCGCCCCGCCGGCATGAATGAGCGATACGGTCGCATACCCGAACAAACGGCGCAGCCAGCTCTCATGGATCATCACCCCTTGAACGCGGCCAATAGGGACTGAGACCGTTTGGCGTTCGAGCCAACCGCGCGTGATGACAATCGTATCTTCTTGCCTGCGCACCGCAAACGAAGCGAAGCGGATCATATTTTGCCCGATCGCCACCCCATACGCAGCCAACAGCGCCACCAAACCAGCCGCCCCAATGTACCACCGCCCATGTCCGTTCCATGTCGCCTGTACATTGCGAAAGAGCGCTTCATACGGGATTAAGTCGCCAAGCTGGGACAGGAAGGCCCAAACGGCCGCCACTACGCCAAACGCTCCCCCGCTTGTCACAGCGGCAAGCCATACTTCCTTTACCGAAAGTGTAAATAAAGGAGGAGGCAGCGGCTGATTCTCGCGCTCATTTTGGAGATGAGACGCCTCTGCCTGCTCTTTTGCCCGCTCGATCTCGCGCTGCAAGCGGCGCACTTCTTCCCTCGACACGGCGGCGAGCACCACTTCTGCTTCCCCAGGCCCACTCCCGGCGGTTTCAATTTGAACTTTTACGACTCCAGCCAGCCGCTGCCATATTCCTTCCGCTGTGGAAATGCCTTGAATGCGCTCAAACGGGATCGTCCGTTTTTTGCGGACAAACAACCCTTCTTCCACTTCCAGCGTTTGTCCGTCCCAGCCGTATTTGAAACGAACCCAGGAAAGGACGCCGGCAACGATCGTGTAAGCGAACACAAGAAGCGGCATGACGAGATCCCGCCAAGAAAAATCGCCGCGGCTGCCAGCGACAACGACCACCAAAAGCGGGAGCAGCGCGTGTTTCAGCTCCCTCCCCACTCCGGTTGCCATCGCGATCGGATGAAGACGCCGCTTAGTCATCATCCTGATCCGCCGCCTTCGCCCGCTCGGCGATCAGCCGGCAGAGCCGTTCCGCCTCCGATTCAGACAGAGCGGGGATTTCATGGACGGTAGCGGCCGTGAAAATCACGACCGAAGCCAACCCGTACCGTTTGAGCAAAGGGCCTTGGCGCACATCGACATGTTGGACGCGATTCATCGGAACTAACGTCCATGTCGTTGACCAAACGCCGTGCTGAATTTCTATTTCTTCGTCGCGAATATCATAACGCCATCGTTTCTGGCGCAAGGGAGGAAGCCATCCGACCCACAAGATCGCTCCCACTCCCCAGATGCCCGCCAACGGCGCTAACCACCACTCAGGAACATGGAAACGCCACAACACCCAAGCGATCCCACCGATGATGACACCGCCAGCCAATGCCCCCAACGCCCCGGTCAAGCGCCACACGGTGATGGCTTTTTCCGAAATCGGTTTACCGCTGTTGCGAAGCATCCTACCAATCTCCTTTTGGCAAGTTCAAAACCTGTTTCCAGTATAACAAAACATTTCCACATTGACGACGTGCTTTTTTCGCAAAACATTGACAGAAAAACAAAACTATTATATTCTAAAACTATCTTTTTCGCTTAACTGCATAAAAGCGTAAAAGCAAGAAAGCAAATCATGGAATGAACGTCGTGCGAGAAAGGTTGTTGCTGTATGGAACATTCCCGCTCCTCATTGCAAAAAGGGCTGCTGCCCCGCCATGTGCAGTTGATGGCGCTAGGCGGCATGATCGGCACCGGCATTTTCAAAGGGAGCTCTGATACGATTCACATGGCCGGACCGAGCGTTATTCTTACGTATCTCCTCGGCGGCGCGCTGTTGTTTCTCATTATGGCCGCCTTAGCGGAGATGGCCATCGCCTATCCGGGCGAAAACGTTCAGCATTTGATCCGCCGGGCGTTTGGCTTTCGCTGGTCGTTTCTTGTCGGGTGGCTGTATTGGGCGAACTGGACGTTGGTCACCGTCGTCGAGCTGCTGGCGGCAGGCAGTTTTTTGCGCTATTGGATGCCGTCGGTGCCGCTTTGGCTGCTCGCTCTGAGTTGCGCACTGTTTATCATCGGGCTGAACTTGTTTCCGGTTCGCTACTATGGAGAAACAGAATTTTGGCTCGCCGGGTTGAAAATAGCGGCGTTGGCGCTATTCATCTTGCTTGGAGCCGGCATGTGGTTGGGAGTGATCGAAGGAGCGGACGGAAGCCCATGGAGCCGTTATGCGACGTACGACGCCTGGTTTCCGCATGGGGTCGGCGGCATGATCAGCGCCTTGCTTGTCGTCATGTTTTCATACGGCGGTGCGGAGCTGATCGGTGTAGCGGTGACAGAGATGAAAGACGCTGACCGGGTGCTGCCGCGGGTGATCAAAACGACGATATGGCGGGTCATCGGCTTTTACGTGCTGCCGATCGCCATCATTTGCGGCATCATGTCATGGAACGCCGTATCGGCGGAAAACAGCCCGTTCGTCCAAGTGCTCGAGGCCACCGGCATTCCGGGCGCCGCCCATGTGATGAACGCTGTTTTGCTTGTTGCCGTCTTATCGGCGGCGAACACGGGGGTGTATGCCACGTCCCGCTTGCTCTTTTCGATGGCCGAACAAGGAGAAGCGAGCCGCCGCTTGTTGCGGACGACGCGACATGGGGTTCCGATCTACGGGATGGGAATGGTCGCTCTCTGCATCGCTTTAGGGGTCGTTGGCGCGTACTTGGCACCGGGGCGGATCATCGGCGAGCTGATGACAATCCCTGGGTTTACGGTGCTGATCGTCTGGATGATGATCGGCGCGGCCCAACTGAAACTGCGGCCGCATTACGATACCAATCCATTCTTCCGCGTCAAAGCATTTCCGTACACGACGCTCATCGCCGTCGTGTCGCTCGGCGCGATTTGGGTGAGCTTTTTATTTCAGCGCGATCATCGAATCGGGTCGGTTCTTTGCCTGGTGATCCTGGCGGTTCTGGCGATGTATGGGGCGGTCAAAGAAAAACAGCGCCGGCGGCCGGAACCAAACGCCGACGAACAATCCGCCTGAATAAGAGTTCAGAAAAACAGGCGCTCGTGCCGTTATGGCCGGCGCCTGTTCTCTTGTCGTCCCCAACTGTTTCCGCGCCTTCATCCCATGCCCGCCAGCTCATAACCGCCATGCCGAGCGGCAAAATCAGCGCTTGCCCGTCCACACGTTGCTCGGCCCATAAACGATGCAAACTGACCGCGGCCCCGTATACGAACCAACCGAGGCAAAACAACAATGCTCCCAGCCAAAACCATTTCATCGTGTTCCCTTCCGCCGAAAGAGGCGGATTTCCTCGCTCACACCTTCTGTCATCCAGCAGACTCTTGATTTCATTCTACCTTGATGTCCATAAAAAACAACCGGACTGACCGAAAAGGTGGGCCTCCTTCAAGACTGGCACAACATATAGCGCGAAAAAAGAAGACGGATGCGCAGATGGGAAGAGGGTGTCCCGATCCTTCTTTTAGGACACCCTCGTCGTGCCATGGACAATATTGTGCACGGAATGATGGAAAAGGGGCGTCTCGCCGCTTCGGAGCCCCTCGCTGCGCGTATGGTTGATTCCTTATTTCACCGGCGACAGTTCATCTTCGGTCACCCATTTATGGTTGGTCACTTGTTCGCCAGTTTCTGTATCGATGTAATCAACCATATACACCGTCGTCGGTTGAGCGGAGTCGATGACGGCTTTCGCGCCTTTCATCCCTTTCATATGGTCAGCGTTCAAAACGACTTCGTCACCTGGCTGAAACGGCTCATCCCCGGCGTTTTCGATTTCTTCGTGGATCACCCATTTATGGTTTTTGACCGGAGGACCGCCCGTTGTCGGCGTGTACGTCACCGTATAGACAGTCGTGTCAAACGCCCCGGAAACGGTCGCTTCCGCCCCGTTCATCCCCGGCATATGGTCGGCGTGAATGATGACTTTGCTTCCGACCGGGTAGGATGGCTGTTTCGCTTCTTCCAATCCAGCCGGGATGTCGCCTGAACCAGAGTGATTCATTTCCCCGTGGCCGGCATTATGGGTGTTTTCTTCTCGGGTGGCGTTGTTTTCTTTTGGCGCCGCTTCGTCATTTCCAGCGCCGGCACAGGCGGACAGCAACAAAGCCGCTGCCAAAGAAGCAACTCCCCATACGATTCTCCCGTTTTTCACGTTTTTCACCCTCCTTGCCTTCTTATCATATCCCACATTTGTGCAGATTTTATGGAGATGCGGTGAAAAGACAGCCGATTCTCGCCATGTTCAATGGGAGAAACCGCATAAAATCGGCTCTCTTTCCTGACACAACGCGCCGATGTCTGCCCAGCTTGATCATCCTAAACCGAGAACCCCTACCTCTAAGCGCTTCCGCAGGTGGTGGGAGTATGTCACTTCTCAAGAAAAAATGCCGGCTCCTTTACCTCGGACGGCAAAGGGGAAAACCGGCGTTGGGTGCGCCTCACGATGCTTAACGGCACAGCGCTTCACCCCCGCTTGCCGCTGCCTTCGCTCATGTAATGATCTCGGTCTTTGAACGCCCTAGTCGCGATCAACCCGCTGCAGAACGAAAACGGCATCCCCCCGTTCTCCCGAGGGAATGCCGCATCGTTAGACGACATCATATCCTTGATCTTCAATCGCGGTTTTCAACTGATCAACAGTCACTGTCGCCTCATCGTACTCGACGTCGACCGTCCCTTGTTCCAAATGGACGTCGACCCGGCGGACGCCCTCGAGCTGTTGTAAGGCATTGGTGACCGCTGCTTTGCAATGGCCGCATGTCATTCCTTGCACGTGTAACGTAATCGTCATCGTTTGTTCCTCCCGTTATGGTGATAGTTTCACCTGTTTCAGACGAAGCGCGTTCAGAACGACCGACACGGAGCTAAACGCCATCGCCGCACCGGCGATCCATGGCTCCAATAAGCCGGCGGCAGCGACCGGAATGCCGATCGTATTGTACACTAACGCCCAAAACAAGTTTTGGCGGATGTTTCTCATCGTTTTTCGGCTCAACTCGATCGCCTGCGGGATATGGATCAAATCGCCGCCGACAAGCGTCACGTCGGCCGTTTCAATCGCCACATCGGTGCCGGTGCCAATCGCCATGCCGATATCGGCTTTCGCCAAGGCCGGGGCGTCGTTGATGCCGTCGCCGACCATCGCCACCCGCTTTCCTTGCTGCTGCAGCTTGGCGACGATGTCCGCCTTCTCTTCCGGCAGCACTTCCGCATACACATGACGAATGCCGACTTGGTCGGCGATCGCTTCCGCAGTGCGGCGGTTGTCGCCGGTCACCATGTACACGTCAATGCCCATTTGCGTTATCGTCTGGATGGCCCGTTTCGAGCTTTCTTTCACCGTATCGGCGACGGCGATCAAACCGGCCAACTCTCCATTGATGGCCACCAGCATCGCTGTTTTTCCTTGCGCTTCCAGCGCCGCCATTTGTTCCTCTGCGCTCGCTGCGTCAATCGAACGATCGGTCATGAGCTTGCGTGTGCCGACCAGTACAGATTGGCCATCCACCACCGCTTCAATGCCATGCCCAGCGATGGCCGAGAAACGGTCGAGCGGTTTTCGGGCGATTCCTTTTTCGTTCCCATACGCGACGATCGCTTGGGCGAGCGGATGTTCTGATGCGCTCTCCGCCGAAACGGCATACACCAGCATGTCCTCCCGGAGCGTGATGACATCGGTCACTTCCGGTTTGCCTTTCGTCACCGTTCCCGTCTTATCGAGCAACACGGCTTGGATTTGCTGCGTTCTCTCTAGGTACTCACCTCCTTTAAAGAGAATGCCGTATTCCGCCCCCTTGCCGGTCCCGACCATAATCGATGTCGGCGTCGCCAAGCCGAGCGCGCACGGACAGGCGATGACGAGCACGGCGATGGCCGCTTCTAAGGCGGCGGTGACGTCGCCCGGCGCCACGAAAAAGTACCAAACGAGAAACGAAACGGCCGCGATGGCGACGACAATCGGGACAAAAATGCCGGAGATGACATCGGCCATCCGCTGAATCGGCGCCTTGGACCCTTGCGCTTCCTCGACGATGCGGACAATGTGGGCAAGCGCCGTATCTTTCCCGACTTTTTCCGCCCGGATGGTCAAAACGCCGTTTTGGTTGATCGTGGCGCCAATGACGGAGTCGCCTTCTTTTTTATCGACCGGAATCGATTCGCCCGTGATCATCGATTCGTCGACCGATGAGGCCCCAGCGATGACCGTTCCGTCCACCGGAATTTTTTCACCGGGCCGCACGATAATCGTATCGCCGACAACGACTTGTTCAAGCGGTACGTTTTGTTCGGCGCCGTTGCGGAGGACGGTCGCCTCTTTCGCCTGCAGGCTCAGCAGCTTCGAAATCGCTTCTGTCGTCCGCCCTTTAGCGAGCGCCTCGACATATTTGCCAACTAAAACGAGTGTAATCAATACCGCGCTTGTCTCAAAATACAATCTTGGCGCATAGCCTGGATCAGCCAACGTTTTGAGCGCCTCATACAAGCTGTAAACATAGGCCGCCGACGTGCCGAGAGCGACAAGAACGTCCATGTTCGCGCTCTTGTTGCGCAACGCTCGGTACGCACCGAGATAAAATGGGCCGCCAATGTAAAACTGCACTGGAGTGGCCAAGAGAAGCTGCACCCACGGATTCATCAACCCATGCGGCATCGGCAGACCGAGATCGAGCGGCAAATGGGCGATCATCGTATACAACAGCGGCAGCGAGAGCACCGTTGACAACATGAGCCGGCGCCGCTTTTGTTTCCATTCGTCTTCATGGCGGACATCCGTTTGCTCCTCGCGGAGGCGTCCTTTGTAGCCAAGATGCTCGATTTTCCTGAGGATCTCCTCGATGGACAGCACGCCTTCTTCGTATTCGACGACGGCGCTGTTCGTCGCTAAGTTGACCGTCGCCGCGGTGATGCCTTCCAACCGTTTTAACCCTTTTTCAATCCGAGTCGCGCACGCCGCGCACGTCATCCCGGCAATATCGAGCGTTACCTTTTCCTTTGCCACGCCATAGCCTAATTGTTCAATTTTCGTTTCAATATCCCGAAGGCGCTGTTTTTCGGAATCGTATTGAATCGTCGCCCGCTCCATCGCCAAGTTGACGTTCGCCTGGACTCCGTCTAGTTTGTTCAACACTTTTTCGATCCGGTTGGCGCAGGCGGCGCACGTCATGCCGGTGATGTGGAGCGTCACCGTTTTCGATTCTCCCATCGGTCATCCCCCCTTACTTCGAAACGTGTTTGATCACATCCATCAGCTCGCGAAGCGATTGTTCGCCGTTTCCTTCGCGGATCGCTTTCGCCACGCAATGGCTGGCATGACGTTCAAGCAGCTGCATTCCTACTTGGCGCAGCGCCGCTTGGATGGCGGAAATTTGCACTAAAATATCAATGCAATAGCGATTGTCTTCCACCATTTTTTGCACGCCGCGCACTTGCCCTTCGATGCGCTTCAACCGTTTCATGATGTTCTCCACTTCCTCTTTCGTGCGCGGAACCATCGTATGGTGAACCGCATGTTCTTCTTGCGGCGGGTGGGTCATCCTGTTCACCTCTTTTCTTGATCTATATACATTATACCCGAATGAGGTATATAGATGCAATTAATTTCCTTCTTTTTAGGACAAAAAAAGAAAAGCGGCTCGATCGGCGACGGATGATGGCGTCTGTTTATGCCTTCCTTCATGAACCCGCCACCTTGCGATGCAAGCCGCTTCTTTTGTTTCCTAAAACCGATTCATCATCGTTTGAGACGGCTGGCCCGTTTTTCCTCTGTTTCCCCCATGGCAGGCGTTATACAGATCTTGCAGCTGCTGCTCCGACAAGTTCGGATGCATGCTTTTCATATGAGGGGGCATTTGGTCAAACGTGAGCGGACCGTTCGTATTGGCCAAGACAACCGTTCCTGCCCCTAGCGCCAACGCAATCGCCAACAAGCCTCCTGCGGCTTTTTTCATGGGAATGCCCACCTCCCTTCTCTTTCGTCTTCATCATAAACGAAAATTATGGAGAACGTATCCAGAAGGAGTGACAACGTTTTGTCTTCTTTCCTCTGACTAAGATGCGGCCGCGATGGCCAAAATGGGGCGAAAGGAAGGGAGGATGGACGATGGAACTGCACGCGATGACGTTTAACATCCGCCACGGCAAAGGAACAGACGGAAAAGTGAACTTACCCCGAATCGCCGCCGTAATCGAACAAAGCGGCGCCGACGTTGTCGGGCTGAACGAGGTGGACCGTTATTTTTCGAGGCGGAGCGGGTATGAAGATCAAATCGGCTGGCTTGCCAAAGAGTTGCGTATGCATCATGCGTTCACCCCTTCCGTCTCATTAGGGGCAAACCAACTCGGAATCACCCGTCAATACGGAAACGGGCTGTTGTCGCGCCACCCGATCGCCACTCACCGGAGTCATTCGTTGAATATGGGGTTCAAGATGGCCGAAGGACGGTCGCTGCTTGAAGCCATCATTGACGTTCAGGGCCAACCGTTTGCGGTCTATGTCACTCACTTAAGCCTCAACCCGTTTTTGCATCGAAGACAGACCGATTTCATTATCGGCCAGCTAGACCGTCAACCGTTTCCGTCTCTCATCATGGGTGACTGGAACATGAGGCCTGGCTCAAAGCCTTGGAACAAAATGACCCGAAAAATGGATGATGTGTGGCAAAAAGCAGGAACGGGAAATGGCGATACGTACCCGTCTTTTCGTCCGCGGCGGAGGCTTGACTATATCTTTATCAGCCGTCAGCTTCACGTTGCAGATGCACAAGTGGTGGCCATCATGCCGACGGCGTCCGACCATTTGCCGCTAAGGGCGACGCTGCGCCTAGACTGACCGCCTTTTTGGCGAGTTCATGTCATTCGGCCTTTCGCCTGATCTTCCGCCAGACGAAAAGAAAGATCGCCGCGGATAAGGCGGCCAAAATGAGCTTTCCTTGCCATGTGGCGCGAAGAAGTTGATGGACAGCATACGCCTCCATCCATAAGGCCGGGAGCTTGCCGAGCGAACTGGCGGCCGCAAAGACGGGAAGAGACGTACGGCCGATCGCGGCGACAAACGTCACGACCCCTGATGGCATGAGCGGCAGCAACCGGAGCGAAAACACAAGCCAAAACGCCTCCTTGCCGCTCGCATGAAGCAGCGGCTTCACGTTTGGATGGGAAAGCCATGTCGTCTCACGCAGCCGGCGAAATCCTTTTCGGTACAAGACGAACGAGACGACCGCCCCGAGCGCCTCGCCGGCAAACGAAATCCAAAAACCGGGCCAAAACCCGAAAACGGCTAAATTGGCCGCGGTCAAAAACGCGCTCGGGACGACCCCGAGCACGCTGACGGCGAGGTTGGCGAGCAGGCTGAGGAGATACGCCGCCTCGCTATATGTGTGCAAAACATCGATCATTTTGTCTTTCACGCGATCGACCGCCTCTCTTTCTTGGAAACCGTGCGGGCTAGAGGCTAGACTACGGTTTCTGCCCTTTCCATTTGTAGCCGACGCCCCAGACCGTCTGCAAATGTTCATCCACCGGAAACCCGGCCCGGCGCAGTTTCTCGCGAATGTTTTTCATATGGGAGTCGATCGTTCGTTCCTCTGTCTCCGCAAGCGCCCCCCATAACGACGTAATAATTTGCCCGCGGCTGAACACTTGATTCGGGTGTGTTAACAACAGCCCTAAAATGGCGAACTCTTTCGGCGTCAGTGCAATCGGTGTTTCCCCGTAGCGGACCGTATGTTCCTGTTCATCCCAGACAAGCCCAGCTGCACGGATGACTGAACGGCTGCCGGCCGTGCGGCGCAGCACCGCTTCAATGCGCGCCAATAACTCCGCCTCATCAAACGGTTTGGTCACATAATCATCCGCTCCGATTTTCAATCCTTGGACGATATCGGCCGTCTCGTCACGGGCAGTGACCATCATGATCGGAACATCGGAAAATGAACGGATGCGGCGGCACGTCTCCCATCCGTTCATCTCGGGCATCATCACATCGAGCAGCACTAAATCGGCATGATGATGCCGCAAATAATCGACTGCTTCCGTTCCTGAACGCCGCTTCACGCAACGGTAGCCGTTAGGAACTAAATACAATTCCAACAAATCCAGCATGCGCTCTTCATCATCGACCAACAATAGCGTGTACATCACGATCCCTCCGGCAGCGTCATGATGATGGTCGTTCCTTTCCCTTGTTCGCTTCGAGCGGTGATCGTCCCCCCATGCGCCTCGACGATCTCTTTAGCAATGGAAAGCCCAAGCCCCGTCCCGCCGCTCATTCGCGATCGCGACTTATCGACGCGGTAAAACCGTTCGAAAATGCGGGGCACGTCTTCCGGCGGGATGCCGGCCCCTTGATCGGAAACGGCCACGACGACCTCGCGTTTTTGCGGATGGACGGCGATCTTCACTGTTGTGCCAGGAAACGCATATTTCCGCGCGTTGTCGAGTACGTTGATCATCACTTGCTCAAACCGCTCCTGGTCGATCGCCGCTGTGACCGAACCGGGGCACTGGCACACAAGCGACAGCGATTTCTCCTGAAACGCCGGGCGCAGCTTTTCACACAGTTTGGTGAAAAACGAACAAAGATCGGTCGGCTGCGTTTCGATCTGGAACGAGTGCCGCTCGAGTTTAGCTAGTTCAAACAAGTCTTTCACCATTTTTTCGATCTTTTCCGCCTCTTCATAAATGATCGCCGCGTATTTCATTCGTTCGTCCTCGGCAAGGTGCGGCCGTCTGGCGATGTCGGCGTACCCTTTCACATACGTTAGCGGCGTGCGCAATTCATGAGAGATGCTCGCTAAAAATTCGCTCCGCTCTTGTTTCAAATACGCCAAATCGTTCGCCAGCGTTTGAATGGCTTTGCCTAACTGCGCCAGCTCATCGTCTCCTTTCACTTCGACGCGCACGGAAAAATCGCCTTGGCTGAGCGCTTCGGTCGCCCGCTTCATGCGAAGAAGCGGCATGGTAATGGCGCGGGAGAAAAAGGCGATCGTCATCATCGTAATCGCCACGGACAGCACACCGACGACAACAAAATGATGTTTCAATTTATACACCATCGTCCGGATCGAACGGGTGTCTTGAAACATATACACATACCCGCTCGTTTCGCCCCCGATTTGGATCGGGCTGACGGTGGCGATGTGAGACGCCCGCTTCCAATCGGTTTGCACCATCATGCCTTCGCGGGGAATGGAGCGCCCGTGAGTCAACGGGATGAGCTGCCTAGCAAACGGGACAATGCCGCTAGAAGCCGATACAATCTGGCGCCTGGCATCGGTGATGACGACATCGGTTTCGGCTTCAGACTCCATCATCACGACATGCTCAACCGTTGTGCGATCGTGATTTTTTTCCAACACATTGCGGTGGCTGTTTCCCCGTGCCAGAAGCTGCGCAAATTCTTCCTCGATGCGCGCGTGAACAAGCGTCGCATAGAGAGAAACGAACAGCACCATTTCCACAGCCAGGACGAAGGCAAAAAACAGCATGCCGAGTTTCCAAGAAAGCTTTCGCACGTGTTTCTCTCCTTATCGATGAAGACCGTATGATGATTCCAATTTTATTATTTTATCCTGAAAATGTGCAGAAAGTATGGATATGACCGAAAAAGACGAAAAAAACCGTGATGCTAGAACGATGGCCGTTTGGTTGTGAATTGAAGCCAGGAGAAAAACAGCCTTCATCTCCATGCTCTCTTTCATGCATGCAACGAGCGATGCCGTGCGCCACCGCCCTTTCCAAGCGGGCCTTGCCGCCTCCGCCGTTCTGTTTCGTCAGGGGCCAAGCCTAGTGGATGCGTCTTTTTCTTTCTTCCATTATACTAGTAAACAGACCGCACTCAGTGGGAGACGACAGAAAGGAGTTTGTTTATGAAATCGCTCGTGTTAGCGGAAAAGCCGAGCGTCGCCCGCGACATTGCCCGCGTGCTCGGCTGCAAAGAAACGCATAAATCGTATATGGAAGGGCCGCGCTACATCGTCACGTGGGCGCTTGGGCATTTGGTCGAACTCAAAATGCCGGAAGACTATGACCGGAAATACGAAACGTGGCGGCTTGAGGACTTGCCGATCATTCCGAAACAAATGGGCTTGAAAGTGATCCGGCAAACGAGCCGCCAGTTTCGCGCCATTGAACATTTAGCCAAACGCCGCGATGTGAAAGATTGCATTATTGCGACCGACGCCGGCCGCGAAGGAGAGCTGGTCGCGCGTTGGATTTTGCGACAAATTGGCTGGACGAAACCGATTTGGCGTTTATGGATTTCGTCGCAAACCGATCAAGCCATCCGCGACGGGTTTCGCCAGTTAAAACCCGGGGCGCAGTTTGACCGGCTGTATGAATCAGCCGTCTGCCGCGCCGAAGCCGACTGGCTGATCGGGTTGAACGTGACGCGCGCCTTGACGACCAAATACAACGACCCGCTCTCGGCCGGGCGCGTGCAAACGCCGACGCTGGCGATGATCATCGAACGCGAGCGGGAGATTCAATCGTTCGTTCCCGTTCCGTATTGGACGATTCATGCCCGCATCGGTTTGGTCACGGCGGTATGGGAACGGCACGGTGGGAAGCGGCTGTTTGATCAAGACGAGGCCAACGGGCTGATGGCTCGTCTCAACGGCCAGCCGGCGCGCGTCACATCGGTCAAGCGGAAGCGGAAAAGCGAACCGGCCCCGCTGCCATATGACTTAACGGAGTTGCAGCGGGAGGCGAACAAGCGGTTTGGCTTTTCCGCGAAAAAAACGCTCTCGGTGCTGCAGCGGCTGTATGAACAGCACAAGCTCGTCACGTATCCGCGCACCGATTCGCGCTTTTTGCCAAGCGATATGAAGGCGACGATGGCCGGCCGGCTGTTGGCGATGAAGCCCGGCTATGAGGATGTGATCTCTCTTCTTTTCACCAATGGGAATCCGAAGGCGGCCAACCGGGTGTTTCAAGATGACAAAGTGACGGACCACCACGCCATCATTCCGACCGATGAACGGCTTGACCTCGGGAAGCTGTCAGCCGATGAGCGCAAGCTGTATGACATGATCGCCCGCCGCTTTTTGGCGCTCTTTTACCCGCCGCATGAATATGAAACGACAACCGTCACTTTCGAAATCGGCGGCGAGACGTTTGTCGCCCGGGAAACAGCGGTCGTGAACGCAGGATTTCAAGCCGTTCTTGGCAAAGAAGAAACAGAAGTGAAACCAACATGGTTACACCTATCGGAAGGCCAAACGCTCGCACCGGTGCAGCTTGAGATGGAACGATCGTTCACCGAACCGCCATCCCGTTACTCGGAGGCTGACTTGCTCGCGCAAATGGAGAAATATGGACTCGGCACGCCGGCGACAAGAGCGGACATCATCGAGCGGCTCGTCGAAACGGAAGTCGTCGAGCGGAAAGACGGGCGCTTTTATCCGACGAAAAAGGGAAAACAGCTGATCGAGCTCGTCAACGAGGAGCTGAAATCGCCGGAGTTGACCGCCCGTTGGGAGCGTGAGCTCGAGGCAATCGCCCGCGGAAAAGGGAATCCG
Source organism: Geobacillus sp. 46C-IIa (assembly GCF_014679505.1). Classification (GTDB taxonomy): domain Bacteria; phylum Bacillota; class Bacilli; order Bacillales; family Anoxybacillaceae; genus Geobacillus. The sequence goes on from NZ_CP061474.1 coordinate 1,699,231, forward strand.
AAACAATTTTTGGCCAACATCCGCCGGCAGACGGAGCAGCTTGTCGCCGAAATCAAGCAGAGCGAGCATGTATACAAAGCGCCGAACCTCACAAATCTCACCTGCCCGGAATGCGGCGCGCTCTTAAAAGAGCGGAAAACGAAAGACGGCCGGATGCTCGTCTGCTCGAACTTACCATGCCGCTACCGCCGGAGGCGCGACCCGAAGCTCTCGAACCGCCGCTGCCCCCAATGCCACCGGCGCATGGAAATGCACGAAGGGAAAGCCGGGCTCTATTTCCAATGCCGCCCGTGCAACATGGTGGAAAAAGCGGAAGAAACGAAACGCACCGCCGTGAAAGGAAAGGAGCGGGCGCTGCTGAAAAAATACAGCCCGTCCAATGAATCGTTTGGCACGAGTTTAGGAGAGCTGCTCAAACAGGCGCTCGAAAAAAAAGAGTAATCGCTGTCAACCGCCAGGAGCTGCAACGCTGGCGGTTGATTTATCTCTTTGAATCCGAAACTTTCTTTTCGCTATTCCGTATATATAAGTAAATCTACCGTAAAGGAGCGATCAAGATGTTAAAGAAGTTGTTAAAGGCGCTTTTGGGGCAACACCATCACCCATCGCACTATAAAAAGCAGTATAGCAGCAGCGATTACCATCATTACGGCCCGAAGTATCATTCGCACCAACACCCGTCCCAGTACGGCCATCACCATTACAAAAAGAAACATCATCGCGGCAGCTTTTTCTCGAGCTTTTTTGGCAGCTGATGAAGCGATTCATGGACCGCCATCCGCTTATCGCCCGCTGGATTGACCGCCCGCATCGGAGCGGGAAGGTGCTTTTTGGCCGCTACGAAATCATTGAAGAACTTGGGATGGGGAGCTACGGCATCGCCTATAAAGGACGCGATTGCGCCACCGGGCGCGTTGTTGTCATTAAACAGGCGCGGCGGACAAAAGGGGAAGACGGCCGTCGTCTGCTTCAGCGCGAGGCAGATGTGCTCGCACATTTGCGCCATCCGCAAATTCCGGCACGGTACGATACGTTTATCGAAGGCGGACAGCCGCATCTTGTCATGGACTATATCGACGGAGAAACAGTGGAAGATCGGATTTTTCACCTCGGAGTCATGTACACGGAACAGGCGGCGTTTCGATTGTTGCTCGATGTGCTTGACGTCGTGCGGGATATTCACGCTTTTGGCATCGTCCACCGCGATTTGCGCATCCCGAACATCGTCTGGCGCAATGGAACGGTATTTGTCATCGATTTCGGACTGGCGTGCCGCATCGGCGAACGAGTAGATTTCCGCGATGACGATCCGCTTGAAAAGCGGCTGCGGCGCGAACCGCACCCGCGAAGCGACTTTTATGCGCTCGGACATTTCGCGTTATTCCTCTTATATTCCGCTTACGAACCGATCAGTGAGGATGAAAAAAGTTGGGAAGAAGAGCTAAACTTGTCCCCAAAAGCCCAGACAATCTTGCGAAAAATGTTGCAGCTTGATCCACCGTACGACCATATTGACTCGTTGATCGCCGATGTCGAGCAGCTGCTCGCCAAAGACGGGCCGGCGCAAGCCGAAGCGCTATAAGCCGACAGGCCAAAGCCCCTCTCGCCTATAGAGGCGCGACAGAGGGGCTTATTTGATGTTCCGTTTCCCTTGCTGATTGATCCGGTTCCTGAGCGTTTCGCACCGCTGCCAATACAGTCTACTTCCCCTTAAACACCGGCTTTCGTTTCTCCTTAAACGCCGCCACCCCCTCGCGATGGTCGTCCGTTTCGACCATCAATCCTTGGATGAGCCGCTCTTCTTCGAGAATCTCTTCGAGCGTCGCGGTCAAGGCGTGCTCGATCAGCCGCTTTTGCTTGCCGATCGCTTTCGTCGGCCCGTCGGCCAGTTTGGCAGCGAGCGCTTCCGCTGCTTCGCGCAGCCCCTCGGCCGGAACAACCTCGCTTAAGACGCCAAGTTCATACAGACGGCGGGCCGAAATCGGCTCGGCAGTGAAGAAAAATTGCTTGGCTAAATGCGGGCCGACAAGCCGCGGCAGCCAATAGGAGCCGCCGCCGTCGGAGACAAGGCCAACGTTCGCAAAGCTCAAAATGAACTGGCTGTCTTCTGCAGCCAAGATGAGATCGCAAGCGAGCGCCAAATTGAATCCCGCCCCTGCAGCAACCCCGTGCACGACGGCGATGATCGGCTTTTCACACGCTTTTATCGTCACAATCAACCGGTTGAGCCGGCCGATATGCTCGTACGCCTTTGGGGCATTCGATTGCCCCATCGTTTTGACGTCGCCGCCGGCGCTGAATGCCCGGCCGGCGCCGGATAGAACGATCGCCCGAACGGCATCGTCCGCGGCGGCGCGTTCGATTTCACGAGTCAACCCGGCGATCATCTCCGGGCTGAAGGCATTGAGCCGCTCCGGACGGTTTAAGGTCAACCATAGGATCGATCCCGATTGTTCCACAAGCAAATGCGCGGTTTCCATCTTCCTCTTCCTTTCCTTTTTTTATCCTTGTCGCCCTTGATCAGTTTGGTTAAAAGCGAATGCGGCTCTCGGCCGCCCCCTCCGTGTTCAACCGAACCAGCTGCATGGAGCTTTCATCCAATTTTTGACGCCGTCCTTCCTTTCTCAAACTTAAATAAGTGTGACCGCTACTTAATGAGCCAACCGCCATCGACCAACACATCAGAGCCCGTCATATACGACGCTTCCGAAGAAGCAAGAAACGCAATGACGCTTGCGATCTCTTCCGGAACCCCCACCCGGCCTAAGGCGGTGTTGCGCTCAATGGCTTTGACAAACCGCTCATTTTGCAGGCCGCGCTCGGTGAGCGGCGTCTCGACAAAGCCAGGCGAGACGGAGTTGACGCGAATGCCGTATGGGGCCAGCTCCAAGGCGAGCGATCTCGTCAAGTTGATCACACCGGCTTTGGCAGCGCTGTAGTGCGGAATGTGCGCTCCTGCCTGATGTCCAGACAGCGACGCGACATTGACGATCGCCCGGTTGGCGCGTTCCCGCTTCGCCCCTTCGATCATCAGCGGAGCGAGCGTTTGCGAGACGAGAAAGACGCTTTTGATATTGACCCGCTGCACATCATCCCACTCTTGTTCCGTGAGCTCAAGCCATTTCGTATGGGTCGACATGCCGGCATTATTGACGAGCACGTGCAAGTCACCGTACTGGCTTTGGACATACGCCGCCAAGGCGGTCACTTGTTCACGGTCGGTGACATCAGCCGCAAACCGATCTACGGCTCCCGGCGCCCCAAGACGCGTGATGTCTTGCACGGTTTCTTCCAGTTTGGCAGCGGTGCGGCCGACAAGCACGACGGTCGCCCCTTCCTGAGCCAAACGGATGGCCGTCGCCCGGCCAATGCCGCTTCCCCCTCCGGTAACCACGGCTACGGTATTCGAAAAACGCATCGTTTTCCTCTCCCTTTCTCTTTTGTTTCTTCGATCATCCAAACTCTATTTCACTTCCATAATCCTTCCCACTTCTAAAACGTCAGCCCGCCGCCGTCGACCGACAACGTCGCCCCGGTAATAAAGGAAGCCTCATCGGACGCCAAAAACAATACCGCATTCGCCACTTCTTCCGGCGTTCCGATGCGCCCGAGGGCGTTCGCTTTCGAGATGATCGGCCATTTGCGCGCATCTTGTTTCCAAGGTGTGATGATCTTCGTGTCAATGACACCTGGGGCGACGGCGTTGACGCGAATATTGAATTTGCCGTATTCGAGCGCCGCATTTTTCGTTAACAAAATGACTCCAGCTTTTGAGGCGTTGTAGGCCGACTCGTATTTTTTTCCTTTCATTCCAAGCAAGCTCGATGTATTGACGATGGCTCCGCCGCCCGATGCTTTCATCGCCGGCACGGCGTATTTGATGCCGAGAAACACCCCTTTCAAGTTGACATCGATGACCCGATCCCACTCTTCTTCGGATAAATCGGTGCTCCGCACTTCCGAATGGCCAATGCCGGCGTTGTTAAAAAGAATATGTAGGCCCCCGAACGCATCGATGGTAGTTTGAACAAGATCGTTCACTTCCTTCGAACGGGACACATCGGTCTTGACAAAAATCGCTTCGCCCCCGCGTTCCCGAATGAGCCGAACCGTCTCCTCCCCGCCTGCTTCATCAATGTCGCTCACGGCGACTTTCGCCCCCTCATCCGCAAACCGAATCGCCGTCGCTCGTCCAATACCGCTGGCGCCACCGGTGACAATCGCGGCCTTGCCGTTCAGTCTCACGATCCTCCCGCCTTTCCCCTCTTTTTTGAATCCGCTTCCAAAAAACAATGTATACTAACCGGTTGGTATGTTGTTTCTTTTATTATACACTGTATTTCGAATATTTCCAATGTTTTTATCTATCCATCGAGAAGTCTCTGCTTTCGGGCGAGGCAAAACGGAGGCGTTATTCCGCTCGCTTCGCGGAAGGGACGCTTGAATCGTAAACAGGGAAGGCAGTGAGAACCATCAGAAAGAAGAGAAGCCCGCAGTGTTGGCTTCCCGCTCATTGGTCCATAAGATTAGCAGCACCGCCATCGCCGCGTCCTTCGTCTTCTCCCCCGCCCTCTTGAGACTCGAAAAACGATCGACAAACCGCATCGAGCGATTGCAGCCGCTCAATCAACCCTTGCAAATCGCACGTATGGAACGTGTCGCTCAGTTCTCGTCCCTCTTCCGTCACCGAGTATAAATGAATTTCCATGCATCCGTCCCAGCGGACGTTGGCGTCAAGCCAGCCATCTTCGCTTTCTAGTTCGAGCGCAGCCGTCTCCCCGTCTCCGTTCTCATGCTTCGCCTTGATGACCCATACCATTCCTACCCCGCCTTTCTTCCCCCTGCCTTGATGATCATTGACGCTTACCCTTGTTCCTGTTCCGCTCCTATTCCTAAAATCGGGGAGCCGGTTGACGTATGTTCGTTCACCCAGCGGAGCGCCGCATCCGCTACAGCTTCAGCGTTAGGAAGCGCAACGCGGTGCTCAATAACCCAGTTGAGTCCATCTTGCGGATCCAGGTTGCGCGCTACACATTCCGCTAAAAACGCTTGAACACAAGCCGCGTCGCTACGCTCCCACGTTCCGCATTGGCGGCGCCAAATCGCCTCCACCATCGCGCGGTTGCCCCCTAAATCGGCCATCACGTTGCCTCCTTTCCATTACAATAAATAGACGTGAAAGCCCACTTCTTTAAGAGGTGGGAGGAAACAAGCCTCATCGTTTATAGTATGCCTCAAGCGACTGTTGCCGCTCTAAAAAGAACTGGATGGAAAGGATAACATTGTCATTCGTATCCCGTCGGGAAACAGCGATACTAAAAATGGAGGTGCATTGGCATGATGGACCGCTGGGATGAATCAGGCGCTGTGTTTGGCGTTCCGCGCTATACTCCGGGAGCCGGCCTTCCTGATGAAATGAGTCCGATTCGCGATATCGCCCGCGGCTTTGAAAACGGCCGGCCGCCGGTCATTGAAATCACGCCCGCTGACGGCCGCCAACAGGCGGACGATATCGATTTTCCGCCCGTTGACCGGGCGTTTTGAAGCGTTAGGCAACAAAAGAGGATGTCACGCTGTTTGGCGGACATCCTCTTTGCGTTGATGGCGCTATGCGGGTGGGCATGACAGCCCGTTTGTTGCAATATGATAGTAACAACCGATTGCAGAAGGCGGAGGAGGGAAAGCTATTGGGCGTTCGCATTCCGGAGGTAACGATCAAGTGTCCCGACCCAACGATTGAACGCGTGCTTTCTTGCATCCACCAACTATGGGGGCAATTAACGAAAACAAGTCCGCCTTATTCCAAAGGAGAGCTGTTTTCTCTTCCTTTTCCTTATGTCGTTCCTGGCGGAGTATACCAACAGCTGTTTTACTGGGACAGTTACTTCATTGTTTTAGGACTGAACGTTTCGAAGCTATACGAACTCGCTAGAGGCATTGTGAACAATTTCTTTTATGAATTGAAAACATTTGGCATAATCCCTAACAGTTCTGAACTCGCCCACTTAAGCCGCTCGCAGCCCCCGCTGTTGACGTCGATGATCGAAGAGGTATGGCGCGGAGACAAAGAGTGGCTCCGTTTGGCTTATAAATGGGCAAAAATCGAATACAAGGAAGTCTGGATGGACAAAAACACTCATTATCATCCCGATATTGGCCTCAATAAGTACTACGATCGGTTGGAGTCGATGCTGCGAGTAAAGGGAGAGGCGTATCTCCATTTTGATGAGGTGTACATCCCGCCTGCGTTTTGGCATGAGAGAGTAGAAGCAGAATCAGGATGGGACTACACCGGCCGCTTTCATCGGCAATGCGGCTATTTCATCCCGGTTGATCTCAATGCTTTGCTTTATAAGTACGAAACCGACTTAGCAGCGTTTGCCCGCCTGCTATCCCTAGAGAATGAAGCGAAGCAATGGGAACAAGCCGCCCGACAGCGAAAAGATTTGATGAATCGGTATTTATGGAACGAGCCGCTCGGTATGTATTTTGATTATCATTTCCCCAGCGGGCGGCAGCACCGCTATTATTCGTTGGCTGCCTTTTATCCGCTATGGGCCCGGGCTGCCTCCAAACGGCAGGCGGCCGAAGTAGTCCGGCACTTACCTTTGTTCCTTCAGCCTGGGGGACTGGCCGCCTCCAATATCCAAACCGGATTTCAATGGGACTTTCCTAACGGCTGGGCTCCGCTCCACTGGATCGTCATTAAAGGGCTGAAAAATTATGGATATCACCAGGAGGCGCAGGAGATCGCCCGCCGCTGGATCCGGCTTTGTACGCACGTGTATGTAGAAACCGGCAAACTGTATGAAAAATACAACGTTGTCGATCTGAGCACCCGCACAGTCGGCCGCTACCCTTCTCAAGAAGGATTTGGCTGGACGAATGCGGTTTACGCCAAAATAGCGGTCGATCTTCTCGGATGCACAGTCTGCTTGCGCTAAGTGTGCAACCTAGAGGCGGCGGGAGCGGCCGGCTTAGCGGCGCACGGACACCCACGGCCGCCCGCCTTCCCAATGAACGCGGATATGGAGGCGAAACGCCGCTGAAAGCCGCTCATCGGTCAACACATCCTCTTTTCGCCCGGCGGCGGCAATGCGGCCGTCTTGCAAGAGCAGCACATGGGTGATCGATTCCACAATCTCTTCAATATAGTGGGTGACGTATAACACATGACACGGCCGAGCGGCGATTTGTTCGATCAAGGAAAGCATCTCTTCACGCGCCAATAAGTCTAGCCCGACGGTCGGCTCGTCCAAGATCAGCAGCTTCGGATTCGTCATCAGCGCCCGGGCGATCAACGTTTTTCGCTTTTCGCCTTGTGACAGCGTCGCATACCGTTTTCCTTTGATGGCTTCGAGGCGGAACGATTCGATGAACGATTCCGCCCTGGCCCAGTCATCATCGGTAACGGCATCGTACAGGCCAATCGTCGCAAACTTGCCGCTGAGGATGACATCTTCAGCCGTCTCTGTTTGCAGCGTGTCGTGAAATTGATCAAGGAGCGAGCTGCTTACAAACCCAATATGACGTCGCAACTCCGGCAGATTCGCCTGTCCAAACCGATATCCTAATACTTCCACTTCACCGCGCGTCGGATATTGATAACCAGTGACAATATTAAGGAGCGACGTTTTCCCTGAACCGTTTAAGCCAAGAATCGCCCATTGCTCGCCTTCTTTCACCTCCCAATCGATTTCATGCAAAATCGTGCGCGTCCCCCGCATCCATGACACGTTGCGCATGCGGATGATGACGGTCATTGTGCCTCTCCCCTTTGTTGTTCGTATGGACGATCCTGATAGAAAAAATTGGGCAACATGGTCGTATTGTCATAATTCCGATGAAAAATGTGCGTTGTCGCCGGAGAAAGAGGTGGAATCAGCCATGTCCAGTCGCCGGTGACATGGCGGCCGGCTGCGTTCTCTTGCTGTTCAAACAACTGAAATTGACGCGCAGCGGTATGATGATCAACGATGCTGACGCCCGCCTTTTTGTAGGAATGTAAAACAGCGATATTCAATTCGATCAACGCCTTGTCTTTCCATAATGATGCGTTGGAGTTGGTGTCAAGCCCCATACAAGAGGCCACTTTCGGAAGCATGTTGTAGCGATAATCATCGGCAAAATTGCGGGCTCCGATCTCTGTACCCATGTACCATCCGTTAAACGGTGCTGCCATATAACCAATGCCGCCAATTTCTAAACACATATCTGAAATAATCGGGACCGCGTACCATTTTAACTGCAGATCGCGAAACCACGGAAACTCCGGATGTTCAATTGGCACCTCAAGCACCAATTCTTTGGGAATCGGTGTCCAAACAGGCTTCTGTCCGTCTACCTGGATCACCAAAGGCAACACGTCAAAGGGCGTTTTTTCCCCCTTCCACCCAAGTTGTTCACAGGTGCGGGTGAAAGTGAGAGAGGATGAGTCGCCGATAATCCCTTCTTCGGTTTCATAACCGGCATAACGAATCAGTTGATGATTCCAAATGCGCACTTCCCCATTTGGCCGGAAGATCGTGATCGTCGGCCGGATTTTCCCGTCATTGGTCGCAAACTCAATATGATGGAACAGATAAGAAAAAACCTCGTCTACGGCAACCGCCTCTCTCGCATCAATGACATAGAGCGATTGCCAAAACAAGCGGCCGATGCAACGGTTGCTATGCCGCCAAGCCATCTTAGCCCCATAGCTTAACTCTTCGTACGTATGACTGTATGTGCCGGTTTGTTCCACTTCCCAACGGATTTCGTTCAATCGTCGCTTCATTTCTTGGTCACTTTTTCCAAGCTCCCGATAGCTTACTGTAATAAACTGTTCTGCTTTTTTCATCAACTCCACATCATGCTGTCTGCCCCTTGTTTGATTCATCTCACTCTCGATGTTTACCATATATGCTTCTTTTTCCTCCACTTTCGATCGATTGGACTCTTCGCAATCATTCCAACTCCAATCAAGAAACAAATTCCCCCGAACCACCATATTTGCTCAATAAACATCGAAATCGCTAAAAAAATGAGCGCAAAACCGAGCAGTCGACGGATGGACATGATTCTCTCCCCTTTTCCCCGCCATGGAGCGCCCCCCCCCCATCGTGCAAACGCAATAGTGGACAGTGCTTTGAGACGCCTTTCCCACGGGGCAATTGAAAATGGAGCAACGCTCTCGTCCCTATTGTAGCAGATGCTTCCGAAAGAAAATAGAGAAAATAAAACACTGCTAGTTCCAGCTGTTTCTCAATTAGAAAAACTTTGCGGAATCAGCTTTCTTTTTTAGCGAAATGCCGCTGATTTGCTCGTGGCACCCGTTTTTCACCGGCCTTCTAGGGCTTGCAATTGCCGTTGAATCGCCGGCACTTCATTTTCCAGACGAAAGACGAGGGCCTTAACTCGACGAAGGGAGGGAAGCTGCTGTTCGAGCATCACTCCCGCTTGATGTAACAAGGAAAACAATGCGGTGTTGACCACTCTCACAAACTCATCACTGACTTGCGCTGACAACGTACTTGTTTCACGCTCCGTGATTTTGGGGGCGATAGTGTTTTGTTTGTCGTTTTCATAATAGTAAATAACCGCCCTATTCGGATGTTCTTGGACTACCGTTGCTAATTTGGCCGAGAAATCAGAAAGCAATCTCCCTTACGAACACCTTCCATTCCTTGTTTCTGCGTGACAAATCGCCATCCTAACTGGTGGTTGTTTTTAAGGTCTTAACGATCTCATTGCCAGCATGAAACCGGCAACGAGCCAGACCCGCCCCGCGTTCTTCGTTCACTACGCCGACCGGTAAATCCTCTGTATAGGCATAAGGGTCAATCGAAGCCTCTACATTGATCCAAGCGTAAAGCGATGGAAGAACAATCAGATCGAGAGCCGAGATGGATGCGGCCCAGTTGGTCTTGAGATGTTTCAAATCTTTCGCATAAATGCGCCATGCGTGTTTCACTTTGATCCACTTCCTTTTCTTTCGAGTCGATCATGCTGTTGTTAGTATGAGCGGATCACGGAAAACGAAACCAACGTGGCCAGTCCGGCTATTCATTTGCGGAAAAAAAGCCAGAGCGCCAAAAACAGAAAACCTATGGCGGCGAAGCGCGTCAGATCGAACGGGATGCGCTGCCCGCCGAACAAACCAAAATGGTCAACAATCGAACTCATCACGAGCTGCCCGGCAACCACGGCCATCAACGAATTGGCAACGCCGACTTTCGGAACGATGAGCACCATGACAAACACGTAAAAGGCGCCGAGAATGCCGCCGATCAGCTGCCATTTCGGTACAGAAAACATGGCGAGCAGCTCGCCTTTTCCGAAAAACAATTGCACTAAAAATAAGACGATCGTTCCGATTAAAAACGAAACGAACGATCCTTCCAACACCCCGACCCGTCTCCCAAGGCCGCCATTCACCCCCGCCTGTATGGAGACGGCCATCCCGGCCGCTAAAGCCATCGTCATCCATAACCACTTCATCCGTCTCTCCCTCTCCCTTTTCGCTGTCCCACTTTATCGAACATTGATCCGAGGCTTAGAAGACCGGCGATTGAACGAAACATCCCGCTCTCCAGCATGGTTTCCCACATGAGAGAAAATGGTGGCATCAACTTCTCATTTCGCTGGCCTCATGCCGGCTAGAAACGATCTTTTTTCACTAACCTTCTAAACTTGGGGGTGCACGGCTGTTGACCCGTTTAAGCCACCTCTTGTTGACTTGAGCCAATCTGTCTGACGCTCACGCAACGGAAACAAGCACTTGTCCCCATATCGGTAAAGATATTTGACACGGCGGTGAAAAATCCTTCTTTTCACCAAAGGAAAAGAGAAGGGGGCAAACAAAAAACGGACGCATCTTTCCTGTTAAGATCCGTCCGCATGTCTGTCAATTCAGCTCCAGCAACAAGGAGAGACCGTTCCGTTGACTTAGCGATCCGCCGGCTTGTTTGTTGTTCCAACAACGAACAGCCGCAGCGACCAAAAAGCGGCGAGCACGATGGCCAACGCGATCATCATGCGGCCGAGCGCGTTTTGTTGGCTGAGCAAGTAGCTGTTGCACACGCGCGCCGGCACAGCTAAATACAGCCAACCCATGACAACGAGCATCGAGATGACATTCGCATGAACAACGCCGAGGAAATACACCCAAACGCCCGCCAGGCATCAAACATTAACCGAACAACGTGCGAAGCCACCCGCCGACGAAGGAAACAAGAACAACCACCCACGCCGGCCACTTCCAAACGGCAAGCAAAAGAAAGGCGACGAGGACAAACGCGAAATCGGCCGGCTCGTTCACCGCTTTTGTCCAAATCGGATCGTACAGCGCCGCGAGTAAAATCCCGACGACAGCGGCGTTAATGCCGGCAAGCGCCGCTTGGAAGCGCGGCTGATGGCGAAGCCAGTGCCAAAACGGAAATGCGCCGAGCACAAGCAAAAAAGATGGAAGAAAAATCGCTGCCGTAGCCACGAGCGCGCCTTTCCAACCGAACGCAGCCATTCCGATGTACGCGGCAAATGTAAACAGCGGACCCGGAACGGCTTGCGCGGCGCTGTAGCCGGCTAAAAACTGGCTAGCGGTGACCCACCCTTGCGGCACCACTTCCGCTTTCAAAAGCGGCAGCACGACATGCCCACCGCCAAACACGAGCGCCCCCGCGCGGTAAAAGCTGTCAAACAGCGCCCAAAGAGGCGAATGAACCCAAGCGCGAGCAAGCGGCAGCGCGACAAGCAGCACGGCAAACAAGGAAAGCAACAGAAAACCGGTGGAACGACGAATAAAAGGAGGGATGCCCACCGAAGACGGTTCGAGTGTTTTTCGCCGTCCGATCGCGCCGATGGCCCCTGCGATGGCAATCACCGCCACTTGGCTCCATGCACTCGGCATGAGAAGCACGGCGATCGCCGCTGCAACCGCAAGCGTTGCCTCAAGGCGGCCGGCAGCGAATTTGCGCGTCATCTCCCATATCGCCTGCGCTACGACCGCCACAGCCGCCAACAGCAAGCCGTGCATCCAGCCCGCTTCTCCCAAAGAAGCATGCTGCAGCCAGACAGCAACAAGACTAAGCGCGACCGCCGACGGCAACGTAAACCCAAGCCAAGCCGCCAACGCACCCCAGACGCCGGCGCGCATCAACCCGATGCCGATGCCGACTTGGCTGCTTGCCGGACCGGGGAGAAATTGGCAAAGCGCGACGAGATCGGCGTACGTTTTGTCGTCGATCCATTTCTTTCGTTTCACGTACTCTTCATAAAAATAGCCGAGATGAGCCACCGGCCCGCCAAACGACGTCAAGCCAAGGCGGAGCGCCGTGATTCCGACCTCCCAGACGGAACCGCGTCGGCTCGCTGCCTGTTGATCCTTTACAGCCATGGATCTTGCTCCTTTCGTTCACGAGAGTGTCATGCTACAATCATATCATCATTCACGAGAGGAGAGAATATCATGAACGTTCGAACGATGGCGGCAAACGGTTTGATCGCCGCCGTGTACATCGTTGTGACGGCGCTCATTCAGCCGTTTGGCTTTACGAACATTCAGTTTCGCGTATCAGAACTATTGAACCACCTAGTCGTCTTTCGCCAAACATACGCCATTGGCATCGTGCTTGGCGTCTTTTTCGCTAATTTATTTTTCTCGCCGATCGTCGCGTATGATCTCGTATTCGGTGTCGGCCAGTCGGTGCTGGCACTCCTCATCACGATCGTTTCCATGCGTTATGTCGAGAACGTTTGGGCGCGCATGGCGATTAATACGTTGTCGTTTACCGTCACCATGGGCATCATCGCCCTTGAACTAAAGCTGGCGCTCGGTTTTCCGTTTTGGCTCACATGGCTGACGACGGCCATCGGCGAGTTTGTTGTCATGGCGATCGGCGCGCCGATCATGTATGCTGTTGGCCGCCGCTTGGCACCGAAGATGTTCGATTCCGCCCATCAAAGCCGTTAGCAGCCCCCTTGCGTCTTAGGCGGGGGCTCGCTCCATTCTAAAGGCGCATTCCCCGTAGGCCCTCAGGGGAAGTCTTGATCAACCGTACGGGCTTTCAATCACTATGGCATCGAACGGACAGCCCATTCAATGGTCAGCGACATCACGGCAAGCAAGATGACTCCCACCGTCGTGATCTGCAGCGCCCTCCGCCATCTTGGCGATAGGTCCCGCCCCACCCGAAGAACAGCAAGGCCGGCGCCGATTCCGCCCACCCACATGAAAAGGCCCGCCGGGGTGACAAGCAGGCGCCAATCGCTGATCCAATAGTAGATGACGAACGTCTGACAGACAAGCAGGATGCATACGATGATTCTCACGGTTCTCCTCCCACCCGATTGAGGCGCTGTGCCGTTGAAATGGGCGGCGTCGGGTGTTTCACCGTTCTTGTCGATTCGAAACTATGGCAGCAAATCCCAATGATGATGACGGCCAAACCAACGAACGCCCATCCGTTTGGAAGTGGAGCTGACAAGAACAGCGCTTCGCCGATGACGGCAAACATGACTTCCGCGGATTGCGTCGCTTCCACAGCGGCCAGTTTCCGTTCGTTCCCTTTTGCCCGATCGGTAGCAATAAAAAACAACGTCGTCGCGATGATCCCGGAACTAATGGCCACGATGAACGACTGCATGGTTTGCCCCGCCGACGGCACCCCTGATGTCAGCCAGCCAATCAACGCGACAATCAGCCAAAACGGCAAACTGGCCATCGTCATCCCCCATACGCGTTGAAACGCATCAAGGCGCCCGGCGCAATGTTCGATCATTTTCCGATTGCCAAGCGGATACGCAAACGCAGCAATCAGCACAGGAAAAACCCCCAACGCGATTTCGTTCCATGTGAGATGGCCTGCTTGCTGGAACTGAATAAGGACGACGCCGAACAAGATCAAAAACGAAATGAAAAGCGCCCGTTTTTCAATCGGGCGGCGCACCGATACTGTTCCGTTTTTCGTTTTTCTCTGTTCTGTAAACAGCGGACTAAGCAGAACACCGGCTACAATCGTGCACTGCCATGTCCCGGCCACAAGCCACCCTGGCCCGTAGGCGGCCGCGTAGGTGAGCGGCGCGTAAAACAAGCCGAATCCGACCGTCCCCCAGGTGATCCATACCCGCGGATGGCGCTTGAGGTCATGCCAAACCGGTCTGATGTTGCGGCGGAACAAAACGATGGCAAACAGCAGCGGCACCATAAAGAAAAAGCGAAGCGATGAACTCCACAGCCAGCTGCCGCCAGCTAATTCCATGGACCGATTCAAGATGAACGTGACGGCAAAAAAGAACGAAGCGACAAGGCCGATGGCCATTTCCCTCATAATTCCCATCCCCTTCGCAATGTCACAGAACAGTTTTATTGTATCTTATTATTCAAAATTTTTCTATTTGTTTTATTGATTATTTAGAACATAGTTTTATTTAATAGGATGACGGTTGTTTTGCCCATTTTTCCCAGCAGCAAGCCATAAAAAAAGGCGCCCACTCAAGAAAGTGGACGCGCGTTGATTATAGTTTGTTGGCCAGCATCAGCGGGACGCCGTCATTTTGGTTCCAAATCGACGGAAAGTAGTTGAGCGGCACCGAGCGCTCGCCGACATACGGCGCTGCTTCGATCGTAAACCCCGGCCGTTTGAAGCATAGGACAAACCAGTCTTTATAGCCGCCGCTCGGATTTTTTTGCGGCTTGACCAGCGCATACCGCGTCATTTTTGAAACAAGGAGCGCGAGCTGATAGTCGCACTTCGTTTCGTGCGGCGTCCTGACGGAGATGCCAGTAAATAGATCAGCTTATTTCTTTAGCTCGATCGGCACAACTTTGCCATTTTCCACTGCTGCAACAATAATTTTTGATTCAAAGCCGCCGTCCTCGCCAACCTTCGGAACGACATACACTTGCTTGTCTTTCGGGATGTTTTTCAACCCTTCATTCATATGCTCGCGAATAGCGGCGGGATCATCGACCGTGCCAGCTGCCTTCATCGCTTCGACAAAGGCGTAAAGAGCCAAGTAGTTATAGGCGGACTCCGAACTTGCTTCGGCGTTGTACTTCGCCCGGTAGTTTTCCACAAACTGCGGGGCTCCCGGCTCTTTCGACTCAACGAGCGGCATGACGCCGATCGCGCCCTCAAGCATCTCGTAAGAGCCGACGACCCGCTTCATTTCATCCAACTTCGCTTGGTCCATGACAATAAAGCCGCCTTTAAAGCCAAGTTCGCGCGCCTGTTTCACTACTTTCGCCGTCGGCTCCGACGGTCCGCCGATAAACAAGACATCCGGCTTTTCTTTTAACGCGTTCGTGATGATCGTGAAGAAATCGGTGTCCTTAGTGAAGTCAATCGATGTGTTATAGACAACTTCTCCGCCTTGCTTTTCCCAATATGGCAACAGTTTTTCCGTCCAGTCTTTCCCGTATTGCGTCGCCGTCGGCAAGGCAGCCAGCTTTTTGCCAAACCGCTTCATCACATAATCGGTAAATGTCGGAATGTAGCCATCATAACGCGGCGGGATGCGGATCGTCAGCTTGTTGCCGGTCTGCGTGATTTTCGGCTCGCTCGTATAGGCCGCGATAAGGAAATTGTCCGTTTGGTTGAACACTTGCAACGCCATGACACCGCCGCTGTGCGGAGTGAAAATGATCGGCGTATGATGTTCTTGGACAAGCCGTTTGGCATTTGCCGCTGTTTCATTCGGCAAATACTTGTCGTCTAATGATACAACATTGATTTTATATGTTTTTCCCTTCACTTCAAACCCGCCGTTTTTATTGATTTCGTCCGCCGCCATCTTCACGCCGTTTAACGTCCGTTCCCCGTAGTAGGCGGCGGGACCGCTTAGCGGTCCGCTGTAACCGATATTGACGACGTTGTCGCCTCCGCCTCCATTACCGCTTTTGGCATTATTGTTCGTTGTCGGGCTGTTGCATGCCGCAAGCATCAGTGCCATGACGGCCGTCATCATGGCCGCGATCGGCCATTTTCTTTTTTTCATTCCGCTCCCCCCTATTTTTTATTCTAAAATATATTTGGATGAATAAGTGCCGCGCCCGTGGTTCACCCCCTTTCAATACAGACGCATCGCTTGCTTTCGCCCGCGAAATACACCATTCGGGGCAAACGCTTGTCATGTTCCAATGTACGCCTTGCGGACGTCGTCGTTGGCGAGCAGTTCGTCCGCCGCCCCTGAAGCGACGATCGTCCCGTTTTCAAACACGTAGCCGTGATGGGCGATGGATAGCGCGGCATGAGCATTTTGTTCAGCGAGCAAAATGGTCGTCCCTTCCTCATTAATTTGTTTAATCGTCGCGAACATTTGCTCGACAATGAGCGGGGCAAGCCCGATCGACGGCTCATCAAGCAAGAGCACCGCAGGGCGCGACATTAACGCGCGGCCGATGGCAAGCATTTGCTGCTGGCCGCCGCTCAGCGATCCGGCTGGCTCGTTTCGTTTTTCATGCAAAATCGGGAACAGCTCGTATACATGTTCCATCGAGCGGCGGATGCCTTCTTTATCTTTTCGATGAACATACGCGCCCATAAGCAAGTTTTCGTATACGCTCATGCGGGCAAACAGCTTGCGCCCTTCGGCGCATTGCACGATGCCGCGCTGAACGATCCGGTCAGGCGGCAGCAAGTCAATGCGCTCGCCATCAAGGCGGATTTCCCCTTGCACGGGCTTATGCAGCCCGCTGATCGTGCGAAACAGCGTGCTTTTCCCAGCCCCGTTGGCGCCAAGCAACACCGCGATTTCCCCCGCCTTAACGGAAAACGTCACATCGCGAATCGCCGTGAAGCTGCCGTAGCGGACAGATACGTTCGTCAACTCAAGCAACGGTGCTCCCCCCTAGATACGCTTGAATGACCGCCTCGTTGTTTTGCACTTCTTCCGGCGTCCCTTCGGCAATTTTTTCGCCGTAATTGAGCACCATAATGCGGTCAGCGATTTTCATAATCATCGACATTTTATGTTCAATGAGACAAACTGTCAGGCCGCCCTTGACCATTTTGACGATCAGCTCTTCCAACCCCTCCGTTTCGTCCGGGTTGACGCCGGCAGCTGGCTCGTCAAGCAGGATGAGTTCCGGATCGGTCGCCAAGGCGAGCGCAAACGCCACCCGCTTCTTCTGCTCCTGCGACAGGTTAGCGACGAGCCGATCCGCCACATCGGTGAGCCCAACAAAGTCGAGCACTTCCATCGCCTTTTCTTTGCATGCCTGTTCCTCGCGGCGGTGCCGTTTTGTGCGCAAAATAGCATCAAACACATTCGATGTGGTGCGCAGCCGATGGCCGATGATGACGTTGTCCATCACCGTCGACTGTTCAAACAAATGGGTCGTTTGAAACGTGCGGGCGATGCCGAGCTTCGCCCGTTCATTCGCCGGCAGGCGGGTAATGTCGCGGCCTTTAAACGTAATCGTGCCAGATGTCGGCCGGTGCAAGCCGCTAATTAAATTGAAAAACGTCGATTTCCCGGCGCCGTTCGGGCCGATGATGGCGTTTACTTTCCCCTGTTCGACGGAAAACGTGACGTCATTGACCGCCAGCAACCCTCCAAACCGTTTCGTCAACCGTTCGACGTGCAAAAACATAGTTATCCCTCCTCTACGTGCCGTTCGCTCCGTCCTTGGTGCGAGGCCGCCAGTTCAGCAGCAGTCTGGTTTGCCTTCTGTTCAAGGCGGCGCACCTCTGCACGTTTCGCCTGATAGCGGATGAAGCCGCCGGCAATGCCGTGTGGATAAAAGATGATCAAAAGCGTCAACACCGGGCCAAAAATGAGCATTCGGTAGTCTTGCAAAAATTGCAGCTGCTGGGATAAAAACGTAATGAGCAGCGTGCCGACGACCGGTCCGGCAAGCGTTCCGATGCCGCCGACAAGCAAGTACGTTAAAAAGTCAAACATAACAGTGACATATGCGATATCCGGACCGAGAAAGCGGATGAATGACGCATACAGCGCTCCGGCAAGCGACGTAAAAAAGACGGACAGAACAAACGAGGCAAGCTTGTTTTTCATCGTCGAGATGCCAAGCGTCAACGCGAGCTCCTCGCTGTTGCGAATGGCGATATACGTCCTTCCCGTCAGTGAATCAACGAGCCGGTACATCACAAACATGACCGCAAACAAGAAAAACAAAATCAAATAATATTGGGCGATCGGCGTCTGAAACGACAGCGGTCCGATGTCCCCTGGCGCCGGAATGCCGATGAAGCCGCGCACTCCGCCGGTCAAGCTGTCCCATTTATCAATCACTAAATAAATGATATACCCGACACATAGCGTATAAATGGCAAAAAAATGCTCTTTCGTCCGCAAGGCGACAAGACCGATCACGAGGCCAAGCAGCGATGTGAATGCGCACGAGAGTACGAACGCCCACCAAAACGGAAGCCCAACTTTCACGGTCAAAATGCCGAGCGTATAGGCGCCAACGGCAAAAAATCCAGCGTGGGCAAGGGACAAATAACCCGTATAGCCAGCAAATAAGTTCAACCCGTAAACGGCGATCATCCAAATGAAGGAGATCGTCATCATGTGCAAGTAATAGCCGTTGGTCACAAGCAGCGGGAAAGCGAGTGCCAACGCCGCGAGAACAGCAAGCCATAGGCGTCGTTTTTCGAAAGCGGCCATCAATGTCCCTCCTTGGCAAACAGTCCGTTCGGTTTGACCGTTAAAATGATAACAAGAATGACAAAAGCAATAATGTCTTTATAGTCATTCGACACGTACGTCGCCCCTAAGCTTTCGCTAAATCCTAAAATATAGCCGCCGACAATCGCGCCAGGAATGCTTCCCATGCCGCCGAGAATAATGATGACGAACGCTTTCAAGATGACGAGATGACCCATGCCGGGAAACACGAGGTTGATCGGCGAAGCGAGCGAAGCGGCGAGCGCGGCCAAACCGCCGGAAAGAAGAAACGTCATCATGGCGACTTTGTTCGTGTTAATGCCGACTAAATTCGCTCCTTCGCGGCTTTGTGCCATCGCGATGATCGAAGCTCCGATGAACGTCTTTTTCAAGAAGAGGTAAAGCAAGATCATGATGACGACAGTGGACGCGATGATGAGGATGCGTTGAACCGTGAGCGTCAAACCGAAAACGGTGATGACATTGCCGTATGGCGTCGGCATCGTTTGATAGTCCGCCCCCCAGACGAATTGGGCGAACGCTTCCAAAAACAGCAAAATGCCGATCGCCGCAATTTTATCATGAAGCGGCGGCGCGTCGCGAAGCGGATAAAACACCAACCGCTCCATCAAGACGCCAAGCAGCCCTACCGCCACCATCGACACGACAATGGCAAGCCCGTACGGCAGCCCAGCTTGACTCATGGCGGTGAGCGTGACATAACCGCCCATCATATACAGCGCGCCATGGGCAAAGTTTGGGATATGCAAAATGCCGTAGACGAGCGTTAAGCCTAAGGCGACAAGGCTGTAAACGCTTCCAACGGTCAATCCGTTTAACAGCTGCTGGATAAACAATTCCATCCCGATCCCCCCTTATCTCGTGCATTGAAAGCGGACGAGCCGCCCTAACGGTTCGACGGAGCCTACCTTTTTGGCCGTTCCTCCGCCCGAATACCGTTTAAAATTAAGTCGACGTAAATGTCGGTTAATTCCTCTTCCGAAACGCCTTTGTCCGGTTGAAACCAGTAATAGCTCCAATTCGTGATGCCAAGCAGGCCGAACGTAATCATTTCTGCATGAAGCGACGGCTTAAATTCGCCGCAGGCGACCCCTTCTTGAATGAGCTGTTCATACTGCTTGCGGAACGCCCGTCGCTTGGCGCGGATTTCCTCCAAATGGTCATCGGCCAAGTGCCGCATCTCGCGGAAGAAAATGCGGGCGCTTTTCTTCCGCGTGCGAATGTTGCGAATCACCATATAAACAATCGCATGCAGCTTTTCTGTGCAGCTCTTCTCCGGCTCCTGCAACAGGCGCGTCTGCTGGTCAAGCAAATCCTCGATATAGGAGATGCATATATCGCGCAGCAGTTCTTCTTTGCTTTTGTAATAGTAATAGAACGCTCCTTTTGTTGCGCCGACCGCTTCAACGATTTCCTGCACGGACGTTTCTTTAAACCCTTTGCGTTCAAACAGCTCAATGCCGGCTTCCATCAGTTTTTCTTTCATCATCGGTTGTCTCCATGCGCTCAAACTCGTTCAATGATCGTCGCGATTCCTTGGCCGCCGCCGATGCACGCCGTAATGAGGGCGTATGTCCCGCCGCGGCGCTTTAGTTCATACACGGCTTTCGTAATCAAAATCGCGCCCGTCGCGCCGAGCGGATGGCCGTGGGCGATGGCGCCGCCGTTGACGTTCACTTTTTCCGGGTTCATCTCAAGTTCGCGGTCGCAGGCGATCACTTGTGCGGCAAACGCTTCATTGATTTCGATGATGTCCATCTCATCAAGCGTCAGTCCAGCTTTTTCAAGCACCTTTCTCGTCGCCGGCACCGGACCGATGCCCATAATGTTCGGATCGACCCCGGCAACCGCATGGGCGCGGATGACGGCAAGCGGCGTCAAGCCAAGCTGTTCCGCTTTTTCCCGTGACATGATGACAAGCGCGGCAGCGGCGTCATTGAGCCCTGAACTATTCCCCGCCGTCACCGTGCCGCCTTCTAAAAACGCCGGCGGCAGTTTCGCGAGCGCTTCCATCGTCGTGTTCGGGCGCGGGTGTTCATCCGTGTCAAAGACAAACGGCTCCCCTTTTTTCACCGGGACGGTAATCGGCACGATTTGTTCGGCAAACCGCCCTTCTTGCATAGCGCGCGCCATGCGCTGCTGGCTGCGCAAAGCGAAGGCGTCTTGTTCTTCGCGGCTGATGCCGTATTTTTTCACTAAATTTTCTGCCGTGATGCCCATCGGCGGATCGCCAATCTCTTTTGGCGACAACTGCGATTTGCGGAAGCTTGGCGGCGTCGAGCTGTACGGTTTTTCCGGGCGGTCCATCAAATACGGCGCGCGGCTCATACTTTCCACTCCGCCAGCGATATAGACGTCCCCATCGCCGGCCCAAATGGCTTGCGCCGCCAAATTGACGGCGTTAATGCCCGACCCGCATTGGCGGTCGACCGTCAGCCCCGTCAGCCCGAGCGACAAGCCGGTTTGTAGCGCTGTCAACCGGGCGATGTTGCCGCCGCCGCTTAAGACATTGCCCATGATGACATCATCGACAAGCTCTGGGCCGATGTTGGCCCTCCGCATCGCTTCTTTGATTACTTCCGCGCCGTAAACGTGCGCCGGCAGCGTCGCCAAGGCGCCCCCTTGGCGGGCGATGGCCGTTCTTACGGCAGACACAATGACGGCATCCCGTTTCATTGTCACTCCTCCTTATCTTTTTTCAACCGGACGCAACTTGCGCGCCTTTTGAAGCGGGGGGAGGACGATCATCCCCCGCTTGCACCTTGGGCGGAAGAGCCCTTTACTCATACAGGGAAAAGACCGCTTCGCCTTTGATGACTTCCTTCCCATGCTGGTTGACGGCGGCGACCATAAACCGGATCGCTTTGTCATCCTTTTCTTTGACCGTTGCTTTTAACGTGACGACATCGTTTAAAAACACCATTGATTGAAAACGGACGAAATAATCTTGGACAAATCCTTCCTCGTAATACGGGGTGAACAGCTTCGCCAAGTTGCCCATCGTCCACATGCCGTGGGCGATAATCCCCGGCAGGCCGGCTTTTTTCGCTTCATCATCGATCGTATGAATCGGGTTGTAGTCGCCCGACGCTCCGGCATATTTGATTAAGTCAAGCCGGGATACAGGCGGAAGCGTCACCTCGGGAAGCGACTGCCCGACTTGCCATTCGCGAATCGTCGTCATACGCTCATCGCCTTTCTAACCGCCTCATTGATAATGATCGTTGAGGTGGAGGTAAATAAGAGATTCCCGTCAGCGTCTTCGCCGTTGTTGGCGATCACTAAAAAGCCGAGCTGGCCCATGCTGCTTTGTTTTTCGTAATAATCTTTGACCTCTGCATAGCAGTACAGCTCTTCGCCGACAAACAGCGGGCGCTTATAATGAAAGCGCTGCTCGCCGTGAATCAATCCTTTTGCCGGCAATTTCAACCCTTCGATCACACCGTAGTCAAACACGCGCGGGAACGTCGGCGGCGCGATGTTGCGCCCGTAGCGCGACCGTTTCCCTGTCTCTTCGTCCCAATAAATCGGGTTCAAGTCGCCGATCGCTTCAGCGAATTTTTTCACCGCTCCGCGCTCGACAACGTTTTTCACTTTCGCCGATTGTTTTCCGATATCATTTTGATACATGATCCGTTCCCTCCGCCTTCAGCATTTCGGGCCGCCGGCGACATATAGCACTTGACCGTTGACGAACGATGATTGTTCATCGGCGAAAAATGCGACCGCGTTGGCGATATCTTCCGGGCGGCCGCTTCGTCCGACCGGGATGTTGGCGACGCTCGCCTGAATGAGCTGCTCAAACGAAATGCCGAGCCGCTCGGCGGTCGCTTTCGTCATATCGGTTTCAATGAACCCCGGCGCGACGGCGTTTGTTGTGATGCCGAACTTGCCGAGCTCAATCGCCAACGTTTTCGTAAACCCTTGAATGCCGGCTTTCGCCGCCGAATAGTTCGCTTGGCCGCGGTTGCCGAGCGCCGAGGTCGATGAAACGTTGATGATGCGGCCGTATCCTTTTTCGACCATATATTTTTGCGCGGCGCGGGCGCAATAAAATGCCCCTTTCAAATGAACGTCCATAACCGTTTGCCAGTCGTCGTCCGTCATTTTAAACAGCAAGTTGTCACGGATGACGCCGGCATTGTTGACGAGAATATCGAGCGAGCCGAACCGTTCGACCACTTCACGAATCGCCGTTTCCACTTGTTCGCGGTCAGTGACGCTCGCCACTTTGGCGTAAACGTCATACCCTTTTTCCCGCAGCTCGGCCGCTGTCGCTTCAAGCGCCTCCGCATTTAAGTCGATGAATGCCACTTTGGCTCCTTCTTCCGCAAAGCGGGTAACAATGGCCTTGCCGATGCCGCGGCTTCCCCCCGTCACAAACGCCACTCTTCCTGCAAACCGTTGACTCATGTTTTTTCTCCTCCCTTTCGGCAACGCTTTCATTTTTTAGAGAAACTGTCCAAGCTTGACGTGTCCTTTAATTAAGTTGCGGGCGATAATCAGCCGTTGAATTTCATCGGTGCCATCGTAAATGCGCCATAACCTCGCCTCGCGATACCAACGCTCGATCGGCATCTCTTTCGTATAGCCCATGCCGCCGTGAATTTGCATGACGCGGTCAACGACGCGGTTGCCCATATTCGCGCCAAACAGTTTCGCCATCGAGGCCAAATGGCGGTTGTCCTCCCCTTGGTCGAGCGTGAATGCCGCATTGAGCACAAGCCATTTTGCGGCTTCAATTTCCACTGCCGAATCAGCGATCATCCATTGAATCGCCTGTCGTTCCGCGATCGGCTTGCCGAACGTGACGCGCTCTTTCGCGTAATCGATCGCCATTTGCAGCAGCCGCTCCGCCGCTCCAACCGCACGGGCGCCGACGACCCAGCGGGCGTAGCCGATCCACTCAAGCCCGAGCTTGTAGCCGTGGTGCAGCTCGCCTAAAATGTTTTCTTCCGGCACGCGCACGTTTTCAAAAATTAAGCTGGCCGGTGTTGACGGTCCCATCGTATGTATCGGCTCAGAGCGCCAGCCCATGTCGCGATCGACGATAAAGCACGTTACCCCTTCGCGCCCGTTTGTTGCCTGATGCCGCTCTTTGTCGGTAATGGCGATGACCATAACGAAATCGGCGTCATTGCCCCCGGTGATAAACGTTTTTTCCCCATTTAGCACCCATTCGTCCCCGTCTTTGACCGCTGTCATTTTAATGTTGCGCGTATCCGACCCTGCGCCCGGCTCGGTCATGGCAAAGCACGATTTTTTTTCGCCGTTGATCGTTGGGATTAAATATTTTTTCTTTTGTTCTTCATTGGCGTAATACAAAATGTTGTCCGCCGACCCGCCAAACTGGAACGGAACGAGCGTTTTCGCCACCTCCATGAACACAATCGCCTGCATGACGTGGCCAAGATTCGCGCCGCCGTATTCCTCCGGCGTGTTGATCCCCCAAAAACCTGCTTCCTTCGCCTTTAATTGCAGCTCTTTTAATTTCTCCGGCGCAAGCCCCGGCTTTCCTTCCCGTTCATTGCGCAAGACGTCATTTTCTAGCGGCATCAACTCTTTTTCGACAAATTTGCGAATCGCTTTTTGAACCATGCGCTGCTCATCGGTTAAGCGCAAATACATCATTGTTCCCCCCGTTTTCGTTGCACTTTGAAACGAAATCCCACTCCCACAAATACCAACCGGTTGGTATGTTACCTCCATTATATTCGAATGTTCTGAAAAGTACAATACTTTTTTATACTTTTGTCCAACAGGAAAACGTCAAGTACGTTCTCCTGTTGGCGCAAGTGTTACGAATCAAGGGTGCTCAGCTTTTCAGCCGTTTGGACGATATAGCCAAACGCCGCGTTCAATTCTTGCAAACTGGCGGAGTGTTCTTGAGTGAATGCGGCAATGTGCTGGATAGCGGCATCAAACTTTTTAACCGCCTTTTGAATGCTTTCAAGCTGTTTTTTGATCTGAGCTGCCGCGTTTTTGCTGTCAGCTGCCATTTTACGGATTTCACTGGCCACAACCTCGAATCCGCGGCCGTGCTTTCCAGCTCGCGCCGCTTCAATGGCGGCATTCACCCCAGCAAATGCGACTGATCGGCCACCTCCTGCACAAAGCGGACAACAGCATCGATTTGTGCTACATCCTCCATTACTTTCTGCGACTTCGGATATAGGAATATAGCCCCGTTATTTCCGCTCAAGTTGCCTCCGTATACTAGCTACCGTTTCACCGATCCCGCCATAAATGACAAGATCAAACATCTCGTCCATCCTTGTCGCCGTTTTGTTGATCAACACTTTCCGCGTTGCCGGCGATTCGGCGGCAACGTAAAGCGGAATTTGGTTCACAGGCGCCACCTCTAGGCTCGTCCCCATAGCCACCAACAAGTCGCTCTCCGCCGCCCTAGCAAACGCTTCTTCGATACGGGGAACGAAACCGCCAAACAAAACGACATCCGGTTTCAAAATCGTCCCACACTCACCGCAGCGCGGCACATCGACGCGATTGACAAACGCCAGGTCATACGTTTTGCCGCACGATGGGCATGTCGATGTCTGCAACGTGCCATGCAGCTCGATGACGTGTGTACTCCCTGCCTTCACATGCAGCCCGTCAACATTTTGCGTCAAAATCGTCACCGTTTTGCCGACATCCTCCAGCCAGCGAAGAAACCGATGCCCTTCGTTTGGCGCAAAGCCGCCCATCAACTTCAATGAAAACAGCCGCTTGAATCGATGCCAAAAATCAACGGGGTCCTTTTCAAAATAATACTCCGACAAATAATGCTCAACATTTGCCTCATGGGCATAAATGCCGTTTTCCCCGCGGAAATCGGGGATGCCGGACTCCGTGCTCATCCCCGCCCCGGTCAGGACGGCAATCGTATCAGCCCCGCGAATCCATTGCGCCAGCTTGTCCCTTTCCTTCACGATCCATTCCCCCTTGCCATACAACGTTCGCTTCTATTATACACTTGCCGCTTGATGTGTAGACACAAATGGAAACAGGACATCATTCCTACCTTTACCGCATGGTAAATCCTCTGAATGGAACAGATGGAAATAAATTCTCAGAATAGTAGGAACAAATCCCGATTGGGTTCTAGATTGGCATCTTTTATAATGGCTGATAGAAACATAGAAAGGTGGTTGAAAGCGGAGTGAAACGATTATGCGCCGCGATGTTGCTGCTATCTGCGGTATTCTCCGGTTTGTCTCCTGCCGGTCCAGCGCATGCCGAAGCGGCAGCAGAGCCGGTCGTGAATGTCAAACTAGTAAACTATTTAGGAAATCAAAGCGAAGTAATAATCGAACCGATGGATACATATTCGCTTTCCGGCACTGGCATCACCCTGAAAGCGAACGTCGCCTACCGCGTGAAAACGACAGCCGGCGGCTTGGCTTTACACGAGGGGACGAAGCTCCTTGGCGAGTTTTCGCAGCTGCGCCTCATCCCGACAAAGCCAAATGCTGTGTTGCTGGTAAACAATCGGGGGTATCTGGGGGAGATGGCGTTTGTGAAGGAAAACGGCCAATACGTTCGCCCGGTCAATACAGTGCCTATTGAGGAGTATCTCAAAGGGGTGGTGCCGAATGAAATGCCCGCTTCATGGAATATGGAGGCGCTAAAGTCTCAAGCGGTCGCTGCACGGACATACGCGCTCAGCTATGCCGGAGCGACGATCGATGACACGATCCGCTATCAAGTATACGGCGGCTATACGTGGCACCCGAACAGCACGAAAGCGGTGGAAGAAACGTACGGGCAAGTGCTGAAATACAACGGCAGGCTGATCAGCGCAGTCTTTTCCGCCAGCAACGGCGGCAAAACTGAATCGAACGCCAACGCTTGGGGCGGAACGCCGCTGGCGATTTTTCCGATCAAAGACGACCCGTACGACAATGCCGTTCCGTGGGGATTTACGATCCAAAAAACGCAAATCGATCTGACCGGGAAAAATTTAGCCGACTATGCCGCCTGGTGGAATACAGCAAGCGAGGCGGACAAGGTAATTACAAACAACATCAAAACATGGATGAAGGCAAACGGCTATAGCGGCAAGGAGATCAAAATCATTGCCATCCCGAGGCTGTCGCTGTACGCGCCACTTTCCGGCGGCCGCGTCTCGAAAGGCGATATCGCGATTGAATACATCACAAAGGGCGATACGAACAAAGATGGCACGCTCGCCGTCCACCGCCTGGAGTTTACCGGCATCCCCGCAGCGAAAATCCGTGCTCTCATCGGCAACCGCGTCATTCTCAGTTATCTGATCACCGAAGTGAAGGAAACGGATCGGTCGATTACCGTGAAAGGAAAGGGAGACGGTCATGGCGTCGGCATGAGCCAATACGGGGCGAAAAAAATGGGTGAGCTTGGCAAGAAATATACAGAAATTTTAGATTTCTATTATCCAGGCGCTTCGCTCACGACCGCCTACACGAAAGCGGAACGAATCGCGCCGCCGGCGGTCGAGCCGATGCCTCCGGATACCGGAAACGCGCCGCAGCCACCCCCGACTGCACAAACACCGGCAGATCTAAAGGCTCCAATCATTAAGGACGTCGCCGCTATGTACGCGCCAAAAACAAATCAGCTCAGCGTCCGCTACGCCATCGACGAAGAAGCAGCGGTCACGATTTACGTCAAAAACGCAAGCGGCAAAATCATTCAATATATGCAAAAAGACGTAAAGCAAAAGATGGGAAGCTACACAAAAATATGGAACGTCGGCGCCAATCCAAACGG
Organism: Geobacillus sp. 46C-IIa; assembly: GCF_014679505.1. Classification (GTDB taxonomy): domain Bacteria; phylum Bacillota; class Bacilli; order Bacillales; family Anoxybacillaceae; genus Geobacillus. The sequence continues at coordinate 1,726,615 of NZ_CP061474.1, forward strand.
AAAATATACGTTTGGCATTATCACAAAAGACGCGGCCGGCAACGTTTCATCCGCTGTCGCCAGCGCCGTTGTGAACAAGACGGTCGCCCCGCCGAAAGTGAACGGTATCAGCGACCGGAGCTCGACGGTAACCGGTACAGCGGAAGCCGGAGCGACTGTGCTCGTGAAATCCGGGACAAAAACATACAAAACAACAGCGAAAACAAACGGAACGTTTGCCGTTGCCATCCCGCGGCAAAAAGCGGGGACAACGCTGACGGTGACGGCTGTCGACCGCGCCGGCAATACAAGCCAGCCAGTCCGTCTTACGGTCAAAGACAACACAGCGCCTCCGGCGCCAACACTGAAGTCGATCACGAGCCGACAGAGCGTGCTCACCGGCAAAACGGAAACCGGCGCCACCGTCACGGTCAAAATCGGAACGAAAACATACAAAACAGCCGCGCGCAAAGACGGCACCTTCTCCGTTGCCATCGGCCGGCAAAAAGCGAAAACCGTGCTCATCGTCACCGCTGTCGACCGCGCCGGCAATGTCAGTGTGCCGGTGAAAGTGCGAGTTCGATGACAAAACCGCCGACGCTTGATGCGCTCGGCGGTTTTGCCTCTTTGTTCATCCCTTTCCTTCTATAAAATTCGAATGGACACCGGATAAACGTAAGGATGCGGCGGCGGGGGAACCACCTTCCAACGCTCTGCAGCGATGACTAGGACGTTGGCTCCGTGAGATCGTACTGTTTGTAGCCTCCCCTCTATTTCGAGCCATATATCCTGTTTATACTGACGCGCCTCGCCAAATTCAACTAAAAATCCGATCACGCTCGCATCAGCTAGGCAATGAGTGATAAGAAACCTGGATATAATAAGTTGATGTGGCTTCAATCTGTCTTCCTTATACACAAATCCTGTCAGTTTGATTTTTCTTCCATCATATCGTTCTGGATGGGTTTGGATCTCCTCATAATAAGGCGCAAACAGTTCGTTGCCCATCTCAATTACTGGGGCTGTTTTTAACCATTCGATTTTCTCGTTATACTCTTTCTCGGAAAGATGACGCCCGCCTGCCCCCTCACCGTTCTGGCGGCCAGCATCCGACGAGTCTGTTTGCCGCTCGCTCCCTTCGACTGGAAGCTGAATCACCCCCTTTTTTTGTGCCAGTGAAGCGTCTAAAATGACCGGGGGAAACGCAAAGCCAACCAACAGAGGAAAGAGAAGAATGCATGTACTGACAGCATTCGCTCTCCGGGAACTTATTGAATGACTATGCTGGCACCCGTCATGGCAGTGATGATCATGAGGGTTCCGCTCCCATATACGGAACAGCTGAACGAGTAGCAGCACGACAAACAAGATAGCAGCCAGCTGACTTACCCATATATACTTCGGATTGACATACTTAGTAATGTCACCAGTAATATGGAGGTAAATAAAAAAAAGAGAAAAACTTGCCAACATGACAGCTTGGCTGAACATCCACAAATGAAATCGCATTCGTTCACCACCCTTGAGTCATTTTCGCCGCCCATACGCCCAACCATACAACCGCTGTAACCAACATAAGCAAAACGACGACAAACCTCGCCCGGAAAACACTAAACAGCATGATCGTATTTTTTAAGTCAATCATCGGCCCGTAGATTAAAAACGCGAGGATCGAAGAAGTGGAAAAAATGTTTCTAAACGAGGCAGCAATGAAGGCATCAGCCTCCGAACATAAAGACAAAAAATAGGCCAACCCCATCATTGTAAGCATCTCACCCGCGTCATTGCCGCCAAACAAAAGGAGCGACTCCGTATGTACATGTGTCTGCATCCAAGCGGCGACACACGCGCCGATCATCAGATACTTTCCTGTATCAAAAAACTCATCAATGGAATGTTTCAGCATTTCTTCGAACCGATAGAACAATGAAGTTTGTGGTTTGCGCCTTTGTACCGGTAAGGAGACAGGTCGCCTCAGCTGATTCGAGGAAAAGAACAGACTAATGCTCCACGCAATCAACAGCGCGGCCGCAAAACCAAGCCCCATTCGCCATCCCGCTATCATAGCATCGTTTCCAAACGCCATATACGTCGATAAGATGACGATGGGATTAATCAGGGGACCGGTTAAGAGAAATCCTACTGCCGCCCCTAACGGCACGCCTTTGCCAACCAGCTTTCGCACGATCGGAACAATCCCACACTCACACGCCGGAAAAAGAGCCCCAACCACACATCCCATCGCAACAGCCTGAAAAGAATGAGCGGGAATCCACCGCCGAATATGCTCCTCCGTTACAAAAATTTGAATGGCCCCTGCCACAATAACACCAATGAGGACAAACGGAAGTGCTTCGATCACCATACTTAAAAAAATAGTCACAAACTGTCGAAACGAGTCTGGAATCTCTGCCGCCCATAACGCCCCGAACCACTGGCTAAACACGATCAAATATGCTGCGACCCCTATAACCACAATCCCCGTCATATCAACTAACACCGAAGAAAACAGGCGTCTCATTCCTCTTCCCCTCCCCCGGCATCCACGTGTTAACACATTTTTTCATCCTAGGCTAAGTCTAGGAACATAAACGAGCCGATATACATCGATTTATTGTATTAAAGCGTAACCGTTCTTATTTACAAACGATATGTCTGACCGCCCGATTACATGTCCACTTTTATACGACAAGTTTTTCTTTCAACTCTTCTTGAAATAGGCTGCTAGGCGGCTTTACCCTCGACTACATACGTGTCGTCCTTTCACTCGGCGATCCGGTAAGCAGGCAATTACCAAACAATCTTAATGAATAGCAAATCAACTTCCCTAAAGACAGAGACAATGCACGAACTATCGCAAGTACATGCCGTTCGTTGTGGACAAAATAATGTTTACATAAATCGCCGTTTATTTCCACTAGCAGTTCTGTGATTAAAGCGCGCTGACAGCGAAAAACCCCGCTTCAGCATGAAGCGAGGCTACTGTAAATTAAACCCTTTCCTCTCCACAAATTCTTTCATATACATCCGGACCGGACGGCTGAGCATGTTGGCCATCTGCCCCGTCCATGTATCGCGGCGACGGCCGTTTGTCCGCTGCTCATAGTAAGCTGACACCGTTTCATTATACCGCTGCAACTGCTCGATGAATCGGCCGCGGTCTTGATCGTATTCATCCTCATGATACACGTGGTCTAACGGCAACCGCGGCTTTGGATCCGGCGTTTGCGCAGGATAGCCGACGGCAAGCCCAAACAGCGGAATGACCCGTTTCGGCACCTTCAACAGTGCACATACGTCCGGCAAGTGGTTGCGCAGCCCGCCGATATAGCAAATGCCAAGCCCCATCGACTCGGCGGCAATGGCGGCGTTTTGCGCGGCCAGCGCCGTGTCAATGAGCGCCACCATAAACTTTTCCGTACTCTCAAGCGATGGAATCACATCTTTTCTTTCAAGCTCCCCGATGAGTTCAAGGCGGTGAAAATCAGCGCAAAAGACAAAGAAATGGCCGTTATGCTCAACATAGGCTTGATTCCCGGCCAGTTCGGCGAGATTCCGCTTTTTCTCCGGATCTTTCACCCCAATGATCGAATACGCTTGAACGTAGCTTGAGGTCGACGCCGCCTGGGCGCATTCAACGATCGTGCGAATTTGTTCATCCGTGAGCGGCCGATCTTCGAAGCGGCGGATCGAACGGTGCTGCAAAATCGTTTCGATAACGGGATTCATCTTGTACACGCTCCCCTGTACAATGAATAGCTTACCATCGATTATTATCATAACAAAAAAGAAAGAGCCAAAAAATGATCGGCTCTTTCCTGACATTACTGTCCAAACCGTCCTTCTTGGTAATCGCGGATCGCTTCGCGGATTTGCTCGGGCGTATTCATGACAAACGGCCCGTAAGCGACGACCGGTTCGTTTACCGGCTCACCGGCGTAAAGAAGGAGACGCAGTTTGTCGCGGGCGGTCACGTTCAGCTCCGTTTCTTCACCGCGGTCGTGGCGGCTTAGCAACAACACTTGCCCGGCTTTTCCTTCCGTGTGATCAGCGCCAAACGTGCCGCTTCCTTCTAAAATATACAAAAAGCCGTTGTAATGGCCCGGCAAGTCTTGCGCGACAGTAACTCCCGGTTCAACAGTCATTTCGACCATCGTCACCGGAACGATGTTTTTCGTCGGCGCCTTCACCCCTTTTGATGAGCCGGAAAAGACGCGAATCGTCGCCCCTTCTTCTTGCCGTACAGGCATATCCTCGGCGCGCAAGTTTTGGTATCGCGGCTCGGTCAGTTTATGCGTGCTCGGCAAATTGACCCATAGCTGAAGGCTGTGCACGGTCGAACCGGGCGCCGGATCTTCCTTATGGACGACGCCGCGGCCGGCGGTCATCCATTGTACATCCCCAGGCCCGAGCGTGCCGTGGCCGGCTTTGCTGTCGAAATGTTCGAGTTCGCCGCTGATCACGTACGTGACCGTCTCAATGCCGCGGTGCGGGTGAACATCAAACGCACCTCGCTGAAAAATATCCTCCATCAACAACAAAAACGGATCATACTCTTGCCAATTCCCGGGCTCGAGCACCGGGCCGCTCTGGTGAATCGGGCTGTTGGCAGTCATTTGCACCGTCTTGATATGGCGAATGTGGCGTTGAACGGCCATAACTTCCCCTCCTCTTTTTTCCATACCGGACACAACCCGGAGAGGGGACAGCCGACCGCCGCCAACTGCCCCCTTCTCCTCCATCGTATCCGATTCCGTCAAAAATAGGCAAATCATCTGCTCAACAACCGGCCGCTGCCCAAGCCGACAAAAACAAAAAACCTGCCGACAATCGGCAGGTTGACGTTCGTATGTAAGATGGCGGAGGAAGAGGGATTCGAACCCCCGCGGGCTGTGACACCCCTAGCGGTTTTCGAAACCGCCCCCTTCAGCCAGACTTGGGTATTCCTCCGTATGAAAATGGAGCCTATCGGATTCGAACCGATGACCTCCTGCGTGCGGGGCAGGCGCTCTCCCAGCTGAGCTAAGGCCCCATAGCAATGATCGGGAAGACAGGATTTGAACCTGCGACCTCACGGACCCGAACCGTGTGCTCTACCAAGCTGAGCTACTTCCCGTTATTTATTTTCCCTTGCGACAATTTATATTTTATATGAACCTCTTAAGAAAGTCAATAATTTTTTATGATTTTTTACGCCCGAGACGGAAATCCATTGCTTTTTCCGCTGCCTGTTGCATAGCCACCGCCCCTTTTTTCCTATACTAAAAACACGGCAGTCGTGCGGCAACATCGAAAAGGGGGCGGTTTCGTGAAACTCATTCCGCCAGCGCGGCGCAAACGGGCTCATTTGTCGCAGTTTACCACAACCCATATCCATTTGCGCCACCCGCTGGTCGTCGCCTTTTTCTCATTTTCGTTTCCCGGATTCGGAAATTTAATGCAGCACCGTTACGCCACGGCTTTTATTTTAATCGTTTGGGAGCTGTTTATCAATACAAAAGCGCACATAAACACAGGTATATTATACTCGCTCCTTGGTGACTTTGAAAGGGCAAAAGCGGTGCTCGATGAACGATGGCTCATGTTTTATGTCGCGATCTACATATACGGCATTTGGGACAGCTATCGCGGCTCGGTCGACATGAATAAGCTGTATTTGCTCGCCGACCGGGAAGATGCGCCGATCCCCCCTATTCGAATAGGGGTTTGGGACATCAATTACTTAGACAAACGCGAACCATGGCTGGCGCTCGCCTGGTCGGTGCTCGCCCCAGGGCTTGGTCATTTATACGTCCATAAAGTGATCACCGGTTTGTTCGTTTTCGCCTTTACGATCATCGTTTCCTATTTGGCTCACTTGCCGGAGGCGATTATTTATACGCTGACCGGCCGGTTTGATGAGGCGGTGCGCACCTTGAATATGCAATGGGCGTTGTATTTGCCGTCTATTTATTCATTCATCTTTTACGATGCGTACGTTTCCGCCGTCGAGTACAACAAACTGTTTGAAAAAGAGTTATCCAACTATTTGCGCCGCCGCTGCCAGCCGAAACAATTCCCGTGGCCGGTTTGATTAGGAGGCTTTTTCATGATTGTCGTCGCCACTTTTGAAAATCATTTGTTCGTTGAGCTGGCGATTTCCGCCCTCCGCCAAAAAGGGATCGCCCCGCACCATCTGTTCGCTGTTCCTCTTGATCGCCGTACAGAGCCACCGCAGCTGCTCGATTCGATCCACCGTGCTGACGGCTTCAGCTCCCTTGATTTAGCGGCGATTTTTGGAACGTGTTTCATGCTGCTTGGTTCGATTTACGGCTATGTGTTAACATGGGGGCCGATCATTTGGGGCATTATCGGGGCGGTGGGCGGCATCGGGTTCGGCCTGTTGTTGAAATGGTGGCTTAACCGAAAAACAGCGCGCCGTCAAACGAACATGCGCGCGGAAATCGTGCTCCTCATCCGCTGTGATGAAACGCAATGGCCAATGATCGAACGGCTGTTATGGGATCATCACGCGCTCGGCCTCGCCGGCATCCGGGATGGGAAGGCAGGCGGCCGCTGACAGCGACGCAAAACAAAAATGCTAGCTTCCAATCGGCGGCCGGCATCGGGGCGGCGGTTCCTAAACAAGCGCCCGCATACGGAAGCGAAATTGCCGAAGATTCGGACACATGAACGCTCGTTGAAACACCCGCAGAGGAATCCCCGCGGGTGTTTGCCTCTCAATACACATCCCTCCGCGTAAAACCAACAAAAGCGACGATGAGGGCGACAAGCCCCCAAACGGTCAGCACCGCCATCGAAAAGCCGAGCGTCATCCCTTCCACCGGCGGCGCCGTTCCTTTAATATAGTCGGTAAGACGCAAATTGACCATAAACAAATATTTCGCCGAATGCCATGACGACACCATATTGGATAAAATGGCGCCGGAAATGAGCGCCGCCAGCATAATGCCCATCACGGCGGCTGTGCTTCGCAAGAGCACGGAAAGCATAAACGTCAACGTGCCGACAACAACGCTGACAAACGCTGCTAAACCGAGCTCAATAAGCACGTACTTCCATTGCGGAATCATATGAACGTTCGTTGTATCGAGATCCTCCCCTTGAGGGACAAATCCGGTCAATAACGGCAGATGAAAGCCGCCGTACCCGAACACAAGACCGGAAATGACATACGACAACACCGCGGTTGTGAACATAATAAACGATACAGACAACAATAGAGCGATGTATTTGCTGAGCAACACTTTCCACCGTTTCACCGGCCGGACGAGAAGCAGCTTGATCGTTCCGGCGCTCGCCTCCGACGAGACGAGATCAGCCGCCACCACCATCACGAGCAGCGGCAAAAACAAATCGATGGCGTTTTCGATAAAAATGCGCATAAACGTCGGAGCACCGGGAGCAGACGGGTTAATATCATGCTCTAAGTAATATTGTTGCTGCTTTAGGCGGATTTGCAAATATTTGCGCCACTCCTCGGACATGCTCGGCGACTGGAGGCGGTTTTGCAAGTCGACGATTTGCTGCTGCAGCTGCGTCCGCCAGTCGGTCGTGCCAAGCCGCTTTTTCAGCTCCTCCGTCTCCCGATATTGGGCGTATGTAAATAAGGCGACGAGCACCGCTACAATGGCGGCGATCACCCATAGCCGCTTTTTTCGGACAATTTTCAGCATTTCATTGTACACGAGCTTACTCAATCGTTTCGCCCCCTGTCAGCTCGATAAACAAATCTTCGAGCGTCGGCAGCCGCGGTTCAATCTCAGCGACCGCCACCCCGGCGTGGACGAGCTTGGCGTTCCAGGCAGCGAGCTTGGCCGGCTCATACGGCGTAACGATCGTCTCCTCGTCCGCCCGCAGCACTTCCGTTTCCTCAGACAGCAGCGCCCGCGCCTTGTCAGCTGGGGCGGCTTTCCAAACAACGCGCGCCTGTTCTTTTAACAGCCGCTCAACTGTCTCGACGGCCAAAAGCCGCCCTTTTGCCATAATGGCAACGCGGTCGCACATGAGCTGAATTTCGCTTAACAGGTGCGATGACACGAGAACGCTCAGCCCTTCCGTTTCTGCCAAAAAGCGAATAAAGGAGCGCATCTCGCGGATGCCCGCTGGATCAAGACCGTTTGTCGGCTCATCTAAAATGAGCACCTTTGGCTTCCCAAGCAGCGCCTGGGCGATGCCAAGCCGCTGCCGCATGCCGAGCGAATATGTGCTCACCCGGTCATGAATGCGCTGCTCAAGCCCAACGAGCTTCGCCACTTCCATGATCCGCTCCACGCCGACTTCGGGCATCATGCGAGCGAAATGTTCAAGGTTTTCCCACCCTGTTAAATACGGGTACATTTCCGGATTTTCGACGATGCAGCCGATATGGCGGATCGCCTTGGTAAACCGGCGATGAAGGTCATACCCGCAAATCGCCACCGTTCCCGACGTCGGCCGAATGAGTCCGACCAGCATGCGGATCGTCGTCGTTTTCCCTGCACCATTCGGTCCTAAAAACCCGAACACTTCCCCTTCGTGCAATTCAAACGAAATGCCTTGAATAATTTCTTTGCCGCGAATCGTTTTTCGCAGCTCTTTGACCGCTAACGTCACCTGTTTCGTCATTGACGATCCTCCTCCGTCAGCGTAATGAGCGAGGCGACACGCTCTCCGATCCGCTTGTACCCTTCCTTATTCGGATGAAAATGGTCGCTATACAAGTAGTCATTGACATGCAAGGCAAATAAATCAAATGTCGGCACAGCGACGACGTTCGGATAACGGGCCGCCGCTTCCGCCGAGGCAAAGTTCCAGTCTCGGACGACGGCTGACGTTCGTTTGGCATCATCTAAATCGCTAAACGGATTGTACAAGCCGATCGCAAAAATAACCGCTTCGCTGTTCAAGCGGCGAAGCAAGGCAAAAATGCGGTCAAGGTTCGCAATATACTGCCGTTTCGCCGCATTCAGCTCTTTCATATTCAACTCAAGCGCTTCTCCGCCCCGAAACAGATCATTGCCGCCGATCGTCATCACCATCAAATCGGCCATGGCGATTTGCCGCTGAATCTCAGGCTGGCCAAGTTGGCGAAGCAGCCCGTCGGAGCGCAGTCCGCGAATCGCCAAGTTCGTGACGCGAATCGGTTCATCCGTCCGTTTTCGAAGCTCATCGACCATATAGCCGACATACCCTTTGCCGCTTTCATCGCCCGTCCCCCGCGTCAACGAGTCGCCTAAAGCGACAATGTCAATCTCCTCATCGCGCTCCTTTATTTCGTTGGCTGGCGGCTGCTTTTGCTCGACCGGCGGCTTCGCGGCCGTAAAAAACTGGTCTTGCACCGCCAGGGCGAGACCGCCGAGCCAAAGCACCGCAGACAGCGCCGCAACAGCTATCACAAGCGCCACAATGCTAGGTGTAGGTCGCATGCAATCACCTCACTTCATTCGTTTTGCCGCTGCCTTTCGCCATCGGTTTCGACATCATTGGTTTGATCCGACCGCCGACGTTTTATTCGCCAACGCTTTGGATTCCAGTACTTCTTCAGCTTCGCCGCCGCTTCCTTTCCAACCAACCATGCTCCGGCCCAAAACAAAATTTCGGCCATCACAACAGCGATCGTCACCGCCAGTACCTTGGCGGAAGCGGAAAGCGGCAAAAACGGAGCGATCGGCGGAACGATCCAAACAACGAATGAGGCGATGATCAGTCCGACACCAACGCGCTGCCTGGCGGACGGCTTTTGTTTCACTCTTTCGCCCCCTTTTGCTGACGAACGCTTTTCCAAAGAAAGACGCTCGCTTATTTCCACTCTAACATATCATCATCGTTTTCCAAAAAGATTCGCTTGACCTCCGATTTGCGGCGAAGTTAAGGGCTGACCCAAAAGGTCGTCTTTCTTCAAGATAGGCACAACATATAGCGTAAAAAAAGAAGGTGATGCGTATATAGATAAAAGAGGATGTCCCGATCCTTTGGGGACACCCTCTAGCCGAACCGGCTAAGTTCATTGCCTGATCACCGCTGTTTCTGCCAATAGTCGATCATCCCCATCGCACACACTTGCAAGTCGAGCTCAATCGCCGCATAGGCTGGCGAAGAGGACGAGACGCCGTGTTCGTTGAGAAACGCCATGATGTCATGACGCAACCGTTGCGCGGCCGCTTTCGCCTGTTCGGCCACCGGCGCCTCAGGATGGCGGGCGATCGCTTCGTTTCCGGCCGCAACAAACTTCGGCAGCCAAAAACGGAGCTGCCGGAACGCCTCCTTCGGTTGATCGAGCGCGCCAAAATGACCGAAATAGATGCGCGTCGGGTTCAGCTGCTCGAGCCGCTCGGCCGATCGTTCCATCGCTTCAGGGTCAAACTGGTTGGGCGAAGTCGACGGCAGGCAAAACGCAAGCCCCGCCTCTTGCAGCTGCGGATAAAAAACACCGATCGTATCGCCGGTAAACACACCGCCGCTGTATGAATCATAAATCGAAAAATGGTGGTTCGCATGCCCCGGCGTATCGTAAAACGTGAGCGTCCGCTCCGCACTCAGCACAAGCGTCTCCCCATCCTCTTTGACGATCAGTCTCTCTTCCGGAACCGGAACAATCGGATCAAAGAGGGCGTCAAATTGCGCCCCGTACACCGCCTTCGCTCCAGCGATCAAACGCGACGGATCAGCCAAATGCCGCTTCCCTTTCGGATGAACGACAACCGTGGCGTTCGGGCAATGCTCGAGCAGCATCCCAACTCCGCCGGCATGGTCCAAATGAATATGGGTGACAATGATATAGCGAATATCGGCCGGATCAATCTGAAGCGCTTTCAACCCAGCGAGCAAATGCGGCACCGACGGGCTTGGGCCCGTTTCAATAATCGCCACGTTTTCTTCATGAAGCACGTATGTACCGGTGCGCTGCGGCATGCGCAAGTCGTATAAATCGATGAGCGACATGCGGTGGCCTAAATCGATTGGTTGACTCATTTGTTCCTCTCCCCCTTGTTCTTGTTCCCACGCTTTCTTTCCCTCGCGGACACGAAACGCGGTTTATGTTCCATATTGTAACACGAAAAGGGCCGAGCAGCTACATCGGTGAATGGCCGGCAAACGGAAAGGCGCTTTGTTTGCGCCCTTCTTTTCGGCCAGCCGCCTCTCCTATTATGAAGCCAACTCCCCGCGTGCCGCCTTTTCTTTCCTTCCGTTCTTCACCGCCATCCATACCGCTGCCGCCCAACCGAGCATAATCAAACCGTATGCCGCTGGGTAAATCGCTGCCGGCGCCTCCCAAGCGTGAAGGAGCGTGCGGACGTTCGTCAAAATGATGAGCCCGCCAACGAGCACCCCAAGCAAATGGGACGGCAACTTGCGCACGAGCCAGGCAGCAATCGGTGCAGCAACGATCCCGCCGGCCATAAGCGTCAGCACCCAATACCAGTTGACTTGCTCCCAGCCAAGGGAAATCGCAAATCCTAATGTCGCCGACAGCGCGATGGCGAATTCGGACGTATCGACGGTGCCGATGACTTTGCGTGCTTCGGTGCCTTTATTCGCCAACAACACCGGCGTGGCGATCGGCCCCCAGCCTCCGCCGCCGGTCGCATCAAGGAACCCAGCCGCTAATCCAAGTGGGATGAGCTGCCTGTTTGACCATTGTTTTTGCGGTTTGGACAACGAACGGCCGTTTAAAAACAAAAACCGATAAATAATATAGAAGCCAAGCGTTAACAAAAACAACGAGATGTACGGTTTAATCAAATCCCCTGGCAACTTGCTTAAAAAGCACGCCCCAACAAACGCACCGACTGACCCGGGAATAATCAACTTGATCACCATGCCGCGGTCGACGTTGCCAAATTTCCAATGGGACACCCCAGACGCCGCAGTCGTCACGACTTCCGCGAGATGAACGGATGCTGAGGCGACAGCCGGGGCGATGCCGAACGTCAATAAGAGTGTCGTCGATGTGACTCCATACGCCATTCCGAGCGATCCATCAATGAGCTGGGCGATAAAGCCAACGAACACAAACACAATCCACTTTTTCACCTTTCTCCCTCCATTTGCAACGTTTGAATGGATAGCTGATGTATTTAATTTAATTCCCACTATTCATAGTTGTCAACTATGAATTTTTAAAAATAAAAAAATTCGCCCATTCCCTTGTCGTTCGTGTCTATGGCGTGCGAAAAATGCGCAAGTTTTGCCGCGGCGCGATCACTGACCGATGTTTTTTATGAAACAAGCTTCGTTCGCCGCCTGGACAGGAAAATTGCCGCTTGCAAACCGATGATTGTCATACAAAGAAGTTTGATAGAGAAAAGGCGCCCTGAACTGCAGAGCGCCCTTTGTTTGCCCTATTAAAACTTCCCTTGATATTGTTCGATTTCCCACGTATGAACCGCCGTGCGATAATTGTTCCATTCCTCTTTTTTCATCGCCACGTATTCATTGAATACATGCTCGCCAAGCGTCGCACGGCCGATTTCACCGCCTTCGAATGCCGCGATGGCAGCGCCTAAGTTTTCCGGCAAGTTGTCGATGCCAAGTTCGACGCGGCGTTCTTCTGGCATATGGAAAATGTCTTCATCGATCGCTGCTGGAGGCGTTAAGCCTTTTTCCACACCATCAAGGCCTGCTGCCGCGATAATGGCGTATGCCAAGTACGGATTGGCCGACGGATCCGGGCAGCGCAGCTCGACGCGCGTTGCCATGCCGCGCTTCGCCGGGATGCGGATGAGCGCCGAACGGTTGGAAGCCGACCATGCGATGTAGCAAGGCGCTTCATATCCTGGCACAAGCCGCTTATACGAATTGACGAGCGGGTTTGTCACCGCAGCAAAGTTTTTCACGTTTTTCAACAAGCCGGCGATAAACTGGTACGCTGTTTCCGACAGCTGGTTCGCGTCGTTTGGATCAAAAAACGCATTTTCCCCATCTTTAAACAAAGAAATGTTCACATGCATCCCCGAACCGTTGATGCCGAACACCGGCTTCGGCATAAATGTCGCGTGAAGGCCGAATTTGCCGGCGATCGTTTTGACGACCCATTTGTATGTCGTCGCGTTGTCCGCCGCGCCGAGCGCATCCGCATATTTGAAGTTGATTTCGTGCTGTCCTTCCGCCACTTCATGGTGCGATGCTTCAATCGTAAAGCCCATCGCTTTTAAGGCGCGGTAAATTTCGAGACGAACGCGTTCACCCAAGTCTTTCGGGGACGGTTCAAAATACCCGCCGTTATCATGGAGTTCAAGTGTCGGGTTGCCATTTTCATCGGCTTTGAACAAGAAAAATTCAAGCTCCGGACCGACCGAAATCGTGTATCCTTTTTCTGCTGCCCGCTCAACCGTTTTTTTCAGCACGTTGCGCGGATCGCCTTCAAACGGCGTGCCGTCCGGGTTAGCGACCGAGCAGAGGAAGCGCGCTTCCGCATAGCCCTCTTCGACCGTCCACGGCAACACTGCAAACGTATTTAAATCTGGAACAAGGTACAAGTCGGAACGATTGATCGGCGAAAACCCTTTGATCGACGAACCGTCGAACATGATTTTCCCTGCGACGACGTCATCGAGCTGTTCGGCCGTCACCGTTACATGCTTTAAAATTCCTTCAATGTCAACGAACTGCAAATGGAGAAGCTCAACGTTTTTTTGTTTGATCGTTTCTTTAATTTGTTCCAACAACCCCGTTTGTGTAGAGGAAACGAACGATTTCGACATGTCACATTACCTCACATTCGTACGTTTATTTTCCTAACATGCTTTTATTATAGAAAAAGAGCAGCCGTTTGGCAACCCTTTTTTCATCAATTTTTCTGTATTTTTATAACGTTTTTTTGCAATCGCTTTCAAAAATAGGAGAGAAAAATGGATATTTATGCAAAAAATAAACAGCTTGGGGAACGCTCGTTTCCCTCAAGCTGTTCTTAGTCACTCGCTATCGATGTTACATTTTCTCCTCACGCCGCCGCCATGATCCGGACGGAATGGGCGGCAAGCCGGCCGCTTTTTCCGGCGGATAAACGTACACATACCCTTCAACCGGCTGATAGACATCCCGAACCCATACCCGATCGTATTCATTGTCGTCCCGCCCTTCCGCATAGTCTTCAAGCTCATCCATCGCTTTGAGCCCCTCTTCCGTCACCGTCAGCCATTCCCCTTCCACTTCCCCTTCTTCTCCGAGCACAAGCGCGGGGTACGAGCCGACGTTGTATAAACGGCCGCTTACTTTCCCTGGGCATGCGGCGAGAACGTACGGGGCGGCGACATGATGGTTGTCCTCGCCGGTCAGCAACGTTCCATACACAAACACCCGATATCGTCGTTTTGCCATCTCCTCGCTCTCCTTTTTGTTTACATAATGCAAATTATGAAAACTCAAAGGATGAAACAAAAACAATGGAAGCCCTGCCTCTCATCCATCCTTGCCGCTCCGAAGCGGCGCCAGTGTGAATTTGTCTAGCGATTGACGGCAGCAAAAAAGCCGTGCCAGGCTGCACTCGCGAAGCAACGGCACGGCGGTGACGATTTCTTGACGAACGAATGACGCTTTTTTCATCATACGTGTTTGATCAGGAAATGTCAATCATTTTTACGACGTTGGCTTCCACTTAATGCTGCAGCCGATGCTCGGCTTTTGGTCTTCCGGCACCGGACGACCCGCCAGCAAGGCGTCAAGCGCCGCGCGAATCGACTCTCCGGTGACCGGAATGCCGTTGTTTGGGCGCGAATCGTCAAGCTGGCCGCGATAGACGCACTTCCGTTCGCGGTCAAAAATGTAAAAATCCGGGGTGCAGGCGGCGTCGTATGCTTTCGCCACTTCCTGCGTCTCATCGTATAAGTACGGGAACGGATAGCCGAGCTCTTCGGCCACCTTTTTCATGTTTTCCGGGGAGTCTTCCGGATATTGTTCGGCGTCGTTGGCGTTGATCGCGACAAACGACACCCCTTTTGGCATGTAGTCGTTCGCTAAGCGGACGAGTTCGTGCTGTACATGTTTCACAAACGGACAATGGTTGCAAATAAACATAATGACGGTCGCGACGTCTGATTTTACATCGTCAAGACGGACAAGTCGACCATCGACGGCGTTCGTGAGAGCAAACGGCGGCGCCTGTTTGCCGAGCGGAAACATGTTCGATTCAACAGCTGGCATCATGAACACCCTTTCTCTCCTTTTTTTCTTCCTCATTATACCAAAGGGCAGACGCCCCTACAAATATGCCGCCCAAACCGAACAAACAGGCGCCGCATATGATGCCACATAGGCGAATGGAAAGGAGGTTTTTATGACATTGATTTACATGAACAAGCAAGTGAATCCCCGTGTATACAGCGCGGCTCCTCCCCCATCCTCACACGTCATGTTCTATCACCGCCGAACGGCCGCAGACGAACTGCTCGACGAGCAAAAACAGTTATTTGAACAGCTGGCAGAAACGCTCGCCCGGATCGGGCAGGCAGTGGAAGAGGGGCAAATGAAACAGGCGCAACAGTGCGAGCAGACAGCTGGCGCCTTCGCCCTCCTTGAACAATCGCTTGTCGCCGGACAGACGGAACAGACAAAGCTTGGCGGGCAGCTCGTTCAGGCGCTCGCTGATCTCAGGCAGACGGTGACAGCGGGGCAAGCGGAGCAAACAAAGCTCTATCAGGAGCTTGCCGAAGCACTCGCTCGCCTTGAGCAATCACTCCTCACCCAGCAGCAAACAGAAAGCGAGCGGCAGCGTGCATGGGAAGAACAATTTGCAAAAGAAGAAACAGCGCGCCAAGCCGTCATTGAAGCGTTGACCGTGCAAAGCGAAGCGGTGCGCCGGCTCGAACAGCGGACAGCCGAGCGGGAACAGCTGGCCGAAGGGATGGCCGTCCGCCTTGAAGGGCAAGAAAAACTGTACCAAAAGCTGATCGACCAGCTCGAGCTGCAGCATGTCTTTCACCAGACGGTGATCGAACGGCTCGAAGCGCAAGAAGCAGCGCAATACAAAATCACCCGTCAGCTCGACAGCTTAAAAGAGGCGCTGTACGAACGGTGTTCGTTTATCGTTGACGGCGTGAAGCAGCTGTTTCATTCTTTCTTCCCCGGGCGCAGTCAAAAAGCCAATCGTCAAACGGCCGAACAGGAAGAGTCGCTCCACGTTTAGGCTTAGCGGTCGACCGCAAGCAGGCCGCCTATTAGGCTCCTTCCTTGCCCAATCCGCCGCCGAAAACGGCGGACTATTTTTTGGCCTCGCCGCGAGACTAGGCAAATCAATGGACAAAACGGAGCCAAACCGAGCATAATAAAACTACCTATTTTTCACCTTGAACAAAGAGGAGGAACGATGATGGCGCTCGAGCTCAGCGTCCTTGACCAATCGCCGATCGCCGAAGGCATGACGGCGGAAACGGCGCTTGAAAACACCGTCCGGCTCGCCCAATTTGTCGAAGAGCTCGGCTATCAGCGGTTTTGGGTGTCCGAGCATCATGACACGAACAGCCTCGCCGGCTCATCCCCGGAAGTGCTGCTCGGCCATATCGGGGCGAAAACGTCGCGCATCCGCATCGGCTCCGGCGGCGTGATGCTGCCGCATTACAGCCCTTATAAGGTAGCGGAAAATTTCCACGTACTTGCCGGACTCCACGCCGGCCGTGTTGATTTAGGCATCGGGCGGGCGCCCGGCGGCATGCCGCGGGCGACGATCGCCCTGCAAGGCGACAGGCGCCGACCGGTCGACCGTTATCCGGAGCAAATCGATGACTTGCTCGGCTACTTGTATGACACCCTTCCGTCGGTGCATCCGCTTTATGGGGTGAAAGCGACGCCGATCGTCCAATCGCCGCCTGATGTATGGCTGCTCGGCTCGAGCTCGGAAACGGCCAAGCTGGCAGCGGATAAAGGGTTGCCGTACGTGTTCGCCCAATTTATTAACGGCGAAGGCGGCGAACAATATGCAAAACTGTATCGTGACCGATTTACCCCATCTCCGTATTTGGCCGAGCCGCGCGCGATGGTCGCCGTGTTTGCGATTTGCGCCGAGACCGATGAAAAAGCAGAATGGATTGCTGGCAGCCTCGACTTGACGCTGCTGATGATCGAGCAAGGGATGGCGGTGAACGGCACGCCAAGCCCAGAAAAAGCCGCGGCGTATCCGTACAGCCCGTACGAGCGCAAACGGGTCGTGGACAACCGGAAACGAATGATCGTCGGCAGCCCGGCGCGCGTCAAAGATGAACTATACCGGCTGTGCGAAGCATATGAAACGGAAGAGATCATGCTCGTTACGATTACATACGATTTCCATGACAAGCTCACCTCATTCCGGCTGATCGCCGAGGCGGTATGGGGGTGAACAAATGCAAATCGTTTCCATTAACGTCGGAAAGCCGAAAACAATAGAGGTAAATGGCCAGCTGCTAGTGACCGGCATTGACAAAACGCCAGTCGCCGGACCGGTCGCTGTCGGCAAACAAAACTTAGCCGGGGACGGGCAAGCGGATCTTGTCCATCACGGCGGGGAAGACAAAGCCATTTGCGCCTATCCATCAGAACATTTCGCCTATTGGGAACAGAAATATGCCCGTCCATTTCCCCCAAGCTCGTTTGGAGAAAACTGGACGCTCTCTGGACTGACCGAAGAAAATGCATGCCTTGGCGACATTTATGCCGCCGGCACGGCGCTCGTGCAAGTGTCGCAGCCGCGCCAACCATGTTCGAAACTCGCACTTCGCCACCGGCTTCCGGATTTGCCGAAAGCCGTCTGTCAAACGGGAAAAAGCGGATTTTATTTTCGGGTGCTGAAAGAAGGCATCGTCGAGCCGGAAGCCCCGCTGATCCTCATTGAGCGCGGCCCTGGGGAGTTATCGATCGCCTATATAAACCACATTTACTATCATGAGCGGGACAACATCGCAGCCCTAGAACAAATCGCCCATCACCCAGCCCTATCAACGAGCTGGCGCGAAGCGTTTCTTCACCGCCTCACCAACCAGAGGAAACGGTAAACCATTAAGATAACATCGTTCGCCTATTTAGCGTAACTTGCGAAGGATCACCAATCACAAAACAGGCGCCCCTGTTTGAACGGCACTCCTGCATGCTTTGCAGCACTCCGTTCGCCTGTCGGGGCGCCTTTTTCTCTTCTCGCTACGCTTGCTGCACAACGCGCTCCCAATAACGGCGATACAAATGGAAATAAAAGCCTTTCGCCGCCAACAACTCTTCGTGCGTTCCTTGTTCAATCACCTTTCCTTCGTTCAACACGAGAATGCGGTCAGCATGTTGAATCGTATTCAGCCGATGGGCGATGACAAAACATGTCCGGCCATCCATCAGCCGCGCGAGCGCTTCTTGAATGCGCACTTCCGTCACCGTATCGATATTGCTCGTCGCTTCATCCAAAATCAATACGGACGGGGCAGCGACCATCGCCCGGGCGATGGCCAACAGCTGCCGCTGTCCTTGGCTGATCCCCCCACCGCCCGACGTCAAAACGGTGTCATAGCCGTTTGGCAGCTTCATAATAAAAGAATGGGCGTTCGCCCTCCGCGCCGCTTCCTCCACTTCTTCATCGGTCGCCTCAAGCCGCCCGTAGCGAATGTTGTCGCGAATCGTTCCTGAAAACAAAAACGTATCTTGGAGCACAAACGCCATATGCCGGCGCAAGCTCGCCCGCCTGATCGTCCGGCTGTCGCGGCCATCGATGAAAATCGCCCCCGCATCCGGATCATAAAAGCGGGTTAACAGCTGAAGCACCGTCGTTTTGCCCGCTCCAGTCGGACCGACGAGCGCGACGGTTTCCCCAGGGGAAACGGAAAAGGTGACGCCGCGAAGCGCGGGGCGCTGCTTGTCGTATGAAAACACCACATCGCGAAACTCGATATGCCCATCGAGCCGATCAAGCACTTCCGCTTCCTGTTCATCTTCTGCTTCGCGTGGGGTATCCAACATTTCCAACACCCGCTCCGCGCCGGCTAATGCGGACAGCAGCGTGTTCCATTGGTTGGCCAAATCGTTGAGCGGGCGGGTAAACTGGCGGGCGTATTCGGCAAATACAACGATCGTTCCGACTGACACGGCGCCTTTCACCGCGAGCCATCCACCGATGCCGGCAATAAGAGCGAAACTCAAGTTGTTTAAAAAGTTCATCAGCTTCGGAATGAAGCCGGAATACGTTTGCGCCCAAAACCCGGCTTGTTTCAGCTCGGCGTTTTTGCGCGCCACCTCCGCTTCCATCCGCTTCTCTTGAGAAAACAGCTTCACGACTTTTTGGCCGGAGATGACCTCTTCAATAAAGCCGTTCATCTCGCCAAGCGCGCGCTGCTGTTCGCGAAAGCGCGCCTGCGTCCGGCGCGTAATCCAGCGCATCCCGGCGTACATGAGCGGCACAACGACGAGCGTTACGCCTGTCAACACGATGCTAAGTGAAACCATCACTGCCATCGCGCCGATCAGCGTCAACGTGCTGGCGATCACTTGGGTGACGGTGCTGTTAAACGTTTGGCTCATGTTATCGATGTCGTTTGTAATCCGGCTCATCAATTCGCCTTGCTGGCGGCGGTCAAAAAAAGAAATCGGCAGCTCATGAAAATGGCGAAACAGCCGCTCTCTGATTGCATGCACCGTCCGTTGGGCGACATCGACCATCCAATAGTTTTGCAAAAACGTCGCCGCGCCAAGGGCGGCATAAATGGCAAGAAGCAAAAGCAGCATCAGCACGAAACCGTCCGTCTTCCGCCCGACAATATACCCGTCAATCATCCGGCCGATCATGTACGGGCCGGCAAGCGCCAACGCCGAGCTGGTGACGACCATCGCGACCGCTGCGAACAGCTTCCGTTTTTGCGGGGCGATAAATGCCCAAAGCCGCCGCAATGTGCCTGCGCTGTTTTTTGCCCGCTGACCTGTCTCAAGGCGCGCTCCGTGGTGGCTATGCCGTAGTGACATTGCTTTGTCCCTTCTTTCCTTGCTGCGTAGCGACAATCCGTCGATACAGTTCGCTTGTTTCCAGCAATTGTTTATGGGTTCCTTGGCCAATTAAGCGGCCGTCTTCCAAAAGCAAAATCGTATCAGCCGCCATCGCCGTGCTCACCTTTTGCGTCACCATCACCGTCGTGCACGCATACCGACGCAATGCATCGAGCAGCTTCGCTTCTGTCGCCGCATCGAGCGCGCTCGTGCTGTCATCCAAAAGCAAAATGTGCGGATCGCCGACCAATGCGCGGGCGATCGACAGCCGCTGCTTTTGCCCGCCTGATAAATTGACGCCTTTTTGACCTACGAGGGCGTCATACCCATCGGGAAACTTGGCGATCGTTTCGTGGATTTGTGCATCGCCCGCCGCCCGCATCATCTCTTCCGCCGTCGCCGCCGGATGGCCGAAGCGAAGGTTATCGGCGATCGTGCCGGAGAATAACAGCACTTCCTGCGGAACGAAACGGACGGCCGCCCGCAGCTGCCCTGACGAGAATGCGCGCACATCGATGCCGTCAATCAACACCCGCCCGGCGCTTGGCTCATACAAGCGGGGAATCAATTGAAGAAGCGTCGATTTCCCGGATCCGGTCGCCCCCAAAATCGCCGCCGTTTCTTGCGGACGGATGACAAATGATACGTCGGAAAGGGCGTCATGCCCGCTGTTTGGATAGCGGAACGAAACGTGCTCAAACCGGATTTCGCCGCGCCGGACAGTCAGTCCGTTCATCCCGCCCGCTCCGTTTCGCTCTTTCGGCTCATCAAGCAGTTCGGCAAGGCGGGCAGCTGAAGCGCGCGCCCGTGACAACGCCATCGTAATGAACGTAAACATCGATAACGCCGCTGTCGCCCGCGTCGCATAGTTGACAACCGCAACGACCTGTCCGGCGCTCGCCGTCCCCGCCTCGACATCGAGGCGGCCAAAAAACAGCACCGCGACGATGGCCGCGTTCATGACAAACAATAATCCCGGCGCGATCGTCTCGACGAGACGGAGCACGCTCATCGTCTGCCGCATCAGCGCATCGTTTGCCGCTGCAAACCGCTCTTGTTCATATTCGCCCCGCATCCATGCCTTAATGAGGCGCATGCCGGCCAAGTTTTCCCGCATCACGCTGTTGACGCGGTCTAACGCCCGCTGGACGGCGGAAAACGATGACACTGCCTTTTTCATCACCCACAATAAAAAAGCGGTCGAAAGCGGAACAGCTACTGCCAAAATAAGCGCTAAACGGGAATGAACGACAAACGCCATGCCGACGCCAAAGACGACGAGCAGCGGCGCACGCAAGGCGATGCGCAAACTCATAAACAGCATGCTTTGCACTTGTGTTACGTCGTTTGTCATCCGGGTAATGAGCGAAGCCGCCGACAGCTGTTCAATGCGCGCTAACGAAAACGACTGAATTTTAGCAAATAGCGCCGTGCGCAGCGCAAAGCCGTATTCCTGTCCAACGTAAGCAGCGGCAAACGAATTGGCGATGCCGGCGGCAAACGCCAACAGCGAGGCGCCAAGCATGACGGCGCCCCACGTAAAAATGGCGGTAACATCCCCTTTGATCACGCCATCATCAATGATTTTTCCCATCAACAGCGGCTGCCAAAGTTCAATCGCCAGCTCTGTCAACATCAACAGCCACGCTAAGGCCATCCATTTCCGGTACGGCCGCAAATAAACAAGCACTCGCCGCACGCTGCGCCCCCCTCTCCTGTTCCGACCTTGGCGCCAGGCCGCCCGCTGCCTCTATTCCTAGTTTTATTCTAAACTCGAAACATTTTTTTGACAATGATGGCGCCTTTCCGAACCCGTTTGCCATGTGAACAAAAAAACCCCGAACGGACGGTCATGGCCGCTCAGGGTCTTGCAGCGCCAACATTCTCGCTGCCAGTCAACGGTTGCCCAACGGCGGCTGCAAACCGACCGCGGGCATCTTTTTTGTCACAGCGCCGTTCCAACGAGGGTGGTTTTACGGCCGGCATTGCCGCCATGCCGAATAGAGCTCCTCTTGGCCGACTGAATCCGGTAAGCGCAGCGGGGGGAGCGACAGCAGCTGCTGCTCATCGGCAACGATTGGCAATAGCCGGTCAAGCTTGGCAATGAGCAAAATCTTTTCTAGCACAGCATTATCCCGGACGATTATGGCCATGGCCCGGCTAGTGCTGACCACTTGCTTGAAAAAGCGGACAAGAAGCGCCAACCCGGTGCTGTCCAAAAATTGGAGGCCGCTGACATCGATCAAAACAAGGCGGCGTTTGACGGCAACTGCCGCCATCGCCAGCTTTTGTTCCGCGGCAAGCTGTGTATCATAAGCGAGCCGCCCGGTCAGCTTAATACACTCGTATGCAGACTCCGTAACCATTTCAAGTTCAAACGACAACCGATGCTGTTTCATCATATCCCCCTATCGTTGACCAGCCATGCCCCGCCCCCGCTGCCCGCGTTCACCGAGACGCCGGCTAAAACGGTCTATGTTGCGCCCTTTGCATTTTCATCACCAGCACCCGCCGCCCGCCTGCCCGCTCCACTAAAGCCGTCGCGTCCATAATTTCATGAATAAGCAATAGTCCGCGCCCCGATTCAGCGAGAAGCACATCGGCGAGCGTTTTTCCGCCGAGTTGTTCCATCGTTTCCTGTGGGATGCCGCCGCCGTCATCCTCGACCGCCACCGTCACTTCATCGTCTGTCATGGAAAAAGCCAACGAAACGACCCCCTCTTCCAATCCCGCCTGCCGGACGGCTTTGACGGCATTAACTACCGCCTCATGCACCGCCAGCACAAACAATTCGGCATCGCGGACAGCAAATAACCAGGCGGCTTGCTCTGCGATCAGATCGCAAAATGCAATCGCCTCCTCGCTCGCCTCGCAGCGCACCATCCACTCGGCTATCAAGTTGGCTCCCGCCTATCCATGGACTGTAATTGACAACAAACAAATGTCATCGGACGGACGAGCGAGCGAAGGACTTTGACTGATTAACTGTTCTAGGAAACGTTTATCCGGCAAATGGCGGTACGTTTGGGTGCATGTACGAATTTTCTCGATGCTTTGCAAAATGGATGGATCCATTTCCTCTAAAATGCCGTCTGTATACAAAAGCAACCGGGCTCGCCGGCCGTAGTCGATCACCCCTTTTTCAAACGGCAAAGAAAACGGGCTGCCGATCGCCAGGCCGCCTTTATCGAGCTCGTGCACGCTTCCATCGTCAAAGACGAGCAGCCCGGCCGGATGGCCGGCGTTCGTGTATTCAATTTTTCGCTCTTTCGTATCAATGACTAAGTAAATCATCGAAAACAAATAACGGATGTCATTTGCCTCATCTGGGAATAAGCTTTGCACATGCTTCTCCAGCTCACTCGCCACGGAAACGGGGTCAATGACGCGCAAGATCAATCCGCGCAAAAGCGAGCGGAGCAGCATGCTCACTAACGCCGAGGAAATGCCGTGGCCCATCACATCGATGACGATCACCCCATAGCGGTATAAATCGATTTGGTAACAAGCGTAAATATCGCCGGATAAATCATCGGACGGAATATAAACCGCTTCCATCGTCACCGCCTGATTTTGAATGAGCGGCGTCAACAAATTGTGCTGAATTTTTTTCGCCAGCTCGACTTGGCGCCGGCGCTCAGCCTCCTTTTGTTTCCGCTTGGTGATATCTTCCGCAAGGACAACATATCCGCTTGAGCTAGACACCGGAATGACCGTATAGGCAATATGGACCGGCGCGCCGTCTTCGCGTTGCACCATTCCTTCCCCGCATGGCCGCTTCTCGAGCGAAAACGGAATCGATGTTTGACCGCCATGGCGGAAAAGCTCCCAGATCGGGCGGCCGACCGCTTCCTCTTCTCGGCGTCCAAACAGCATTTCAGCGCTGTTGCCCCAGTCTTGCACCGTCCCATCCGCTCTCACCGGAACAACGGCAAACGGCGCAGAAGCATAAATGGCGCGCAGCACCTCCGCCGGCGTCAAAGAGGCGGCAGGCAGCGCACAATCCCGTTCCGCAAACCGCCAAACGAGCCATTCCCCTTCGCTGCCTGGCAGGGCATAAACGTTCATCCGACTTGCGTACGTCCGCCCGCCTTTCACTACATGGCGCGCCTCCCCTTGCCAACACCCGTCCTTTTTCACCGCTTGGGCAATATGGTCAAACAAATCGGCAGATCGTTCTGCCGGAAAAAGAGAGCTAGCCGGCCGCCCGATCAATTCCTCTTTGGCCAATCCGAGCCGCTCTGTCATTCGCTCGCTGACCGCAAGAATGAAAAAGCGGCAGTCCGTAATCATCATGCCGCTGCCCAACTGTTCCGCATCTAGCTGGTCGATCGCCTGTACATTCGCTTTCACCATCGTTCAACCCTTTTTCTTTAATAGTTAAATCTATCGCCCTCAGCCGACACCGGCTTTCCGAAACAAACGATGCGCCTCGGCGCCGTGCTTCTTCCACCCCGCCTTCGGGCTGTATTTTAATCTCCATTTCATCTATTTGTTTCCAGAACAAACAATGCTATTGTTTCATTCGCGCTTTTTCATTCATTTTCCTTCTTTTTTGGTTAAAAACCATCTAGTCCGTTTTTCTTATTTTGGCAGCTGGCTGAACCGCCGACGAATCGCTGCGATGGCGAGCAGCAACACCGGAATGATGATTTGCAGCGGAACATGCAAATAAAACGTGACGATTTTCAGCCCTTCATGAATATGTTCCGCATAGTTGCTGGCGATGGCAACCGACAAAAGCAGCACGAGCAGCCCGAGCGGATAGACGAGCCGCTGATAGCTCGAAATGCCAAACAAGTTGGCCGCCCCGACGACCCCGGCATAAAAAAAGACGGATACTTTAAAAAAGCCGCCGATGATCAACGCAATCATAAACAAGACGTCAAGCCGCTCTAAAAAATGGGCCACTTGCACGCGGCGGATCGTATCCAAAAGCGGAAACGACGAACGCGACGCCGCATCAGGACCGAGGACGGCCATATTGATCGCCATAATGATCGCCAAATTGACTCCGCTCAGCACCATGCCAGCCACCCCGACTCTTCCTACTTTTACCGGATTGTTGATATATGGAAACAGCATCGTAAACACGATCATCTCTCCGAACGGAACATACAGCGTTTCGGTAAACACCGTTTTCCACACCCGCCTCCAGCCTTCCTCCAACACCGGCTGCAGCTGGGTCACGTCGACCAGCCCGGAAACAAACAAAAGGATAAATCCGGCGAGCGCCAAAAAATACAACACTGTCAAAAACAGTTCGCCGGTGCGCGCAAGCACCTCAATCCCCTTATAAGCGCCATACATGACAACCAGCGCCATAATGGCGTTTAAAACAAACAGCGGCGTCTCCGGATAGGCAAATGTTAACAACAGCTCGCCAAAATCGCGCAACACGCGGGCGGCAATGTAAAGAAAATACGTAATATAGACAACCGCTAACAGCCTGCCGAGCAGCGCCCCGACGATTTGCGGTAGATAAGCGGTCAGCGGCTGGTCGGGATAATACTCGAACAACCGGCGATAAACGAAAAACAGCAGCAGCCCGAGCACCAAGCCGAGCAAAATGGCGATCCATACATCTTGCTTGGTGCTCACGCCGAGCGGAATGACGATGGCGCTGCCGTGTTCGAACAGCACAATTAACACAAATAGCTGGCGTGCGTTAATTTTAATGCGCTCCAACTGAATCTCACCGCCTTTGCCTAGTCAACTCCCCTCCCCCATGCCGGCTTTGGCCGGCGACCATTTATTCTTCTTCTATATATGGCTTATTCCGCAGCCCGGTGCGGCGGATGTACAGATCAGCCGTTACAGTGACGTCAAGTTCGGGAAAATAGCGGTCGTGCCACTCTTTCTCGATCTTCTTCCATAAGCGCGGGGCAGCGCGGTGAACCGCGTCGCCAAACCCGAAAATATCCGTTTTTTCGCGCTGGGCCGTTTCAATGGCTTTTGTAACCTCCTGTTTGACGTTCCGTTCCAGTTCTTTTTCTAAACGAAATACCACGCCGGCGTCGGCTAAGTTAATGGGGACGCGCGCCTCGCTGATGTCGCCTTCCGCCTTGATATGGACGGAGATGGACGGTCGGCCGTTTTTTACATCCGCCTCTACATTCGTTTTCGCCCGCGCCGTCCGATAGCCGATCGCTTCCTGTTTTCCTTCCCACGAAATAGTGAGATTAGTTTGGTGAATACGGTCAAGCACCCATATCATGCCGCGCGCTGTCGGCCCGTTCACCCAACGGACGAGGCGGCCGTTTTTGAACAGCGCAAGTCCGTCCAACGTGACGCGGGCGTCAGGCACGGATGACTGCACGTTTTCTTGCCGCTTCCCTTTTTTTGGGCTCCCTTCAATGGATACCCCGGTCATGACCGGGTTTCTTCCAGGCGAAGCGATGCTGCGAATCGCCCACCAAACATCGGCATTGAGCGTTTGTCCCCATGACATCTCGGAAAACTCGAGCGTTTTAATAATTTGGTTGGCGGAAATTTTATCAACCGGTGTCAGTACCGTCAATATGTCTTTCGCCGAATGGCCGTGGGCGATGACAAGGCGCGCCGTCGTCCGGAACTGCTGATTGCGCTCCATCGCATCGAACACCCCGTTCAGCCCTTCGCGCGCCAGCTCTTCGCCGACGACGACTAAGTTCGTATGGGCGTAATACAGGAGGCGCGACACTTTTTCTGAGGCTTTCCGGCTCGCTTCGACCAAGCTGTCTCCAGTCGATGTATAAATCGACACCGGCACGCCGGCCGCCCCGCCGCCGCGCTGCGTCGCCCCGGCGACGTTGCCGGGGTTGACGACTTGAAAAGAAGCGAGATACTTGCCGTCTTCCGTTTTGTCCAATCCGACAGCAATAATAAACGCCAAATCGGTCAGTTCTTTTTTGCTCCAGCAGCCGGAAAGCAAACAGACGCAGACGGCAAACGGCAAGAACATGGCAAGCGGCCGTTTCATGACTCATCCCCCTTCTCTTGGCGCGATGGCGCCGGCGGCTGCGGCTTTTGGTCGCCTGACTGGCGGACGATATTTTTTTGGCTGATCAGACGCGGCCGCTCGCGAAACATCCATGTCGGGACGCGGAACAGCGTATCGCCGATGTTCGACGGCGTAAACGGAGCGAGCGGCGACATGTACGGCACGCCGAACGAACGCAAGCTGCATAGATGAATCGTCATGACTAAAATGCCCATCATAATACCGTAAAACCCGAACATCGCCGCCAAAAACATGAGACCAAACCGGATGAGCCGCGCCGATATGGCAATGGCAAACGACGGCGTCGCAAAGCTGGCGATGGCCGTAATCGAAACGACGATGACCATTGCCGACGATACAAAGCCTGCCTCCACCGCCGCCTGGCCGATGACGAGCGCTCCTACAATCGATACCGCTTGGCCGACGGCGCGCGGCAAGCGGACGCCGGCCTCGCGCAACACTTCAAACGTCACTTCCATCATCAGCGCTTCAATGAACGCTGGAAACGGCACCGCCTCGCGCTGAGCGGCGATGGCAATGACGAGCTGGGTCGGAATCATCTCTTGGTGAAACGTCGTCGCCGCGATGTAAATGGCCGGAGCAACAAGGGAAATAAAGAAAATGAGCACGCGCAAAAAACGAAGGGCTGTCGCGATGTCAAAACGGGCATAATAATCTTCAACCGCTTGGAAAAATTGAATGAACAATGCTGGTGCGACAAGGGCAAAAGGTGTCCCTTCAACAAAAATGGCGACCCGCCCTTCAAGCAAATTGGCGGCGACAATATCGGGCCGTTCCGTATGGTACGTTGTCGGGAAGGTGGTAAACGTCTGATCTTCAATCAATTGTTCGATATAGCCGGACTCGAGCACGCTGTCAATGTCGATGCGGCGAAGTCGCGTCTTCACTTCCTCGATGATTTCGTCATTGGCGATTCCTTTCACATACATGATGGCGACATCGGTTTGCGTCACTGTGCCGATTTGCATCGTCTCCAGCCAAAGGTTCGGGTTTTTAATGCGGCGGCGGATCATCGCCGTATTCGTGCGCAATGATTCCGTAAACCCTTCGCGCGGGCCGCGAATGGCGATTTGCGTCTGCGGTTCTTCAATCGAGCGATATTGGCCGCCTTTCGTACTCGCGCTAATGGCAAACGGCACCCCGTCAATGAGCATCACCGTCGCCCCGGAAAACAGATCAAAAAACAGCTGCTTCCATTCGGCGACATGCTTGACGCCGCCAACCGCAGCGAGTTTTTTTTCAATCCATTGAAACCGCTCTTTTTCCTCGAGCGCGAGCGGAAACGACGCCGTAAGGAGCGGCATAAGCAAAAACTCGTACACGTTTTTTTCATCGACGAGCCCGTCGACAAAGACGATGGCCGCTTTCATTTGTGTTTCCTGGCCGAGGGAAAAACGGCGAATGACGACATCGCTGCTTTCTCCGGTCGCCTGGCGGATGATGTCGATGTTCACCGCCAGTTCAGGTGACAGCGGCTCCTGCGGGACATCCGCCGCTTCGCCGCTATGGTCGGCTCCTTCTTGCTGCACGCCGTCGTTCATCCGATCCTTTTGCCGGCGCATCCCCCACTGAAACAACATGTCCCTCTCCTCCTTGCTCCGTGTCACTTTTATCTTCCATTATAGGCAATCAACCAAAAGTGTATACGAGGGTGCATCATTCCTCCCTAGCCGGAGAACACTAAACGAAAAAGCGGCAGGTGTCTTGCATTGAAAGTCGTATTCCTCTCCCTCGCTTTTATGCTGCTGTTGGGCGGAACAGCGGTAGGGATGGACTTGTTGCTAGGATTAACGTTGCATCAATCGTTTCATAACGTGCTTAATCCGTTTCGCGTGATGGAAACGCCCGAGCTGTTTCTTTTGTTTCTTTTTATCGCCTTTTGGCTGCTTGACTTGCTCACCGTATGGCTTTGGCGGCGGAAAAAGACGGCGTCTTAACCAAAACGGGCAGAGGAGCGCCCTCCTCTGCCCGTTTTGTCTTCATTTATTTTTTGATCAAGTCTTCCCCCACATGCCGCCGTTCGAGCCATTGACGCACATGTGTATAGTTTTCCGCGAGCCCAAAGCCGAATGAATCGCCGTCGCTTTGCAACAGCTCGACGTCCGCGTACCATATGCTCACGGTGCCGATCATGTTTCCGACTGGTTCGTTCCATAAATCTTGTTTCAGCGCGCTGATAAATGATTCAATTTCCTTCGGCTCAGCTAAAACAAGCACTGGCTGCCCTGTATTCAAGTTTCGTATCGTTACTTGGCGGATCGGCGAGTAGCCGTCCGGGTGAAGCAGGAAATGGTATTGCTGTTTATACTCTTTCGACTCCATAATGCGGCGAAAATGCGTCATATACAGTTCGACCGGCACTTCATAGCGGCGGAGGAGGCGCGTGCCGTCTTTGAGCACATAGCCGATCACCACCGGCTGAACGTTGCTGAGACGGGACGGCGACGGTTGATCATGCGCGAGTTGTTCGTGAAACGCCCGCACCGCTTCAATATTTTCCTTCGTGCGAAGAAATTGGTCATATTCTACAAACGAGCGGCCGATCTGCTCCGGGTGTTCAAAGTTCATCGTCGACTGGCCAAAGTACACTTGCTTAATGTCTGCAATTGCCGGCACACGCTGCTCATAGCCAGCAAGATCCACGCGGATGATAAGAGCAAGAACGGTCATCACCGCCGCAAACGCGACATACCCCTTCCAGCGGTGAAATACGCGCCACGTTTTCGCGATGACCATCCGGGCAATCGCGTACCCAAGCAAAGAAAACGTTATATATCCGAAGACTATCCAGCCCCATTGCCCCTGCACTTCTCCAAAATAAAAGCCGCCGACAAGCCAAGAGCAAAATGCAACCCCATACACAAACAGCGGACGGAGCGCCGGAAACGCCAGCGCCTGCCCGGCTGCTTCTGCCGGCCGCCGCTCACACAGCCAAACAGCCAGGCCAAACAAAAGAAGCGCCAACAGTAGCAACAATCCCGCCTCCCCCGCGTTCATCGCCTGATCCATCAACATCGCATAGCGAAGCGGAAGCACCAACCGGTCCAAATCGGTTGATAAATAGTACGTATCCGGAAATCCGGACAATAATAATGATAAATTCGTATAAATCAAAACAAGTATGCCAGCCGGAAAAAAAAGAAAAATATTCATCAGCACCACATGGAGCACCGATTGACCGACGAGAATGCCAACGGCGATGCCAAGGGCGAAGATGAGTGTTTCAATGACCATTGTTTCACCGAGCCAGCGCCATACGTCCGGCGCCCCGATCGGCCACGGGAGGTCAAGCCCATACAAGCAGCCGATAGCGGCCAGTGCCGCAATTAAGAGCGGCACAACTAACATGAGCCAACCGAACACGATTTGGCTTGTGAGCAATTCGGTGCGGCGGATGGGTAAACTATGAATAAAGTCGGCCGACCGTTTGTCATGCATATAGCGAAGCGCGCCAGCAGATGCCAGCACGGGGACAAGCCAGGCGATCAATGTTTCCAACCCATTGGATATATAATACACATTCTTCCACTGTGGTAGATTGCCCACTTTCGGGTCATATTGGGAATACGCGAGCGCGATCGGCAGCACGATCGCCGCCAGCCATAGCAGCCAATGAACGATCGCAATCCAGCCGATTTGACGAAGATTTTGCGTCCACATGGCGCGGTTAGCCGACCACCGTTTCATCGACATAAGCGTCACCCCCCATTTCATACATAAAAATTTCTTCAAGCGACAGCGGCAGCACATCAAGGATGAGGGGATGAAACGCGCGAACCGTCTCCTCTATGCGCCGCTTTTCCCCGCGGACGACAAGGAGGACGATGCTGCCGCGTTCCTCACGGTGCACAATATCGAGGCGCTCCATCAATTCACTCGGAAACCCATCGCGAAAAGCAAGCTGCAACTTATGCATGCCAGCGCGCAGTTCATCCAAGTCGCGCTCGAGCCGCACCACGCCGCGCGCCATCAATCCGACAATGCCGCATAAATCCTCCAGTTCGCGCAAATTGTGTGATGAGATGACAATCGTCATTTCCCGTTCCACCACTTCATCAATCAACAATTGTTTCACATAGCGACGGACGAACGCATCGAGCCCATCGAGCGGCTCATCCATAATGAGCACATCAGGCTGAACGGAAAAGGCGAGCCAAAACGCGGCTTGGCGCTGCATCCCTTTCGAAAACTGCTGGATTTTTTTATCAAGATCCAACGAAAACGCCGCCCGCAATTCCATAAACCGCTCGCGGCTGAACGACGGATACACTTGTTCGTAAAAGTCCGCCATTTGTCGAATCGTCGTATGCGGGAAAAAGTATACGAAGTCCGGCAAAAATAAAATTCGTTGCTTCACGCCGATATTTTCCCATACATCTTCCCCATCGATTGCGATCGTTCCGCGATCTTGGCGGAGAATGCCAGCCATTAGCTTCAACAACGTCGTTTTTCCCGCGCCGTTCGGTCCAAGCAGCCCGTAAATCGATCCTTTCGGCACGGTCATCGTCGCCCCGTTGACAGCGGGAAAACGGTCAAACGTTTTCATCACGCCTATAAGTTGAATCATCGCTCTCCCCCTCTTTCTCCCCTTCTATGATCCATTGCCATAATTGCTCGTTGGTCACTCCTAAAAACCGCGCTTCCTTGACAAGACGGACGAACTGTTCGTAAACGGCAGCGACCGCCTCGGTGTTTGGCTCTTTCGGGCGCGGCGCGACGAAACTGCCTTTTCCCGGGACGGAATAAATCCAGCCATTGCGTTCCAGTTCACGGTATGCTTTTTGAATCGTATTCGGGTTGACCATCAGCTGTTTCGCCATCGCTCTGACCGACGGCAGCTGGTCGTGCGGCCGCCATAATTCGCGGATGACCATTTCTTTCATTTTTTCCATCAGCTGCTCATAAATTGGCTGCCGGCTTCGCAAATCGAGCTCAAACATCTCCCCTCCTCCTCTCATTGTCACAACCGTACTATAACCAATAGTACACACAAAACAGAAGAAACACAAGCACTTTTTCATTCAAATGAAAGTTAAGAAATGCAGCCGATCCAAGAAGGTTGGCGACCGAATGAAAAATGTGCCTCGACAACGTTGTTTTCCTTTGAAACGTCTTATAGAAGACCGTGTTTTTATCACGTTGGATGGTCGATCGAATGGGAATGATGGTTTTTCACTCCTCTTGAGAAGGGCGTGATTTCATAGAAATGGGGTATTCCCCTGAGTGAGAAAGGCATAAAAGCAGCCGTTCTCCGCATTTCGAGGAGGGGCGGTTTTTTAAGAAATCGTTGTTTTCCGCCTCCAACTTCCTCATTAGTCGTCCCGCCACGATCATGATTCTTCCTTCAATCCTTGCTGCTTCGGCATCTTCCCCTCAGACGGTCGATACGTCTGTACAAACAATCCCTTCCCTTCCAACCACTCGGCAATCAATACATCTTGCCATGAAGGGACTCCTTGTTTGCGCAGCTCCGCGGTGAGCCACTGCTCATTTTTCCCAAGCTCCATAAGTTCATCTCGCAACAGCTGGCCGTCGCGAACGAGCGTCACCGGCACATAGACGGGATGAGGCGGCAAGTGGAAATCTTCGCGCGTCGTTTTTTGATGATCCGCTTGTTTCAGCACGCTAATTTCTCCGTCCGCTTCCAAAAAGCAAAACGCCACTTCACGGATCGAAAACGTCTCATGCTTGCGAAGAAGGCTTTGCAGCTGGTTGAGGGTGAGGCGGCTTTTTTTCAATGCCTCGTAATCGATGGCGCCGTTTCGAATAAGCAATGTCGGCTTTCCTTCGCTCCATAGGCGAAAGGAAAGCCACTTTTGGCTCGCATACTCGACCAAAAGCAACATCGCCCCCCAAAGGGTGATCGAATAGATGATGTACCAAAGGTGAATATGGTCGTCATACAGCGCATTGCCAAGCAGCTCGCCAAGCACGATGGCAGCGATAAACGTAAACGGGCTCATTTGGCTGATCAACTTTTTGCCGGCGATTTTGACGACGGCGAACAACAGAATAAAGCCGATGACAAGTTCAAGCGTCAACTGGAGCCATTTCATAGCACGCCCTCCTTACCATGCTGTGAATTTTCGCTCTTCCTTTGTATTGTGCCTCTGACTCCTCAGAAGTTTCGCTATTGGGTTGACGTTTGAAAGAATAAATCCCCCTGCACTGGAAACAATACTTAAAGATAGTCATAGAAAGAAAGGGATTCATAATGAATGGACAGACGCTCAGCGTTCTGCAGGTTTTATGCATGGTCATGCTGTCAGTTGGGCTGATGAATCATGTAATCGTTATCCCCTTTATGCTCGAGGCCGCTCACCGCGATGCATGGATCGCCGCCTTGGGAGCATTGGGGGGGTTGCTCATCTGGCTGCCGCTTCTTTATTTCATCCTCAAACAACTGAACGGCGAGCGGCTGTTTGACTGGCTAAAAAACCGTTTTTCAAGCCCAGTAGCCTATATGGTGGCCGGTGTCAGCACCATATTCTTGCTTCTTCATAGCTTTGTTACATTAAATGATACCATCACGTTTACCACAACTTCTTATTTGACGGCGACGCCGCGGTGGGCGCTGATTGTTATCATCGTGATCGCCTGTTTTTATAACGCATATCGAGGCATCGACTCGATTGCCAATACGGCGATGATTATTTGGCCGTTCGTCATCGTCTTCGGTTTTTTCGTCATGCTGTCGACCACTCCACATAAAGACTATTCGCTGCTCAAGCCGGTGCTTGAACACGGCGTGGCACCTGTGCTTCGCGGCATGACGTATGCTGGGGCGGGATATGCAGAAGTGATCGTTCTTTTGTTTCTCTCTCACCGGCTGCCTCGACCGTTTTCATGGAAAGCGCTCGCCGCCATCGCCTTCTTCACGGCCGGTCTGAGCATCGGGCCGACGATCGGGGCTATCACCGAATTTGGGCCGGAGCAGGCGACGCGTCTTCGCTATCCGGCGTTTGAACAATGGCGGATGGTTAGTTTAGGGACGTATATCGAACACGTGGATTTTCTATCGGTTTATCAGTGGTTGTCCGGCGCCTTTATTCGCATCTCCTTATCGACGGCGCTGATTGTGGAACTATTCCCGATCCGCCATTCGCAAACGCGCCGTTGGGTGCTTATCGTTCTCTACTTAGCGATCATATTGGCGACCCTGGCACCGGGCAGCGATGAACAATTTTTGCGTTTTGTCAAACATTGGGTGCTGCCCTCGTCACTGCTGTTTAGTCTTGCGTTGTCTGTTGTGTTAGGCAGCTTCGCTCTGTTGACATACCGTAAAAAGAAAAGAGGGATGGCATGATGAAACAGCTCATGCGTGCCGCCCAAGGCAAGCGGCTGAAAGATGATTACACGGGATTGGAAACTGTGATCATCTCCGAAGAGGCGTTACGGATAATGTACGCCAAATGCAGCGACGTCATCATGACAGAAGCGGCCGTTCCATCGCTGCTCCCTGACGGATCATCAAAAACTGTACACCTGTTATTTATCTATTGTGAAGAACTGTGCGATACGCAAATGTTGCAAAAGACCATCTATCCAATGTTCCACAAGCTTTGTGAACAGCATTCATGCCTTTCGTCCGCTGACATCGAAACACGCAAGCCGCCCGCACTCGAATACATGGGACACGAAGTGCGGATCGATGATCTCAACTTGAGACTGTTTAGCGGCGATTTGCTCATTTACTTTCGCGAAGCCGATGTCTTATACGCAATGCCGCTCGCCAGCCCGCCCAACCGCGACCCGGAGGAGCCGAACACAGAAGTGTCGATCCGCGGGCCAAAAGACGGATTCATTGAGGAAATCAGCAAAAACGTAGCTCTCATCCGCAAGCGGCTGCGCTCGCATCGACTCGTCTATGAGCCGTTCATCATCGGTACACGCAGCCAGACAAAAGTCGGGCTGCTCTATGTTGATGATATTGCGAACACAGCCATCATCGATGAGGTGAGAAGCCGTCTGCTCAGTTTATACATCGACTCGGTGACCAGCACCAACCAAATTGAGGAATGGCTATCCGACAGTCCGTTTTCTTTGTTTCCGATGTTCGGTTATACCGGACGGCCTGATTTTGCCGTCAATTCGCTCCTTAACGGCCGTTTTATCATCTTAGTGGATGGGGCGCCGACCGCCTTGATCGGGCCGGGCAATTTAACCTTTTTGCTGAACACATCGGAAGATAACAACACGTTTTTCCTGTTTGTTGTGTTTCAGCGTCTGCTTCGGCTGGTTGGTACGTCGGTTGCCATTTTTTTGCCGGGCGCCTGGGTCGCGCTCACCTCGTTCCATCCAGATCAGCTGCCGTTCACCTTGCTGGCGACGCTGATTTTGTCGCGCCAGGGGGTGCCGCTTCCGGTACCGCTGGAAATGTTTGTGATGATGATTTTGTTTGAAGTGTTTAAAGAAGCGGGAATGCGGCTGCCGATCGCCATCGGGCAGACGCTGTCGGTTGTTGGCGGCTTGATTATCGGACAAGCAGCGATCAACGCTGGACTTGCCGCCCCGGCCACACTCGTGATTGCCGCCATTTCTGTCATCTCGACATTTACGCTTGTCAATCAAAACATCGCCGGCAGCGTCACTTTGCTGCGCTTTATCGTTCTCACTTTCGCTTCCGTTCTTGGTTTGTTTGGGTTTATCTTGTCGCTGTTTCTCATTTTGACTTATGCGGTCAACTTGCGCACTTTCGGCATTCCGTATTTGACACCGCTGGCGCCGCCTTCAAAAGACATCGGGAAAGTATTTATTCCAAGCACATGGAAACAGTTTCACACGCGCGACCGCATTGTACGCCCCAATGATCTTATTGCGAAAGAGAGGGAACAAGAATGACGAAGCGACTCCTTCCCATCATCGCTTCCACCCTATGGCTTAGCGGCTGCTGGGACACGCGCAACATCGATCACATTGTCTATATTCATTCAATCGGGGTCGATTACAAAGATGGCCAAGTGATCGCCTACGTCCAGTTGGTCGGTTTCACCGCCCTCGCCAAAGTCGAAGCCGGGGGCGGCAAAGAAAAAGCGGCCGTTTCCATCGGCAAGGCGCTGGGCGAAACATTTAATATCGCTACCGACAAGATTTATCCTTCCATTCAACAAAGAGTGTCGTGGGGGCATGTCAAAAGCATTGTCTTTACGAAGCGCGCCTTGCAAAAAGACATTGTGGCCGATGTGATCGATGTGCTGAACCGTTACAATGAAATTCGCCATACGGCGTGGGTATACGCTACCGATGAGCCGCTTTCCGATTTGTTTGAAGCGACGCCGCTATTGAACGCTTCCTCCTATTATTCGCTTTTATCTAATCCGGAAGAAATTTTCCAACAAAGTTCGTTTATCCGTCCGATCCGTCTCAGCCGGTTGATCGCTGCGATGGATGAAAAAGCGGATACAGCTAGACTCCCTTATTTAACGATCGAAGGCAATCATTGGGTGGAAAATAAGAAGCCAAAACAAATGTTGGCTATGTCCGGCGTTTGTTTTCTTCGCGATTACCGTTTGCAAGGGTGCGAACGCCGTTCCGATTTGCAAGGGCTTCGCTGGTTTGAGCAGGACGTTCGGCGCACCCCGATTTATGTCAAACAAAAAGGGAAAACAGTTGCCTCCCTAATCGTCCATGATCCAAAAACGAAGTGGTCGGTCGGCGTAAAGGACGGAGAGCCTGCTTTTACTGTAAACGTTGAGGCGCAAGGAAGTCTCCTCGAACTGCGTGAACCGCTCTCACGAAAACAACTGACCAAACTGGCGGAACAAACAGTTAAACAAGAAATCCACCGCTTATATGAACTTGGGAACAGGCGACAGATCGATATATTGAATCTAGCGGAGCAACTGTATCGCGAGCGTCCGAATCTGTGGAAAAAACATCAGACCGACGGCCTCATCCCGCTCAATAACAACACGCTGTCCGTAAACGTCGAGCTCGTTATCCGTGCATCTGGAAAAGAAAAACTGAATTACCGCGCCGGCGATTGAAAAGACAAGAATGGAGCGCCCTCTTGCCTGCGCTCGCGCCGGGAAATGGGGCTTTCTCCGCTGGCGAAGATCAAGTATAATTAGCCATATTAAGATCGATTTTGGGGAACGGGGGAGAACGATGGACGCTCATACGGAACGAACGAACGCCGCCAACATGACTGTCTACCCGATTTTGTTCGCCATCAGCTTCGGACATTTCTTGAATGATGC
This sequence comes from Geobacillus sp. 46C-IIa, assembly GCF_014679505.1. Taxonomy (GTDB): domain Bacteria; phylum Bacillota; class Bacilli; order Bacillales; family Anoxybacillaceae; genus Geobacillus. Next base: position 1,763,704 of record NZ_CP061474.1, read on the forward strand.
CATGCAGGCGGTCATCCCGGCGCTGTTTCCGATTTTGCGCTCGACGATGGAGCTGTCGTACACCGAAATCGGCTGGATTGCATTTGCATTGAACATGACGTCGTCGGTCATGCAGCCGGTCGTCGGTTTATGGACGGACCGGATGCCGTCGCCGCGTTTTTTGCCGCTCGGCATGGCGGCGAGCTTGCTCGGCATGGCCGGGCTCGCCTTGGCGCCGAACTTTTGGTTTGTCTTGTTGTCTGTGCTGTTGGTCGGAATCGGTTCAGCCGTCTTCCATCCGGAAGGATCGCGCGTCGTTTATTTGGCGGCCGGTGCGCGACGGGCGTTCGCCCAATCGATTTATCAGGTCGGCGGCAATACCGGCAACGCCTTGGCCCCGCTGTTTACCGCCCTGATTTTCGTGCCGTTCGGCCAAAAGGGAGCCGCTTGGTTTATGCTTGCCGCGGCCATCGGCATCACCTTGCTTTGGCGCGTCTCGCACTGGTACGGTCATGAACTTGGCAGCCGTCCGGCGCCAAGCAAAACGAAAAAGGCACAGCCCACCGATGCCGGACACCCGGTGGCGTTTGCGCTCGCCTTGCTCGTCTTTTTAGTGTTTGCCCGTTCATGGTATTCGGCCGGCATCTCAAACTATTATCAGTTTTACTTGATGGAAACGGCCCACATCTCGGTGCGCGAGGCGCAAGTGTACTTGTTCGCCTTTATGATCGCCGGCGCGATCGGAACGCTTGCCGGCGGGCCAATTGCCGACCGATTCGGAAAGCGCAACTTGATCCTCTGGTCAACGCTTGGAACAGCACCGTTTGCGCTCGCCTTGCCGCACGCGCCGCTTCCGCTTGCGTTACCGCTGTTGCTTAGCGCCGGCTTTGTATTGTCGTTAAGTTTCGCAACGTTTGTCGTCTACGCCCAAGAACTGTTGCCAAACCATGTCGGCATGGCGTCCGGCCTGATCGTCGGCTTGGCCTTTGGTATGGGGGCGCTTGGCGCCGTCGTGCTCGGCAGCATCGCCGACTTGTCATCACTCGGCACGTTAATGTCGCTTTGCAGCGTGCTGCCGCTGTTTGGCGCCTTGGCGGTCTGGCTGCCGAAAGACAAATAATAAAACTATTTTTCTTTCAACCTCTTTCCGATTATAATGGAAGACGATGATGTCCATCCGGTTAGGAGATTTTTTGTATGGCAGGCTTATATATTAATCAGCACGTCCTCAATAACTTATTTTATATTTTAGTCACCGTGTTTGCCTTTTCATTCATTTATGACCACAGCCCGGCGATTCAGCGCAAACCGCTGTACAACCGGGCGCTCCTTAGCGCCTGTTTGGCGCTGGCGTCTGTGCTGTGCATGAAATTTCCGATTTATATTGATCCGACGTGCATCCACGATTTCCGGCAAATTCCTTTTTTGCTTGGAACGCTCTATGGCGGCGGTAGCGTCGGAGCTGTGCTTTTTGTCGTGTCAATGCTGGCGCGCACGATTTTGTATGGGTTTCAGCCGTTGACATTGATCGTTTACGCCATTATGCTCGTTGCCGCGGCGGCCGCCTCGCCGCTGTTTCGCCGGCTGCCCCGGTCCGGCAAGCTGTTCACCGCCATTTGGCTGACGTTTTTACTGGCGGTGCTCACCACGTTTGTCGCTATCATCATCGCCGATTTTTCGGTGACGAAGCCGTATATCGTGTATTTCATTTTGATGCCGCCGTTTGTGATGATGTTTGCGGTCTATTTGATGGAAACGCTCCATGAGGCCCAGCTCGCCCGGGCGGAACTAATGAAGATGGAAAAAATGGAGATCGTCAGCCAGCTGGCCGCCAGCATTTCGCATGAAATTCGCAACCCCCTCACTGTCGTGAAAGGGTTCATCCAGCTGTTGCAAACCGGGCCGCTGCCGCGCGAGACGGAGGAGCGGTACATCCGCATCGCCTTAGAGGAAGTCAAGCGGGCGGAAGCGATCATCCACGACTATTTGACGTTTGCCAAACCAGCGCCGAAAGAAACTGAGCCGATCGATGTGGCCGTCGAGCTTCACAAAGTGTTGCAAATGATCGCGCCGATGGCGCATATGCATTCGGTCGATCTCGCTTCCTCTCTTGAACACGCCGTCGTCACCGGGAATGTGCAATATTTCCAACAATGTTTCTTGAATTTATTCAAAAACAGCATCGAAGCGATGCCAAACGGCGGCACGCTTCGGGTGGCGGCCGAGAACCGGGAAACATCGGTCGTCATCACCATTTCTGACAACGGCATCGGCATGACGAAAGAACAAGTGCGCCGTTTCGGCGAACCGTATTTCAGCACGAAAGAAAAAGGAACCGGACTTGGCGCCATGGTCGCAGTGAAAATCATCGAACAAATGGGTGGGACGTGGAAGATCGAAAGCGCCGTCCAAAAAGGAACGACGATGACGATTACCTTGCCGGCGCGCCGGGTGCGGCCGCCATCGACGCAACAGAGCGCCGCCGGCTGAACGAAAAACGGATGTCCGAAACCGGACATCCGTTTTTTCATGGCCGCTAACGCGGTTATTTTACTTCTTCAAAATAATCTTTGTAAAACCCACCGACTTTTCCGCTGTTGTCGACTACAAAATAAAACTCATCCGTTTCATTTTTCACTTCATACACGTTTCCCGGCGTCAACACATTGTTAACGATGTATTTTTCCGCGTTCGTATGGACGCATTTCACTTTCTTGATCGTCGGCCGGGTCGCCCATGTGTAATGGATCATGGCGTCATCTCCTTCTCTTTATATTTTCCCCTTCTTTATTGTAGCGGCCCGGACAACGAGCTGCAACGTTCAATTTGCCGCCATGGCCGGCGTCTCAATCATTGGCGGCGGCGGACAACCGTGCTATAGTGAAACTATGCGGACACCCGCCAACAAGCCGGGTCATCAATTTCGAAAGGGGAGACTCTTATGTTTTTGCCTTCATTCCGTTTGGACGGAAAAACGGCGCTTGTGACCGGAGCGGGGCGCGGCATCGGCCGGGCGATCGCCATCGGATTTGCCGAAGCCGGAGCGGACGTAGCGCTCATCGCCCGCACCAAAGCGGATTTGGAAGAAACGGCAAGCCACATTGAATCGCTCGGACGGAAAGCGTACATATGGCCGATCGATGTCACCGACCGGGAAGCGGTGCACGAGGCGGTCACCGGCGTCAAGCAACAGGCTGGATCCCTTGAGATCATCGTCAACAACGCCGGAATGAACATCCGCACCCCAGCTTTGGATGTGACAGACAACGAATGGGAAACGATCATAAACACCAACTTGAAGTCAGCGTTTCTCGTCTCGCAAGAAGCAGGACGCGTGATGAAAGAACAAGGGCGGGGCGGCAAAATCATCAACATTGCCTCGGTCGCCGGTCATGTCGCCTTGCGCACCGGCGTTGTATACGCGGCGACCAAAGCGGCGCTCATCCAAATGACGAAAGTGCTGGCGTTTGAGTGGGGGCGCTACGGCATTCTCGTCAACGCCATCGGCCCGTGGTATTTCCGAACGCCGCTTACCAAAACGCTGCTTGAAGACGAAGCGTATGTGAACGACATTTTAGCCGTCACCCCGCTCAGACGCATTGGCGAGCTGCCTGAACTCGTCGGCCCGGCCGTGTTCCTTGCCTCTGATGCGGCCAGCTACATTACCGGCCAAACGCTGTTTGTTGACGGCGGCATGACGATCCATGGCTTTTGATAAAGCGCGGCCAAATCGTACACCCTATAAATGCCCCCAGACTATATCGACAAGGAGGCCGCAAACATGAGCGACCAAGAAAGCAAACGGCAATTTCAAGACGACTTGGACCAATACCGGATGGACAACGTCATCCATGCCCCGAAACACTACGTGTACCAAGTCGGTTACGAAGCGTCAAGCGGCAACCCGACCGGTGACCATCGGGAAGCGAAAAAAACGCGCGAATGGCCGCACAGCTGAAGGGGCTGGCCCCAAAAGACCGTTGGCCGGGGCGCAAGATAACAGCTTCCTTAGCGGAGTGAATACGCATGATGCGGCGATCAGGAGGGGGGCTCACTGCCTTTGTGAGCCCCCCTCCTTTTGCTGTTGGCATGGAAAGTCGGCAACGATGGTTCAAGCCAAAAGCGAAACGCAAGCCATGGCGGCCGACTGAGGACGCCTCTGGCTACGGCTCGTCCCGCACCGCCTCAAATTCGATGATGCGCCCGCACGGCTCAACCGTCGTTTCGCCGTTTGTTTCCACTTCGCGGAAAATCGGCTGCTCAACGCGGCGGATAGGGCGGTATCCTTCTTGTTTCATCCGCTCTAAACAGGCGGCAATCGTTTCACCTTCGGCTACAGTAAACCGTTTTTTCTTCATTCCGTTCGGCGCTCGTTCCTTTCCCGGCCAAACGATCGGTGCGCCTCCCTCCTTTCCATTATTATTTTGCCCGAAAAAAGAAGCCGGATCCTTTTTGTCCGGCTCAGCGCGTTTTTTGCACATATTTTCGGTACAGCCCGTACAGCTCAGTCGCCTTGTACGTTTCGATTTTTTTCCGCCCGACCGGATGACGGGCGATGCCTGCCTTTTTCAACTCGGCGACAAGCCATCCTTTCGATCCGAAATGCGCCACGGGCGCTCCCCCCCTTTTTTCGTGCGGCTTGTCTTTATGTATATGCGCCTAAACAGGGGTTGAGAACGCCTTTGGCAACGGCTATTCATGCTTGCCGCCATGCCTTTTTCCGTGCTTTTTTTCTTTTTTCTCTTTTTTGTTTTTTCCTTTTTCATGACCGGGCGGATGCGGTTTTTCCTTCTTTTCCTTCACCTTTGACGGCGCGGGTTCAGACGCTCTTTGCCCGCGCTTTTTGCGCCCCCGTTCCTCTTGTTTCACGAGCGGCAGCGAAAAACGAACAGCCGGCTGGCCGGCCAGCGCCTTCTCCATGATGCGGCGGAAAATGACCGCCGCCGTTTCCCCGCTCGTCGTCGTCAAATAATGCTTGCGATCCGGACGGTCATAACCGAGCCAAAGCGCGCCGACGAGCTGCGGCGTATAGCCGACCATCCATTGGTCTTTCACTCCGTCGATGCCGGGAACCGTCATTTCCGTCGATCCGGTTTTGCCGGCAAGCTCCCGTCCAGGGATGGCGGCGCGCTTCCCGGTTCCTTCACGGATGACGCCTTGGAGCAACAACGTCATTTGCTGTGCCACTTTTTCGGACGTGACGATCGTTCGCTGCGGCTTCCATTCCGCCACCTTGCGGCCATAGGCGTCGACGATTTTCGTAATAAGATGGCCGTCCGGGCGGACGCCATCGCTGGCAAATACAGCGTACGCCTCAGCCATCTCGAGCGGCGAGACGCCGCGGGACATGCCGCCGAGCGCAATGCCGAGCTGGCGGTCCTCTTTTTCCAAAGGCAAGCCGAACCGGTGCAGCGCATCCATCCCTTTGTCGAGGCCGATTTCGTTTAACAGCCAGACGGCCGGCACGTTGAGCGAATGGATGACCGCTTCATACATCGTCACCGTGCCGCGGTACGTGTGATCGTAGTTTTGCGGACGATAGCCGCCGAAATCAAGCGGCTCGTCTTTAAGCGGCGAAAATGGCCCGTACCCTTGTTCGAGCGCCGGCGTATACACGGCGAGCGGCTTAAGCGCTGACCCCGGTTGGCGCCTAAGCTCAGTGGCGCGGTTAAAGCCGCGGAACACATGGCGGCCGCGGCCGCCGACAAGCGCCTTCACCCCGCCTGTTTTCGGATCGAGCAGCACCGCGCCGCTTTGGACAGGCACATCATCCGGGCTTGACGGAAACAGTGAATCGTCCGCATACACAGCTTCAAGCGCCTGCTGCATGTCCGGGTCAAGCTCTGTGTAAATGCGCAGTCCGCCGGAAAGGACATCGCTTTGCGTCAGCCCGTAGCGCGTCATCGCTTCGCGGATCAGCTCATCGACATAATATGGATACTTCCCGGCATACGGGTCACGCTTTGGCTCCTGCCTGATGGCAATATGTTCGTTTTTCGCGGCGATCCACTCCTGATCGTCGATATAGCCTTGCTCTTTCATCAGCGACAGCACCACGTTGCGCCGTGCGATGGCCTTGTCGTAATGACGGAGCGGCGATAAGGCGGAGGGCGCTTTTACGAGACCGGCCAACATCGCCGATTCGCTTAGCGTCAGTTCGGAAACGTCTTTGCCGAAATACGTTTTCGCGGCGCTGGCCACTCCCCAAGCCCCAGCGCCAAAATAAATGCGGTTGATGTACATTTCTAAAATTTCTTTTTTGCTGTACGTGCGCTCCATTTTTTGCGCGATTAGCCATTCGTTCCATTTGCGCGCTAATGTTTTTTCATTCGTCAAAAAGACGTTTTTCGCCAGCTGCTGGGTGATCGTACTGCCGCCTTCGACCCACGCCCCGGCGCGGATATTGCGCCATACAGCACGCAAAATTCCCCAGTAGTCGACGCCGTTATGCTCGTAAAAGCGCTGGTCTTCCGTCGCGACAATGGCCTGAAGAAAGTGATTCGGCACGCGCTCAATCGGCACTTCTTCGGTGTTCGCCGCCGCGAGTTTGCTTGCCACGCGGCCATGTTCGTCATAAATGACCGTCGCTGCCGGCAGCGGCTTCTCGAGTGCGGCAATGTTTTGCCGGTCAATCGCCCACTCGAGCGCGGCAACGGCGGCTGCCAAAACGAAGGCAATCGCAAACAATATCCGCAGCCAGCGCTGTCTTCGCCTTGTTTGTCTTACTTGCTGCCTGCTCTGCACCTCCATGATTTGATCCCCCCTGAACGTCCGCTACGGTTATACAGTTCGCAAACGGCTGTTTGTTTTCGTCTATCGTCCTGTCGGCCGCCAAAAAAAGAAGCGGCCGATCCAAGCCGCTTCCATTCCTCCGCTTATGCTGATGGCGATTTATGTTTTTTTCCTTTTAAGAAGAACGCCATCATGAGCGCCAACACCGTCAAACCGGTGGCGACGAAAAAGGCGTCGTTGATCCCCTCGACTGTGGCGCGCTGCTGTACGAGCCCATATAGCAGCTGGACGACCGCTTCATGGCTCGGGATCGTCTGTTTTAGCTGGCTGACCACATCCATCAAGAACGGATTGTTTTCCGTCATTTCATTGCGATAATGTTCCACATGAAATTTCGTCCGGTTCGACATGACGGTCACTAAAAAGGCCGTGCCGAGCGAAGCCGCCACTTGGCGGAGCGTGTTCGCCATCGCCGTACCGTGGCTGTACAGATGGCGCGGCAAGGCGTTTAACCCTTCCGTCATAATCGGCATCCCGAGCATCGACATGCCAAACATGCGGAAAATGTAAAGCCAAATTAAATGGCTGTATGGCGTATCCATCGTCAGTTTGCTAAATTCCCACGTTGTCACGATGGTGATGATCAAGCCGACGATAGCAAGCGCCCGCGCGCCGATGCGGTCAAACACCCAACCAGAAATTGGCGACATGACCGCCATCACAATCGCCCCCGGCAGCATGAGCAAACCGGCATCGAGCGGCGTAAAGCCGCGTAAATTTTGTAAATAGACCGGAAGCAAGACCATTGCGGCAAACATCGCCATATTGATGACCGAACCGATCACCGTTGACAACGTAAACACTGGATAACGAAACACGCGGAAATTTAACACCGGATGCTCCGAACAGAGCGAGCGCCATGTAAACAAGACAAGAAACAAAGCGCCGACAACGAGCGAGACGGCGACTTCCGCCTGCCCCCATCCTTTGCTTCCAGCTTCGCTGAACCCATACAAGACGCCGCCAAACCCGATCGTCGAATAAATCGCCCCTTGCATATCGAGAACGGCATTCCCTTTGCGCGGCGTTTTTTTCAGCCAAAGAGAAGCGAGGACGAGGTCAACTATGGCGATCGGCAACACAACATAAAACAAAAGGCGCCAAGTATAATGTTCAATGAGCCAGCCGGAAAGCGTCGGCCCGATGGCTGGCGCGAACATCATGGCAATCCCGACGGTCCCCATTGCCACCCCGCGGCGCTCCGGCGGAAATATGGACAGCATAATCACCATCATGAGCTGCATAATAATGCCGGCTCCGACCGCCTGCGTCAACCGTCCTGCGAGCATGACGGCAAACGTTGGAGCGATCGAGCAGACAAACGCGCCGATGGAAAAAAACGACATGCCCGAGACAAACAACGTTTTCGTCGGAAACTTGGCGATTAAAAACGGACTGATCGGAATAAGCACCCCGTTGACAAGCATGTAACCAGTAACGAGCCACTGGATCGTTGCTGTTTCGACATTGAAATCTTGCATCATATGCGGCAAGGCGACGTTGATCAACGTTTGATTTAAAATGGCGACAAACGCCCCCAGCATGACCGTTGCCACGACTTTGCCGCGGCTGCCGATGTCGCCCAACCCGCCTTGGCCTTGACCGGACGGGGCGGCGGCTGCCCCCGCTCCGCCTGCTGTTTCAACCGCGGCCGAAGCCGGTTTGCGCCGTCGCAGCGCGATATTGACGACTGCCAAGACGAAAACGGCAAATACAATATAGCCAGTAAAAAATGCAGACATCGCCGATCACCTACTTATGAATGCGGACAGTGACGTTCATGCCCGGCACGAGTCCGGCTCCGCTGTAGTTGTCGATGGAAATCGTCACCGGAATGACTTGAGTCACTTTTGTATAGTTGCCCGTTGCGTTTGAACTCGGCAACAAGCTGAACGTATTCGCCGTCGCATAGCCAAGCTTTTCCACTTTCCCGCCGAATTGGCGGTCCGGATAGGCGTCGACATAAATATCGACATCTTGACCGACTTTGACATCCTCGATATCTGTCTCTTCGATGTTCGCCGTCACCCACAAATCGTTTAAATCAAACCCCCGGGCAAGCGGCATCCCAGCGGCGACAAACGACCCCTCTACCGCGCTTTGCTGCACAACCGTCATCCGGTGCGGCACAGTGATCTCCACGGTATTTTTGCCGTCCGACACTTCCCCGATTTTCTCTCCAGCCGCGAACGTTTTTCCGATGTTTCCAGACCAAGACGTCAATTTCCCTGACAGCGGAGCAGCCACCGGGATGACTTGGCCGTCAATGCGGGCGTTGTCCGTTTTCACATAGTTTGTTGCCTCATTGACATAGTAATAGGCGGCAAATCCCCCGCCGACAAGCAAAATGAGCACGATCATGTTCAGTGCAAGCCATCGTTTCACGTTCACCGTTTATTCCTCCCCGAGTAAAATGGTTTTTACTTTTTCTTGCAGCCGCAAAAACTGTTCAATTTCCTCTGGCGGGACGAGCTCCTGAATGCGTTGAAGCCTCTGGCGCAGCACCGATTGTTCGCCAAACGCAGCAAACACCGTCTCTTTCCCTTTTTCCGTCAAACTTAAAATCACAGCGCGCCGGTCTCGTTTAGATGGTTCGCGGATGACGAGCCCGGCGCCAACGAGCCGGTCGACCGTGCCGCTTACATTGCTGTTGCTTAAGTTCAGCTTTTCCGCCAAATCGTTTAGACGGATATGCTCTTTTTTCAGCAACGTATACAGCACCATCAGCTGCACTTCCGTAATCCCGACGCGGGCCGCATCCTCGCGGATCAGGCGGTAGAGCGCCTTTTGCGCCCGAAAAATGGCGTACATAATGTCTCGACTGATTCCTTCCATTGATCCTCCCTCCTTTACTCATCAACCCGAATAATTTCAATGCGAATTATTTTCACACGAAATATGATTATAGCATGGAAATAAGGAAAATCAACTATATTGTTTCCTTCGCCTACAAGATGCCGTATAAACAAAAAAGACGCCCGTTGGGACGTCTTCGCCGATTATGTAAGGGATCCGCGCCGCGGTTGCCGTCGGCTGAATGCAGTTTCTCAACCACGCTCTACTAGGTGGGTGTTCGCAGAAACGTTCCTGCCGTCCTCACTGACGAATTGGAGGCATGGCATTCCGGTTTCGATATAGAACTCCCTTTTCATTGCCATCGGTTGAAACTTCATTCTACAACGCACAACGCAGCAGCGGATTGGTGATTATTATCATACACGATCCTTAGTTGTTTGGCAAGGGGGACAACCATCCATTTTTTTCAAACCGGATACACCCCATGCTTTCGTTCAGAAAAGGCCATGTATTTGGACGTATACGCGGCAAATCGGCGGATGAGCTCGCCGCGCAGCTCGTTCGGTGCAACGATCCCGTCGATGACGAGCTCGGAGGCGAGACGGTAAATGTCGATGTCGCGCCGATATTCTTCCCGTTTTTGCTCAACAAACGCCGGCCGCTCTTCCGGCGGCAGTTCAGCGATTTTGTTCGCATAGACGGCGTTAACAGCCGCCTCCGGTCCCATCACCGCGATTTGGGCGTTCGGAAACGCAAGGCAACAATCTGGTTCAAACGCCGGTCCGGCCATCGCGTACAACCCGGCGCCGTATGCTTTGCGGACGATGATCGAAATTTTTGGCACCGTCGCCTCCGACATCGCCGCAATCATTTTCGCCCCATGGCGGATGATGCCGGCCCGCTCGACTTTCGTGCCGATCATAAAGCCCGGAATGTCGGCCAGAAACAGGAGCGGAATATGGAACGCATCACAAAGGGTGATGAATTTCGCTGCCTTATCGGCCGAGTCGTGGAACAGCACCCCCCCTTTGACGCGCGGCTGGTTGGCGATAATGCCAATCGGCTGGCCGTCAAGACGCGCCAAGCCGGTGATGATTTCAGGCGCAAACAGCTTTTTCACTTCGCAAAACGATCCTTCGTCAATGACCCGCTCAATTAGATCATACATATTAAACGGCGCATTTTGGTTCGCCGGCAAAATGTCTTCAATCGTTTTGTCGAACGATTTCGGCGGCTTCGCTTCAGCCAGCGGCGGTTTTTCGCTATAGTTGGACGGAAAATACGACAAATAGCGGCGCGCATAGGCGATCGCCTCTTCTTCAGTTTTCACAAGCACATCGCCGCAGCCCGAAACGGTGCAGTGCATGCGGGCGCCGCCCATTTCTTCAAGCGTTACTTTTTCGCCGATGACCATTTCTGCCATGCGCGGCGAGCCTAAGTACATCGACGCATTGCCTTCCACCATAATGACGATGTCGCAAAACGCTGGAATATAGGCGCCGCCGGCCGCCGACGGACCAAAGAGCAAGCACACTTGCGGCACTTTCCCCGACAGTTTCACTTCATTGTAAAAAATGCGCCCTGCCCCGCGCCGGCCGGGAAACATTTCGATTTGGTCGGTAATGCGGGCGCCGGCTGAATCAACTAAATAAATAAGCGGACAGCGCAGCTTTTCCGCCGTCTCTTGGATGCGGATGATTTTTTCGACCGTGCGCGCTCCCCAAGAACCGGCCTTGACGGTCGAGTCGTTCGCCATCACACAGACGGTCCGGCCGTTGATTTTTCCGATGCCGGTCACAACCCCATCCGCCGGCAGCCCGTCAGCCAGGCAGTTGGCAAACAGCCCGTCTTCCACTTCCAAACCGTCATCCAACAATAAGTTCAGCCGGTCGCGGACAAACCGCTTTCCTTGGGCGGCGTTTTTCTCATGATATTTCGGCGCCCCGCCTTTTTTGATGTCGGCCGCCCGTTTCTCCAACTCTGCAGCCAGCGCGGCACGTTCGCTAGCCGTTTCCTTCATCCCCATGTTGTCGCCTCCTTGCTTCGTTTACCACCACTGTTTTCGCAGACAGCGTTTTTATCCATCGAATGTCATGCCCCGCCAACACGTTTAATGGCATTGGACATCGCGGCCGGCCACTTTGAAGCGGCGCTTTGACGTCAAGTTCTCAATGCGCGCTCGGCAAGCAGCCCACCCCGGCGCAACACGTTTGGCCGAGCCGTTTTGGACGGCGGCATTGAAACGCTTGCGGTCGTTTGTTTAGAAACGTTCCTATGACCGTTCCCGATGCTTTTGGCCAGCCGCGTTGAAGCACCTTACTCCCCTTTGTATACCGGTTTCCGTCTTTCTTTAAACGCCTGCAAGCCTTCAAGCCGGTCTTTTGTCGGAATCGTTGCCTCATAGGCGAGCTGCTCGATCGCCAGGCCGGTCTCTAGGTCGACGTTAAACACGCTTTGCACCGCCCGTTTCGCCTGGCGGACGGCAATCGGCGCGTTTTCGGCGATTTGCCGGGCCAATTCAAGCGCCCGCTCCATCAGTTCGGCGCGCGGCACGGCGTATTCGACGAGGCCGATTCGCTCCGCTTCCTTGGCCGTGATCCGTTTCGCGGCAAAGATTAACTCTTTCGCCTTTCCGATGCCGACAAGGCGCGGCAACCGTTGCGTGCCGCCCGCTCCCGGAATGATGCCAAGCGACGTTTCCGTCAGTCCGAGCTGAATGTCATCGGCAGCGAAACGAATGTCGCACGCTAAAGCGAGCTCGAGTCCGCCGCCAAACGCCGAGCCATTTAACGCGGCGATGACCGGCTGCGGCACTTTCTCCACCTCATTGATCGTTTTGCTGATCAAGGCGACCGCCTGCCGCACTTCCGTTTCATTCATTCCCACCCGCTCCTTCAAGTCGGCGCCGGCGCAAAACACTTTTTCTCCCGCCCCCGTCAAAATCACGACACGTACATCTTTTCGAAACTTGACCTCTTGCAAAAGGCTGCCAAGCTCTAGAAGAAGCGCTCTGGAAAGCGCATTGGCCGCCTCTGGGCGGTTTAACGTCACGATGGCAATGCCATTTTCTTGCATTTCAAATGATACGAGCGTCCCCACTGTTCTCTCCCCCCAAATGAATGTGCTTATGATGAAATCGTTTGTAAATAGCGGCTTGGGAGCGGGCGGCCGATTTTCTCGCGAATAAACAAGGCCGCTTTCGTCAGTTGCTCCACATTAATCCCGGTGTCAATTCCCATGCCGTGCAGCATGTACACTAAATCATCGGTGGCGACGTTTCCCGATGCCCCTGGGGCGTACGGGCAGCCGCCGAGGCCGCCAAGCGAACTGTCAAACGTGGTGATCCCCATTTCCATCGAGACTAAAATATTGGCGAGCGCCGTCCCTCTTGTATCGTGAAAATGCATGGCGATTCGCTCGGATGGAAAATGGCGGAGCACGTCGGCAAGCACGTCTTCGACTTGTTTGGGCGTCGCCACGCCGATCGTATCGCCTAACGACAGCTCATCGATCCCCATGGCAAACAGCCGGTCGGCGACCGTGAGCACTTGATCGACGGCAACTGCCCCTTCGTACGGGCAGCCAAACACCGTCGAGACGTAGCCGCGCACCGTTTTTCCTCCTTGCTTGGCCGCTTTCACGACTCCTTCCAACACCGGAAACGTAGCGGCGATTGTTTTGTTAATGTTTTTTTGGTTATGCGTTTCGCTTGCTGACATGAAGACGCCGACTTCATCGACCCCGGCGCTAAGCGCCCGCTCAAGCCCTTTTTCATTCGGGACAAGCGCCGCATACGTGACGCCGCCTTTGCGGCGGATGCCGGCCGCGACTTCGGCGGCATCGGCCAGCTGCGGAATCCATTTTGGATGGACAAATGACGTCACTTCGATATACGACAACCCGGTTTCCGACAATAAATTGATCCAGGCGATTTTGTCAGCCGTCGCGACCGGCGCCGCTTCGTTTTGCAAGCCGTCGCGCGGACCGACTTCTTTAATCGTCACCTTCGTCGGCCATCGGCCCATGTCCGCTCCCCCTTTCGCTTCGTCCCCGTCCCCTTGCCTTTTGCCATACCGAACGGCAAATCCCCACCTATTGTTGGCGGAACGGTTCGCACGCCTGTTTCGCTACTCGATCTCAACGAGTACGTCGCCCTCGTTGACGAAATCCCCTTCCTGCACATGAATGTGCTTTACTGTGCCGGACGTCTCGGCAGCGACGGGAATTTCCATTTTCATGGATTCTAAAATGACGACATCTTGCCCTTCTTCGACGCGGTCGCCGACGGCGACGACAATTTTCCATACACTTCCGGCCATGGTGGCAGTGACTTGGTTCATCGTTTCTTCCTCCGTTTCTGCTTCATTTTGTTTTCGTTGGCTGCCAATAGTTTGAAAGAAAATCGGTCGTCGTTTCCGCCGCATGGAACGCCGGATGGGACAATACCGCTTCAAGCAGCGGGATGTTCGTTTTAATCCCTTCAACGCGATAGTCCCGAAGCGCCTCGAGCAAGCGTTCAATCGCCAATGTCCGGTCCGGGCCCTTGGCGATCAATTTGGCGATCATCGGGTCGTAAAACGGCGTAACGGTTGTGCCGCTTTGGATCGCCGTTTCATGGCGAATTCCTTCCCCTTGAGGAACGGAAAAGGCGGCAATGCGGCCGGGCGACGGGTAAAACGTGTTCGGGTCTTCGGCATAAATGCGCACTTCAATGGCATGCCCATCGCGGCGGATGTCTTCCTGCTTATAGCGGAGCGGCTCGCCGGCGGCGATGCGCAGCTGCTCTTCAACGATGTCAATGCCGGTGATTTCTTCGGTCACCGGATGTTCGACTTGGAGCCGAGTGTTCATTTCAAGAAAATAAAAGTTTTTTTGTTCGTCGACCAAAAACTCAATCGTGCCGGCGTTCGCATAGCCGATATAACGCGCCGCCCGGACGGCAGCTTCGCCCATCTTCCGCCGCGTTTCTTCATCTAAAAACGGCGACGGCGCTTCCTCCACCACTTTTTGATGGCGGCGCTGGATCGAGCACTCGCGTTCCCATAAGTAGACGCAGTTGCCGCGCCCATCGGCGAGCAGCTGAATTTCAATATGGCGCGGACGTTCAATATACTTTTCAATATACATCGTCCCATCGCCGAAAAACGAAGCGGCCCGTTTTTGGCTGCCTTCAAACGCCCGGCGCAGCTCCGTTTCATCGCGGGCGATGTGCATGCCGATGCCGCCGCCGCCCGATGATGCCTTCAGCATGACTGGGTAGCCGATCGAAGCCGCGGCTGCCGCCGCTTCATCTGGACTGTCTAGCGCAAAGGAGACGCCTGGAACGATCGGGACGCCGGCTTTTTCCATCGTCCGCCGCGCTTCGATTTTGCTGCCCATCGCGGCAATGACATCCGCTTTCGGGCCGATAAAGACGATTCCTTCCTCCTCACAGCGGCGGGCGAACGCCGGGTTTTCCGAAAGCAGCCCGTAGCCGGGGTGAATCGCTTCCGCCTTCGCCGCCTTGGCGACTTCGATCATTTTTTCGATATTTAAGTAGCTTTCCGCCACGCGCGGCTTGCCGATCAAATACGCCTCATCAGCGAGCTGGACGTGGAGCGAATCAGCGTCCGCTTCCGAGTAGACGGCGACCGTTCGGATGCCGAGCTTTTGGCACGTGCGGATGACGCGGACGGCGATTTCACCGCGATTGGCAATCAACACTTTCGTAAACATCCTCTCACCCTTTCGCAAAAACTAAGAATGCCGCCGGGCGGATGAATGAACCGCCCGGCGCGGCGGTTTAAGTCGTTAAGCCGAGGCGCTGTTTCGCCATTTCCCGCAGCTTAAATTTTTGAATTTTCCCGGACGCCGTCATCGGGTACGAATCGATAAACTCGATGTAGCGCGGGATTTTATGGCGGGAAATGTTGCCGCGGCAAAACTCGCGAATTTCCTCAGCAGTCGCCGTTTCGCGGTCCTTTAAGATGATCCACGCCATCACTTCTTCCCCGTACGTTTCATCCGGCACGCCGACGACTTGAACGTCCAAAATTTTCGGATGTTTGTATAAAAACTCCTCGATTTCGCGCGGATAAATGTTTTCGCCGCCGCGGATAATCATATCTTTCAGCCGGCCGGTGATGCGGCAGTAACCGTTTTCGTCCATCGTCGCCAAATCGCCGGTATGCAGCCAGCCGTCTTGGTCGATCGCTTCGTTGGTCGCTTCCGGATTGTTGTAGTACCCTTTCATCACATGGTAGCCGCGCGTGCACAGCTCCCCTTGCACGCCGCGCGGCACTTCGTTGCTTGTGCCCGGCTCGACGATTTTCACTTCCACGCCCGGCAGCGCGCGGCCGACCGTTTCGACGCGCAGTTCGATCGGGTCGTCAGTGCGCGTCTGGGTGATGACCGGGGACGATTCCGTCTGCCCGTAGGCGATCGTAATATCGGTCATGCCCATTTTGTTGATGACCGCTTTCATCACTTCGACTGGACAAGGAGAACCGGCCATAATGCCGGTGCGCAGCGATGACAAATCGTATTTGTCAAAATCCGGGTCGTTCAGTTCGGCGATAAACATCGTCGGCACGCCGTGCAGCGCCGTGCACCGCTCAGCGGCCACCGTCTCGAGCACCCGCTTCGGATGAAACTCAACAACCGGCACCATCGTCGCCCCGACAGTGACGCATGCGAGGGTGCTCATGACGCAGCCAAAGCAATGGAAAAACGGCACCGGAATGCAAAGACGGTCGCCTTCGCCAAGCTTCATGCATTGCGCCACTTGGTGGGCATTGTTGATGATGTTATAATGCGTCAACATGACCCCTTTCGGAAATCCGGTCGTCCCTGATGTGTATTGCATGTTGATCACATCGTGCGGATCAAGGCTCTCTAACCGTTCATCGAGCTCTTCTTCCGTCACCTCATGCGCCATCGCCAAGATGTCATTCCATGTGAACATGCCTGGATAGCGTTGATCGCCGAGCAAAACGACGTTTTTCAGCTTCGGCAGCCGCTTGGACTGCAGTTTTCCCGGTTCGGCCGTGCGCAACTCTGGGACAACGTTGTACAAAATGTCGATGTACGAAGAATCGCGGTATTGTTCGATCAAAAAGAGCGTCGTTGAATCGGACTGCTTCAGCAAATACTCAAGTTCGGCCGCTTGGTAGTTTGTATTGACCGTAACAAGCACTGCTCCCATTTTCCCGGTCGCAAACTGGCAGGCGATCCATTCCGGGACGTTTGTCGCCCAAATGGCGACATGTTCCCCTTTTTCAATGCCAAGCCGCATCAAACCGCGCGCGACAAGGCGGCAATAATCATTAAACTGCCGGTACGTCAGGCGCAAGTTGCGGTCGGCATACACGACCGCCTCATGATCCCGGTATTGCCTGGCGCGCTCCTCTAACAATTTCCCCACAGTCACCGCTAACATCGACCGTCTCCTCCCCTTTGTCCGAATTCACTGTTATGGATATGCGCATATTTCCGCTTTTAGCATCCGAGTTGGCGGGCGATGACAAGACGCTGAATTTCCGATGTGCCTTCGCCGATTTCCATGAGCTTGATATCCCGCAAGTGGCGTTCGACGCCGTATTCTTTCATATAGCCATAGCCGCCGTGAATTTGGATCGCCTGATTGCAGACGCGGAATCCCATTTCCGATGCAAACAGCTTGGCAAACGACGCTTCTTTTGTGAACGGTTTCCCTTGGTCTTTCAGCCAAGCTGCTTTGTGCACCATGTTGCGGGCGAGCTCGATTTCCATCGCCATATCCGCAAGCTTAAATTGGATCGCCTGGAACTTGGAAATCGATTGGCCAAACTGGACGCGCTCTTTCGCATATTGAAGCGCTTTCTCAAACGCCGCTTGCGCGATGCCGACGGCCAAAGCGGCGATCGAAATGCGCCCGCCATCAAGCGTGTACAAAAACTGCTTAAACCCTTTTTGCGGATCGCCTAACACGTTTTCTTTCGGCACGCGGACGTTCTCAAAAACAAGCTCGCACGTATTGGAGGCGCGGACACCCATTTTGTCGTAATTCGAACGGATTGTAAATCCTGGGGAGTCGGTTGGTACGATGAGAGCGGTGATGATGTTTTTGCCGCGCGCGTCTTTGCCCGTGACGGCGGTGACGATCACTTGCCGCGCGTATTGGGCGTTTGTGATCCAGCATTTTTCGCCATTGATGACATATTCATCGCCGTCAAGCACCGCGGTCGTGCGCGTGCCGCCGGCGTCCGATCCGGCGTTCGGTTCAGTGAGCCCGAAGGCGCCAAGCGTTTCCCCCTTTGCCATCGGCACAAGCCACGTTTGTTTTTGCTCTTCCGTCCCGAAGTAATAAATCGGGCTCGCCCCGAGCGAAACGGCAGCTGCATAGCTTAGTCCGGTGCCGCCGCAGGCGCGGCCGATTTCCTCAACGGCAATGGCGTATGAAATCGTATCGCCCCCGGCGCCGCCATACTGCTCCGGAAACGGCAAGCCCAACAGCCCCAACTCGCCCATTTTGCGGAACACTTCACGCGGAAAATGCGCCTCTTCATCCCATTTCGCCGCGTATGGGGCAATTTCCTTCTCCGCAAAGTCACGAACCATTTCTTTAATCATTTGTTGTTCTTTCGTCAACGAAAAATCCATATTCTCCCTCTCCCCCATTTGAAAAATGACTATATGAAAACCGACTAGTCGGTTTTCAGCTGGAACGGAAATAGACCAACGGTTATTTGTTTAGGCGATCGCCGAGACCGACTAGTTGGTCTGTGCACAACAGGCCGCTTATTCGCTGGGTGGCCGCAGCAAAAACTGTGCTGCCGCCGGATGCTCCGGGTTGCGAAGCACCGCATGCAAAATGAAATCGGCAAAATAGGTCGCAATTTCCTCAATCGACAGCGGTCCGTCCGGATTGTACCATTTGTACGTCCAGTTCACCATGCCGATGATCGACATGCCGGCAATCTCCACCGACAGCTCCGGACGAAACTCGCCGGCCTCGATTCCCTCGCGGATGACGCGAAAAATAATTTGTTTAAATTCTTCGCGTTTTTCATTGATCAGCTCGGCGTATTCCGGTTTTAAGTACGTGCTTTCCTGATAAAAGACGGTAATATGCGGTTTATATAAATGAAATACTTTGACAAACGATTGAACGATGGCGTACAAGCGCTCGGTTGGCGTCGAACAGCTTTCATACGCTTCCTGCGCTTTTGTCAGCGCATACGTAATAAAGACGTCATGAATATGGTAAAGCAACTCGTCTTTCGATTTAAAATTATGGTAAAACCCGCCTTTCGACGTGTCGCTTTCCGCGACGATGCGGTCGACCGTCACGCCATGGTAGCCATATTTCTCAAACAAATGAAGAGCGGTGTCGATAATGCGGTCTCTGAGCGGTTTATCAGCCATAACAGTCCCCTTCGCATCGATCGTAAAACATTTCCGAAAAAACGAAATATTCTTCTTGTTTATTAAGATACTCGACCGTCGCAGCCATTGTCAACAAAAATCGTTCCGACGCCCGAAAAATGGGAGGCGTCTTTCTTTCGCCGCACACCATCCGATCGGCTGCGCAAGCCCTACCCTCTAGCCGCACGAACTGAAACAAAACCGATGCTCCATACATAATCACGGCCGTTTTTCCAAAAGATAAAAACCGGAGGTGGCTTCTATTGGAACCGATGTTATGCCCGAACTGCAAAACGAACCGGACGCGGTTTCACCTCATCGAGCAGCACCCGCGGGCGGTCAAGCTCGACCCGCATACCGGCGATATTGAGCATGAGTACAGAAATGACGCGCTCGAACCGTTCCATCTCCCGTACCGCGGCCCAAGCTACCGCGTCCAATGCGGCGTCTGCGGGCTGATTGAAGATGCAGATATGTTCATTCAGCGCGCCAAATCTTCTCCATTGGGGTGATGAACATGGCAAACAAAAAACAAACATCGTCCTCAATCGTTGACCAAAAGCAGCTTGTCAACGACAAGACAAAGGCGATGCGGGAACGCGGCGATCAGCACATTCGCCGCGGCACGCCTAACGGCGCAGACGGACAATAACCGCCAGCCTGCTTTTTGTACACAAGCAAGCTGGCGGGATTTCCGCCTTTCTAACGGTACATCGCCCACAATCCGATATCGTGAAAACCAAGGCGATGGTAAATGCGGCCGGCGTCCGGATTGTCATAAAACAAGCACGGCATCTTCCCTTCGGCGAGCAAATCACAAACAAGCTTCGCTACGATGGCGCTCGCATATCCTTTCCCGCGATGTTCTTGATCGGTGCAGACGCCGACGATCATCGCCGACAGCGAATTTTCCGCCGTTGTTGATGCCGCCGCCAACATCTTGCCGTCTTGTTCAATATAGTACGTTCTCGCCGAATTCGTTTCCATCCCCTTCACTAGCATGTCGCGCGCCGTCGGCCTCGTGTCAAACTCAGGAATGCGGCGCCGCAAGTCAATGATCCGATCAACATCGGCCCATCCGGCTGTTTTGACGGCGAACGCCCCCATTTCTTGACGGGCGTATTCATCCGTCCGGCACTCGCAAAAGTAAAGGGTCCGCTTCGCCCCGAGCGGCAGCCGCTCTTCAAACTGCCTGCCAATTTCCTCTTTGCCGGACAGCTCGACAGGCAACGAGCGGGCGGTCTCGCGGATGAGGCGGGCAAAGCCATCGGCATCAAAATCACCCGGCGCGTACGGAATGTAAGAGTCATAATAACGAAGCAGCACCGCCAATAATGAGCCGTTGCCGTCAAACTGCCCCCAAACGTCCTGGAAATCGGCGTCATAGCCGAACGATTCGATATCGCCAATGAGAAATAGGTTGAATGACGGATCTTGCCGCAAAAACGAAAGTAGTTGTTGGTCATCTTCGGCCGTTAACCGGCGAATCATGGCGCTCCCCCGCTTTTCGAATAATATTTTTTCCATTATACTATAGTGTATATCTGTTGCCAATGGCACAATGATCAGGAAAAAGGAAACGGCCGGCAACCGCGGAGGGCGAATGCTGTCAACCGGCGTCGGCCAACTACGAAGAGAGGAGGAAGCCCGCTTTCCATAAGCAAGGCGGTGATGCCGATGAAGTTTATTAATGATCTATATGAATATTACAAAGACCGGCTGACCGGGGATGAAGAAGACGCTGAAGCAGTAGCGATGTCCATTTTGGATGAACTCGACCGCCGCGACGTGCTGAAGCTGATCGGTGAGATGACTGATGAAGAGCTGCTCGGCATGTTCGGCCTGTACTTGTTTGAAAGCTTGAAAGCAAAAATGGCCCGTGAAGGCCTCGGGGCCACGCGACTGCAAGAGGGACCGCGCGTCCATTGACAAAAAAACGGCTGCCCCGGCCAGACAGAGCCGTCTGTACTGGGGACAGCCGCATGTTGCGAACAAAGGCCGGGGCTTGTCATGCCCAACGGCCTTTAACGGAACGATGAACTGCACAAACCGTACGGAACGTGCTCCGTCATCAGCCCGCCGGGAATGCGTCTTCCGCTTTCCCCGCTTAGAAGCCGAAAGGCTGTCTTTGAATGGAACGCTCTCCCACTTGCGCTGACGCTTCAAGTTCGAGCCGCCTACCGATAAAACTGTACGTCATATCCTTCTTTCAATAACACTTGATAAATCTGCTGGATATGATCTTCATTTTTCGTCTCGAGCGAAAAATGAATTTCCGCCTGGCCCGGCAGCACTTTGGCGCCGATGCGCTGGTGATGGATCGACATCACGTTTGCTTCCAGTTCGGCGATAATGCGCAGCAGCTTGTTCAATTGCCCCGGCTTGTCGGAAATGATCGTCGTAAACGTGACAAACCGGCCGGCCTCGACAAGCCCCCGCTCGATGATGCGGGAAATCAACGTCACATCAACATTGCCGCCGCTTAAAATGGCCGCGACTTTTTTGTCGCGAAACGGGAGCTTTTGGTACAAAAGCGCCGCCAGCGGGCAGGCTGCTGACCCTTCGACAAGCAGCTTGTTTCGTTCAAGCAAATAAAGCATCGTCCGTGAAATTTCCGCCTCCTCCACACAAACAACGCCATCGACGTACTGCTCGATATATTGGTACGTAATATTGCCCGGCTTTTTCACCGCGATGCCATCGGCGATCGTATCCGACGCGGCGATGGCGACCGGCTGCTTATGGCGGAGAGCAGCAGTCATACCGGGGCAAGCGGACGATTCGACGCCGTACACCTCGACGGACGGCTTCAACTGTTTTAATGTAAACGCCAGCCCCGCAAGCAAACCGCCGCCGCCGACCGGGCAAAGGACGACGTCCACATCGGGAAGCTGCTCATTCAACTCTAAGCCGATCGTTCCTTGGCCGGCCATGACGGCCAAATCGTCAAACGGGTGCACAAACGTCATTCCCCGCTCGCGCTGCAGCTCGAGCGCATATTCGAGTGCCTCATCGAACACATCGCCATGCAAAACAACTTCCGCTCCGTAGCTTTTCGTCGCTTCGATTTTGCTTAGCGGCGCCCCTTTCGGCATGACGATCGTGCATGGAATATGAAGCATGCCGCTTGCATAGGCGACCCCTTGGGCATGGTTGCCAGCTGAGGCGGCGATAACGCCGCGCGAACGCTCTTCGTCGGTCAACGACATAATTTTATTGAATGATCCCCTTACTTTAAACGACCCCGTTTTTTGCAAATTTTCAAGTTTCATATACACGTCATTGCCGGACAACCGGCTGAACGTTTGCGAATGTTCAAGCGGCGTTTCATGGACAATGCCTTTCATTTTTGCCCTTGCTTGTTCAATGTCTGTTAACGTCAACATCACCAAACCACCCTTTCCGATCAGGCGACCGGTTCTTTTTCGCCCCGCTTTATGATCGAAACAGCGAACAGGAACACCGCCTCTTTCGGGGCGGGATGAAAGCGGGCCCCGCATTTCATCAACGACGGAAATATTGTATCATAAAATCACCGCTTCATCATTCAACGATATAGTTTGCGTTGCTTTTCCCTTGGACGATGGCGTACGATAAAAGAGTGAAGGAGGGAATAACCTATGCAGCGACGCCGACCTTTGTTGCTTTTATCGACCGTCATGTTTTTCGTTATGTCAGGTTTTGGCATCATTATTCCCGTATTGCCGTTTCTCGCTGAAGAAGTGGGGGCTACTCCGCTCGAACTTGGGTTGCTAATGGCGGTGTATTCGCTCATGCAGCTGTTGTTTTCCCCGATGTGGGGACAGCTGTCCGATCGTTATGGCCGCAAGCCGGTATTGCTCATCGGCATCACCGGGCTGTCGTTATCGTTTTTCCTTTTTTCCGCGGCCGAAACGCTCATGATGCTGTTTATCGCCCGCTTGCTTGGCGGGGCGCTGTCAGCGGCAGCGATGCCGACCGTGATGGCGTATGCGGCCGACGTCACCTCACCGGATGAACGCGGAAAAGCAATGGGAGCGATCGGCGCCGCAACCGGGCTCGGCTTTATTTGCGGGCCAGCCATTGGGGGAATGTTTTCGCAAACGAATTTGCATCTGCCGTTCGCCATCGCAGGAACGCTATCGACGGCGACAGCGCTGTTCGTATGGTTCGTTTTGCCGGAATCGATGCGCCCGCCAATCGCTAATCAACCGGCCGGCCGGCAACGGTCCAGAGAAATGATGAAAAGTCCGCTTCTTTATTTGTATTTGCTACAATGGACAGCGACACTCGCTCTCGCTGGGCTTGAGGCAACGTTTGCTTACTTCGCTGATCGCCGCGCCGGGCTCGGTTCAGTTGAGCTCGGGTATATTTTTATGATGATGGGAATCGCCAGCGCCTTCGTCCAAGGGGCGCTCCTTGGACGATTGATCAAACGGTTTGGCGAGGGCCGTGTCCTTCAGGGCGGGCTTGCCGTCTCGGCTCTTGGCTTTGCGTCTATTTTACTCGTGCAAGACTTTTGGACGGCCGCCCTTTTTTTATCGATTTTCGGCATCGGCAACGGTGTCATCCGTCCTTGCGTTTCCTCGCTCATTACAAAACAGGCTGCCGGCCGGCAAGGAAGCGCGGCCGGACTATTGTCCTCGTTTGACTCGCTCGGCCGCATCATCGGCCCGATTATCGGCGGCGGTTTGTTCAGCTATATGGCAGGGCTTCCTTACTTGTTCGGCATCGTTCTTTGCCTTGTCGGTGCGGGATTGTACAGGCTGTTTGCCGTCCGCAGCCAGGCGCGCCGTTTGCTTCCTTAATCCGCTCCCGCGATGGCGGATTTTTATTGATTATTTAGCACATAGTTTTATAAAAATAAAAGTCGATATATGAACAACTGTCACTGACATCCGTTTTTCTTGTTCGTCATTTAACATATCGTTCGATTAAGGCAAACCAGCTCGTATGAGATAGGCAAACATAGATGAATTTGCTAATATGGAAGAAAAGCATTCGGAGCACGAAAGGATGAAACGGTTTTGACCGAAAAATGGTATGATACAGCGCCGAGCGTCGCGGCGTGGACGACGAGGGCAACGATCGTCCGTCAAGCCGATGATACATACGTTGTGACATTGGCTGAAACAGCGTTTTACCCGAAAGGCGGCGGCCAGCCGTCTGACACCGGCACGATCGCCGGCTTGCTGGTTCGAAACGGCAAGCAACGATGGCGGCCTCCATTGATGCCAACCGTCACTGACCGTTCAGTAGACATAAGGGCGTTCCTCATAGCCAAAGACGGTTCACTTTTGTAAAATAGAAAATGAGATGTGTAGCTAAGGAGTTTGGAAGGATGAACGATCGATTGGTACAACAGCAAACTGAAGAGCTCGAGCGAAAGTTGCGCGCTTATGAGCGGCTCATCGAACAGCTTCCGTTCCCATTTGTGTTTACCGATTACGAAATCGGAATCACCATCGAAAAAGGTCGCGGCAGCGATGCCCGGCCGCGCCTGCACCCGGTCCCGGCCGCCCCTGGCAAGGGAGCGGAATGGCAGTGGGACGTTGACTTGTATCACGATGTGCCGTTTGAAAAAGTTGAGGCGTTTTTAACACCGCTGCTTGACCTTGTTCCGCACCATATCGTTTTCGTCGACGGCCATGGCATCATTACGCTTTGCAATTTACAGGCGGCCATCGACACCGGCGTCGACCGCGACACTATCATCGGCAAACATATTCGCGAGTTGCTGAAGCTTCCCGACGAGCTGATCGCAACACTTCAATCGCTCGAAAGGGGCGAGCCGCTTTACAATCACGAAGTGCTTGACCGCTTTTACGGCATCGTCAATACCCGCTTTATTTATAATGATGACGGATCGGTCAAACGGGTCATTAGTATGTTCCAATCGCTCAGCATGATGAAAGAAACGGAAAAGTTGGCCGTCGCCGGCCGCATTGCCGCCGGCATCGCCCATGAAATCCGCAATCCGCTGACGACGGTGCGCGGCTATTTGCAGCTGCTGAAAAATGATTTGCCGGATCGCGTCGCGTCGCTCGTTGAGCGGCTGCTCATCCCTGAACTCGACCGAGCGAACGACATCATTACCGACTTTTTAAATATCGCCAAGCCGGCCGACGTGAAAATGGAGACGTTCAACTTGCACCGCTTTTTGCGTGATGACGTCGGTGTTTTGCTGCAAAGTGAAGCGCTGCTTCATAATGTAAACGTCCATTTTGATCTTGATGAACAGCTTGACGATTATGAAATGAACGGCGACCGCAGCCAACTGTTGCAAGTGTTTTTAAACTTATTCCGCAACGCCGTCGAGGCGAAAGTCGCGAAGACGATGAATGTGACGGTCAGCAGCCGGAAAGCAAACCATATCGTCCAGCTTCGCTTCTGCGATGACGGGCCCGGCATTCCGTCGTCGGTCATCGATCATATTTTTGATCCGTTTTTCTCAACGAAAGAAACGGGGACAGGGCTTGGCCTTTCATTGTCGAAAAAAATCGTCGAACTGCATCGGGGAACGATGAAAGTGCAAAGCGGCGGGGGCGGCGCCTGCTTTCTCATGGAATTTCCTCTCCGCAGCCAGCCGCCGTTTCTTACGTCGTAAACGGCTTCCGGAAGGGGATTGCGCCCCTGTCTCGGGAGCGGAAAATTGATGATTTAGCACAATGTGTTGTTTTTTAAGTTAAAGGAGGAGCCGCTATGGCAATGACCGCTCCAGCCGCCGGAAAATGGCGACGTCTATTCGCTTTGTTTCTCCCTATTTTTGTTTCGCAAGCCGGCCAATATATGATGAATTTTACTGACGTCGCGATGTCCGGCCACGCGAGTGCCGAAGATCTGGCCGGGGTGGCGATTGGCTCCAGCCTATGGGTGCCGGTGTTCACCGGGGTCGGCGGCATTTTGCTCGCCCTGCCGCCAATCGTCTCCCACCATTCCGGCGCCGGACGGCACGAAGACATTGCCCGCACTGTCATCCAAGCGCTTTATTTGTCCGTCGCAATCGCACTCGCCCTCGTCCTGGCCGGCGCGGTCGCCGTGCCGTTCATTTTGGAACAGATGCAGCTTGAAGAAAGCGTCCGGTACATCGCCTCTCATTATTTGCTGGCGTTGTCGCTCGGAATCATCCCGCTGTTCCTTTATGCCGTGCTTCGCTATTCGATCGATGCGCTTGGGCAGACGAAAGTGACGATGTGGATTACGCTCACCGCCTTGCCGATCAACATGCTGTTCAACTGGCTGTTTATTTACGGACACGGCGGATTTCCGCGCCTTGGCGGCATCGGCACCGGCTATGCGACCGCAATCACGTATACGTACTGCTTTGTGTCCGCCGCCTTGGTCGCTGCCAAATTTCGCCGCTTTGCCCCATATCGTGCGTTCGCGCGTTTTTATCGCCCTTC
This sequence comes from Geobacillus sp. 46C-IIa, assembly GCF_014679505.1. Classification (GTDB taxonomy): domain Bacteria; phylum Bacillota; class Bacilli; order Bacillales; family Anoxybacillaceae; genus Geobacillus. Next base: position 1,790,037 of record NZ_CP061474.1, read on the forward strand.
ATGGGCCGCATGGAAAGAGCTGCTCAAAACAGGGGTGCCGATCGGGTCGGCCATCTTTTTTGAAACGAGCATTTTTGCCGCTGTAACGCTGCTTGTCGGCCGATTTGGCGGCGAAACAGTCGCCGCCCATCAGAGCGCCCTTAACTTCGCTTCGCTGTTGTATATGATTCCGCTCAGTTTGTCAATGGCGCTGACGATCGCGGTCGGTTTCGAGGCGGGGGCCAAACGGTATGAAGACGCGAAACAGTTTTGCCGAATCGGCATTGCCATCGCCTTGGCCGTCGCTGCGGCTGCCGCTCTGTTTCTTTACGCCTTCCGCGGCCATGTCGCCCGGCTGTACACGAACGATCCCACTGTGGCGGCGCTGACCGGAAAGTTTTTGCTGTATGCGATCTTCTTCCAGTTTTCCGATGCCATCGCCGCTCCCATTCAAGGGGCGCTGCGCGGCTATAAAGATGTCAACGCCGTGTTTTGGGCCGCCCTTCTCGCCTACTGGGGCATCGGACTTCCCGTCGGCTGTGCGCTCGCTCTGCTGACCGCCGCCGGGGCGTTCGGCTATTGGATCGGACTCATCACCGGGCTGGCGGCTGGAGCGCTTTTCCTCAGTTTTCGCCTGCGGGCCATCTGGCGCCGCCACGGAAGCCGGCGCACGCCGCTCGCCTCGTAAGGCAGAGGCGCCCGGGCAAGCGGCCTATAAACAAAGCGAAGGATGCCCATCATTCGGGGCATCCTTCATTGCGACGATGTCAAAACGGCCGAGCCGCAAAACGTTCCGGTTGACAACCGGCTGCTGTTTAGTCCGCCGCCTTTGGCGACGGCTGTTGTTTCATATACGCCAGCACGTCAAGGTCGATCTTTCCTTTTCCCGCTTCGCGCTCTTCAAAGTTTTCCGTATGTATATACGCCGTCAGCGCCTGGTGGAGCGCCTCGCTGTCCTCCGTTTTTTCCTCCGGCAAATAGCCAAGGCGGACCAGCTCGGTGATAACTTCCTCCTTGACCGCTCCTTCCATCGCTGCCACCTTCTCCGGCCGCGGCTTCTCGAAATACAGCTGCCGCAATTGATACAGGCGGATCAGCTCCTCGATCGGTTGCGGATGGTCATCGACGCGCAAATCGATATAACGGTCATTGTAGCCGCCGTATCCCCCTCCTTCTTTTACGACAAGCAAGGCGGCCGACTGTTGGCCGCGGCGATCCCCTCCTGCCGCCTGGCCTGCTTGGAGCGCCTTTAACAGCCGTTCGGCGAGCGGGCCTTTCGTCCGTTCAAACGTTTTTCCCATCGCCAACACGGTTTCCTCTCCAGCCAAAATGTTGCCTTGGGCTGCATAGTTCGGACCGGTGATGCCGCCGGCCCACGGATAACATTTTTTCCCGGTGAACGTTGCCGCCCGGCCTTTGGCGTCAACGATGCCGACTTGCCGCAAATCGCGCTCGCTGTCATCGGCAATGAGCCGTTCGAGCGTTTCTTGCGCCGTTTTTCCTTCGGCCATCCACTCGAGGCCGCGCGAGCCGTACGACGTGTTGGCGTACGACTGCGTCGCCACCGCCCCGACGCCTGCTTTCGCCCATGGCACGACCGCGCCAACACCTAAAAATTTCGACTGGACAGCAATGCCAAGCTCCCCGGTCGCCGGATCGAACGCGACGATCGAAAACGTTGCGACCACGTCTTTCGGAATGCGTTTCATTTTCCCGCCCTCCACGTTGCGCTGAATTTTTTATTCTCCTTATATTTCTCCTCTTCCCCCCGGTCTTCCTGCCTCTTTCAAAAAAATGACGGGGGAAACGGCCGTTGCCCGGCCGCCTCCCCCGCTTGCCCATCATCAGCTTAGCACCAAGTTGCCCCGACGATAATGAGCAAAATAAACAAGACGACGATCAACACGAAACCGAAGCCGTAACCGCCGTAACCCGGATAACCGAAGCCATAGCCGCCCCAGCCGTAGAAGCCATATGGCATATTCGTCACCTCCTTGCTAACAGGTAGGGTTCATTAATACACCCAACCACCAATACATGCACATCCGACAATAATTAACAAGATGAACAGAACGACGATCAGCGCAAACCCGCCGCCGTAAGCTGCACCCATTTGCCAGCACCTCCTTCGTTTTTGTACTAGTAGACTATTCACGAAGCGGGGAATTGGTTAGGTGTTTCGGCAAAAATGGGTATTTGCCGCGCGGGGGCAAAAAGAAAGGCGGCCCGTCACCCGGACCGCCGTTACGCTTGCAGCGAATTTCGCTTCCACTTTTTTCGCTCCGGCGCCTGCCTCATTTGTACGATAGAAAACAGGATCAACGCCGCCCAAATGCAACTGAATGCATACAAATGGGCTTTCGTGAACGGTTCACCGAACAAAAAAACGCCAAGGAGAAGGCTGATCGTCGGCGCAATGTATTGCAAAAAGCCGAGCATTGTCATCGACACGCGCTTTGCCCCTTTGGCAAAATACAAAAGCGGCACAGCGGTGGCCGGCCCAGCCCCAGCAAGGAGCACCCATTGCCACCATGCCGCTGCCCCGACGAGCGCCGGCGTTTCGTTATATAGCCATAATAAGTAAACGGCCGAAATCGGCATCACCGCCATCGTTTCCAACGTCAGACCGACGGATGAGTCAACGCTCGCCAACTTTTTCACTAAGCCGTAAAATCCGAATGACAAAGCGAGCGATAGAGCCACCCACGGAAATGAACCGTATTCCACTGCCATCACGGCCACGCCGGCCGCAGCGAGAAAAAAGGCGAGCCATTGTCCAGCGCTTAGCCGTTCGCTCAATACGGCCGTCCCGAGCGCCACACTGACAAGCGGGTTGATGTAATAGCCGAGGCTGGCTTCAACGATATGGTGATGGGTCACTGCCCATATGTAAATAAACCAGTTGGCGCTAATGAGCAGCGCAGCGGCGGCAATCCCCCACGCTAGCGCCGGCCGGCGGCGCATCGCCCTAAGTTCTTGGCGCCAGGCAGTGAGCCGTCCAGTCGCCGCCAAAAGAATAACCATAAAGCCGAACGACCAAATGATGCGATGGGCCAAAATCTCAAGCGCCGGACGCGCCTCAAGCAGCTTCCAATAGAGCGGCAGCACCCCCCATAACAAATACGAGGCGGCCGTATATAGGATCCCTTGTTTTTCTTCACGAAGATGCCCCACGTCACTGTCCCCTTTTCTTTGGTATCTCCGTTCCATTATACCGCCGCCGCCTTATTTTATCTATCAAAAACACATCCACATCGCCCGCCGGGCAACATCAAAACGGGGCGGCGCCCGTCCCCGTTCCCTTGCAGCCTTGCTTGGCCGCACTGTTTTGCCTGTCTCCGCTTTTCTATTTTTCCAGACCGCCGCTTACCAACCGACACAAACACAACCGACAATAATCAATAAAATGAACAAGACGATCACAAGTGTATAACCGTTGCTGACAAAACCGCTCATAGCGGGCACCTCCCTTATGGATTCACGGGGCCATCATATGCGCCCACCCGCCCAAATGGCCGGGCAAATGCCCATCTTTCCGGAAAAACACCTATTTTTCTTTCGTCCCCGTCTCCCCCCACCAGCCTTTTCGTTTGAAATAGAGGGCGATAAGCGCGGCGACAGTAGCCATAAGGAGCAACGCGAGCGGATAACCGTATCTCCATTTCAGCTCCGGCATGAACGTAAAATTCATGCCATAGACGCCGGCAATAAACGTCATCGGTAAAAAAATGACGCTCACTAATGTTAACGTCTTCATAATAACGTTCATATGGTCGGACTTAAGCGACAGCTGCAAATCAAAAATGGCGGACAGCGATTCTTTAAACGCATCGAGCGCTGCCGGCACGCGGGCGAATCGGGATGCCACCTCGTCGATATACGGGTTCGTTTCCGCGTTAATGTACGGAAGCTCGGCATGGCGGATCGTTTTGATCGCCTCTTCCTGTGCTTCGGCGACTTGCCTCAGCTCATGAAGATACGTTTTCATCCGGTAAATATCACGTCCGATTTCATTGGCAAACGGGGTCGCAAATACTTGCCGTTCGAGCGCTTGAATGCGGTCGGCAATTTGGTCGACGACTTGCAAAAAGCGGATGGCGGCCAAGTCTAGAAAATGATATAACACATACCCGGGATAAAGCGCCTGATTGCGATGGTCTAACAGCCGCTCTTTCACATGGCCGATGAACGGGTCATCCTCATCCATGTAGCTGATGATATGCTGTTGTGCAGCGAGCAGGCGAACGTTTGCCGTCCGACCGGACGGACGGATGATAAACAAGGAGAGGAACACGCATCCTTCGTACTCATCGACGATTGGGATGTCCGTTCCGTCGATCAGCCGTTTTTGGGCGAGCGGGTGAATCGACAAGGACGAGAGAAGCCGCTCCAAATCGGGTTTGACAGCGGCGGTAAAATGAAACCAGCACGATTGGCCGCCCGCTGGCGCATGGCGTTCATATGTTCCTTTTGGCAGCAGACGAGGAGAGTGGTTCGTCGCCATAGGATGACGTCCTTTCTATCATAGGATTAGTTCTATTGTTTGCTGCTTGCCACAAAACTACTCCGCGTCCGCCGTTAAAAACAAACTAGCGCCGGCACGGCAGCGTTCGGCCGATGAAGCAAACAACAGCTTCCCTGCCAAGCGGGCCAACACCTTAGAAAATCGATCCGGCGTCGGCTGTACCGGAAACGCCCGCTGCGGAACACCGGCAAGCAGGTGGCCTACCCTTGCCGATCCACACGCGCTTCCGGCTCGACATGGACGTGCGTCGCCCGGATGTTATGCCGTTTTTTCATCAGCCGTTCGACTTCGTCGGCGATTTCATGACTTTTCGCCACTGTTAAGCGCGAATCGACGCGGATCGTCACTTCAAGCACAATATCGTTGCCTAACGTGCGCGCCTTAATGTCGGCAACATCACGCACACCGCCCACCGCAGCGATTTCTTCGCGGTAAACGGCGAGCTTCCTTTCATCAAAACCGTCGGTCAACGTGTGCGCCGTTTCCATAAAAACTTCCCATGCCGTTTTGCAAATGATCGCGCCGATGATGAGCGCCGCCAGCGGGTCAAGCCATGGCCACTCGAGCCGCGCCCCGACGATGCCGATCGCCGCTCCAGCGCTGACAAGGGCATCCGATAAGTTGTCTTTCGCCACGGCGGCGAGCGCGGCACTGTTCGTCCGCCGCGCCAACCGGGTATTGACCGCGTAAATAAGGAGCATGACTGCTGTCGAGGCGAGGGCGACCGCCGCCGCCAGCCAATCAGGGGCAGCCTTCTTTCCACCATGAAGAAGCGTACCTATGCCGGTGATGACAACATCAATGCCGATCGACATCATCAAAAAGGCAGCTACAAGCGACGAGATGTTCTCCGCCCGCGAATGTCCGTACGGATGATTGCGGTCGCGCGGTTTTTTGGCGATTTTCATGCCGATATAGACGGCCGCTGAAGCGATCACATCGCTCAAATTGTTCCAGCCGTCCGCCTTCACTCCGTCCGATCCAGCCGCCGTCCCGGCGAGAAGTTTGCCGGCCGCCAGCAGAAGATAAACAGCGATGCTTAACAGCGCGCCGGCCTCAGCCCGTTGTTTCCATTCCACATGCTTCACCAACCTAGCCGTTTCATTCTTGCACGTATCAGTGTACCAGCTTGATATCGGTTGAGTCTACAGCAAGAAAATTGCCTCCCTTCACGAGTATAGAGACAAGCAAACTTTTTTTCCTAAAAACAAAATCGAACTCTTTTGCGTATGATAAACCAATTCAAGCGAAAAGGGGAGAAACAGATGACTTCGTATTTGGACTGGTTGGCGGAAATGGGGATCGACGGCGCCCATCCAGGCGGCTTTGAGTTAACAAAAAATATATTACGTAAACTTCATATTGACCGTTCATCCTCGGTGCTTGACGTCGGCTGCGGAACGGGACAGACCGCAGCGTATATTGCCGGGCAGTACGGGGCGGATGTGACGGCGATCGATCTCCATCCAACAATGATCGCTAAAGCGAAGCAGCGCTTTGCCGCCATGGCTGTTCCGGTTCGTCTGCACCGCGCTTCGGTCGAAGCGCTGCCGTTTCCCGTAGAAACGTTTGACCTCGCGCTTTCCGAGTCGGTGCTCTCCTTCGTTTCACTGCCGAAAGCGCTCGCCGAAATTCGCCGGGTGCTCAAAAAAGGCGGCACGTTCATCGGCATCGAAGCATGCCATGAGCGGTTAACCGCCGCCGCGCAGCAGCGAATCGCCGCCTTTTATGGCTTCCGGCAGCTGATGACACCGGCCGAGTGGAAAGGGACGCTTGAACAAAGCGGATTCTGCTGCCGCCATTTTTCCTACACAGCCGCGGCGGAAGCGCCGATCCAAGGGGCGCCGCTCATCATCGCCTTTCCTTCGACGCCGGAGATGGCCAATATGTGGCAGACGCATCAACAGCTGACGGCGCAATTCGGCGACCGGCTCGGCTATTGCGTCTTTTGGTGCGAAACATAACCTTCATGCAGCCATCGCCGCCGCGCCAAACAAAATAAGGATGTCCTCTTTCGAGTCAGTGAACAGCGCAGCTGGCCTAAAAGGACGCCTTTCTCCATGAGAGGCATAAAATGTTGTCCTGCAGGAAACGTTCATCGTGTATACGGCAATGAAAAAAAGGGGCCCCACTGCTTTTGGGACACCCCCGTCAAAACTTTTTGAGCTCTAGGAGGCTGGTGATTTCGTACAAAATACTGCTAGTTCCAGCTGTTTCTCAATTAGAAAAACCTTGAGAAATCAGCCTTCTTTTTTGGCGAAATGCCGCTGATTTGCTCGTGACAGCCGTTTTTCACCGGCCTTCTAGTTCTGCTTACACTTTTTTTACTGTTTGAAAATATTCTTCAAGCGTCAAGCCGCGCTCTTTGATCACTGCGGCCGCCTTCCGTCCGACATAGCGAAGGTGCCACGGCTCATACTTGTATCCGGTCACCGCTTCCTTTCCTTTCGGGTAGCGGATGATGAACCCGTACTCGTGCGCATGGGCGGCAACCCATTGCCCTTCTTTTGTCGCTCCGAACGCCTCCGTCAGCTGATAGCCGGCCGAGCGGCTGCTAATGTCGACCGCAAGCCCGGTTTGGTGCTCGCTTTGCCCCGGATGAGCGACCACTTGAACGGCTTTTTCTTCCCCTTTTTGCCGCACTTCTTCGGCAAAAATCACTTGTTGCCGCTCATACGACCGATAAGCAGAGACGGCCACAAGCTCAATGCCGTCGCGGCGGGCAGCGGCAAACATCTCTTCAAGCGCCGCAGCCGCCTCAGCCCGCATATGCCGCTTTTCTGCCTTCGGGTCATCAAAAGAAAACGGCACGCGCGGCACGACTAAGTCGGCCGGCTTATAGCCGGGCGGAAGCGACTGTTCTTTATTGACGAGCACTAAAATGTTGTCCGGATTCATGATCACTTTTTGCCCATTTTGCACCTTGATGACGTTCCAATATTTCTCCTCAAGCTGCAAGTCGGGGTCAACCGGACGGTCGTCTGTTTTGCCCGCTTCACCGCCTCCGGGCTGCACCGCGCTTTCCGGAGGCTGCCCGGATGGGCCGGCTGGGCTGCGGTCGCCGCTTTCTCCTGTTTGGCAGCCGGCGAGCAATAGGCACGCCAGCATTGCCGCTTGCCATCGCTGCTTCATTCGTCTTCCCCTTTTCCGTTTCCTAGCAAGTCGTTACACACCGCTGCGGATCGCCGCTTCAAGCGCCACTTCGATCATCTCGTTAAACGTCGTTTGCCGTTCTTCGGCCGTCGTCTCTTCCCCGGTGACAATATGATCGCTCACGGTCAGCACAGACAACGCCCGGCAGCCGAATTTCGCCGCCAGCGTATAGAGCGCCGCCGTTTCCATTTCGACAGCCAACACGCCGTAGCGAGTCCACGTTTCCCAGTTCGGCTCATCGTTATAAAACAGATCTGCCGTAAAGACGTTGCCGACTTTGAGCGCCAGCCCTTTTTCCACGCCAACGTCATACGCCGTCCGCAGCAAGTGGAAATCAGCCGTCGGCGCGTAATCGCGGCCGCGGAAAATGAGCCGGTTCATGTTCGAATCCGTCGATGCGCTCATCGCCAAAATGACGTCGCGCACGCGCACATCCGGCTGAATCGCTCCACACGTTCCGACACGGATGAGCGTCTTTACTCCATAACTTCGAATTAATTCATTGACATAAATTGAAATGGATGGCACACCCATCCCGGTTCCTTGTACGGAAATGCGGTGCCCTTTATACGTTCCGGTAAAACCAAGCATGCCGCGCACTTCGTTGTAGCATGCTGCTCCTTCTAAAAACGTCTCAGCAATATATTTGGCACGCAGCGGATCGCCCGGCAGCAAAATGCGCTCGGCAATCTCCCCTGGTTTTGCTCCGATATGTACGCTCAATGCGATTCCTCCTTCTGTTCAAACGATCATGATCAAGTCAGACTCTTGTTTATCATATCATATGTTTGCGGAAAATGGCAGTCTCGTCTCGAGTAGCTAGGGCAGCGAGCGGGTATACTATTCGTGCCCACTTGGCGGGAAAGGAGGAAAGACGGTGAAAAAGAAACTGGAGCAGGCGGTGGAATACGCCAATAAAACAAATCCGTCGTCAAAAGCAAACAACCAACCGTCGACGTCAAAAAAAGAAAAGACAAAATTTTAAGGGAGAACTGCTCTCCCTTTTATGACGTTTTGGAACGGTAATCGTCGCGGTGGCGGCGCGCCAAATACCTTTCGTTGATATACAGCACTTTTTTATCTTTGCTGCGCGTATATTTCTTCTCGCGCCTGCGCCGCCTAGCGAGCAGCCAGCAAGCGAGCAAATACAGCGGCAAAATCAGCTGCATCGCTCCGGCGAAAACGTACCAAAATCCGCTGATATCGGCCAAGTCGCGCAAGTAAACGTCAATGCCGCCAAGCCGATAGTACGTAACAGCCACGATGGCAACAACGGCGACGATATTGGCGGCGTGGAGAAGAGGAATGCTTCTCCAACGGAACAAAAACCGCTCGACCTGCCCTTTGATCCAAAGCGACGCGGCGATCAAGACAACACATAAAAGCAGCGACAACGCAAGTGCGGCCATCGTTTCGTCCCCTTCCCACATCTCTTCTCTTTTATTCAGCCCCGCCCGTCTAAGGCCGCTTGCAAACATTTTCCGCCGATGAACCCCCCTTTTGCCGCATACACTAACGACGACAACGGTTCAAGGAGGGAAAACGATGGGCAAAAAACACCGCAACCGCATCAACGGGCAGAAAAAGAATAACCATATTCCAAAAGAGGCGTTGATCGCCGAAGACGCGGCGCACGCCAAAGAATATTCCGCCGCCGGCGGCCGGAAAAACGGTCCAGGCCATCACGATAACCCCGAATCATAATTAATCGTAGAAACCCTTGTGCCACACAAGGGTTTCTATCGCGGTTCCGACGGTTCGACTTCGTCCCAAGCAAGCGTGACGACTCTCGTATAGTCTCCGCGTTCGATTTCTTCTTTCGTTGCTTTTTCGTTCAGCTCCTCGTCATCATCAATTCCTGGCGCCACCGTCGGCGCATCGCGGCGCTGGCTGTGATTTTCCACCGAATCCGCCCCCTTTCCTTTCTTATCCGTTCCCTAAACCGCCAGGCTTTATTCGGCATTTTTTCTTTTATTATACCACCATCAGCCATCAACGCGCGATTATATTTTTGAATATTCCGTCAACAAACACGCTGGCGCTCCACCGGTTGCCAGCCATCCGGGCAGAGGCGGTAATACGTCTGTCCTTTCCGTCCTTCATCGATGAGCACAATATCGCCCGTCCCCATAAACCGGGCCTGGCAGTTTTTCGGCATCAAATCCGCCACGTTAAACATTCGGTACAAGATCGACAGCGCCTCGTGGTGATCAGCCGCCGTCACCGTAAGCCGGCATACTTGACGATAGCCTCTCGTTTCCCCGAAGCGAGGCGTTTGAAAAATGGCCGCTTCATAAGCGCGTTTTGCCATCCACATCTTTTTCCCCCATAAACGAACCATTGTTTTCCTCTCCCTTCCCCTGATAATCGACCGTCTGTATCCTATACTATTAGTGATTGCGTTTGTCGATTCCTTCGGCAAAACGGCGCACCTTTTGTCGAAGCGGTCGCAGTCTTTTGACAAAATCCGCGATCTATGCAAGGAGGGACACTGGATGCCGACTCGTCTGCTCGCCTTATTGCGCCGCCCGCTCCAATACGCGTACCGCTCTTTTTTATACCGCCACCCGGTTCGCCTCGCCGATGCCGACTTGCTCCGCCGCATGATGACCGCCCGTCTTTCCTCTTCGCCGCCTAGGCAACTCAGTGCCGAGGAAGCAGCCATCGTCGACGCCATCCGGCAGAAAACAGCGGAACATAACCGCAACAACGTCACGCGTACGGCGGCCTATTTGGCGTTTTTCGAGCGCCACTTGGAAATGCACTGGGCGTTTTTGGCTCACCTCGTCTCGCGTAACGGTGGCTGGAACATGACCGACTTGCGCGGCGGCCTCCTCCCGTTGTTGTTGCCAAAAGAAACGGTCGCACCGCTCTTTTTGTTTTTGGAGCGAGCCAATGCGCTCATTTTTCACGACGCTTATCCGCAGCTTTTGTTGTATGAGGAAAGCAAGCGTCAAGGAGCGCCGCTGTTTCATTTGCTGCCGTTTTTCTCCGTCTCTTCGTTTATGAAGCCGCTTTGGGAACATTTTTGGGAAACGGGCGACGCCGCGCTGCTTACCGTCGCCTTAATTATTAACGAACAGCAGTACATCCAGCTTCGCGTCATTGAACACCCGTTTTTCCGCGCCCGCGTGCTGTCGAGCTGGCCGTTTATCGCCGAGCAATGGCTCGGGTTCAATGATGTGCTCATCCCTCTAGCCCGCGGCCGCAGCGGCCCTTTAGTTGGAACGACTGTGCGCGATTTTGCTGATGTTTATCACCGCATTCACATCGGCAAAACGCTGTACAGTTTGCTGCTGTTTGACCCGCGCCTGTTTCGCCGCGCCTACCGCTTTGCCCGCTGCGTTCCCCATAGCGGCTCGCGCGCCGACTATTGGCCGCAAACGTTTGCCGCAACATATGATGGACGCCGCCTGTACAGTCCTCGTCTCGAGGCCGCCTGGCCGGATCTTGCGCACTCTTTTGGCGACCGGCGCGACTGGTTCACTGATGACAAGATCATGCGGGCGCTTGAAACGCTTCCGCTGCCGGCCTCGGGCGAAATGACAGACCGTTACAAGCGGCATTTGGCCATGATGAAAGCGGCCGCCATCGCGGCGGCCAAGCCGGCGGGCGTCTCCCCCCGCCTCGAACATCATAAAAACGACGAGGGTTACTCGTCGTCGGCATCAATTTCTTCATCGATAATGCATTTTTCTAGCAAATAGTCAAACGTAATATCAGCGAGCTCCTCAAGCTCCTCCTGCGTCGGCACAAAGCCGCGGCGAATGAGTTCTTGGTAAAAAAACTCGGCGATTTCCTCCGTATCAATAATCACTTCAATTTCCTTCACCGCATCTCGCCCCCTTTGTAATGTTGTATGTCGCCGCCTTCCGTTTTATGTCAAAAATCATGTTGTACTACTTTTTCCGTCTTCCCCATACATATGTACTAAACAAAACAAACATACGGAGGGCGGAACGAAATGGACAAGCTGACTGCATTGGATAAAATGATGGAAACAGTTGTCAACGGGCTGGCTGCGCTCGTCATCTTCGCCGGCATTCCATATTTTCTCTTTATTCTTTGTCAATTTCTATTATGGTGATTGACGATCGCTTGTAAACGCTGAACAACCGTTTCCATCATCCGTTTATATTGATCATCGCCAAACCATTCATACAGCGCTTTATAGTCGTTGTACATATCGAGCAGCTCGTCGACCGACGGTCCGCTGTTTTCGCCATGAGCCGGCGGCAGCAAAAGCGACGCGTTCATCGGTGTGGCGATCACAATGTCCTGCACGAGCGTGACGAACGTTTCCTCCCCGTCGGCAAGCGGAATAATGTCTTCAAGATGAACTTCAATTTCCCAGCCGTCCGTCAGCCGCTTCAATTCATAAATCGTCTCTTCCCATCCTTCCCCGTAGTAGCGGTAAATTTCCGTCCGCACCCCGACGACTTTGAACAAATGGCCGCCATAATCGCGGACGCGGACAATTTCACCAAGGAAAAACGGCAGCTCAATTTCAATTTCCTCAGCGATCCATAAATCGCCTGTAAACTCAGACAATAAAACGAGTGCCTGCTCGGTAAACAAACTGTGGCCATGGTTAATTTCGTATAAAAACGTGCCGTCAATTTGTTGGATATCGGTAACGGTTCCGACCGTTCCGTACAATGTGTTGACAACGATATCGCCGACGGAAAATTTCGGGCGTTTCGGCGCGCTCATCGGCATCTCCCACCCTTTTGAACAAATGGTTAGTATAGTATATGCATGCATGAAAGGGTGGACACCTTTGCCAGCGCGGAAAAAGCGGTTTGAAAGCGCTACCAATATACAAAACAGGAGCGCTTTCCTAGTTACGCTTCGTGCAAAAACTGCTCCCACAGTTCATCAAAAATGACCATGCTTTCCAAATAGTCGCCGTGTAACTCCAAATAGCCGCTTAATTCTTCATAATCCGCCGATCCTTTCGGAAAGCTGTGGTCGTCATACGCCCCGTTCGCAAACCGCACGACTGGGTCTTCTTCACGCCCGTGGCGGAAGCGCAATAAATAGCGGTAAAACGATCTTGCCATGCTTCCCCATCCTCTTCCTTTCTCTTTGTTGCTATTATAATGAGCTTTTTCATGTTTGTGAAGCCTTTTTTCGCCGCTTGTATTGCCATCGTACGCGCTAAGCCTGCTTTTCATGCCAAAGATAGAAGACTTTCATGAATCCAAATGCAACCATCCTTTCCGTAATACGAGCGAAGAAGCGCGAATATCCTAGCCTCCCCCACTAATCGGGCTGCCTTCGATCATAAAGCCCCCGCGCATCGGCCGCCACTCCCGGCATGCCGCCTCCGCCTGTCACCACCTCGAGCGGCGCGCATGAAAAAGAGTGCCCCGAAAGCAGCCGGGACACCCTTATCCGTTGCTAGATACGCGCTGAACACTTCGGTAATACCGTACCTTCCATCTTTCCTAAGGAAAAGCGGCCTTTGAGGCCACCCCTCAACCGTTATACAGCGCCGGCTTGCGGCGCCGGAGCAAACTCGATCTCAAACCCAAGGTCTTCGAGCATCCTGTAATCGGCCGACTTTTCCTGCCCGGCAGTTGTTAAATAATCGCCGACGAAAATGGAGTTGGCAACATACAACCCGAGCGGCTGAAGCGAGCGCAAATTCACTTCTCGTCCGCCGGCGATGCGAATTTCTTTTGTCGGGTTCATATAACGGAACAGCGCCAATACTTTTAAGCAATAGCGCGGATTCAATTCATTCGTTCCGGCGAGCGGCGTCCCGTCGATCGCATGCAAAAAGTTGACGGGAATCGAATCGGCATCGAGCGCCCGCAGGCTGCGCGCCATATTGACAACATCCTGCCTCGTTTCTTTCATGCCGATAATGACGCCCGAGCACGGCGAAAGCCCCGCTTCCTTCACCGTTTCGACCGTCCGCACCCGATCATCATATGTATGGGACGTCGTAATATGCGGATGGTGTTGTTTCGACGTGTTAATATTATGATTGTAGCGGTCCACCCCCGCCTCTTTCAGCCGCGCAGCTTGCTCCGGTTTTAGCAACCCAAGGCAGGCGCACACTTTCAGCCCGAACCGTTCCTTAATTTCTTTGACAGCGGAAACGACCGCGTCTACTTCCTTATCGCTCGGCCCGCGGCCGCTCGCGACGATGCAATACGTTCCGATGCGCAAACGGTGCGCTTCTTCGGCCCCGCGCAACAGCGTCTCTTTATCGATCATTTTATACGTCTTCACTGGTGCCGTCGACACGGCGGACTGCGAACAGTAGCCGCAGTTTTCCGGGCAAAGGCCGGATTTGGCGTTAATGATCATGTTCAATTTCACCTTATTGCCATAATAAGTTGAGCGGATCCGGTATGCCCCTTGCAAAAGAAGGAGCAACTCCTCGTCCGGACAGTCGAGCATCGCCAACGCCTCTTCATCAGCCAGTTCGTACCCTTCAATCACTTGTTCGGCTAACGACAACCAGTTGGCCATTTTTCCTCTCCCCTTTCCCATCATTACATTTATCGTAACGAACGGGCCGAATGATTGTCAACTTATTTTTATTATCGGTTTACTAATATGCGCAGCAGCCAAACAGCAACAACCTTAGTGTTGTGAACTCCGCCCTCAGCCAGCGCAAAAAACAGGCCGTCGTTTTTTTGGACAGCCCGTCCGGTTTCCTTTACTTAGCGCGTCAATTTTTCAACGATGTCGCGGGCGATCCAAACGCCGCAAGCGCTCGCCTGAGCGAGGCCGCGCGTAATGCCGGCGCCGTCGCCGCCGACATACAGCCCGGCGATTTCCGTTTCAAACCGATCGTTCAGTTTTGGCCGCGCTGAATAAAACTTCGCCTCAACGCCGTAAAACAGCGTATGCTCAGACGCGAGCCCCGGAGTGACATGATTGAGCGCTTCTGTCATTTCGATTAAACTTTTCATCGTGTTGTACGGCAGGACAAGGCCTAAATCGCCCGGCACCGCTTCTTTTAACGTCGGTTCAATAAACCCTTCCTTGATCCGTTTCTCCGTCGATCGCCGCCCTTTTAAAATGTCGCCGTATTTTTGCACGATGATGCCGCCGTTAGACAAGGCGTTCGCCAGCCGGGAAATGTCACGGGCGTATTCGTTCGGCTTATCAAACGGATCAGAAAATTTATGCGAGACAAGGAGCGCAAAGTTTGTGTTGTCGCTGCCGAGCTTCGGATCTTTGTACGCATGGCCGTTGGCAAGCATAATCCCGGAATGGTTTTCGACGACCACATGCCCGGACGGATTGCTGCAAAACGTCCGCACTTGCGTCCCCACTGACGTGTTGAAAATAAATTTTCCTTCATATAAATGCTCGTTAATTTCCTGCATCACAATGTTCGACGTTTCGACGCGCACCCCGATATCAACTTGGTTGTTAATCATCCGCAGACGGCGCTTGCGCAACACTTTGTTCAGCCAGACCGAGCCGTCGCGCCCCGGGGCGATGACGACTTTTTCCGCCGTCAACGTTTCACCGTTTTTCAGCATGACCCCTTTCACTTCATGGCCGCCTTCCGTCCGTTCCGTCACGATATCATCCACTTCTGTTTGAAAGCGCATCGCAATCCGCTCGCGCAAATATTCAAAAATGCTTTGTAAAATCGCTAAGTTTTGCTCTGTTCCTAAATGGCGGACATAAGCCCGCAGCAGCTTCAGCCCAGCGGCATAAGCGCGCCGCTCGATCTCTTTCACTTTGTCTGTCATCGGATCGGTAATCGACGTCGTCGCCCCGTGTTTTAAGTTGATTTCATCCACATAACGGATGAGTTCAAGCACGGTTGAGGCCGGCAAATAATCGGTCATCCAGCCGCCGAATTCGCTCGTGATGTTGAACTTGCCATCCGAATACGCCCCAGCCCCGCCGAAGCCGTTCGTAATCGAACAGGCGGGCACACAGCCGGCGTAATCTTTTTTGCCGGCCGGCGGCGGGCATTTCTCAATTTTTTTCTGTAAAATCGGACAGTTGCGCCGATATATATCATGCCCTTTGTCAATCAGGAGCACGTTCGCTCCGGGCAGTTTGAGCGTCAGTTCGTAACAGGTGAAAATACCGGCCGGCCCGGCGCCGACCACAATCACATCGTAATGATTGGTCATTGTGCCATCCCCCATTTCTTCTATTCCATTCGGAAGTATACGAGACATTCGTTGATTCGTCAAGAAAAAATACGAACTTTTAATGCAAAAATGGTCATGAACGTTCGATTTTATTGCTAGTTGTGCAAAACGAAAAAAATTGGTATGGTGAGAGAAGACATAAGGAAAGGGAGGAGAACGGATGCGCTTTTTTGTAAAAAATTTTGTAAACGGCATGCTGACGATCGTGCCGATTTTGTTGGCGGTCTATGTGTGCTACAAAGTGTTCGCTTTGTTGGACGGGCTGCTTGGCCAGTACGTCCGCCCGTATTTAGATGGCCGCTACATCCCCGGCCTTGGCTTGCTCGCCACGGTTGCGCTCATCACGGTGTGCGGCTGGCTGTCGACGCAATATGTGAGCGGCCGCCTCATTCGGCTTGTCGATCGGTTGCTTGAAAGCATTCCTTTGATGAAGACCGTTTATTCGGTCGCTAAAGATACGATCGCTTCCTTTGTCGGGGAAAAACGGTCATTTTCGCAAGTCGTGCTCGTTACGGTGCCCGAGAGCGGCTGGAAATGCCTCGGTTTTATTACAATGGACGATGTCGGCGCCTGGCACGATCCGCTTGCCGATTATGTGGCTGTCTATATTCCACAGACGTTTCAAGTCGCCGGGCTTACCCTTCTCGTCCCGAAAGAGCAGGTCGAAGTCATTGACATCTCGCCGGAAGAGGCAATGAAGTTTATCCTCTCCGGCGGCGTCGCGGCCCGCAAGCAAAAACGGCTGCCCCAATGACAGGGCAGCCGTTCATATTGCCAGCCGAAACACGTGTTTGCTGACGAGAATCCGTTCGACCGTCAAAAATATCGTTTTTTCCAAAAGATGTACGCGGTCGCCGCCGACAGCGAACCGGCAAGCACCATAGCCACGGCAAAGGCGTACGGGGAGTGCTGGAACGGAATTGGCACGTTCATGCCGTAAAAACTCGCCACCATCGTTGGCAGCGAAATGATGATCGTAATGGCGGTCAAAAATTTCATCACGATGTTTAAATTGTTCGAGATGACCGAAGCGAACGCATCCATCATGCTGCTTAAAATGCTGCTGTATACTTCCGCCATTTCGATCGCCTGCTTGTTTTCAATGATGACATCTTGCAACAAATCTTGGTCATCTTCGTACATGCGCAAATAGTTTAGGCGCATGAGCCGCTCCATGACGATATTGTTCGCTTTCAGCGACGTCATAAAATACACTAAGCTTTTTTCCATGCTAAGAAGCGAAAACAGCTCCTTGTTTTTCATCGACTGGTGCAGCTCTTTTTCGATTTCGCTCGTCCGTCGGTTGATTTGCTTCAAATAGCGCAAATAATACGTCGAAATCATGTAGAGCATTTGCAAGGCGAACCGCGTTTTCATAAACGTGTAAAAGTTTTTGATCTTGTTTTTTGAAAATTCCTCAAAAATCGGATTTTCTTGCAAACAGACGGTGATAAAGCACGTATTCGTAATAATCATGCCAATCGGAATCGTTTCGTACATCGGGCCGTCGACTTCGTCATGGGCGACGATCGGGATGTCGACGATCATCAACACATGGTTATCCTCTTTTTCGATGCGCGACCGCTCTTCGTCGTCAAGTGCATCTTTGATCGAGTCGATCGGAATGTCCAAATGGTGGGCGATGTAACGAATTTCATCCTCCGTCGGGGCGACGAGGTTGATCCAGCAGCCGTTTTCAATCTGGTCAATTTCCCGCATTTTGCCGCTGGCATCGGACAAATACATTTTCATCATCTGGCATCCTTCCTCCTTTTCACGCGAGGAAGGCGGCGTCTCTTCCTTTCCGCCCGGAGCCCGTTTTCGTATGATGAGCAGCGGGCGAGAAAAGGAACAGGCCGCGTTCCCCGCTATATTCGGGTTCCGGTTCGTTCGAGCTTGAACTACTCATATACGAAAACGCCACTCCTTTCAAAAAATATCCCTCAAATAATGATAGCGCGGACCGGCCCGTTTGTATAGTAGCTGCCATGAAAAAAAGCAGCCTACTGGCTACTTTATTCATCAAAAACCATTGCTGTTCCGGCCGCCTTATTCACTTGATGGCGTCGTGTTGAAAAAATCGGGCGCTTGTTTGCCGGTTGGTTGTCGTTCCGAGCGGTGCGGATGTTTTTTGCTGTTTTTCTTCCCCATCACCCCGTCGGATTCGTAGCTTAGCGCAAATGGCCGTTTTTTATTCACCGCCCTCACCTCCTTCGCTATTACTGTTTGCCGCCATCCGCTATTTTACTCGGGCGAATGAAGGCAAGAGGCCGCCACTTTGTGGAAAGTGTTTGATCCTAACATTGTCAGCCAATGTTCACACAATCATTTTACCGGCCGCCGCCTATTCGCTTATAATAAACAAGTGAGGAGGGGAAGCCATGAACATTGTGATCACGAAAAAAGCGTTTGATTGGTACAAGCGGGAGCTCGGACTGAAGCCAGGCGATGCGATTCGCTTTTTCGCCCGCTACGGGGGATGCAGCACCGTGCAAAAAGGGTTTTCGCTCGGCATGGCGAAAGACGAGCCGGCAGGAGAGCCAGCGGCGCAGACGACGGTTGATGGCGTGACCTTTTTTGTCGAAGACAGCGACCAATGGTATTTTGACGGGCGCGATTTGACGATCGATTTGGACGAAAAAGGCGATGAACCGATATTTTTGCTCCAATAAACGGCGAAAAAGCTAGCCTTGGCGCTAGCTTTTTCGAATGATGGCGATCGTGCAGCGGGAGACGCAGACGAGCTGCCCTTGTTCATCAGTGATGCGTATATCCCACACCATCGTCGTCCGGCCGCGGTGCAGCACTGTTCCCGTTGCCGTCACCGTTCCGCTGCGGACAGCGCGAATATGGTTTGCATTAATTTCCAATCCAACGACGTTTTCTGTTTGCGGATCGACAAGCGCATACGCGCCGATGCTCGCCACCGTTTCAGCGAGCGCGACCGAGGCGCCGCCATGCAGGAGCCCGGCCGGCTGGTGCGTGCGCCGGTCGACCGGCATCGTTGCCACGACACGTCCTTCGCCGAGCTCGACCAGTTCGATGCCAAGCGTATCAATTAACGTATGTTTCGCCATTTCTTTCACAGCTGTCAAATCGATCATGATCCCTTCTTCCCCCGTTTCGTAAACCGTTCCAGCTCATCAAGCCGCCCTTCTTGCCGCAAAATGCGCGCTTGCGTCTCACCGAGCAAATCAAAGTGCGGAAACTCGTTGCGCCGGTCGATCCACTCTTCTTTCAGCCCGTATTGCCGCCCCCAAGCGGCCAGCTTATCGATGTCGCCGCAGCCGACTTTCGTCACCGTCGTGCAATGCGGAAACCGTTCGTCATACCAATAATGGGTCAAAAAGGCGATTTCCCCGCGCTTTACTTTCTCTTTCCACGCCGCGAGTTCATGCCGGCGGATGCCAAACGCCATCGCACCGATCCCCTTTACCGTTTCGCCCGCTCGTATGCTTCGTGCCAATCGGGAAAATATTTGCGAATGACGATCGGCCGAAACGTCTCGCGCTTGACGCAAACGTGCTGCGACTTGCCGGTCACCGCCACTTCGCCGTCCGGGGCGAGAATTTCGTATCCATACGTGACACGGATGCCGTCATAAGCGTCGATCCATGTGCGGACGGTCGCCGTCTCCCCGTAGTGAAGCGGTTTTTTGTACGACACTTGCAAGTCGATGACCGGCGAAATGACGCCCTCTTTCTCCATCTCGGCGTAATGGAAGCCAAGCTGTTTGATTAACTCCGTGCGCCCCACTTCCATCCAAACTAAGTAGTTCGCATGGTACACGACGCCCATCTGGTCCGTTTCCGCATAGCGCACCTCGATTTGTTTTTCTGCTACTTTCACGTTCGTTCTCCCTCCATTTTTTGCCGGGCCTCCTCTTTATGTTACCACTCGTCCGTTGGCTCGCTCAAGCGGCAAGAAAAAAATGAAGCCGCCCCGATTCGGGCAGCTTCGTTTATTGGTAGCCGTGTTCACGCGCAGCCGCTTCATCCTTAATTTCCGCGCGCATGGCGGCAATCGCTTCTTCGCGGCGGCGATTTTTCTCGCGAATTTGCTCCCGCTCTTCGGGGGAAGCAAACTGCATTGTTTCTTCGGCTTTTTCGATGTTTTCAATTGTATTTTGCACCATATCTTGCAACTTTTCAACGTTGTCGCTGCGGTCATCCGGTTTCGGACGTGGCATGACGCTTCCTCCTTCACGCGAGTTTCGGTTCATTCACCCTTCGTTTGGATGACTTGGGCGTGCTGGCCGGACTGGTCTTGCATTTGTTTGCCTTTGTTTCCCCCGGCGGCGCGAGGCTGTGTTCCGATATGGTTCGGCACAAAATGTTTGCGGCTTCCTTTCGGATTGCTCATCATCTTCGCCTCCTCGCCATCTAGTCTGTCCGCCCGGAGGACCGCTATGCATGGGTTATTCTGCTTTCTTGAGCATCCGCTCTTCCAGCTTTTTCTCGATCTTTTCGAGCGCTTCCCGGTCATTTAACAATTGTCGCTTATTCTCGCTGATCAATTCTTGGAGAGTCATTTTGCGGGATCGTCTCATCGCTCCAACCTCCCCTCATTTTTATTGTAATCCTATTCATGCCCAAAAAAGATAAAAATTATGACAACTTTTCGAAAAATAACGAATCAAGAAAAAAGCCCTTTCGCTAAAACCAGCTGATAGTTAACGAAAGAGCGCTGTTTCTTTCTCGAGCTGAGCGGCGGTCACCGGACCGACGATTTTTTGCCGGATGACGCCGTTCGGGTCGATGATATAAGTCGTTGGAATCGTTTGAACCCGATATTGATGGAGCGCCTCGCCGCGGACATCGAAAGCGACCGGCAGCGTCAGCTTCTCGCTTTTCACAAATCGCTCCGCGTTATCGAGCGTATCTTGTGTGGTCAGATGGACAGCGAGCAACGCAACTTCACGGCCATGCTGTTTGTAAAACTTCTCAAGCTCCGGCATTTCCTTTTTGCACGGCGGGCACCATGACGTCCAAAAGTTAAGGACGACCGCCTTGCCGCGCAAATCGGAGAGCTTGACCGGCTCGCCGCCAAGCGTCGGCAGCGTCAAGTCGGGGGCTGCATGGCCGATTTCCGGGCCGATTTCGGTTTCGCTTGTCTCATTCGGTTTCTCGGCGGCCATCGCATCCCAAAGGCCGTATCCGGTGACGGCTAAAAACAAAAGAACGACCAACCATTTTCGCACCTTCTTCCCTCCCTGCCGGCCAGCGCCCCGCTTCGCGTCCAGCGCCCTTTGCCGTTCTGTCCATGATTATAGCACATACGTTTGTCTTTGCCAACGCTGCTGCTCACGACAAAAAAACGAGGGGCGCGCCCTCGTCGTTACCGGATGTTCTTATGGTCATTTTTCATTTTTTCCGCTTCCACTTCAGCGTAGGAAGCGAATTCGCTCGTCCATTCGTTAAAGCCGTTTTTCTTTTTCGCATTGTTGTTCCGTTGGGCATTAGCATTGCCGAGCTTTGTCCGGCCCATGCGCTCTCCTCCTCTTGTTCAGTCGGTTCACGCATAGTATCGCCCGCCGGAGAAAAACTATGCACAGGCCAAAGCGCTCGTAGCTAGACGTTTAGAAAACACCTATGCAGAAGATGATGGATCGCCCGTTTCGACCGGATGATCCAAGTAGGAAATCCAATCGCTGAAACTGCCGACATACAGCCGGACATTTCGGTAGCCGGCTTCTTTTAAGGCGAGCACGTTCGGACAGGCGGTGACGCCGGAGCCGCAGTAGACGATCAACGGCGTCCCGCGGTCAAGGTCGGCGAATCGCGCCGCTTGATCGGTTGCGCGTTTCCAGTAGCCGCCTTCTTCCACCCCATCTTTCCAAAACCGGTGCACCGCTCCCGGAATGCGGCCGGGACGGCGGTCGATCGGTTCTTCCAAACCGATGTACCGCTTCCACTCGCGCGAATCGATGAGCACGGCCGAGCGGTCGCGCACAGCGGCGCGCACCTCGTCGACCGTTGCGAGCCATGACCGGTCGGGCCGCGGCTGAAACCGCCGCGGCGCTACCGCAGGAATAGCGTCCGTCACCGGGCGCCCTTTCCTTTTCCATTCGCTGTAATTGCCGTCTAACACGTAAACGCGCTCATGGCCGAAATAGCGAAGCAGCCACCAACAGCGCGCGGCCATCGCCCCATCTTGATCATCGTAGACGATGACCGTCACCGTTTCATCGATGCCGGCGCGGCCAAACACGGCTGCTGCTTGAGCGGCCGATGGCAGCGGATGACGTCCGCCATGCTCCGCCACCGGACCGGACAAATCGCGCTCCAAATCCATATACACCGCACCGGGAATATGATCGTCCTGGTAAACGGCCGCGCCTTTAGACGGGGCACCGAGCCAAAACCGGCAATCAAGAACGCAGATGTTTTCCTCGGACAAATGGGCGTGCAGCCATTCGTGGGAAACAAGAGACGCCATGTTCTTCTCCCTCTTTTCGTTTTGCCTGCCGATCAACCTGCCCACGGGATTCATGCGCGCCAGTCGGCACCACCCCTATGGGCTCTAGCTTAATGGCCGTCTTATATGTTCCTTGCTGTTACGGTCGCTTCCCTTCAAGCCGACTCACATAGTCGCGCACCATTTCCGGCGTCACGTATCGGCGCGCCGGCACGAGGCCGCCTTTAGCCAGCTCGTTCATTTGTTTCGTCACTTCGTTGATCAGCTCGACCGTAAACGGCTCGCCGCGGCGGCACCGCTCGACCGCTTCTTCGATATGCCGCTCGCGCTCGGCGTCGAGCATGACAAACTTTTTCAAGACGGCATGCTGTTTTTGTACATGGGCGGTAATCGCTTGATGCACTTCACTCAATGGTTCTCGTCCTTTCTTGCTTCTTTTTCCATCAAACGCTGGACGTTCGGTTTCGGTGTCCAACAGTTGAACTGGTAGTTCGGTTTCGTCGCATAGCCAAGCCGGCGGCAATACGTGTGCAGCCCGTCGGCCCGTTTTTCGATGCCGTAGTAGATGCATGTCGCACAAGCATGAAACCGGTTCATCGGCGCGCCTCCCGGTCTTCTCTCGAAAGAAGTCCGAAAAGCGCCGCTTCGATTCGGCCGAGCGCCTCGGAGTCCGCCGTTTCGGCGAGCGCCGCCATGAAACCGTCCATATAGCTGTCGACTTGGTCGGCGAGCGCGGCGGCAAGCGCGGCGGCGGCAGCCTCGTATTGCTTGGCGTATGCGGAGACGAGCCGCTCTTTTTGCTCGGCCAAATATCGATCAACCGGCTCAACGAGCGCTGCTTCAATCTCTTCTTTCATCCGCCGCTTCTCATCGCGCTCAAAAAACGATTTTGCGTTTTTATAGAGCGAAAGCGCCTTGGCAAACCGCGCCCGATCTACATCGCTAAGGGCGTTGGCGAACTCCGGCGCCGCAAAAGCGAACGGCTCCGGCGGCACGAGGGCGAGCGCCCCATCAAGGCGGCGAAGTTCGTTGCCCAGACGGGCAAACTGCTCGGCAAGCCGTTTATGCAAAAACGCCTCAACCCGCAAGCTCGTCGCCCGCAGCTCTTGCGCCAGATCAAAGCCAACGGACGCCAGCAGCTCATCGAGGCAACGCTCAAGCGCCCGCCGCACCGAGCCTTGGTCGTCGCGGAGCACCGCCGGATTAAACGCCTCTTTAAACGTGTCATTCAGGCGGAAAAAGACGCGCTGTTTCACATAATAAAGCAGTTCGTCGACTTCTTGGCCGAGCGCTTGTCGGCCGTAAGCATCGCCAGCATCGGCGAGCACGGTGCGCATTTTGGCCTTGACCGCCTCAAGCGCCCGCCGCTTCGCCGCTTTTTCCGCCTCGCTCTGCCCGGCGGCCCGCGCGTATTCCGCCGCCGTCTGATGCGCCCGCTCGAGCTCGGCGTAGGCGCTCTCGACCGCCACCTCGGCCAGCTCCTCTGTCAAGAAGCGGAAAAAGTCTGCTTCAAAGGCAGGAAAGCCGGAGTCCGTCAAGACGCCGCGCGGCCCGGGCTCCGCCCCTGTTTTTTCCGCCAGCGCCATGCGGCTTGAGAGCGCATAAAGGCGCGGAAAGCGGATGCCAAACCGGGCGAGCTCACCGCTCATGTAGGCGACGACAGCATCAAGTTCTTCCTTCGACTGGGCTAAATCGGCCGCATTGATGATGAAAAACATTTTGTCAAGGGCAAACGCATCTTTGACGCGCCCGAGCTGAAGCAAAAACTCGCGGTCCGCTTTCGAAAACGCATGGTTGTAGTATGTCACAAACAGCAGCGCATCGGCATGCTTCATATAATGGAACGCCACTCCGGTATGACGGGCGTTTAACGAATCAACTCCCGGCGTATCGACAAGCGTCACTCCTTGGCGGGTGAGCGGACAGTCGGCATACAGCACGACTTCATCTAAGAAACACGACACCGCTTCATCCGCCACATACCCTTCCAGCTCCTCGAAACGGATCGGCAGCGTTGCCCCAAATCGACCGCACATCCGCTCATAGCCGGCCGCAGCGGCCGCCAAAAAAGCGACGTGCGGCTTTTGCGCCGGATGTTCGGCACCAGACTCGGCGAGGCGGGCGCAAAGGCGAAGCGCTTCCCCCCATGTATTCGCCGCATGGCCGAACTGGCTGAGCGATGCTTGCACATCAGCCCAAATTTGCGGTTCGCTTTTCACTTTCACGATCGCGGTACCGTGCGGATGCTCTTTGTCAGGCGGCGCGATTTTGCTGATGGCGGCGGTCGTCGGGTTCGGCGAGGACGGCAAAAGCGGTGCGCCGAGCAAGGCGTTGGCAAGCGATGACTTGCCGGCGCTGAAAGCGCCAAACAAAGCGACCGTAAACGCGCGCTCACGGAGCCGGCGCGCCTTGTCGCGCAACGGGGCGGCGAAACGGCGCAACAAATCCGTTTGTTCAAGGTAAGCCGCCGCTTCATCAAGCCGGCCGGCGGCCTGTTCACTCCGCCGCTTTCCACCGGCTGACGGCGTACGGGATTCACCCGTTCTTTCGTTCTCCACTCCGCCGCCAGCCGCCCCCCCTCTCCGACCGAGCGCTTGCTCTTTAGCGGCATGATCGGCTGCCGGCTCAGCTGCGGCTTGCTGTTTTGCCGGTTCCATATGGCGCGCCTTGCGGAAATCAGGCGGCGCGGTCAGCGCGGCAAGGCGGTTCTCATCAAGCGCTGCGGCATCGCCCGGGGCGGCGATCAGCTGCCTAAACGCACGTTGGCGCTCTTCCCGCTCGGCTTTGAGGCGGGCGAGGCGGCTGATGAGCTCCGCTTTTTCGCGCGCCTTCGAAAGCTCGCTGCTCAATGCTTCCGTGTGAGCGGCTGCCTGTTTGGCAACTTGGTCCGCGAGCTCCGCAAACAAAGCGAGCGCCGAATCGCGGTAACCTTTTTTCAGCGCCGCAGCGACCTCGTCCGTATAATTTAATAGCGCCGCACCGCTTGTATCCGCGCCTTGTTTGACGAGACCGGCGAGCAGCCCTTTCTCCCACCCCACCGTCCATTGCTGGCACTTGCCAAGCCAAGCGCGCTCAGCGCTCCATTCATTTCCAAACCGAAGAAGCAACTGGCGGACGTGCCATTCGATTTGCGCCTCCGCTTGCGCTTTGACGCTTTCGTAAAACGCATCGAGCCGCCGCTGGCGCTCCTCTTCTGTTTTCGCCTTCGCAAACCACCATCCAACTTTAAAATCGGGCCGCATCGCCTGCAAGTACGCTTCAGCCCGCGCTCTTGTCTCAAACGGCATCAAGTAGGCGTTTTGCAGCACGCGCTCCAGTTCGACGCGAAAAGCCTCCTCAGCCCGTGCCGGCGCCGTTTGCCAATCGACAAGCTCCGCTTCCAGCCGTCTGAGCTCCTCCATGGCCGCCGCTTCATCCCCGGCGCCGCCGAGCTCCTGAAGCTGCATGCGCATCTCTTGTTCCAGCGGCTCATGACGGACGCAAAGCTGTTCGAGATGGCGGGCGGCGATTCGCTTTAACCCGGTTTCAGCGCCGCGGACGAGCCATTCATCTTTGTCCGCAAACAACCGGCGCAAACAAGCCGATAGCTCATGCCATTCATTATGCGGATGGGCCGGCGCTTTTAACGAGAGAAAAAACAAGCGGGCCGCTTCGACTCCCCATCGCCGGAACGCCTCAACCGCCGAGGCGCGAAACGCAGCAAACGGCAGCTCGTCCTCCCGATGTTTGTCGATTTGGTTGATGATCAAATAGACGGTTTTCCCTTCATCCGTTAGTTGTTTCGTAAATTGAAAGTTTAATTCTGCCTGTACATGGTTATAATCCATGACATAAAAGACGACATCGGCTAAATGGAGCGCGGACTCGGTCGCCAGCCGGTGGGCGTCGTCCGTCGAGTCGATGCCCGGCGTGTCCAAGATGGCAACTCCCGGCGGAATGGCGTCCGTTTCGCGGCTGATTTCAATCCATTCGATCGTCTCCCCGTCCCGGCATTGCGCGCGGATAAGGTCCGGATCATACGGCGGTTCGTACTCGACCGGCGCATCGCGGTGGTAAAAAACGCGCACATAATCCCGGCCGGCCTTCACTTTCACAAGATTGGCGCTCGTCGGGATCGGACTCGACGGCAATAGCGGCTCGCCGAGCAGCGCATTGATCAAACTCGATTTACCGGCGGAGAAATGGCCGCAAAACGCGACAACAAGCTCTCCGGACGCCGTCTTTTCCATAAGCTGCTTCACTTTGTCGGCATTTTCTTTGTCATTGGCTTCCCGAAGCTGCTCATACATTTCGATCATTTTCGCCAGCCACGGCCGCAATGACGGCCGCGCAGTCGCAACATGTCCCATGACCAAAACCCCTTGCTTCCGTCAATATCGTTTACATTCATTTTACTGTATTTCGTCCCGTTTCCCAATAGAAAAACAAAAAAATCCCGCCCGTTCGTTTGGCAAGAAGGAGTTGATCAGAAACATTCTTGTTTCCTTTTGCATTAACCGCAAAAGTGCGGCCGCTGCCGCCAAATTACAGACGACCTGCGGCCCGTTGCCGCTGATCGGCCGCTGCTCTTTCACGCAGCCTTACATGCGCGCGGCTGTTTTTCTTCTTAGCGGCGGCAAAAAACGTGGCCGCTCCTGAAACGCTTCCTCATAATCGGTAAACGCCGACAGCGCCTGCTCTTCAGCGGTAATGCGAATGGACAACATAAGCGCGTTAAGAAGTGAAAATACGAGCGCGGTTATAGGCGCCTGAAACAAAAGCGGCAGCAACGCGATCTCCAAAACAACGACCGCATAGTTCGGATGACGAATCCACCGGTATGGCCCTTTTTTCACGACCGGGCGGTTGGGAACGATCAAAATTTTCGTATTCCAAAAACAGCCAAGCGACAAAATCGTCCATGCGCGCAGCCCTTCGACGGCGAGAAAGAGCGGAAACAAAAGCGGCCAGCGCCGCGACGGGCGGGCGCCTTTTCGAAGCGCCTCGACAGCCAGCGACAAAAGAAAGAGCACATGCAGCGACACGATCCACGGATAATGGCGGGCGCCCACCTCTTTCGCTCCGAGCGCTTTCACATACCGTTCGTTCCGTTTCGCAAGCCAAAGCTCAAACAAACGCATCCCGACCACCGCAAAAAACACGAAGGCAAACCGCATCATCATCCCTCCCATTTGAGCAGCACCATCTCGGCGCTAAAGCCGGGACCGAGGGCGACGAGCAGCCCATACCCGGGCGCAAGCGGCTGCCGCATCACTTCCTTCAGCACAAAATAAACGGTGACTGACGACATATTGCCATATCGGGCCAGCACCTCTCTGGCAGCCTTTGTCTGTTCCATGTCGAACCCAAACGCTTCTTCGTACGCTTCAATCACCTTTTTCCCGCCCGGGTGGGCGATAAAATAGTGAAGGTCGCGAAGCCTCAGCCCGTTCTCCTGCAAAAACAACTCCACTTGGGGGCGCAGCCATGCGCGGACGATCGACGGAATGTCTTTTGAAAAGACGACAAACAACCCTTCATCGCGAATATCCCACCCCATCACGTCCTCCGAGCGGGGCATCAGCGCCGACCGGGCGGCGATGATGCGCGGCGCGCCGCTGTTTGGCGCTGCTTCATCGCCAGCGACAAGCACACAGGCCACACCGTCGGAAAAAAGCGATGTGCCGATCACATTGCTTTTTGATAAGTCGTTCGCCTGAAATGTCAAACTGCAAAACTCAGCGGCAATCACAAGCGCCTTCGCCTTCGGAAACGCCCGGCAATAATCGGCCGCCCGAGCAAGGCCCGCTGCCCCGCCCGCACAGCCGAGCCCCCAAACCGGCACCCGCACGGCGGAAGGAGAAAACGGCAGCACGTTCATCAGCCGCGCCTCGATGCTTGGCGTGGACAAACCGGTCGTTGAGATGTAAAACAGCGCATCGACCGCCTCATGCGGAACCGGGCCGGCGGGAGCATTATGCAAACAGTTGTTGGCCGCCTCGCCGCTGTAGCGAACGGCGCTGTCGATGTACACCTCATTTTTCTCCCCGAAGCCATGTGGCTGGCTGTACCAAACAAGCGGCTTAACAAACGTGCGCGTACCGATGCCGCCGTTGTCAAATGCCTGCAGCAACCGCTCGGCGCGCGCGAGGCGTCCGGCAAACAGACCGGCGACATGCCGCTTCACTTCGTCCTGGGAAACGATATATGGCATCTTTGCCGTGCCGATCGATAAAAGGGTCGGCATACAAACACCTCGGTTTGTTCCTCTTTTCGCTTAGAATGCGCAAGAAAGCAAACGGTATGCAGACGAAAAGGCATCCGTGCACCTCATTTTTTTAAAACGGCTGGTCGCTCATTCGATTTCTCTTTGCACCCGGAAAAAGAGAAGAAAAGCGGCGACACGCAAAAAACAGGCGCGGACAAAGCCGGCCTGTCTTTTGAGAAAGAACAACCGTCTCAAGCGAGGATTTTAACTGAGATGTTTAGCGTTATTTCGCTTTCAAAGCGCGGATTTCGCTCTCATGCTCAAGCAGATGCAACGCGAGGGATTGAAGAACGAGCTCTTGTCTAGCTTGTCCGGTGACGATTTCATCGATTTTCTGCTGCATTTGGGCAACAGTTTGCTTGATCGTTGACACGTCTCGAAGCGTCTCTAATGTCTCCACAACGGCTTGCCGAATGAACGGCAATTCGGCGACATCTTCTTTCGTCGCCATCGTCTGCTCGATGCGCTCAACGCGCTCTTCCATACGCCCGACGCGCGCATCCAACGACGCCACATCCTCCCGCATGGCCATCACCGTTTGTTCCAGCTGCCCGATGCGTTCGTTCGTCTGCGCCACGTCTTCTTTCGTCGCCATCGTCTGCTCGACGCGCTCGACGCGTTCTTCCATGCGCCCGATGCGCGCATCCAACGACGCCACATCCCCCCGCATGGCCATCACCGTTTGTTCCAGCTGCCCGATGCGTTCGTTCGTCTGCGCCGTGTCTTTTTTCACCGCAGTCATCGTCTGCTCAAACCGCTCGATGCGCTCATTCGCTCGGGCGATGTCGGCCTTCGTTGCCATCTCCGCCCGCATTTGCCGCAGCTCGTCAAACAGGCGCACCACCCATTCGTCCACGGTTTCACCTCCTTTTCCCTTTCCATTATATCATCGCCCTTCCACCATCTTCTACTCTTTTCTCTATGAATCGACACGCCAACAAAAAAACCATCTTCGTTTCCCAAGCCGACGTTGGGAGACATGAAGCCGATTTTCTCGACTTGCCGAGATGGAAGACGGCGTTTAAGAGGATGGCAGTCATGCTGCCGGTGACGATGCCGCTGTCGGTCAAAATGCGGAGGCCGACCGGCAGCTCAGCAAACAAGTCTGGCACCGCCGTCACCCCGAGCCCCACGCCGATCGAGCAGGCGATAATGAGCAAGTTTTCTTGCACCGTCAAGTCGACTTGGCTTAACATTTTTACGCCATAGGCAATGACCATGCCAAACATAGCGAGCATCGCCCCGCCGAGCACTGGGGCTGGAATGATCGTCGCCACGGCCGCAATTTTCGGCACAAATCCAACATTCGTTGCAGCGCCTCTTTCTCCCATCTTGTTCATACATTTTTCACAATCGTCACCATTTGTTCAAACTTCCCGCATTGTTTTTGTGAGAAAAGTCACTGTTGCTACAGTTTCCTACAGTTATGATAGTGTCAAAGCAGGGAAATCCGCCGGTTGGCGCGCCTGCCTCACCGATGTTATGGGGGATGAATTCAAAAAAGAGGAGGGATACAACATGGCAAAACCAGAATGGACAAAACCGACTGCGACGATCCGGCAAACAAAAAAAGAGAAAGAGCCGGCCCTCGGCGGCACGCTGGCGTCCGTATTTTTGCTCGGCTTTTTCATCATTTTCGCCTGGGTCAGCGTCTACTTTTTATTTTTACACCGCCTGTAAGCGGCAAGGGAGGGATTGGATATGCACATTCATAAGTACGAAAAAATTTGGCTGACGTTCGGCATCGGCTGTCTCGTTGTCTTTTTAACCGTCGTCGGTGTGAGCGCTTTCGCTGCCGGACAGCAACCGCCAAGCTGCTTGACGACGATCGATCCAGAGAAAGTGGACACGACCCCGCCATTCAATCAGCCCGGGCTTGTCAAAAAAGGAAATAACGAGTACGAACTAAACATTGTTGTCGCGGCGTTTTCCTTTACGCCAAATGCCATTGAGATTCCAAAAGGAGCGAAAGTGACGATTAACGTCACCTCGAAGGATGTGATCCATGGATTTCAAATTCCAGGAACAAACATCAACATGATGGTCGAACCTGGCTACGTCAACAGTTTGACGACGACGTTTGATGAGCCCGGCGAATATACGATTCTCTGCAATGAATATTGCGGCGCCGGCCACCATATGATGACGGCGCGCATTAGGGTGGTGGAGTAACATGGTACAATCATTGGAAAAAGTCGATCGCCGTGACGCCAAACTGGCGCTGGCGCATTTAGTTGTCGCTTTTGTTGCTCTCGCATTAGGCGGCTTCGCCGGCCTACTGCAAACACTCGTCCGTTCCGGCAAGTTTGAACTGCCGGGTGGCATCAGCTATTATACGATTTTAACGACGCACGGTGTCCTGCTTGGTCTTGTATTGACGACGTTTTTCATTATCGGCTTTCAGTTTGCTGCCGTCAGCCGCACGACCGGAGCGCTTTCGAGCGGTTTGCGCCGGTTTGGCTGGATCGGCTTTTGGATGATGACGATCGGAACGGCCATGAGCTCCTTTTTCATTCTTACTGGGCAAGCGGCCGTACTGTATACATTTTATGCGCCGCTGCAAGCGCACGCCGGCTTTTATATCGGTTTGACGCTTGTGGTCGTCGGCAGCTGGGTGAGCGGTTTTGCGATGTTCGCCCATTATGCACGTTGGCGGAAAGCGCACCGCGGCGAAGCGAGCCCGTTGTTGACATTTATGTCGGTGACAAATATGGTGTTATGGCTCGTCTGCACGCTCGGTGTGGCTGCAACCGTCGTCTTTCAGCTGATTCCGTGGTCGCTTGGGCTCACCGACCGGGTGAACGTGCTATTGAGCCGAACGCTGTTTTGGTATTTCGGGCATCCGCTCGTTTACTTCTGGCTGCTGCCGGCGTATATGGTTTGGTACGCCGTCATTCCGAAAGTGATCGGCGGCAAAATCTTCTCTGATTCGCTCGCACGGCTG
Source organism: Geobacillus sp. 46C-IIa (assembly GCF_014679505.1). Taxonomy (GTDB): domain Bacteria; phylum Bacillota; class Bacilli; order Bacillales; family Anoxybacillaceae; genus Geobacillus. The sequence goes on from NZ_CP061474.1 coordinate 1,821,443, forward strand.
GCGTTTATCTTGTTTTTGCTTTTTTCCATTCCGGTCGGATTCCATCATCAATTGCTGGAGCCGGGGATCTCGCCGTTTTGGAAATACGTGCAAGTCGTCTTGACGTTTATGGTCATCATTCCATCGTTGATGACGGCGTTCGCCATGTTTGCGACGTTTGAATCATACGGCCGCTCGCAAGGAGCAACCGGCTTGTTTGGCTGGTGGCGGAAACTGCCGTGGGGAGATGCGCGCTTTTTCGCACCCTTTGTCGGAATGCTGTTTTTCATTCCAGCCGGCACCGGCGGGATTATTAACGCTTCGCATCAACTCAACCAAGTCGTCCATAACACGATTTGGGTGACCGGCCACTTCCATCTGACCGTGGCTACAACTGTCATCCTCACCTTTTTTGGTGCGTCGTACTGGCTCATTCCACATTTGACTGGCCGGGTGATGACGAAGGCGATGAACCGCCTCGCCATCATTCAAACGATCGTTTGGGCGGTCGGAATGACGTTTATGTCCGGCTCGATGCATTTTGCCGGCTTGCTTGGAGCGCCAAGACGTTCAGCGTTCTCGACGTACGGCAATTCGCCGCAGGCGCTCGAATGGATTCCGTATCAAATCGCACAAGCTGTCGGTGGAACGATCTTATTTATCGGCATCATTCTCATTCTCGTCATCGTCATCAACTTGGCGTTTTTCGCCCCGAAAGGCGAAACGGAATTTCCGGTCGCCGAAGCGGCCGCCCCGCAGGAACGGGCCGCACTGGCGCTTGAAAACTGGAAACTTTGGATCGGCCTTGTCGTTGCGCTTATTTTGATCGCGTATACTGTGCCGCTCATCGACATTATCCAAAACGCCCCGCCAGGGTCGAAAGGATATAAATTATGGTAAAGTGATGGGGCTGACCCAAAAGGTCGTCTGCCTTTAAGATAGGAACAACATATAGTGTAGCAGAAACAGTCAGTACGTATTATATATAGCTGCGAAAGAGGGTGTCCTGCTCCTTTTGGGACACCCTCAAGTTGTTTGAACTGCTTCTACGCCGCACCGCTTGAATCGGAAAACTTCATGTTAACGTCTATAAATGGCTTTATACTTCTCTTCCAAATATTGAATTAAATACTCGGCTTTCAGCGGTTCGCCTGTCGCATCACGCACAAGATCAAGCGGCTTTTTTGTTTTGCCGAACCGGTGAACGTTGGCGGTCAGCCATTCACGAATCGGCGTGATGTTCCCTTCCTCAAGCAGTCGGGCAACATCTAGCTCTTTTTCAAGCGCTTGTTTGAATTGCGCCGCGTACATATAGCCGAGCGCATAGGACGGAAAATAGCCGAAGCTGCCGCCCGACCAATGGACGTCCTGCAAAACACCGACCGCATCGTTGTGCGGGTGGATGCCAAGATATTGTTCGTATTTCTCGTTCCACACGTCCGGCAAATCAGCAGCTTCAATCTCTCCAGCAAACAGTTGCTTTTCTATTTCATACCGAACAATAATGTGAAGCGGATACGTCAGTTCGTCAGCCTCAATGCGAATCAACGACGGCTTCACCTCATTGATCGCCCGGTAAAACGCATCAAGCGAAACGCCCGCAAACTGTTCCGGCGCATATTGCTGCAAACGCGGATAATGCCGTTTCCAAAACGATGGATGGCGGCCGATCATATTTTCAAAAAAAAGCGACTGCGATTCGTGAATACCCATCGACGCCCCGCCCGCAAGCGGTGTGCCGACAAACGCTTCGGAAATGTGCTGTTCATAGAGGGCATGCCCGCACTCATGGATCGTGCCGAAAATAGCGGTGCGAAAATCGCGCTCATCGTAACGTGTCGTAATGCGGACATCGTTCGGATTAAGCCCGATCGCAAACGGATGAACCGTCTCATCAAGCCGTCCTTTTCCGAAATCGTAGCCGAGGTCGACAAGCAGCTCCAACAGGAAGGCGCGCTGCTTTTCTTTCGGAAATGGCGCAAATAAAAATGATGTATCTGGCTGATCGGTTGCAGCAGAAATGGCGTGCACAAGCGGAACGATGTGCTCGCGCAATTGACCGAACAATCCGTCAAGCAACTCGACCGTCATGCCTGGCTCGTACTGATCGAGCAGCGTATTATACGGATGCCCTTCATACCCCCAATAGCCGATAAAGCGGCGCTGAAACTCGATGATTTGTTCCAAATACGGACGAAAACGATCAAAATCAGCGGCCGCTCTCGCTTCTTCCCACACGCTTTCCGCCTTTGAGCAGAGCACAACATACTGCTTATACTCTTCGACCGGAATCTTTTTGTTTCGTTCATATTCTTTTTTGCATTCGTTGAGCGTATGCTGCGTCACTTCATCAAGCTGTTCGTAAACCCCTTTCGGTGACAGCTTGGCGATAAACGCTGCCATTTCCTCTGACGTTGACATGTTAAACGCTTCTTCCGACAGCATGCCGATCACTTCGGAACGCTGCTCCACCCCTTTTTTCGGAGCGCCGGTCCGCAAATCCCAATACATTAAATTGATGGCCTCATGATACCCCATCATTTTTTTGACATACTGCAAAAACTGTTCTTCTACTCGCTTCACCATGCTCAGTCCCCCCCATTCGTTTTGGATGGCCGTATCATCATTTCCATAACCAGGTGCTCTTTTCCTCCTTAATCGCGAAGAAACGCCGTTTTGGGCCAAAAAAAGAGGGAAGAATGCTATTCTTCCCTCACGGACGTCGGCAAGACGGCTTTGATCGCAGCGATCACCTGCTTGTCTTCTTGGTCGGTGACAAAAATGGAGACGATGCCGCGGTCGTCGCGCGTGCGAATGAGCCGTCCAACCCCTTGGCGAAGGCGGAGAAGCATATACGGCACATCGACATCCCAAAACGAATCGCTGTATGCCTTCCGCTTCGCCTGAAACACCGGGTCATTCGGCGGGTACGGCAGCGACCAAATGATGACGTTGGACAGCGACGGTCCCGGAATGTCAAGCCCTTCCCATAAATGTTCCGAACAAAGCACTGTCTCTTCGTCGCGCTGGAACTCGGCGACTAAATCGCTAATCTCACGGTCACCTTCAAACAAAAACGAAAACGGTTCGCCAGCTGCCATTTCTTTGAACTGAAGCAATTCCCCGCGCGTCGGGAACAAGATGAGCGCCCGTCCGCCCGTTTCACGCAATTTTTCAAGCGCATAGGCGTATTTTTCAGCAAACAGCGTCTCATCGGCGCGAAACGTCGGCATGTAAATCGTCATTTGTTCGTCATAGTCGAACGGCGACGGCACACTGAACGATAAATATTCATCAATGCCTAAGCTGTCGGCCATATATTGAAACGACTTGCCGTTCGATAGCGTTGCCGATGAGAAGATAAACGGCATGCGCTTCGCGAACACTTTTTCGCGCAGCACTTCCTGCACGGTGCGCGGCATGACAACCAGCGTCGCCTCTTGGCGCGACGACTCGAGCCATGCGATGGCATCGGCGCTCGTTAAAAATAAATCGAGCAAATAATGAATTTGGTCTAAGTATTCATCAACGATATTGAGCTGGTAATGGTCAATCGTATACGTTTCGCTTTCAAACACGAGCTCGTTGCCGATTGTAACGACTTGGTCGCGCAGCCGCTCCGCCCATTGCTCGAGCTTCAGCGACGGCGAAATTTCTTTCCGGTTCGAGCCGGGGACGTCTTTCGCACACGCTTTCAGCTCGGCAAAAAAGCGTCCGCCCGTCTCTATGGTTTCTTCAATTAAATAGGCGAGCTCTTCGCGAATATCGTTTTCGAGAAGCCGTGTCAGCAACATCTCAAGCGTCGTTTCCTTCATCCGGTACGCAAGCGCCTTTTGCGCGGCAAACTCAAGCAAGTGTCCCTCGTCAAACACGACGCAGCTCGCCTCGGGCAAGAGCGGCAGCTGCCCTTCCCGCTTGCGCGCCTCATACGTCCATACATGTTCCATATAAAAGTCGTGCGAACAGACGATCAAATCGGCCGCCTTCCGATAATAGTCGCGCCAAAGCGTCTGGCCGCAGCGGTGGCGCTTTTCGCACGTAAAGCAATCTTGAAACGGGTCCCAGGCGATTTTTTTCCATTGTTCGTCGGTTAAATGAGCGTATTCTTTCCGATCGCCGTAGCGATAAAATGACTGCATTGTTTTATTGTCATGGACGAAAGCTGGGAGCTCGTCGTAAATTCGTTCATATAGCTCGATATCATCATCGTCATATGTAGTCGCTTCTTCGAGCTTATTTAAACATAAATATTGATCCGGCGATTTCGCCAGCCGGACATCGATATGCAGCCCGAGCACATCGGACAGTTTGGCGATATCTCCTTCTTTTTTGACAAGCTGCTCAATAAGCGTTTCATCTGCGCAGGCGATGATGGCCGGCTTGCCGGTATAGCGGGCGTAACAAATCGCATATAGCAAGTAGACGATCGTCTTCCCTGTGCCGACTCCGGCTTCAGCGAACATCACCTTTTTCTCGCGAAACGCGCGCTCGAGCTGGAACGCCATATAAATTTGCTCATCGCGCAACTCAAAGCCGGCCTCCGGCAAAATATCGTAAAAGACATCGCCGATCCACTGGCTGAGCTTGTCAAAAAAGTTTTCGTTTTTTTCTAATAGAAACGGATAACGATTATGGCTCATCGCCGCCACCCCTCCAATTGGCATAAACTCGCCCGGCATCATCATGCATAAGCGCGCAACCACACCGTTGCGCGCCTTACTTCTAGTAACAAGATAATATTATGATGGATGGCCATCGAGAAGTCAACTTCTAGCCTCGACGCGGCGGCCGCGGCCCCCAATATTGATAGTAATGCGTCTCAATGAAACCGTTAAACAGCTTGCGCCGCTTCGTTGCCGGGCGCCCGTAATGGGCTTCAAAGCCGCGATGGGCGGTTAAAATGTACACCGACCATGTGTCTAAGGCGGCAAAGGCGCGGCCGATGGCACGGTAAAGGGCTTCGACTTCCCGCCGTTCGCCGAGCCGTTCGCCGTATGGCGGGTTGCTGACAATCACTCCGTACGATTTGTCTGTCCGAAACTGTTCCGCCCGTCCCGTTTGAAAAGAAATGAGATCGGCCAACCCGGCTTCGGCCGCATTCGCCCTAGCCATTTCCACCATCTGTGGGTTGAGGTCAATCCCGCCAATATCGAGCGGCTCATCATAGCGCGCCATATCTTCCACTTCTTGGCGCGCCTTCTCCCATGCGCGCTCCCCAATCCACGGCCATTGCTCGGAAACAAAATCGCGGTTAAACCCTGGAGCAATGTTTTGGCCGATGAGCGCCGCCTCGATGGCGATCGTGCCCGAACCGCAAAACGGATCGACAAACGGGCGATCTGGCGTCCAGTTTGTGAGCAGCACTAAGGCGGCGGCAAGCGTTTCCCGAAGCGGCGCTTCCCCTTGGCGGGCGCGGTACCCGCGCTTATGCAGCCCGACGCCGCTTGTATCGATCGTCAATGTGGCGATATCTTTATGAAGAGCCACTTCAATGCGGTAAAGCGGGCCGGTTTCCGGGAACCATGATAGACGGTAGCGCTCTTTTAAACTTTCTACGATCGCTTTTTTGACGATGGCTTGGCAGTCGGAAACGCTGAACAACGTCGACTTCACCGATTTCCCGATGACCGGAAACTCCGCGTCTTTCGGCAAATAATCAGCCCACGGCAGCGCTTTCGTCCGCTCAAACAGCTCTTCGAACGTCGTCGCCCGAAACTCGCCAACCTTCAGCTTTACACGGTCGGCAGCGCGCAGCCAAAGGTTGGCTCGGCAAATGGCGAGCGCATCGCCTTCGAACGTTACCTTGCCGTTCTCCACCTGACATTCGTAGCCGAGCCGCCGCACTTCTTCGGCCACAACCGACTCGAGCCCCATCGCGGCTGTGGCGATGATAGAAAATGATTTCATTCTGTTCCCCCTCGCAAACGGTATAGATCGCCGCTCATTGCCCATACTTCCATTATATCCATCTAGCTGCGAAAAACACGCAAACGAAAAGCCCTCCTTCATGCAGGAGGGCTTTTCACGCTTCCATCACCACGTTAATCATGTTCTGTAAGCCATGTTCTGTACCTTCGTACTGCCAGCGGCTTTGCGCCTCGTACTCCGGCGGTAATCATCTATCTACAGGCAGCATGCGCCGCCTGTCCTTCCCTCCGTTCATTTCCTTCGGGAAGGTGCCCCTACCATCATTTGGGTTTCTCGCTCGTGGGGTTTACCGCGTTCCACCTCTAAGGTTTCCCTTAGAGCTCCGTCACTGTGGCACTTTCAGGGTAATCGAACCATATCCGCATCTGGACGTAGGTTCTTTCCCCGCCGTCAGCCCAGCCGAAGCCAGACTGCCCTAGCTTATGGATTCGCTAGGCACGAACACTACGGGCATCTCAGCACCGTGCGAGCATGGACTTTCCTCTACGGCCGAAATCGGCCGCAGCGATTACCCGAACATGATTAACGCTGCAAGCACCTTACAGTATAGTCGATTTTCCGAATGAGATCAAGAGAAAAAATTTGGAACTTGTATATACCGACCTTGTTCTCCCAGCCGCCTATTCATACAGTTTTCGGCCAAACACATGTTTTTCCAAGTTGGAAAGGCGCTGCAAAATATCATAGTTCGTCGTCCCTGCCGGTGTGGCCGGCCGCTTTTGCAGCTCCTCGACTTGCCGTCTCAGCCGGGCATTTTCTTGGCGCAGCTCGTCAATCTCTTGCTGAAACGCCTCGTAATCTTTAATGACGATGTCCAAAAATTGATCCACTTCGTCTTGGTTATACCCCCGCATGCTTACTTTAAATTCTTTTTCCAAAATGTCTTTCGGCGTCAGTTTCACCTGATTGGCTGACATGGCTTTTCACCTCAATCCGCATTCAACAATCCTCTTTCCTTTATTTTTTCAGAAATTACGCCGGTTGTCAATTGACGTTTCCCCTGCCTAAGCCGCGGAAGCGGACGGCTGGTGAGACTTCCCGCCTGCACCGGGAAACCGCTCCCTCGCTAGGAAGGCGCGGCCGGCAGCGCCAGCTGGCCACCGCAAAAAAAAAAACAGAAGCCGACGAAGCGGCCTCTGTTTTCACGTCTAGTAGCCAACTGGAAACGGCGGCATCGGCCCCGGACAATACACGTGCCGGCTGGCGGCCTGAGCAACGGCCGATTCCGTGTGCGGGAAATAATGACGATGCTCATACAAATGATGATAAACGTGCGTTGTGTGCGACGGATGAATATGCGGCACAATCGTTGCTTGGAAATGGTGTTGGACACAGCATCGAGGCGGATGGACGATCGGCGCCGTCACATATGGTGGGCAATGCATGACATCCTTCTCCTTTCATCGTCTAGGCTGTTGATTGACAATACTAGCCTATGATGAACAGGACGGACTCGTACTAGTATAGATACCCATTTTATGCCTGTTGTACAGCCGCACCGCATCTATTCCCCCACCTCGCGGCCCGGAGCGCTGCATAGCCTGGCCCCGCCATAGCTGCACTTAGGAAAACGTTCAGAAGACGCCGCGTTAATACACATAATTGAACACGACAAACGTCAAGCCGACAACAATAAAAAAGAGGTACAAAATTTTTTTGTACATGCTCCGCATTGTGCTCTTCTCCCTGCCATCATTTTCGTTCATTCCGATGCCATTGTACACATTTTTTGTTTTTTCTACAAGATTCGCAGCAAAAAGGCACCATTTTTTATTTTTCTGTCACATTTTGCGCTTGCCAGGGAAATGAGCGTGTCATTTCCCCGCCCCATTCTTCTTGCGCGCCAGCCGCTCGAGCCGCTTGCGCCATTCCTGTTCCTCCTTCTCTAAGCCTTGCCGGCTCGTCTTAGCAAGCGACCGCCATGCTTCATACGCCATAGCGGCATAGCGGTGCGCTTCAGCCGCATTGCGGAAATGGTGCTCATATGCTTTCGAAAGCTCAAGACCGGCCTTCACCTTCCAAAGGCCGCTCCCATGATCGAATAAGTCGCGCCAAATGGCAGCCGCCTCTTCGTAACGTTTTTCCCTGCGGTGTAAAAGCGACAACCGCCATTTCGCCGCCTGCGCCTCCTTTGCTTCTTGGCCGCTCGCTTGTTCATACACATCCCGGGCGGCCGCTGTTTCCCCGACCGCCTCGAACCAACGGGCGGCGGCCAGCTGTTCCCTCGGGTCAGAGAGCTGCGCCGCTTCAAGCAGCTGCATCGATAAATGAATGTAGAGCACAATAAGCGACAACACGTCATGCTCGTTATGGCGCAATACCGGCATGAGCCGCTCCGGATGGGGCGTTTGCAAAAATTCTTGATAAATCATCGGCGCTAAAAAGCCGGGGACATCATCATCCCGCTCGATATGAAGAATATGCCGCTCCACCTCCGCTAGGCGAAGCGAATCGAGCTTGTCTTTCCATAAGCGGCGAGCGGCGTGGTACAAATCAAAGTGACCAAACGCCGGCAGTTTCGGCACTAGATCGCGGACAAGGGCGTGGCGCGTTTTCAGCCGCGGCCAGTCAAACGCCTTTCCATTATACGTCACGAGCGTCGTATAGTCGACATCCGATAAAAAGCTTTGATACAGCGCCACCTCCGCCCCTGGATGCGGCAAAACGTGCTGGCGGACGATGACCCGATCATCAAGGACGCGGGCATGGCCGAGCAAAAACATGACGGTTCCTGCTCCGCTTGAGAGCCCCATCGTTTCCGTATCAAAAAAGAATAAGTCGCCAACAGAAAACCCGCGGCACGAGAGCGGATGGGAAAACGCTGCTTCCTGCCAGCGCCGGTGCACGTCGTATAGCGCCCCGAGCCGATAGCGGCCGCGCTCATAATCAAGCGGGTGCACCGTCTCCCGGATGAGACAATAATCGCCGGCAAACCAATACGGCCTAGCCCCATATTCGCGCCAAACGTCAGCAAACGGCACATTCGCCTCTTCGCGTTTCCCCGGTTCCTCTTTACTTTCTTCTTTGCTTTTTTCGGTTTCCCCCTGTCTTTTATGCCGGGCGGCAAGCAGCTCTTTCCATTGCGATAACTTCGGTTTCATTTGTCCGATCGCCTTCCTTTCCGTTCTCTCTCTTTCCTTAGCGCCCGAACACTCAAGGAAACCGCCCCATTTTACTCGCCAAATAGCACTCAAGCCTAGTGGTGCTGCGCAGTTCCCCTCACAACAATAGAGCGCGCTAAACGGATGAGCTGTCCTTCGCGGCGAGTTGTTCGTCTAAAAACCGGATGAGTTCGCGCTTCACCGGCCGCCCCGCCGTTTCAGAAACGCCGATGCATGACGGGCAGCCGTCGGTGCACGGGCAGCGCTTCACCCATTCCTTTACGTTCTCGAGCATTTCTTCATACCGCTCAAATACAGCTTCCGATAAGCCGACGCCGCCCGGATAGCGGTCATAAAGAAAAATCGTCGGCCGCCCGGAGTGTGGCGCCTTCAGCTGCGGGACGACATGAACGTCCGAACGGTCGCACATGACAAAGATGGGGACAAGATGGCCAAGCACGTTGGCAATGCCGACAAGCAGCTGTTCGAACAATGCCGGGGAAAACCGCGATGGCACTGCCTTCCACTCGAACCATGCTGCCGACGTATGAAGCGTTTCTTCCGGGAGTCGGATCGGTCCTGAGCCGATGTTTTCAAACGTCGACAGTTTCAGCTTTTTAAATATCGTCGCCATTGCCCGGACGGATACATCGCCGTAGTGCACCGCCATCCGCCCGCGCTCTTCGCTCCGGTCATCAGACAATACATCCAGCTGGACGGCCAAATTGGCATCGGTAAAATATTCGACATCAACCTGGCGGACGTACGCTTTTTTCTCTTCCCAATCAAGTTTTTCGACTTGATATTGCGTTCCTTCATGCAAATAAATCGCTTCTTCATGGAGCAAAGTCATCGCGCTGAAGCGGTCCATTTCGCCGATGACGCGGTGGCGCGCAATGTTTGAAATATCGATGATCACCACGTTTTCCTGCGCCGCCGAGCGCAAGCTGATGTTTTGCGCCGGAAAGGCGTCGCTCATCCAATGCCAGCGCCCGGCCCGTTCGTGAAGCACTCCTTGGTCGACCAAAAAGTCGAGCACGTCTTCGATCTCAACGCCGCCGAACGTCTCGCCGCGCCGAAACGGAAGCTCATACGCCGCACATTTCAGATGATCGACGAGAATGAGCATATTGTCCGGATTGATGCGGGCTGTCTCCGGTGAACGGGCGAAAAAGTATTCCGGATGGGAGACGATGTATTGATCGAGCGGGCTCGAGCTGGCAACCATGATGACAAGCGAGTCGCCATGGCGCCGTCCGGCGCGCCCTGCTTGCTGCCACGTGCTGGCGATCGTTCCCGGATAGCCGGTCAAAATGCACGCCTGCAGCTGGCCGATATCGACGCCGAGCTCGAGCGCGTTCGTACTGACGACGCCGATAATATCCCCGCTGCGCAGCCCTTTTTCAATGGCGCGCCGTTCGTTTGGCAAATAGCCGCCGCGATAGCCGCGAATCGTCGTTTCCCCGATTCGTTCCTTCACCGCCGCTTGCAAATGGCTCAAAATGAGTTCAGCACGGACGCGGCTGCGGGCAAAGACAATCGTCGGGATACGATTGACAAGCAGCTGACGCGCCAGTTCCACCGCCGTTTTTGCCGCGCTTTGGCGGACGTTCATCGCCCGCTCGACGACCGGCGGGTTGTAAAATACGATATGTTTCCGTCCGCGCGGCGCCCCGTTGTTGTCAATGAGCGTCATCGGCTCGCCGGTCAGCCGCTCGGCCAGCTCTTGCGGATTGGCGATCGTTGCCGACGTACAAATAAATGTAGGGGAGCTGCCATAAAATGCGCATATCCGTTTTAAGCGGCGGATGACGTTGGCCACATGGCTGCCGAACACGCCGCGATACGTATGCAGTTCATCGATGATGACGTAGCGCAGCTGTTCAAACAGTGAAATCCATTTCGTATGATGCGGCAAAATCGCCGTGTGGAGCATATCCGGATTCGTAATGACAATATGGCCGGCTTGGCGGATTTTTTGCCGCAGCGCCGGCGCTGTATCGCCGTCATATGTGTAGCTGTAAATCGGCACGCCCATCTCGGCGATCATTTCATTCAATTCATTTTTTTGATCTTGGGCGAGCGCCTTCGTCGGAAATAAGTAAAGGGCGCGGCTTTCCGGCGCTTTGGCGATCGCCTGAAGAACAGGCAAATTGTAGCAAAGCGTTTTTCCAGAAGCGGTCGGCGTTACCGCCACGATGTTTTGTCCGCGCTGCACCGCCTCGTACGCCGCCGCCTGGTGCGTATAAAGCGAGGCGATGCCGCGCGCTTCAAGCGCCGCGCGCAGCCGCGCATCGAGCTCGGCCGGAAACGGGACGGTATCGGCTTCTTTCGGTTCGATTTCATGCCAATACGCGACATTCGGGTCTTGGCGGAGCTGTTCGATCCATTCGGAAAGCGTCTGTTTTTTCACGTCGCAAGTCACCTCCCTTCTATTTTACATGCATGGTTCGCCTGTTTGCACGAAAAAAACCGTCCAGCTGTTACAGCTGGACGGAATGAGCCGGCCGATGGCCAAGCCGCGCGGAGAGTTCTTTGCCGATCTGGCGCATGCGCACAGCGAGCCCGGCGATGCGGTCGTCCGTCATACGGATCGTTGGGCCGGAAACGCTGACAGCGGCAACGACGCTGCCGGTGTAATCAAAAATCGGCACAGCCACACAACGGATGCCGTATTCATTTTCTTCTAAATCAAGCGCATATCCGTTTTGCCGGACGGTGTCGAGCTCGCGGAAAAACGCCTCGCGGTCGGTGATCGTCAAATCGGTATGCTTTGGCAACCCTTTCCGGTCAATGATTTCTGCAGCGACTGCCGGCGGCAAATAAGCTAAAATCGCCTTGCCGACCGCTGTACAATGCATCGGCGCCCGCTTGCCGACTTTCGAATGCATGCGCAGCGTTTCGGTTCCTTCCAATTTTTCAATGTAAATGACTTCCCCTTGGTCATAGACGACAAGATGGACAACTTCGTTCGTTTCTTTTTCAAGCTGGCGCAAATATGGCCGCGCTTCCTGGCGCAAATCGATCGAATCAAGCAGCTTCGAGCTAATTTCCAAAAACTTGTACCCCAGCTTATACCGCTCTGTTTCCGGGTGTTGCTCGATATAGCCGTATTGGGCGAGCGTCGTTAAAATGCGGTAGACTGAACTTTTGTTAATGTCCATTTGTTTAGCGATTTCCGTGACGCCCAGCCCATCTTTTTTCGCGCTGACGATGTCAATAATTTGAAGCGCCCGGCTGACGGATTTGACGATATTTTCTCTTTCCATTCTGTTCACCTCGATTTGTTCTCCCCGCTCGCCATTATACACGAACGGCCGGGCGTTTGCAGGTGCCGCTGCAGACACAGCGTATACCGTCGGGCGTTAAGCCGGGGCACGCCGCTTTTAAACAGCGGAACATAGCACGTTATCCTTGTTGAGTGGAAACGGCCGGCGCTTTAGCGGCGACGAACGCATTGCGGAGCGTGCCGATGCCATCGACTTCGCACTCAATGACTGTTCCCGGACCGACGAGCTCAGCGCCGACCGGGCTTCCTGTTAAAATGACATCACCCGGCTGCAGCGTCATTACATACGATAAATACGAAATCATTTTGCTGATCGAAATAATCATCAGCTCGGTCGGGCTGTTTTGTTTTTCTTCGCCATTGACCCGCGCTTTGACCGCCACCGACCGCGGATCGAGTTCCGTTTCAATAACCGGACCGAGCGGCGTGAACGTATCGAACGATTTTCCAATCGTCCAATGGCCATCCGGGTGGAAAAATTGCGGCGCAGTAACGTCGTTGGCGACCGTATAACCAAAAATGTACGCCCATACGTCCTCCTCGCTCACTTGTTTTGCCTCTTTGCCGATGACGACAGCCAGCTCGGATTCAAATTTCACTTCGCTGATTCCGTTCGGAATGACAATATCCGCTTCCGGACCGATGACCGATGAAGACGGTTTAAAGAAAAAGACGGGAATGTCCGGCAGTTCAGCCGGCAGCTGTTCGCGCGCCGCCACATAGTTGGCGCCAATGCCGATTACATGGCGCGGCACAAGCGGCGCCACGAACGAAACGCCGTCGCAGCGGAATACGTTTCCGGTATAATCCCAAGCAGCAAACATGTCGCCTTCAATTTCACGGATGACTTCGCCGCTCACTACACCGGCGCGAATGGCGCCCTCGGCGATAAAACGGGCAAACTTCATTGGCGGTTACCCCTCTCTTACACGATTTTTTCCTTCATACTTCTCCTTGTTTCGAGCCACCCCGGTCTCCATGGCAGCGCGGGCAACAGCGGAGGCGACCGACGACACAACGCGTTGGTCGAACGGGTTCGGGATGACGTACTCCTCGGTCAGTTCTTCCCGCTGAATGAGTCCGGCGATGGCCTCAGCAGCGGCAATTTTCATCGCCTCGTTAATTTGCGTCGCCCGCACATCGAGCGCACCGCGGAAAATGCCGGGGAACGCGAGCACATTGTTCACTTGGTTCGGCAAGTCTGACCGGCCGGTCGCCACGACAGCAGCCCCAGCTGCTTTTGCCTCATCCGGCATGATTTCCGGCACCGGATTGGCCAAGGCGAATACGACCGCCCCTCGGTTCATCGACCGAACCATCGCCGGCGTCAGCGCGCCGGCAACCGAGACGCCGACAAACACGTCAGCGCCTGAAATGACCTCTTCAAGCATTCCAGATACGCGGCGCTGATTCGTTTGTTTCGCCAATTCCTCTTTCATGGCATTCATCCCGTATGGGCGCCCTTCGTAAATCGCCCCTTTTGTGTCACAAACAATGAGGTCGCCGACCCCGATCGTCAACAGCAGCTTGGCGATCGCCACCCCGGCAGCGCCTGCGCCGTTGATGACGATCCGGCAATCGGCGAGCCGTTTGCCGACGACTTTTAAGGCGTTCGTCAACCCAGCAGCGACGACGATCGCCGTGCCGTGCTGATCGTCGTGAAATACTGGGATCGCCATTTCTTGGCGCAGCCGCTCTTCAATGACAAAACAGGCAGGTGCAGCAATATCTTCCAAATTGATGCCGCCAAATGTTGGCTCGAGCAGCTTGACGGTTTGGATGATTTGTTCCGGATCTTCGGTGTCCAAGCAGATCGGCACCGCATCAATGCCGGCGAACGCTTTAAACAAGGCGGCTTTCCCTTCCATCACCGGAAGCGCTGCCCGCGCACCGATGTTGCCGAGCCCGAGCACCGCAGTGCCGTTTGAAACAACGGCGACGAAATTGCCTTTCATCGTATAATCATACATCCCATCTTCGTTGGCATAAATTTCTTTGCACGGTTCGGCCACTCCCGGCGAATAAATAACACTTAAGTCATTCGCATCCACGACCGGCACTTTCACTTCAACCGAAAGTTTTCCTTTTGCCTGTCGGTGGACAAACAATGCTCGTTCCCGCAAATTTTCCATAGCCGATCCCTAGCTACTAACCTCGTCCCATCGATGCCGCCTTTGTGCTTCTTCGCGTTCTGCAGCCGGCCAGTAGCAACTAGGAGCTGCCTCCTTTCCAATTATTTTTACTGAATTTTCTGATTGTCGTGAGTAGGAAGGAACAAGGGCGCTCAGCCCTTGTTCCAGAGCGACAAGTTGCTTATTGCTGAACGGCGGCAAATTTTGCTTTCGCTTCTTGGCGGCGGCGATGCAAAATCGGCTCCGTATAGCCGTTTGGCTGTTCATAGCCGAGGAAGATGAGATCGCATGCCGCTTGGAACGCCACCGAATCGTCGTAGTTTGGCGCCATCGGGCGGTAGTTCGGGTCGCCGGCGTTTTGTTCGTCGACGACTTTCGCCATTCGCTTCAGCGTCTCGAGCACTTGCTCTTTCGTGCAAATGCCGTGGTGGAGCCAGTTGGCAAGAATTTGGCTCGAAATGCGGAGCGTCGCCCGGTCTTCCATCAGTCCGATGTTGTGGATGTCCGGCACTTTCGAGCAGCCGATCCCTTGATCGATCCAGCGGACGACATAACCTAAAATGCTTTGGCAGTTGTTGTCGAGCTCTTCTTGGATTTCATCCGCCGTCCATTGCGGGTTGTTGACGAACGGAATTTGCAAAATGTCATCGCGGTAATCGTTCCGGTCATTGGCCAGCTCGTTTTGTACAGCGGCGACATTCACCTGATGATAATGAAGCGCATGGAGCGTAGCGGCTGTCGGCGACGGCACCCATGCGGTGTTCGCGCCGGCTTTTAATTGCGCTCCTTTTTGTTTCAGCATTTCCGCCATCAAGTCCGGCATCGCCCACATCCCTTTGCCGATTTGCGCCCGGCCGCGGAAGCCGGCAGCGAGCCCGACGGCCACGTTCGATTTTTCATAACCGGCAAGCCATGTCGACGATTTCATATCGTTTTTGCGCAACATCGGCCCCGCTTCCATCGATGTATGAATTTCGTCCCCAGTCCGGTCAAGGAAGCCGGTGTTGATGAAGACGATGCGATCGCGCACTTCGTAAATGCAGTTTTTCAAGTTGAGCGATGTCCGTCGCTCTTCATCCATGACACCGATTTTAATCGTATTTCGCTTGAGGTCGAGCATATCTTCGACGCGGTCAAACAGCTCGTTGGCAAACGCCACTTCCGCTGATCCGTGCATTTTCGGCTTGACGATGTAAATCGAGCCTTTGCGCGAGTTCAAGTAGCGCGTGTTGCCGATCAGCGAATGTTTCATGATCAAGCTCGTAATCACCGCATCGATGATCCCTTCATGCACTTCTTCACCGTTCGCATCCAAAATGGCGTTGTTTGTCATCAGATGGCCGACATTGCGCACGAACATGAGCGAACGACCCGGCAGCACAAGCTCTCCGCCATCCGGCGTTTTATATACGCGGTCCGGATTCAAGGCACGCGTAAACAGTTTCCCGTTTTTCTCAAACGTCGCCGTCAAATCACCTTTCATCAAACCAAACAAGTTGCGATACACGACCACTTTATCCTCGGCATCGACAGCTGCGACCGAATCTTCGCCGTCCATAATCGTCGTCACGGCTGCTTCTAGGACAATGTCTTTGACACCGGCTTGATCCGTTTTGCCGACAGGATGTTCACGGTCGATTTGAATTTCAATATGAAGGCCGTTGTTTTTCAGCAGCACTGCCGTCGGGTTTTGCGGCTCACCTTGGAAGCCGACGAATTTTTCCGGCTCTTTCAGCCCTGTTGTCGCCCCGCCTTCTGTCGTCACGACAAGCTGCCTGTCAACAATGGCGTACTGGACAGCGTCTTCATGGGAATATTGCGCAAGCGGCACCGCTTCATCTAAAAACTGCCGCCCGTAGGCGATGACTTTCGCTCCGCGAACCGGGTTGTATGACGAACCGCGCTCAGCGCCGTCTTCTTCACTAATGGCGTCCGTGCCATACAGCGCATCATACAAGCTTCCCCAGCGGGCGTTGGCGGCATTCAAAGCGTAACGGGCGTTCGTCAGCGGTACGACGAGCTGCGGCCCGGCTTGCACGGCAATTTCATCATCGACATTGTCGGTCGTAATCTCAAAATCTTCCACTTCCGGCTCCAAATAGCCGATGCCCGTCAAAAACGCTTTATATTCGTCAAAATCGAAGCGGCCGCGATGGTTTTTATACCACTCATTCAATTTCTCCTGAATCTCGTCGCGGCGCGCGAGCAGCTCCTTATTGCGCGGCGTCAAGTCGGCGATCAGCGCGGCAAAATCGCGCCAAAATTTGTCTTGGTCAAGCCCGCTGCTCGGCAACAGCTCCTCATTGACAAAATCGTACAACACTTTCGCAACTTGAATGGTCCCCGTTTGCACATATTCAGCCATCGTTTCTTTCTCCCTTCTTGTTTCTTATTACGAAACACTGTTTCTTAATTGATCTAAAAAGATGATACCATGAAACGAAACCGCTGACAATCGTTTTTGCAAAATTTTCATTTTACTGCCGACGGCGTCCGTTTTGTCTCTACACACCGTCCTGGCGTCGGAAACAGCTTGCCGGCGTTGAGCAAGTTTTTCGGATTGAACACGTCGCGGATCGCCGTTTGCGCCAAAATTTCTTCGTCGTTGAAAATAAAGCGCATCTCTTCTTTTTTCTCAAGGCCAACGCCATGCTCCCCGGTGATCGACCCGCCGACAGCCGCGCACGCCTTGAGGCATTCGCTTCCGGCTGCGAGCGCCCGCTCCGTCTCCCCTGGTTGGTTGGCATCAAACAGAACGAGCGGATGCAAGTTGCCATCGCCGGCATGGAAAATGTTTGCAATCCTCAACCGATATTTACGGCTAATGTTGGCAATTTCCCGCAACACTTCCGGCAGCCGGCTGCGCGGAATGACGCCGTCTTGCACTAAATAGTCGGGCGAAATCGCTCCCATGGCGCCAAAGCCGGTTTTCCGATTCGCCCACCAGCGGGCCCGTTCTTCTTCCGACTCAGCCACCCTCACTTCACGCACATGATGGCGGCGGCAAATCGTTAAAATGTCGTCAATTTGTTCGCCGATCCCGGCAGAAATGCCGTCCACTTCAATGAGCAAAAGCGCGGCGATATCTTTCGGATGCCCAACCGGAAACGCGGCCGCTTCGACCGCTTCTATGGCCGTTTGGTCCATCATCTCAAGCGCCGCCGGCACGATCCCGGCGGAAATAATGTCGGAAACAGTTTGGCTTGCGTCTTCGACTTCATCAAAATAAGCGAGCACCGTCTGTTTCGCCTCGGGATTTTTCAGCAGACGGACGGTAATTTTCGTCACGATGCCAAGCGTCCCCTCTGATCCGGTCAACAGCCCGAGCAAGTCGTAGCCGGGCGGGTCAGGAACGCCGTTTTCTCCAATTTCAACGATTTCGCCATCGGGCAAGACGACTTCAAGACCTAAAATATGGTTCGTCGTCACCCCGTATTTTAAGCAATGGGCGCCGCCAGCGTTTTCCGCGACATTGCCGCCGATCGTGCAGCAATATTGGCTCGACGGGTCAGGCGCATAGTAATAGCCGCGGTGCGCGACGGAATTCGTCAGCTTCAAGTTGACAAACCCCGGTTCAACAACAGCGCGCCGGTTTTCGAGATCGACGTGCAAAAGCCGCTTCATCCGCGTCAAGCTAATGACGACTTCCCCGTTTAACGGAATCGCCCCGCCGCTTAACCCTGTGCCAGCACCGCGGGCGAGAAACGGCAGCTCGTGCTCATAGCAATATTTGACGACCGCTGCCACTTCTTCCGTGCTATTCGGAAATACGACCGCTTTCGGCAAATGGCGGTGGACGGTAAAGCCGTCGCAGTCATACGCCATTAAATCTTCCTTCCGGTACAAAATCGCCGTTTCGCCGACAATGCGGGCGAGCGCCCGAATGTGCGGGTCGTTCGTTGCAATGGGCCGTTTTCTCATATGCGCACGTCCTTCCCTTCCTCTTTTTGGTACGCCCAATCTAACAGCTGCACCGTATGGACGATTTTTTGGTTCCGCCCGTGTTTCATGACGCCAAGCGCCATTTGCAGCATGCAGCCCGGGTTGCCCATCGAGATGAGTTCCACTTCTTGCGGCACGTTTTGCATTTTGCTCTCCAGCACCGCCTGCGCCATTTCCGGGTGGGTGATGTTGTAAATCCCCGCGCTGCCGCAGCAGCGGTCGGCGTTCGACATGGCGACCATCTCCACGCCTGGAATGCTGTTGATTACAGCGCGCGGCTCCTGGCGGATGCCTTGGCCATGGGCTAAATGGCACGCATCATGGTACGTGAGGCGCACGTTCAGTTCCGCTTTCGGCGGCTTGAAGCCCGTGTCATGCAAAAATTTGGACACATCCTCGACTTTGGAGGCAAACTGTTCCGCTTTTTCATGCCATGTTGGGTCATGCCGGAACAACTCCGGATACTCCTTCAACATCGCGCCGCAACCGGCGGCGTTGACGATCACATGGTCGACCCCTTGAAACGCCTCAATGTTTTGCTTGGCGAGCTTCCGCCCCGTTTCGCGGTCGCCGGCATGAACATGAAGCGCCCCGCAACACGTCTGGTTCGGCACGATGACGACATCGTTGCCGTTACGCGTCAACACGCGGATCGTCGCCTCGTTAATGTCGGAGAACATCACGTCCATCACGCAGCCGGTCAAGATCGCGACCGTCCGCTTCGTTTCCCCTTTGGCCTTAATCAGCGGCTCACGCTTATATTTTTTCCGTACCGGCGTGCCGACTTCCGGCAAAATGGCCTCCATCTCGGCCAAATGGTCCGGCATTATCCGCAGCACCCCGGTCTTACGCGCCACCGTCTGCAGCCCGCTTTTTTGGTATAGCTTCAACAGGCGGCCAAACCAATCAAGGCGCGACGGGTGCGGGAACACCCCTTTTAAGAAAAAGTCGCTCACCAGCGCCTTCCAGCCCGTGAGCGGCACCGCCTGGCGAAGCTGGCCGCGCACTTGTTCAATGAGTCCGCCGACATCGACATCAGCCGGACACGCTGTCGTGCAGGCGCGGCAGTCTAGGCACGTAAAAATCGGGTCAAGCAAATCCGGCGTTAAATCAAGCTTCCCTTCGCCGACCGACTTCATCAAATGAACGCGGCCGCGCGGGGAGTGCTGCTCTTCGCCGGTTTGTTCGTACGTCGGACACGACTCTAAACACATGCCGCAATGGACGCAGTCGGCCCATTTGCTCGGGTCGGGCAAATCGCTAAACCGGTAGTTGCCAAGGCTTGCGGTCGCACAAGCCGGGCTGTCCGCCCGCTCATTCATCACTGTGCTCATCGTTAAATCCCCCCAATAAAGCGCTGATCGTTAACCGTTTTGTTTGGATCAACTTTCCGCTTAATGCCTTCGAGCAAGAAAAAGTACGACGGCTTTCCGCCCCAGACATCGATGCGCTGGCGCAGCGAAAACGGCAAATGCTTGACGACCGCATAGCCGCCCAAGCGGACCGCCGTTTGGCGCAACTCCTCAATGGCGGCGGCGACCCCCTCTTCACTGCCGCGCACATACGCCTGACAAAGTCCATGGCCCAACCCGCCGTGCGCTTCGACCTGAACGTGGCAGCGATCAGCAATTAACGCGCTTTCCCGCAAGATCGAGAGCACGTCCAAGTTGACGACGCCGATTTTCACCGCCGCTTCCACGCTGTCCCTCACGGTTGTCAGACGCCCGTTCGGCGCGATCGTGTAAAACATCCGCCAAAAAGCTTCCACCTTCTCACCGGCTAAAATGGCCATCGCAGCCGTCCTCGGACAGAGACGTTCCACCCACTGCTCTTGATAATGGACGGCCTTTTCCACGTCTTCAAACCCGATCGCGAGCGTATAGACAGGACGCCCCGTCAACCGTTCGGCAAGCGCGGGGTTGAGCAGTTCAAAACAAACCGGCTCCATCATCGTATCAAGGAAGGAAACAGCGAACGAGCGAATCTCGTGAACATCGCCGCTTGGGAACGATAACAAAACAACGCTTTCATATTTCGCGAGCGGCCGGAGCTTCAACGTGATCTCGCTCAGCACGCCAAGCGTCCCCATCGCCCCGATAAACAGTTTATTCATGTCATAACCGGCGACGTTTTTCACTACTTTGCCGCCGGAGCGGATGACCGTGCCGTCCGGATACAAGATGCGCAGCCCGATGACCGAATCGCGCGCTGATCCGTAGCCAAGCCGCTTCGGTCCGCTGTCGTTCGCGGCAATCACTCCGCCGATCGTCGCTTCATCCGGCCAGAACGGATCTAACGCTACTTTTTGCCGGTGCGGGGCAAGCGCGCGCTGCAAATCACCGAACACCGTTCCCGCTTTCACGGTGACGGTCATGTCGGCGGCCGCTTGTTCGACAATGCCGGCATAGTTTTCCAAAGACAGCAAAATATCTGCCTGTTCCCGCTGCCCGCCAAACCCTCGTTTCGTGCCGCGGCCCGTGACGACGACTTTTTTGCCATGATGGTTGGCATAACGGAGCACCGCGGCGATGTCTTCTTCCGTCCGCGGGTAAATGGTCACCACGCCGCTATTGCCAAGCGGGTGAGGGGATTCATTTGTTTTGATTTGTTCCGGATGCAAGAAAGCGCTTAACTCATCCAGCCATGTCAATGAGAGCATTGTCGCCCCTCCTTCGTTTCGCGATAGGAAACAATGTTTCTTTTTTAATTTTTAAAAAAAGCGAAACGCGCTCGACGTTTCAGCCAAATCCACCTCCTGCAGGAGGTGCCGCTACCTCTATTAAATCATTGATGACCCATTTTTTCAATGAATTTTTTGAATTTCCATATCATTTTGTTCATTCCGTCTCTTTTACCGTCACCCCGACTCGCCGCTCGAACAGTTGGATGACCGCCGACATATCCAAATCAGCGAGACCGGCGGCCATCGCCGCAGCAAACGTTTCCTCAGCCCCAGTGCCAAGGCAGCGGTTGATGCCGATTTCGTTCATGAGTGCATTCGCCAAGCGCACGTCTTTATGTACATACTTCACCGCCCCGCCGGGCGCAAATTGACGCGGCAGCACGAACTGCTCCATATGGCGGCGCAGCATCCGGCTGTCCCCATAGCTTTCTTTCAACAGCCGATACAGCTTCCCGGCGTCGAGCCCGTAAGCGACGCCGGCAACCATCGCTTCCGCCGCGGCGACGGAATGGACGGCGACCAAATATTGATTGAGCACTTTCGCCACGCTGCCGGCGCCGCTTTCCCCTAAATATTCGACCGTCTTTCCCAACACACCGAGCAGCGGGCGCACCCGCTCCCACGCTGCTTGGTCGCCGCCGACCATCATCGTGAGCGTCCCTTGTTCCGCCCCTTCCGGCCCGCCGCTTACTGGCGCATCCAAATAAGCGACGCCGCGCTCGCCGGCCCGCTCGGCCACAAGACGGCTCGTCTTTGGACCGACGGTCGTAAAGTCGAGGCAAACCGCTCCCGGACGGGCCGCATGGAGAATGCCTCCTTCCCCTGTATAGACATTGATGACATCATCCGGCATGGACAGGCATGTGCAAATCACATCGACTTCGCTCGCCAACGCCGTGATCGTCCCCGCCTGCCGGGCGCCCCGTTCCACCAGCGGCGCCGCCTTTTCTTCGGTGCGGTTGTACACCGTAACATCGAAGCCGGCATCCAGCAGCCGCTTCGCCATGCGCGAGCCCATCACGCCCAACCCGATAAAGCCGACGCTCGTCATCGTCCTGCACCTCCTTTCATGCGATATGGTTCATACCAGGCAAAGCTCTCGCTGCTTTCCCGCGCCGGGATGTACTCGAGCCCGATCGCCCCGCTGTAACCGCGCTCCTGCAAAAACGAAAAAATATCGTCATACGGCAGCACCCCCGTCCCCGGCTCATGCCGCCCCGGGGCATCGGCGAATTGTACATGGGCAATGAGCGGCTCGTAAGCAGCAAACGTCGCCGTCACATCAAAACCAAGCCGTGCCATATGATACACGTCGTACTGCAGCTTTACGTTCGGCCGGCCGAGATCGCGAATGATCGCCGCAGCTTCCTCAATATTCGTTAAAAAGTACCCCGGCATATCGAACGGATTGATTGGCTCGATCGTTAACGTCAGGCCATGGGCGGCAAGCGCGGCAGCTGCTTCCTCGAGGCGGCGGAGATACGTCTCCTTCGCCTGCTCCCGCGGCATATCCTTTGGCACGATCCCAGCCATGCAATGAAGATGCGGCACGCCAAGCTTTAGCGCATAACGCACACCGTCTTCAAGCGCGCGGCGGAATTCATCATGACGGTCGGGGAAAATCGCGAGTCCGCGCTCTCCCTTTTCCCAATCGCCAGCCGGCAAGTTGATCAACACGAGCGACAACCCGTTCCCTCCCAGCTCATCAGCAATCGCTTCCGGCGCCGCCGCATACGGGAACTGGCACTCCACAAGCGAAAACCCGTGCTGCTTCGCCTTCGCGAATCGAGCAAGAAACGGCACTTCAGTAAAAATCGTTGATACATTGACAGCAAACTTCATCGCTATGCTCCTCTCCCCTCATTTCCTCTCCCTTATTCGCCTCACTTCTCGTCAATTCCTGCTTTCACCGCTCTCGTTCTCCTTTTACGCCGTAAAAAACAGGCGCATCAACTCATCAATCAGCCGTTCGCTGTACAAAGAAACAGGGATTTTCTCCGAAGCGTCACGCCATAAATTCAAATACAAAAGCAGCGTATCAATGGATAAGTATGGAGCAATCTCTCCCTTTTCTTGGGCTTCGCGAATCATTTCGATCACCAACGGCAACGCCCGCGTTTCGTAAAGCACATCGACCGAACGGCGAACTTCGTCATCTTCCTGCACGAGGCGGTGGATGAGGTCAGCCCGTATTTCTTTGGCAATCGGCGCTATCAGCTACACAACACGAATTGTCACTTTTTCCAAACGCAATTTGCCGCCTTGATGACACCAACACGGAAAAAGGGCTGCTCCTTCAGGAGACAGCCCTTTTTTGGCGCTCAATCTTCATCGCTGGCGAAAAAGCGCAAAATATAGACAAACAAGTTGATGAAATCAAGGTAAATATTGACGACAATCATCGGAATGTCCGCTTCCGTAAAGCCGTAGCGAGCCAAACGGTTGATGTCGTAAATCGTAAAGCCAAGGAAAATCAAAATCCCTAGCGCCGCCACTCCCATTTGCCCGACGCTCGAGAACGGGATAAACCATTGAATGATCAACAAGCCAAGGAGCGCAAACGCGCCGAGCATCAAAAATCCGCCGAGGAACGAAAAATCTTCTTTCGTTCTCGCCGCATAAATGGCAACGCCCGTAAACGAGACAACCGCTAGGGCAAACGCTTTGAACACCGCCGCGGCGCCAATGATGGAAATGTAGTAGCCGATGAGCGGATAGAGCGTCGCGCCCGAGACGAGCATAAACGCAAACATGAGCGGATAGCCGACCGCTTTTTTGCGGCGAGCGAAAATCATCACAAGAAGCAAAATCAGTTCAAGCGCATAAAGCGGCAAATAAAGGCCGGCCGGCACCCACTGCCCGGCGTACAGACCTGCGGTCGCGACGGCCAAAGCCGCGAGAAATGAAACCGCCAGCTTGGCGACCGGGCTGTGCGGACGATAAACGGTCGATTGATTCATCACGATTCCCCTCCTTTTTCTTTCTAGTTTAGCATATGTTTGTCACTTGTCACAGCCCCCACTTTTTCCGCCGCCATAGCCATCGTGGCCATCCTTATCCGCCGTGCCGCATTTGCCAACGTTCGATCCGTTGAAACCAGCGGGTAGCGAACAGTTTTTTCAGCACTGGCGGGACGACGAACAGGATGAAAAAAATGCGGAACATTTGGTAACTCGTCACGATAGCAAGGCTCGCGCGCGCTTCCTGCGCCAAAATCCCCATCTGATCCATGCCGCCCGGCGCCAAAGCGATGAAGGCGGTCAAATAAGGGACGCCGTGCAAGCTTGTCAGCACAAACGCGGCAGCCATAGAAAACAGAATAAGAGAAAAACCCATGGCAGCCGCCGCAAGCATCATTTTCCGTTTCTCCTTAATATCAGCCGGCTTAAGCGTTAAACCGAGATAAGCCCCCATCGTAATTTGCGCGATGTCCAATATCGGCGTTGGCAAATCCGGTGCGGGCACCCCAGCGATCACCAGCGCCGCCGTCCCGATGATCGGGCCGAGCAAATAGGCGGTCGGCAGTTTCAGGTGCTTGCCAACTAGTGCACCGGCAACGGTAACGATGAAATATAATAAAGCGAGTCCCATCGTCCAATCCGGTCCTTGCTCACTCCCAACGTCCATAGCCGCTCTAGAACCGCCGGAAAAGATCGGGCTCAAAGCGATGAGCGGGACAAGAAAGACAACACCCATAAGGCGCATCACTTGAAAAAGCGTAACAACCGTCACGTCGACTCCTTTTAGCTCCTCGCCGAGAATGAGCATTTGCGACAACCCGCCGGGAATGCTGCCGGTGACGATAGAGCGGAGCGAAATGCCGGTTATGTGCGCCGCCATGCAAGAAAACAGAAAGCTAAACAGCAAAATCAGCACTGTCGCCAACAGCATCGACGGCAGCTGCCGGCCCATCTCGGCGAGCGTCGCCGCCGTCATCGACGTGCCGAGCGTATAGCCGATCGGGATGAGCCCGGCATTGCGAATCGCCATCGGCCAATACAGCTTTCCTTTCAAAAAACGCTCCATTATAAGCAGCACCGCCGCCGGGCCAAGCACCCAGTGAAGCGGAACGCGCAAAAGAGCAAATCCGATGCCACCTGACGCTGCGATGGCAAACGTCAAGGCGATGCGCATCAGGTTGTCCGCCCCTTGTTGTCCTTCCGAAGACAAATGGAACACTTCCCTCCGCCTTTACTGAGCGGCTGTTATCGAACGATCCCTTCTGCTTTTGATGGCGGTGCTTGGGCAAAAAGGGACAGCAACAGCCGCTTAAATGCCAAATAAAAACAGAGGCTGATCCAAAAGGTGGTCCGCCTTCAAGATAAGCCCAACATATAGTGTGGAAGAAACAATCAGTACGCATATATAACAGCGAAAGAGGGTGTCCCGATCCTGTTGAGACACCCTCATTCTTCCCTTCCCATGAACGGCAAAGAGACGTGAAGTCAACTTTTGCGCCGTCTGCTTAATCAGCGAATAAATCCGACGACAAGTACCGTTCGCCCGAATCAGGCGCCATGCAAAGGACGCGGGCGCCTTTCGGGAGCTGCTTGGCCACTTTGATGGCGTAATAGGCGCTCGCAGCAGCCGAGGCGCCGACCAATATGCCTTCCTTCGCCGCCAGTTCGCGTGCCATCTGCTGGGCATCTTCATCTTTGATCAAAAAAATGTCGTCATAAATCGAACGGTTTAAAATGCTTGGGATAAACCCCGGACCTGTGCCGGGAATTTTATGCGGCCCCGGCTTGCCGCCCGACAAGACGGGCGAGCCGTACGGTTCGACGACATAAATGCGCAAATTGGGAATCCGTTTTTTCAATTCTTCCCCCGTTCCCGTCACCGTTCCCCCGGTGCCAGCGGTGAGCACGAACGCATCGAGCCGTCCATCGAACGCTTCGTAAATTTCCACCGCCGTCGTATGCCGATGTGCGTCCGGATTGGCCGGATTTTCAAACTGCATCGGAATAAAGCTGCCCGGGATTTCGCGAGCGAGCCGATTCGCCTCGTCGATCGCTCCTTGCATCCGTTTCTCCGCCGGCGTCAAATGCACTTCTGCTCCGTATGCCTTTAAAATTTTCACCCGTTCGACCGTCGCGTTATCTGGCATCGTGATGATGCAGCGATAACCGCGAGCGGCGCATACCATCGCCAAACCGATGCCGGTGTTGCCGGACGTCGGTTCAATGATCGTGCTTTCTCCCGGCGCAATTTTCCCTTCCGCCTCGGCGCGGCGAATCATTTCCCAAGCCGGTCGATCCTTGACGCTGCCGCCGGGGTTAAACGATTCGAGCTTCATATATACATCCGCCCCGTTCGGATCCGGAAGGCGCCGCAACTTCACGATCGGCGTGCCGCCAATTAAGTCTAAAATCGAGTCATACAGTTTCACGGTGCTTCCCAACCTTTTTGGAATAGATTTCTGACTGCTTCATTATACATGATTTTGCTTTTTTTATTCAAACGGTCTGCCTCGCCTAATGTTGACGGGCATTTCCTGGCCTTTTTTGTAAAAGAAAACTAGTTTTATCGGACATATCGCGATTTTCCCTCTGTTCTAGTTCGATATTCCCCCTTATAATGATAATAAACGACGGAAAGCGAGGTGGCTTTTTTGGCATCTGCCGCACAGCAGCTCGTCACCCATTTAGAAACTCATCTGCCCAGCTTCCTTGCCTATTGGCGGCAACATATGAAAATTGCCGACGATGATAAATACATTGACCGCGTTGAACAAAACAGCTTGGCAATGTTTGCGCTAGTCAAAGAAGCGCTGCTGCGGTCGCTGTCCGGTGAGACAGTCGAACGGCTGGCCAACAAAATTGCCAAGGAACGGGCGGAAATGAACGCCGGCATCGGCACCCTCGTCTACAACGTAAATTTAGGGCGGCGGTTGATCATCAAGCACGCGTTAACCGCACCATTGCCGATCACTGAGCTGGCTCCGCTCGTCGACCATATGAACGAGCTGTTTGATCAATTTTTATTTCATGCCGTCAAGAAATATAACGAACTGAAGGAAGCGGAGCTGCACGAGAAAAATATATTGATCGCTAGGTCGCACCAAGATCGACTGACCTTGCTCGGACAAATGTCGTCCAGTTTTGTTCACGAATTTCGCAATCCGCTGACAGCCATTATCGGCTTTATCCAACTGTTAAAATTTGAGCATCCTCACTTGCCATATTTAGACATTATCGACCATGAGCTGCAGCAGCTGAAATTTCGCATTTCGCAATTTCTGCATGCCTCGCGCAAAGAAATTGTTGAGAGCGAAAAGGAAACGTTTTCGCTGCGCCAACTGTTAGAGGAAATCATAGATTTTTTATACGCAACGATCGTCGACAGCGATGTCGACATTTCGTTGTCGATCGATGAATCCATACATATTTTTGCCTATAAAGATCAGATTCGCCAAGTATTAGTAAACATTTTGCTCAACTCGATCGAAGCGGTGAAAGAAAAGGAAAAACCGCGCCGCATCAAGATCGCTGCCCGCTCTCAGAACGGAACGGTCACTGTCGAAATCGCCAACAACGGTCCAGCGATCCCCGCCAATATCGTCGAGACCATTTTTGAGCCGTTTTTTACGACAAAAAAATTAGGGACGGGCATCGGCCTTTACATTTGCAAAAAAGTGATTGAAGACCATGGCGGGGAAATCAGCTGTTCGTCTGATGCCAATATGACGACCTTCTCCATCCGGCTGCCTGTATAGCGAACGGCGGAAATGGGCATACTGGATGAAAAAAGGTGATGCTGATGAAACCGTCATGGAAAAATTGGCTGAAACAAACAACCGCCGCCATCCGTGAATGGATGCAGCGGGAAACCCATTCGTTCGCCGAGCTGGCCGAACTCATCCGCCATCATCCGGATACCGTCCGATCTGAACGTACATGGCTCGGCTTAACGTACCGGTTTTACTCGCTGGCGCTCGATGGCGCGGCGCTCAAAATGGAAACAAAGGTCACCCCTACCGGAAGCGAGCGCATTTTATTGTTGTCGCTCCACATCCCGCGGGCCAAGGCGGCTGTGTACCGTTGTTACAACGAAACATGCAGCTTGGATGACACCGTCGCCACCCCGCCGCTTTCGCAAAAAACCGCACCGATTTGATCACGGTGCGGTTTTGTTTGTCCTCTTCACCGAAGTGGACTCCGCTTTCAAGCGGGATGAACGCGGGGAAAGAGATCAACCTTTCATGCCTTGCAGCCATTCTTGGTAACACTCCGGGCAGAGCGTTTCTTCACGCTCCTCGCCGTTGGTATGGAACGAAACGTAATGCACGTTGTCGTCGCACTCGCACTGGCAATAAAAGCATGTTTCGTTCATCGTTTTCCCTCCCTTGCCCATTAGTGTGAGCCGCTAAACAGCGGCTGTTGCAAGGGAACTGTTCCCAGTGCGGTCAACGTGATGTGAGCGACAACAAATAATCCAATACCGCTTCTTGCTCCTCCTTCGTAAATCCGGCTTGACGATCGATCCAATATCGATGCCCCTCTCCTGTCACATGCACTGTCGGCAAGGCGGGATCAGCGGTATTCGCAGCGATGACGCGCTGGCGCCACGTCCGGTCAATAAGCGCCCGCAAGCTGTTGCGCGCGTCGGGGACAATGCCTTTTCCGACCGTACCCGCCAGCCCGAGCTCCCCGTTCGGTCCAACCGCCACACCGCCATCATGCAAGTATGGAGCGCTCCAAGCGAGCCCGATCAGACTCGGCACTTTATACCCTCCCGGCGAATCGCCATGAGCAAAGGAGAGCCGGATTTGTTCTGGATCTAAATGATCAGTCGGCACTTTCAACACCTTCGCCCCTTTTGGAATCGGCACCGGCGTGTCAGGAGTGTACAACACTGACTCTCCAAACACTTTTTCTGTTTTCTTCAACGCTTTCGCCCGCGACGGCTCGGTGCCCACTACATTAGCGGCGACGACGCGGTTATTCGTCAAATACGCCCCTGCATGGCAGCGGATGCAGCCGGCGCGGACGAACACCTTCCGCCCTTTCGCCACCCGTCCTGCGCTGATCCGTTCGTTTGGCGGCGGCGGACTGAGCGTATTTTGCCATGCGGCGACAGCGTTGTTTTGCTCGTTAAACCGATACCCCGGCTCGCTGACAATCAATCCGTCCGGAGCGACAAGCGACACCTTTGGAAATTGCGGCGGGGCAACAAGCTGGTTAACCCCAACCGTGTTCGGCGTCGGGTCGACTTTGGCAAAAAAGACAGACGGTTTCTCCTTCGTCGTCGGCTGATAGCGATATCGCGGATTGGCCGCATTTTGCAAAATCGTGCCGAGATACACTTCCTTGTCAATGCCAAAGAGCGCGTCGCTAATTTCCGCTTGGGCCAGCGAATCGGCGTTTTGCGCATGCACGTTGTTGCTGAAAGCGGACAAACCATGAAACGGGCCAGCGGCGGCAAAACCGCTCCACCCGTACGGATGGTCGCCGCGTGTGAACGAGTCGGGAATTTGCGCCGGATTCGCTTTCATGTCGATCGTCGAATCAAAATTGCCGCGCGGCCAGCTGGCAAAAATGCGGTCGACTTCCCGCTCAAGCCGCTCCGGATCCGGAAGCGCCGCTTTACGTCCGCGCGAGTCAACGATCGTCCGATCGAGCGAGCCGATATAGTCGCGCAACGAACGAATGTTGGCATGAGTGAAATAGGCAGCCGAATTCGTCGCCAATGCCATCAGCAGCCCGGCGTTTAAGTCATTGTTCGGCGCCCCTTCCACCACTTTTTTCGTCTGCGGATCGACCGTCGCGTGACAAGCCGCGCAGCTAATGCCGACGCGCACGCGGCCGCCGTCGGTCACAATCGGCATCCCGAGCGGCAAGTATGACCCTTTCGGCACATCGATGCCGGTGTCAATCAACTCCCCTTTTTTATACGTCCGGTCGCCGATCGTTACATCTTCCGCAAGCGGCACGCGCAAGTTCGTCGTCCCTTCCCCTCTTAGCGCAGCAATCGCTTTCGCTATATTGACGAGCGTCAGCGGCCCGTCGACGATGCCCATAATGTCGGTTAAGAATACCTAATTTCCAAATGTTTCCTTATAAAACACCTCTTTGCCGAGATGAAGCAGCCGGTCATCGACGAGAACCGCTCCGTCCTCTTCCCGCAAGCGCCCGTTTTCCGCCGATAATGTTTTCACGCGGCCGTCATCCGCGCCGATCCAACGTCCCCACCAGTCGATCCCGGTTCGCTCGCTTGCTTTATACGGCTTCACCGCTTCGTTGTCCGGTACAGCCGCGTACTCGCCCCGGCGCAAAAGAAGAGCGGCCCCGGCAGCCAAAAGAAGGAGAACCGCGATGCCTAACGCAATGGCTGCCTTTTTCATCCGTTCATTCACCCCTTGCATGAAAATGGATTGCAGACATAGTATGCCCCGCCACCGGTAAAACTTGAGGCATACCGCCGGCGCTTTTTTCCGATCGGCCGGCTGCCTCGAAACGCCATCCCCCGACTTTTCCATCACTCCCCACCTATACGGCAGGCAAATGGGCACATACTATGTCACGGAAGGTGGTGAAAGGGATGAAAGCGGCAGGAACGCACGAAACACTCGAGTTGCACGAGCTGCTGATGTTCAAAAACACATGCCTCGCCAAAAGCATGGCCATGCGGCAAATGGTAAGCGACCCGCAACTGAAATCGCTCATCGAGCAAGACATTCAAAAAACAACGCAGCATATCCGCGACTTGCAAAACTTATTATCGTAACGAACGAAGGAGGAATAATGATGCAGGCAACAATGACGCCGACCGGCGTATTAAATGATCAAATGATCGCCGCCGATTATCTCATTGGGGCGAAAAGTGCGATCAAAGGGTGCGCGATGGCCATTGCCGAAGCGGCAACCCCGGAAGTGCGCAATACGCTGAAGCAACATTTAAATGACGCGATTGCGTTTCATGAGCAAATTAGCCAGTATATGGTCAACAAAGGGTACTACCATCCGACCAACGTTCAAGAGCAGTTGCGTATGGATATACAAGCAGCGCAACAAGTGCTGCAATCAGCCGGACGCTAGATGGATTCATGGGATTCGCCCATTAAAGGGGGAATCCCATTTTTTCATCATTTGCCCGCCATTCGCCCATCCTAAATAAAGAAGGAGGTGAACATCATGAATCGCCGATTGACGATATGGGCAGCCATTAGTGCAGTCGTAGTTTTGGCCGTCGTCACTGCCATCCGTTTCAACCGGCCGGCGACCGAAAGAAACACCCCAGCCCCGCCGCGGTTTGAGCCGTTTGACATAAAAGACGCGCGCACCCACCCAACCGTCATCGCCTTAGACAGCCTCGGCGCAGGGGAACAGCTGAAACAACAGTTGAACGAGCACCCGCGCGTTCGGGAAATCCGCCATAACCGCCGTGGCGACCGAAGCCACTATTTTGATAACGAAATCGTCGTCCGTTTCCGGACGGCGCCTGCGGACCGCGACATTCAGCAAATGGAGGCGGCCATTGCCGGACGGCTTGTCAAGCGGCTTGACCATGTGTTTGTGTTCCGTTCGCACGAGCGGACATATGAGGAAATGCGCCGCTATTTCCGCGCGATTCCGGCGGTCGATTATTGCGAGCCGAACTACATTTACATGCAAAATGCCCTTCCGTGGCCAACGGAAGGGCCGAACGATTCGTTTTATGCCCGTTATCAATGGAATTTGCCAGCCATTTATACGGAAGCCGGCTGGACGTTGTCGCGCGGCAGACAAACCGTGCCTGTCGCCGTGATCGACAGCGGTGTCGATGTAACCCATCCAGATTTGGCGCGCCGCCTCGGTCCGGGGTACAACGTATTGGCCGACAACCGCTCTCCGGATGACGAAAACGGCCATGGCACCCATGTTGCCGGCATCATTGCTTCGCAGCCAAATAATGGCGAAGGGGTCGCCGGCATGACATGGTTTAACCCGATCATGGCTGT
This sequence comes from Geobacillus sp. 46C-IIa, assembly GCF_014679505.1. GTDB lineage: Bacteria > Bacillota > Bacilli > Bacillales > Anoxybacillaceae > Geobacillus. The sequence continues at coordinate 1,853,436 of NZ_CP061474.1, forward strand.
CAAGGTGTTAAACGCTGACGGCTATGGGACTAGCATTGATGTAGCAAAAGGAATCCGCTGGGCGGTCGACCGCGGAGCGAAAGTCATCAATTTAAGCCTTGGCAATTACCAGCCGTCCTCGGTGCTCGAGGAAGCGATCCGCTACGCTCATGCCCATGACGTCGTGCTTGTGGCGGCTTCCGGCAATGACAGCACGTCCCAGCCGAGCTTTCCGGCCGCTTACCCGGAAGTGATCAGTGTCGGAGCGGTAGACCCGGATCTTTCGTATGCGTTGTACTCCAACTATGGTGATTATGTAGATGTCGTCGCGCCCGGGACGAACATTGCCAGCACGTTTGCCGGACACCGGTACGCAGCCCTTTCCGGCACGTCGATGGCCGCGCCGCACGTCACTGCGCTCGCCGCCTTAATTCGCTCTATCAACCCGCGCCTTACAAACGACGAGGTGCGCCGCATTATTATTCAGAGCGCCGACGATTTAGGCGACCGCGGAAAAGACCCGCATTACGGCTATGGGCTTATTAACGTCTACCGCGCGCTCGAGCTGGCGAAACAGTGAACAAGCGCCCGCCTTCCGTCCCAAACAGCCTGCATCTCCCCTGTTGCGGCAGCGGATGCCTGTATTCCGGGGAGACGTTCAGACTGGGGGGCGCCCACGTTCAACAATGTCCGCATTCCCCTCTTTATCACATGTCCAACGGAAAAGTTCCCGCCTCTTAACCGGCGGGCAGGCGGGGAATGTTCATGAAAAACGATGGGGGACAAGTTACATCCCCATCGTTTTTTCGCTCGTTAACATTGTCGTCACCGCTCCGACGACCGTGACGACAACAAACGAATAAATAAACGGCACCGAGTCAATCATGAGGCTTCCGACGGAAATAATGCAGGCGTCAATGAGAAAGATAATGACTCCGACGTTCCAACCCGTCCATTTGGCGATAAACTGAGCGAGCAAATCAGTGCCGCCCGTGCTTGTCTCTTCGCGCAGCATCAAGCCGATGCCTGCGCCGACGAGCCCCCCGCCGATGACTGCACTCAAGAGCGGGTCCAGTGTAACAAGGCCGCGCAAAACCGACAATACGTCAATCATCCATGACGAGAAAAGAAGGCCGTGCAAGCTGTTGTAAAAAAACGGACGATAATAAAACCAAGCCGCCAAATAAAGAGGAACGCTTAAGATGATCATCGTCAGGCCTGCTTGAACGTGCCAGCCATATTTGGCGATCAGCCCAAGGCCGATCATCCCCCCGTCAAGCAAATGATGGGGAACTAAAAAGACGTTGATGCCGATGCCAAGCAACACGCTCCCCCCAACGATTGCCATTATTTTTCTCATCACCATGGTTGATCCCTCCGCCACGTTGGCCATTCGGCCAACAAAAAACGAACAACATGTTCCCATATGTATGTATATGGCCTTTCCCGGTCAAGCTTGTCTCTTTTTTGCTGCGCCGGCGCAGGAAAACAACGGATCGTTTGGCGGCTCGCGGACGAAAAACAAAAAATAAGAGGCTAGGCCTCTATGCCTAGCCTCTTATTTTTGTGCTTTTGTCGTCTCGTCGTCGTCGATGATGCCTTTTGTTGCATTTTTAAATTCACGCAACGTTTTCCCGGCTGCTTGTCCCAATTCCGGCAGCTTTTTCGGACCAAAAATCAACAAAGCGAAAAAGACGATGAGCGCAATTTCCCCAAAGCCGATGTTCATGTTTGTCACTCCAATGTTCAAACGTCATTTTTTAAGTCATTATATCATACCAGGGCCATACGTGTCATCGGCTTTCCCTTGACAAACCAGCGGCGGCTTGCCCGGCGCTTATCGCTCCTCGAGCAGGCGTACCGGCACATCTTGCTCGCGTTCCGGCTCATCGGCGAAATAAATGCGCGCCATTTCCTGCTCTTCATCGACGTGTTGAATGATCACCGGCTTTCCTTCATACGTCACCGGAACGATCTCCCCAGCCTCGGCAATCCGTTTTGCCCGGAGCAACTCCATTTCCTATTCGCCCCCTTTCGCGCTGTCTTCCGCTTGCGTCCGCAAGCTTTTCCAAAACAACTCATCGCTGCAGACGATCTCATGCAGTTCGCCTTCGTCCCCTTTAGCATTAATGATTTGCAACAACTGCGTCATATCCTCGGTTTCATGCCGACCGTTTTTCACGAAATCATCACCTTTCTTTGGCAAACTCATGTCATGGGCAGCCGTTCCCTACAGCCGCCATGTTTCAACGGTTGACTCCCCCAAAAAGAAGGAGTATGATTCGAATTGGTGTGTATAGAAAGGAGGAAACACCGTGAAGGAGCGGGACTATTATTTTGACAACGCGAAGTGTGCGTTAATGCTCCTTGTCGTGTTTGGCCACTTTCTGCGCCCGTACATTGACAGCGTCTTATGGGTGCACAGCTTGTATACGTGGATTTTCTTTTTCCATATGCCGGCGTTCATTTTCATCTCCGGCTATTTCGCCAAAAAGTTCCATGAGCGCGGCTACTTGCAAAAAATCACAAAAAAGCTGCTGTTTCCGTATATTTTGTTTCAACTTCTATATTCCGTCTATTATTTCTTTTTGTATGACAAGCGGTCGCTTGAGCTCGATTTATTGACCCCGCACTGGAGCTTATGGTTTTTGCTTAGCCTGTTCAGTTGGAACGTCTTGTTGCTATGGTTCGGCCGGCTGCCAAAGCGAATGGCGCTGCCGCTCGCGCTTTTGCTTGGGCTCGCCGGCGGCATGATGGAAGCGGAAAAATGGCTGAGCTTGTCAAGAACGCTCACGTTTTTCCCATTCTTTTTGCTCGGGTTTTTCTTCGAAAAACCGGCAATCGAGCGCTTGTTTGCCGCATCGATGCGCCTCGTTTCGCTAGTCGTGCTTGCCGGCATGTTTTTGCTCATTCACTTTGGCTTTCCAGATTTGCCGCAAGATTGGCTGTACGGTTCAAAGTCATACGATACGCTTGGCGTCTCCGAACCGGCCGGCATCGTGAGCCGTCTTGCCATTTACGGGGCGAGCTTGCTGATGATGTTCAGCTTCTTATCGTTCATCCCGGGACGGCGCTTCTCTTTTTCCGTGCTGGGAGCGCGCACGTTTTACATCTATATCTTGCACGGGTTTATTTTAAAATATTTGCACGAAACGCCGTTCCCTGATTTTATTATGGATGTGCACGGCTATCCGCTTCTGCTTGCACTATCGGCCGCCGTGATGCTCATCCTCGGGAGCAAACCGGTCATTCGGCTCGTGCGGCCGCTTTTGGAATGGCGGTTGCCAAAATGGCGACAGACAGCATCGTAGCGCGCAAAAAGGGTGTCCCGCAAATGGGACACCCTTTTTGCGGCGGGTTCGCCGCCGTTTAGCGCGGGCGGGCGGCCCGCACCGCCGCTGCCAACGCTGCAGCCGCCGCTTTTGGCGCTGGAGCGGAAGCGATGGCGCTAATGACTGACACGCCATCCGCTCCGGCTTCAATGACCGCTGTTGCATTGTCAACCGTAATGCCGCCGATGGCGACAATCGGGATCGCGATTCCTTGTTCGCGCAGGTGGCGGAGAACGCCGGGACCTTGCGCTTCGCTCGCATCGTCCTTTGAGTGTGTCGGGTAAATCGGACCGACGCCGATGTAGTCGGCGCCCGCTTCGATGGCCGCTCTCGCCTCTTCGACATTATGCGCCGAAACGCCAAGAATTTTATCGCCGATCTTCTCCCGCACGCGCCGTGCGTCTTCATCGTCTTGACCGACGTGGACGCCGTCGGCATCAATGGCGATGGCCAGCTCAACATCATCGTTGACGATCAACGGCACGCCATACGCGCGGCAAAGGCGCTGCAGCTGCCGAGCCAGCGCTTCTTTTTCCGCCCCTTTTAAGGCATTAGCTCCTTTTTCGCGAAATTGAAACAGCGTCACGCCGCCGTCAAGCGCCTCTTTGAGCACATCGGCGGCCGGGCGTTCACTGTTTTGGCTTCCCATAATAAAGTAAACGGCAAGCCGCTCTTTCATCTCCTCGCTCGCAATGCGCGCCATGGCTCTCACTCCCCGTATTGCCGATATGCCCAATGGTTCGTCGGCCCGTGGCCCTGGCCGATGCCGAGCGGCTGGGAGATCGCCGCCTGCACGAACGATTTCGCCGTCCCGACGGCATCGACCGGATGTCTTCCTTTTGCCAGCTCCGCCGCCACCGCTGCGGCGAACGTGCAGCCGGTTCCGTGCGTATGGCGCGTGTCAATCCGCTTGCTTTTGAAATACGAAAATTCGCTGCCGTTATATAATAAGTCAACCGTCTCCTCACCCTCATCGTCATGGCCGCCTTTAATGACGACATAGCGGGCGCCCATGCGGTGGAGAAGGCGCGCCGCTTCCCGGCGGTCATCCATCGTGCGAATGGCGATGCCGGTCAACGCTTCCGCTTCGGGAATGTTCGGCGTAATGACAAACGCCAGCGGCAACAGCGCCTCTTTCAGCGCTGCCACCGCCTCTTCCTGCAACAGCGGGGCGCCGCCTTTAGCGATCATCACCGGGTCGACGACAAGCCGCTCCCAACCGTGCTTTTTCACTTGTTCCGCAACGGTGCGGATGATATCAGCGCTAAACAGCATCCCGGTTTTAACCGCATCCGCGCCCAAGTCGGCCGCAACCGATTCAATTTGTGCGGCCACCGCTTCAGCCGAAAGCGGGTAGACGCCTTGCACACCGAGCGTGTTTTGTGCGGTCACCGCCGTAATCGCCGACATGCCAAAGACGCCAAGCTCTTGAAACGTTTTTAAGTCCGCTTGAATGCCGGCGCCGCCGCCGCTGTCCGACCCGGCAATCGTCAACGCTTTATACACCGTCATCGTTCTCCTCCCCTTTCACCGTTGTTCGACCCGTCCATCCCGCTTCACATCATCGGCGCCAATGCGAGCCAAGGCGTCCAAAAACGCCGCCTGAAAGCTGCCCGGGCCGTGTTTTTCGGCTTCGGCGGCCGCCTGTTCAGCCGCAACCCCGTAATACGCCAGCGCCGCCACCGCCGCCTTCACAACATCCGGCTCAACGGCGGCAAACGCGCCAACTACCGACGTTAGCAAACAGCCTGTTCCCGTCACTTTCGTCAACAGTGGATGGCCGTTGCGGATCAAATATGCTGCCTGTCCATCGGTGACGACATCTTCTTTTCCGGTAATCGCCACAACGGTGCCAAGCTTGGCGGCCGCCCGTTTGGCCAAGGCGACCACGTCCCCGCTTCCTTCGCCAGCATCGACCCCTTTAATCATCCACGGTTCACCGATCATATTGGCGATCTCCGCTGCATTGCCGCGCACGGCCGCGAGTTTGATCTGTTCGGCGATGCGGCGCGTCGTCTCCGTTCGGTAGCTGGTCGCTCCGGCGCCGACCGGATCGAAAATCACCGGCACGCCAGCCTCATTAGCCGCCCGGCCGGCAATAAGCATCGCCTCGACTTCCGTCGCGTTCAACGTTCCGATATTCAACACAAGCGCCCCGGCAAGCTTCGCCATCTCGGCCACTTCCTCTTTCGCATACGCCATCACCGGCGAAGCGCCAAGCGCTAGCAGTCCGTTCGCCGTAAAATTCGTCACGACGACATTCGTGATATTATGGACGAGCGGGTTCGCCTCTCGCACTCGCTCAAGCAATTCCGCCCATTCATGCCAGTTGTCCATCTCCGACTCTCCCCTTTCCGAGCGAAACCCTTTGCTAGTTTTTCTGCTTGGCAGCGTAAGTGCGGCTGCCATGCTCCGACTAACGAAATGATGAGTTCGTCCCATCCATCAGTCTACTCTTTCTTTTTTTCAATTGCAAGAAAAGAAAAAAAGGCGGCGCCAAACGCCACCTTCCCTTCCTCCTGCTACGGCCGCGTCCATTCCGCGGCATCCGGCTTGTCAGTCGGCGCTGCCGGCGACAGCCGCTGCGGCAGCGGCCAGTTCCATAAATCTAAATCAATGATATAACGCGGCCGCCGCTTCGTTTCTTTGTAAATTTTCCCGATATACTCACCGATCAGCCCAAGCGCGATGAGCTGCAATCCGCCCAACAGCCAAATCGACGTGATCAGCGATGTCCAGCCTGTTTGCGTATGCCCGGCCCACTTTAAAAAAAGAAAATACGCGCCAAATATCAGACTGACGACAAAAGAAACGAACCCAATGAGCGAAATGAAACGGATCGGCGTGATGCTGAACGATGTCACGCCATCGAGCGCAAAAGCGATCATTTTTTTCAACGGATATTTCGTTTTCCCGGCCAGCCGCTCCTTCCGATCGTAATAAACGGACGCTGACCGGAAACCAAGGAGCGGGACGATGCCGCGCAAAAACAAGTTCACTTCCCCAAACTGTTCCAACGCGTCAACAGCGCGCCGGCTCATGAGGCGGTAGTCGGCATGGTTGTAAACGAGGTCGACGCCAAACATCTTCATTAACCGATAAAATCCTTGGGCGGTATGGCGTTTAAACCATGTGTCCGTGTCGCGCCGCCGGCGCACGCCGTAAACGATATCATAGCCTTCGCGAAACTTTTGCACAAACTCGCGAATGGCCGACAAATCGTCTTGCAAGTCAGCGTCGATTGAAACGAGGCAATCGGCGTGCGCTTTAGCCGCAAGCAGTCCAGCCAACAGCGCGTTTTGATGGCCGGCATTGCGCGCTAGTTTCAGCCCCTTCACTTCCGGGTAGCGCAAGCTCGCCTTGTAAATGAGCTTCCACGTGCTGTCGCGGCTGCCGTCATCGACGAACAGAAGCGCACTTTTTGGCGAAATGAGCCGCTCTTCGATCAGCTCTTCGCGCAATGCCCGCAAGCGGCCGATTGTCTCAGGCAGCACTTCCTCCTCATTATAGCACGGCACGACAATGGCCAATATCGGGTCAGACATGTCATCTACCTCCTTCCCGCACCACTTTGTATAAGTAGATCGTCCAAGCCGACTCATCAGAGCGGAACACCCGTTCAAGGCGAAGGGCGTTTTCCGCTGCGTTTTCAATCGGCAGCGCCGAAAAAATGTAGCGCCCGCCCATCTCGTAAAACGCCTCCGTGTTCAATTCAAGATGGCGGATCGTCCGTTTCGAGTTTTTCTTAAACATATAGCGCTTGCCGAGCTCATCGACGAACAAGTAACAGCGCCCGCCCCACTCATCGAAATACTCGCGCAGTTTTTTGTTTTTTTCGAGTTCTTTGGCAATGATGCGGCGGAAGCGGTATTTATATTCCAACGGATAGAAATTGTTGTACGTATCAAGTGTGTAAAAACCGTTGTATTGCGCGATCACCGGATGGATGCCAATGCTGGCGACGCGGTATGTATGCACAGGACGGCCGATATATTCACGAATGTCAGCAAACTGCTTTTCGGCGTAAAATTCACGGAACGACGGTTTATTGCGGTAGACGATTTCCTCGTTATACGAGATGAGCACCAACAGCTGCAAAGCGATTGCCGCCGCACCGACCGCCCGCCACCTTCGCCCTTCCTGCCAAACAATTTTCAGCGCCATCGCAAACAAGACATAAATGACCATCGGCCGCAAGAAATGATAGCGGGCAAAATTGAACTTATCGAGCAAATCAAATCGTTCGGTAAGCGGCAGCCATCCTTTGTAAAACCAAAACGCATACCACGTAGACAAGGCAAAGTTCAGCACGTGCAGCACGACAAACGGCATTTCCTGCCGCCAACGCTTCCGTTTCCAAACGAAATACAAGGCGATCAACGTCACCGGCAAGATGACGAACCCGTGCACGGTCATCACATGCGTGTGCCCGAGCACGTAGTTTTTGAACGTCAACCGAATGACGCGCCAAAGCGGCAAACGGGCGTGGAAATATTCGTCACGGCTCGTCGGTTCATCAGAAAACAAAAGCGAATGAACGAGCCGGTAATCGACCGCCAAATAGAGCGTTGTCATATAGGCGATCGCGGCGAAAAACCGCCAGTTCCAGCCTTTGCCGCGGATGATGTCAATCAGCCACCAAACACCGAGCGCACTTAAGAAAAAGAAAAAGCCGAGAACAAAACTTGAATACAGCGGCAAGAACGTCAACACCGCCCAGTTCACCCATGAGCGCTCGCCGTTGCGGATGTTTAAAAACGCCCAAAGCGCAAGCGGCATGCCGAGCGTGCTTAACATTCCCGACGGCCAAAACGGTGTCAGCGCAAACGTCAAAGCAGCGCCGATGCGAATCCACAGCCAACGACGGTCTGGCAAGACATGCGTTTTCAACAGCAAATACATGCCGATGAACGCAAAGACGCGAGTGATCGCTTGGCTGATTCCGTAGGCATAAACGGACGGAAACAAAGCATGGAGCCAAACGATGCCGCTGAATTCCGTGCCGAACGCGTTGCGCGGCAGCCCGTTAATGATCTGCGGAATGATCCCATCGACCGGCCCGAACAATTCGCCGCTGCGGGCGAGCACTTTATACCAAGCGATGTTCGAGTCCAAATTGTCGTGAACGCGCATATGGGCATCTTCACCGAGCACAAAATACGGTGACACGTACAAGGCGATGGCAAGCAGCGAGAAGAACAGGAGTCGCTTTTCAATCGCCGGCACCTTTTCTCCTCCTTTCGCCCGGCTCATGTCTTTCCTTATTTTTCAACACATAAGGAAAATTATTCATGATGGTGGAAAAAAGCGGATGTCAAATAAAAAACCGCTGGCGGCTCGGCTAAGCCAAGCGACAGCGGGTTTCGCATTCATCTTTTCAACCTTGTACAAGAAAAGGGCCGATACGCAGCGAGCTTTTTTCGCTGCGCACGGAACGATCATAATGAAATTGCCCCTCCCGTAAACTGCCCATCACCTGCGCTTTCAGGGGTGGGGCTTCAAGCGATTGGTGCGTGTTCGCCGAACGGTAAGCCACACGGAAAAACCCTTCCCTTCGTTCCGAAGGAGTCCGTCCGAACTGTAAACGCCCGATTCGTTGGCGATGGCCACCCGGCGTTCCTCTCCCGCCTACTCATTGAGCGATTGCCTGCACGTTCCTTGAGGCGGAAGATTTTTCCGGAAATGACGTTAAAGACAGACAACCTGTTTGGCCGGCTTGACACTAGGAACAATGCCGCCGTATGATCGGGCAACTCGTTTTCTTTCGGCCGTGTTAAGCGGAGAACAAGGCGGCCGGATTGCGGACAACCATTTGTTCCAGCTCTTTGTCGCCGATCCCTTCGTTTTTCAACGCCGGGAGGATGTTCACAAACAAATGCTCGACATGCCAGTTGTTCATCATTTCGGCAAACGGCTCCGGCAGCGTAAACGGGCGGCCAAGCCAAAGATTGACCGTATCATGGGAAAGCATGATCCGATCGGCATACCCGTCGCGAAGAAGGGCAAGCAGCGTGCGAACCCGTTCGTCATCAGCCGGCGCGCCGACCATTCCTTGAATGCCGAAGCGATCAAAAGCGATATAGACGCCGTAAGCTAGCGTTCGGCGGTGGTAATCTGGGTCGGTGTTGCCGCACATATGGCCGATGACGATTTTTTTCGGATCGGCGCCGTGCTCAAGCAAATAGGCAGCTTGCTCCGGCCCCATCGTTCCTTCTTGCGTGTGAGTGATGATGACCGCGCCCGTTTCTTTTTGCGCGCGGGCGGCGGCGCGGAAAAACAACTTCTCGTACTCGGTGATGCGCCCTTTGCTTGAGGCAAGCTTAATGACGCCGGCTTTGACCCCCGTGCCGGCAATGCCTTCGGTCAATTCGGTCATAAACATACCATAAATGTCGTCCTCAGCGGTCCCGAGCAGCTGGCGGAACTTGAAATACGGCGGCGCCCCTTCCCCTTCATAGTAATAGCCGGTGGCGCAAATGATGTTCAACCCGGTTTCTTCAGCGACGCGCCGCAAAAACGCCGGATCGCGCCCGCAGTCATTCGGCGTCGGGTCAACGACCGTTTGGACGCCGTGCCGTTTCATTTTCTCCGCCGCTTCGATCGCCACGCGAAGCGCTTCGTCTTCGCGGAACGGGCCGTTTGTCACATCGCCTTGAAAACCGGGATAACCGAACAGGAAATGCTCATGGATGAGCGTTTTGCCGAGCTGATCCGCCGCCACTGGGCCAAGAACCGTCTCTACCATCGTTGCCATTAGGCGTTCGCCCCTTTCCCCGCTTTTTCATATTCTTCTTCTTGCAATTTCCGCCAAAGCAGCTTGCCGCTTGATGTCATCGGCAGTGACGGACGGAACTCGACGAGGCGCGGGTATTTGTACGCCGCCATTTGCGTTTTGGCCCACTCGATGATCTCTTCTTCTGTCACTTTGCCCACATACTCGTCGTGAAGGACGATAAACGCTTTGACCGTTTCGCCGCGGCGCGGATCCGGCACGCCGACGACGCACGCCTGCTGGACGGCTGGATGTTTATAAAGGAACGATTCGACTTCGGTCGGCCAAACTTTATATCCGGAAGCATTGATCATCCGTTTGACGCGGTCGACGATGAAGAAATAACCTTCCTCGTCCATCCGCCCGATGTCACCGGTGCGGAAAAACCGTTTTCCGTCCAATTCAATGAACGCCTCTTTCGTTTCCTTTTCACGCCGGTAGTAGCCGCGGAACACTTGCGGGCCATGGACAACGATTTCCCCAACTTCACCAACGCCAAGCTCCCGTCCGGTCGCCGGGTCGATGATGCGTGCATCAACATCGAATGCCGGCACGCCAAGGCATTGCAACTTCGGCCGATCCGGCGGATTGAAATGCGTCTGCGAAATCGTCTCCGACAACCCATACCCCTCAAAATAGCGGACGCCGGTGAGCTCGAACAATTTTTCCCCGACCGCTTCCGGCAGCGCCGCTCCACCGCCGGAAATGCTTGAAAGCGAGGAAATGTCATACCGGCCAAGCGCCGGGTTGGCCAAAAAGTCGATCAACATCGTGCTAATGTTCACCCAATGGGTGCAGCGATACCGCTCGATGAGCCGCGCAGCGGCGTCCCGGTCCCAGCGCGTCATGAGCACGATCGCTGAGCCGGCAAAAATCGGCACATGCATGCTGTGCACCATCCCGGTGACGTGGAAAAACGGCAGCGTCGCCAAGGCGACCGAATCGCTCGTCACATTGCCCCAATAATAGGCGCCGACCGTGTTGGCGTTCACCGTCCGGTGCGGGTGGATGCAGCCTTTTGGCACCCCAGTCGTCCCAGATGTATACGGCAAGACAGCAATGTCATCGACATGGCCGCGGTATGGAAGTGGCGGCAAGCCGGCATCAAGGCAATCCGCCCATAAGGAGAGACGCACATCCTTGACCATCCGCCGCGGTGCTGCCACTTCAGCAGGCAAAGCAACCGATGATTCATTGGACGCATAATCGGAGTACGCAGCGACAATGATATGCTCAAGCGGCGTCCGGTCGAAAAGCGGAACGGCTTTGTCAAGCAGCTCCTGTCCAACAAGACCGACTTTCGTTTCACAATCGTTGACGTAAAAGGAAAGCTCTTCTGAGGTGTTCATCGGGTTGATCGGCACGACAATCGCTTCAGCACGCAAAATGGCATAGTAGGAGATGATAAATTGCGGAGAATTTTGCATGTACAACAGGACGCGGTCGCCCGGCTTGACGGACAGCTTTTGCTGCAAGTAGCCGGCAAGCGCGTTGACGTCATCGAGCAGCTGTTTGTACGAATATGCAGCTCCGTAGTAATAGACCGCCGTTTTGTTCGGATAACGCTTTGCCGTCGTTTCCAAATGATCGACGAGCGTTGTTTCCGGAACGGTCAGCGTTTTCGACAGCCGCTTCGGCCAGTATGGGTAGTGGCGTGTATTCATAAAATTCCCTCCTTTTTCAAACGATGCCGCAACGCAGCAACCTCCACTTTAGGAAAGCGGTTACAATACTACCAATATGCACAAGCTCCTTGATCATGATGCTTACTAACCAGTTAGTATGTATCCCGTCTCTTTTATTGTACATAAAATTATGCTGAATATCAATAACATTCAGACAAATAGGGAAAAAGAGGCGCCGCCTACAATAGGCGGCGCAGCACCGGCACGCACGCGGATGTTGAAGCGACGATGACATCGGCATCATCCGGCTTCGCCAAACCGTACGCGTCAATCAACATCGTCTGACAGCCGAGCTGGCGGGCGGGAAGAATATCGTTTCCGACATTGTCGCCGACGCACAGCATTTGCTTGTACTCAACCCCAAAGCGCGCCCGAATCGCTTCCAAATGGGCAACCGTTTTAACCGGTTTAGCGGCTTGGAAAATTTTATAATGGAATACAGCCGCCAGCCCCAGCTTTCGCAAAATCGCTTCACTGTCCGGTTCCGGGCTGTTTGTCATCAACACAAGCGCCGTTTTCTCGCGCAGCTTGGCGAGCGTCTCGGCAAGCCCCGGAGCCCCCTTCATGTTAAACTCCGGCCCCATCATCCATTCGCGCGTTTCTAAAAATGCGGCATATGTATCCTCGTTCGTCAATCCGTAATGGCGGCCAATCGAACTTGGCACCCACCAAAGATCGCCGATGCTGAAAAACCGATCCAAGTCGATCGTGACCGCCCCGGGATAGAGCGCTTCGGCGGCGCGGGCCTCCAGCTGTTCGCCGCTCCAGCGGTGCGCCTCGCGAACAGCTCCTTTCTCAAGCTGTAAAATCAAATCTTCTTTTGTATCATACACACTGCCAATGCGAAGCGGGTGGCGCCCGGCAAGCACCGCCCGGTAATCGTTCCAAAAAAGCGGGCGATCCGTTTCCTGAAGCCGTTTCGCCACTTGTTCGGCGTAATAGTCGAAATGCTCTGTTTCCTCGTACAACGTTCCATCTAGATCAAACACGATGACCTTAATAGTTGCCTCGTCCATTGTTCGGTTTGTCTCCTTTCCCCACCGCTATGGCCCTTGTGCACTGAGCCATAAAGACCGCAATGCCGCTTCCGTGAGCCCGTTTCTATATTACAAAAGGACGGCGAAGAAATGCAAATGTTGGAAACGGACGAAAGGCATCACAGTTTTCATTTCACTGAAACAGCTGCGGCAGCTGCTGTGCGGCTGTATACACGCCCATATATGCCATCAAGGCGACGACAATAGCGCCAAACGCGGTGAGCCAAAGCGGATGGCGATAGTCGCCGACGATGTCCCGCCTATAGGCGGCGACAAGCATCACCCCAAGCGACAGCGGGAGAATGAGCCCGTTTAGCGTTCCGGCTAAAATTAATGTTTTCACCGGGCGGCCGATCGAGACAAACACGACCGTTGAGATTAAGATAAACAACACAATGATCCAGCGGTGGAACCGGTCCAAAACCGGATGGAACGTGCGGATGAACGACACCGATGTGTAGGCCGAGCCGACCACCGACGTAATGGCGGCCGCCCACATCACGATGCCGAACAGGCGGTAGCCGATTTCGCCAGCGGCGAGCCGGAACACCGAAGCTGGCGGATTGGTTTGGTCAAGTGTCAATCCTTGGGCAACGACGCCAAACGCGGCCAAAAACAGCAAAATGCGCATGAGCGAGGCGACACCGATCGCCGAGACCGCACTTTTCGTCACTTCCGTCAAACTGTCTTTCCCTTTGATGCCGGCATCAAGCAGCCGATGGCCGCCGGCAAACGTAATATACCCGCCGACTGTCCCACCAACGAGCGTCACAATGGCCAAAAAGTCGATTTTTTCGGGAACGACCGCCCGAACGGCCGCCTCACCAAGCGGCGGCTTGGCTGTAAACACAACATAGAGCGTCAGCGCGATCATGACAAGCCCAAGCAGTTGGGCAAAACGGTCCATCGCCTTGCCGGCTTCGCGGACGAGAAAAATGGCGATGGCGATGATGGCGCTCACGATCGCCCCGGTCTCTGGAGACATGCCGAACAGCACGTTGAACCCAAGCCCGGCACCACCAATGTTGCCGATATTAAAGGCCAGTCCGCCAAGGAGCACAAACGCCGCCAACACGTACCCGAGACCGGGCAGCACGGCGTTGGCAATATCTTGCGCCCGCCGCTCGGAAACGGCGATAATGCGCCAAATGTTCGCTTGGGCGCCGATATCAAGCAAAATGGAAAGCAAAATGACAAACCCGAAGCTAGCCGCCAGTTGAGCGGTAAATACGGTCGTTTGCGTCAAAAATCCCGGGCCGATGGCGGATGTCGCCATTAAAAAGACAGCCCCAATGAGTACGCTTAATCTACTTTCTTTCCTGTTCATCGTCTCTCCTCCTGCCGCATCGCCTGAATGGCGACGCCTTCCTTTTGCAGCGCTTCACGCAGCCGTTTGGCAAACCGCACCGCCTGCCTATTGTCGCCGTGCAGGCAGACAGTATCAGCTTCGATCGTCACGTCCGACCCTTGCACCGAACGGACGCGCCGGTCACGGATCATCGTGAGCACTTGCTTGACCGCTTCGTCTTCATCGGCAATGACAGCCTGCGGGTCGCTTCTTGGTGTGAGCGAACCGTCTGCTTGGTAGGTGCGGTCAGCGAACACTTCACTCGCCGTCCGCAAGCCGTATGCCTGTCCGGCGCGGATGAGCTCGCTGCCTGCCAAACCGTATAAGACGAGCGATGGGTCCACATCATACACCGCTTTGGCGATCGCTTCTGAAAGCGCTGTATCCTTCGCCGCCATATTGTACAGGGCGCCGTGCGGCTTCACGTGCGTCATCACGCCGCCTTCCGCCTTGACGAACGCCGATAGCGCGCCGATTTGGTACACGACGTACGCATACACTTCCTCCGGCGAAACGGCCATCATCCGCCGCCCGAAGCCAAGTAAATCGGGGAATCCCGGATGAGCGCCGATGGCGACGCCGTGCCGGACAGCCAGTTGCACCGTTTGCCGCATGACGAGTGGGTCGCCGGCGTGAAACCCGCAAGCAATATTGACGGAAGTGACATACGACAAGATCTCTTCCTGCCCGATCCGATACACGCCAAAACTTTCACCAAAATCACAATTCAAATCAATCGTTTTCACTGTTCTCCCCCCCATTGGCGGCGAATGGCCGCGATCCATCGGCCGAGCCGCTGCTGTTGTTCGATATAAAGCCGCTCCGCTTCTTCCGGCGCAATCGGCTGAAACTGAACGCAATCGCCCGGTCGCGCCTGCGCCAATACAGGCAAATCGGCTGCCGCCACTTGGGCGATGCGCGGATAGCCGCCCGTTGTCTGGCTGTCGGCCATCAACACGATCGGCTGGCCGGATGCGGGAACTTGCACTGTGCCGAACACAACCGCTTCCGACACCATCTCCCGCTCACGCCCAAGCGCCAATGCCGGACCAAAAAGCCGGTAGCCAATCCGGTCAGACTGCGGTGTCACCTCGTAACGAGCGGCGAAAAACTGCCCGCAGCTTTCCGGCGTAAACTCGCAATATTCCGGCCCGGGAACGGCGCGCACCATTTTCGTTTTTCCACCGATATATCGGCTGGCTGAACGGGCCAACCCCCAGCGAAGCGGCTTGGCAACGCGGTGCCGGCATGCAGCGCCCGTCGGCAGCGCATCCCCTGGCTGGAGCGGGCGGCCTGATAAGCCGCCGAGCCGTGCGGGGACGTATGTCGAGCGGCTGCCCATGACAGGCGGAACAGCGATGCCGCCTGACACCGCGATATACGCACGCCACCCCGCCCGGCACACGCCGATCTCTAGGATGTCCCCCGGCCGAACGATTGCCGGTTTCCAAAGCGGAAGCGGCCGTCCATTGAGCTTGCACGGGAAATCACCGCCACATACAGCGATGACCGTCTCAACGTGAAAGCGAAGGGTCGGACCGGCCATCGTCGCTTCGAGCACCGCTTCATCCTCCTCATTGCCAACAAGCGCGTTGGCGAGGCGGTACGCCCAAGCGTCCATCGCTCCGCCGACCGGCACGCCGGCATGTCGGTAGCCGCTGCGCCCGCCATCTTGGACCGTTGTAAAAAATCCGCCATCCATCACATCAATCATGTTCCTCTCTCCAAACGTGCAAATTCCTCGACGCCAATCGGCCGAAACTGGACGATGTCACCGGCTGAAAGCAGGCTTGGCTCCTCTCGGTGCGGGTCAAACAACTTTAGCGGCGTCCGGCCGATCAACTGCCAGCCCCCTGGCGTCGCGAGCGGATAGACGCCCGTCTGTCCGCCGGCGATGCCGACCGAACCGGCGGGCACCGTTGTGCGCGGCACCGTCCGCCTCGGCGTCGCCAAACGCGGCGATAAGCCTCCTAAATAGGCAAACCCCGGAGAAAAACCGATCATATAGACACGGTAGCGTCCCGCAGAATGAAGCGCTACCACTTCGTCCTCGGTCATCCCATGAAAGCGGGCGACATCTGCCAAATCCGGGCCGAACTCACCGCCGTAACAAACGGGAATGACGGTAGTTCGCGTCGAACGGCGGGCGTCCTGTCCGGACGATCCGATATTCTCGCGCAGCCAGGTGCATACGTCAGCATAATTCCCCGCCACTAACGGATCGTAATAGACGGTGAGCGAGGAAAACGCCGGCACGATTTCCATGATGCCTTCTTTTTGCGCGGCCTGAAGCTGGACCGCTGTTCGGTGAACGATGTCGTTGACGGTTTCATCAATGCAACTGGCAAACCGGACGGTTATCGCATATTCACATAATGGAACCAGCGTGTACTCCATTGTCATCCCTTCCCTTGGAAACCGAGCTCGCGCGAGATGTCCATCGCCGCCTGTTTCAATCGCGGAACGATGCGCGCCACATCGTCCGGCGAAAAGCGCTGTTCCGGACCAGCGACGCTCAACCCGGCGACCGTCGCCCCTTCATGGTTGAAAATGGGCACGGCAACAGCGGCAGAATAGTTTTCTAACTCGGAATAGCTGACCGTATAGCCGCGGTTCCGGCTTTCCTCTAGCAATCGGCGCAACACTTGCTTGTCCGTCACTGTACATTTAGCGATTTTCACTAATTTTACTTGTTCGACATATCGTTCCCGGTCAGCTTCAGCCATAAACGCGAGCAAGACGCGCGGGCACGCCCCGGCGTACAGCGGCGCGCGCCGCCCGACTTTCGTATAGACGCGCACCGGTTCGGACGTCTCGACTTTTTCAATATATAGCGCTTCATCGCCATCGCGGACGACGAGATTGACCGCCTCCTTCGTCTCCTCTTTCAGCCGCTCCATGACTGGCAGCGCCACCCGGCGAAGATCGAGCCGCTCGGCGACAAGCATTCCAAATGTCAACAGCGACAAGCCGAGTTCATAATGATCCCCTTGTTTTTGCAAAAAGCCAAGCGCTACGAGCGACTGCGCCATCCGGTACACCGATGTTTTCGGCATCCGAAGACGCGCGACCATTTCGGGCAACGTCAACCGCTCACAGTCGAGAAA
The DNA here is from genome assembly GCF_014679505.1 of Geobacillus sp. 46C-IIa. Taxonomy (GTDB): domain Bacteria; phylum Bacillota; class Bacilli; order Bacillales; family Anoxybacillaceae; genus Geobacillus. The sequence continues at coordinate 1,870,696 of NZ_CP061474.1, forward strand.
CAAATCAAGCAGTTCTTTTGTTTTCAAAACCGTTTTGTTCATGGTCTCTCCTCGTTCCGAATATCGGAACAACAATTCCAAAATATGAATTATATTGCTATTATAATGAAAAGTCGAACCATTTTCCACTAAAAAATCAACGGCGCCCGCTCTGCAGACGCCGTTTCTCCATGATTATAACCGTTTTAAAAAGACATAACTCACTTTTTGGTATTCCATTTTTTCCTCGTAGAAGCGATGGGCGTCAACGCGCTGCAAGCCGGATGACAGTGAAACAGTCCCATAACTATGCGTTTTTGCCCAATCATGGACATACGAAAGCAACGCTTTTCCATACCCTTTCGACCGCTCACTTGAAGCGGTGACTAAATCGCACACCCAAATAAAACGGCCGTTATAGAGGGTGATCATCGGCATGAACCCAACGACAGCAACCATTTTGTCCTGATCATATAACGCCGCCAGCTTATACCCTTCTTTTTCTTTCGCTTCGCGCACAAGCGCAACATACGTTTCCTCATCCAAGTGTGTGCGCAGCTCGCGCATGATTGGAAAAGCGCTTCTCACTTCCTCTTCGGTTTCAAGCAAAACGAATGGCGGCACAGCTTCTCCCCCTTCCCGCTTTATGATACACCATTGTACCACATTGATCTGGAAATATAAAGAAAATGTCCTCCATCCCTGCGAAACGCCGTACGCCCGTATAAACAGCGCTCCGTTTTTTGATAATAATCGCAAAGCGGAAAAGGGAAGCAAAAATGAGGACAAAGGCAAGCGGAATGATGACATGGCGGCAGCTGGCGCTGTTTGGCGCCGGCTGCACGGTAGGAACGGGATTTTTTCTTGGCTCCGGCCTTGCCATCGAACAAGGCGGACCGACGGTGGTGGCGGCGTTTTTCATCGCGGCTGCCAGCGCTTATATTGTGTTTGAGCTGCTCGCCGGCATGACCGCCGCCGACCCGGAAGCCGGATCGTTCCGCTCGTACGCGAAAAAAGCATACGGGCCGTGGGCCGGGTTTAGCTGCGGATGGGCCTATTGGTGTTCTGAACTGCTTATCATGGGCAGCCAGCTTACAGCTCTCGCCATTTTTTCTCGGTTTTGGTTTCCGGTGGTGCCGCTCTGGCTGTTCGCGGCCGGGTATGCCGCGCTTGGTCTTATTGTCCTGTTTTTCGGGACCACCCTGCTCAGCTGAATCGAACACGCGCTCGGCGCCGTGAAACTTATGGCGGTCGCCGGCTTTGTGGCGCTCGCTATGGCGATCGCCGCCGGTTTCACCGGCAACGGGGCCGCCTCGTTTCCCAATCGGGCGGAAGACTGGATGCCAAATGGGGCGCGCGGCTCTTGGAGCGCCCTGATTTATGCCTTTTACGCGTTTGGAGGGCTCGAAGTGTTGGCGCTTATGGCTGTGCGCCTTCGCGACCCGGGCGAAGCGCCGAAAGCCGGCAAAACGATGCTCGCCGTCCTGGCCATCTTGTACATTTCTGCCCTTGGCCTGTCGTTGCTTATCGTGCCGCATGCCGCTTTTAGCGGAAAAGAAAGCCCGTTTGTGACCGCCGTTCACTGGCACAGGCTTCCTCTGTTTTCGCATTTGTTCAACGCTGTATTTATCATTGCCGGCTTTTCGACGATGATCGCTTCGCTGTTTGCGGTGATGACGATGATCACAGTGCTGGCTGAGGACGGCGATGCCCCGAGATGTTTCGCAGCCAAGCATAAACGAACGCTCACCTCGCCGGCGTTCCATCTGACCGCGGCCGGGCTGCTTTTGTCCGTTATCTTGGCGCTTGTTATGCCGGCGCGTTTGTATGAGTACATCACCTCCGCAGCCGGATTGTTGCTGCTGTATAATTGGCTGTTCATTTTATCGTTTGCCCCGCGCCTGCTGCCGCTTGGCCGGACCGGGCGCTGGAAGCGGCAGGCGGCGTTTTTGTTCATTTTTCTTGCCGTCAGCGGCACTGTTATTGACCGTGAGATTCGTCCCGGCTTTTTCATTAGCCTCGCATTGGTTGCAGCGATCGCTTTTGCCGCGTTCATCCGCATCCGAAAGGCGGTGCGGCGCCGGCTCGCCCGGCTGCAGCCTTAAGGAAAGGCTGCGGCTTCGGGCGATAAGCCAAGCAGTTTTCGTCTATGCCCAAAATGATTGCACCCCTTGCCAGCCAAAATACAAGCCGAATCCAACGAGTACGATGCCTGAGAGGAGCGATGCTGCAGCCAACACATTCGCGGTGACATGGCGGCGAAATCCCCCGGCAGCCGCCGCCAGTGCCATATCCCATAAAACGACGCCAACCAAAATTGTTGCCGTGCGCCAGATCACTTGCCCTTCTCCCCCGCCGGCAGCCGCCATCTGTGCCAGCACTGACCCGTACACACCGAGCCAAAATAAAATCGACAGCGGGTTAAGCAGTGAAAGAAGAAAGCTGGCCAACCATGATCCAAACGCCGATTCTGTTTTCCGCTCTTGACGGATCGTAACCGCATGGGCGTTCCAGACGCTTTCCGCGCCGGTGTAAAGAAGGACAAAGGCGCCGAACAGCGAAAGGAATGTTTGCACGATCGGCTCCTTCGCCCATTCGCCGATGCCGAAATAGACAAGCGCAATGTATACGAGATCGGCCGTCACCGCCCCGAGTCCAAACAGCCACGCCGGGATAAATCCGCCGCGCATGCCGCGGTCAAGCTGTGCAGCATTGACCGGGCCGATCGGCGCCGCCAGCGACAGCCCTAACACAAGATCTCGAATAAACGTTTCCATCCTTTCCTCCTTCCTGCCATTGTCCAATACATTGTATTCGTCGGCTCGCCGCTGTACAACTCATTTTCCGTGCAGTGACGCCGCGAATATCGTCATGTCGGAACGCGCACGTTATTTATAACAGATTGGAGGGATCGAGATGAACGAACGGGTAAACGAGGCCGTTCGCGCCGTCGAACAAGCGCGCGCGGCCGTTGAAGAGGCGCAGGCGGGCAACAGCGCAGCGAACTTGCAGCGAGCCAACCAGCAGCTGCAAGCCGCGAGCCAGATTCTAGCCGCCGCCCGCGAACAAGCGGCGCAAGCAGGCAGCTCCATGCCGCCCGAACTCGAGCGCGCCGCTGCCATGCTCCGCCGCTTATACGAAACGGAACAGTCGCTCCGCTTATAGCGTTGTTGTCTGACGCAAGCCGCTCCTGTCAGCGGACTATAGGAAACATAGAGAAGTTAGCGACCGGGCCATCGAAGCGCCCGTTTCCTCCAAAAAACGCGTGCCAAAAGCAGAAAATGCCAGCCAGCTCGCTATGACTGGCTGGATCTTTTTATCTCCCAGACCCCTTCTTTCCGCTGGGGGGCTGATCACGTCATCGAAGCCAGCACAGCCGGCAAAGCATCAATCACATCCGACGCCAGTACATCCCATGGAGAATGGCCGTGTTGAACAAGCCAATCAGCGGCCTTTCCATGCACGAAAACAGCATTGCTCACCGCCGGCTGCACCGCCTCATGCTGCAACAAAAACGCCGCAACGATGCCAGTCAGCACATCGCCGCTTCCCCCTTTCGCCAACGCCGGGTTGCCGGTCGCGTTCACATATTGCGCCCCGTCCGGCGCCGTGACAATCGTATACGGCCCTTTTAAGACGACGTACACACCGTATTCCATCGCCAGTCGCTTCGATACGCCAAAGCGGTCATGCTCCACCTCGCGAACGGAACGATGGACGATGCGCGCCATCTCCCCGGGATGCGGAGTAATGACCGTCGGCGCGTTCCGTCCGCGCACCCGCTCAGCGTAGTCGTCCCAAAAAAACAAGGCATCTGCATCAATAACAAGCGGCACTGGCTGGCGCACAAGTTCGTTCACTAAGCGGCGCACGCCGTCTGTCCGGCCCATTCCCGGACCGATGGCCATCGCATCAATGTCAAGTCCGTCCCAATCGGCCGCGCCGGCAAATGCGCCATCCTCTGCCGGCCATAATCGGCACATCGCCTCCGGCACGCGGTTGGCCGCCGCCTCGTACACCGTTTCCGGAACCGCCATCGTCACAAGACCAGCACCGCTGCGAAGCGCCGCTTTCGCCGTCATCGCCACCGCTCCGCTCATCACCTTGGATCCGCCGACAATGAGCAGCTTGCCGTGCGTTCCTTTATGCGATGACCGCGTTCGTTTCGGCATCGTCCGCACTACATCGCTCTGTTCCCACAAAAACCGGGCAGCCGCCTTCGCCTGCACCGCTACGGGCGGAATGCCAATATCGACAACAGCGATCTCTCCGTAATAATCGGCCGCCGGAAACGTATACGCCCCAAGCTTCGGGCATTGGATCGTGAGCGTGACATCAGCGCAAACGGCGGTGCTGACATCACCGCCGTCAGCCGGCACCCCGCTCGGCACATCGATCGCGTATACCGTTGCGGACGTGCGGTTCACTTGTTCAATGATTTCTTTGTACGGTGAGCGCACGTCCCCTTTGACGCCAATGCCAAGGAGCGCGTCAACGATGGCGTCGTAATGCGGCACGCGCGCCGCAAACGCCCGTTCATTGCCCTCATAAGGCAGCCACGAATAGCCGGACCGCTCGTACACCTCAAGCGCCATGCGCGCCGCCCCTTTCACCTTTTCCCGCGGCGGGATGAGCCAGACATCGGTTTCATAGCCACAACTTTTCAACATGCGCGCGATGACGAATCCGTCGCCGCCGTTATTGCCCGTCCCGGCGAGCACCGCGACCCTATGAGCGCGCGAGATCCGCTCTTTCAGCGCCCGAAACAGCGCCTGTCCGGCGTTTTCCATCAGCGAGTCGTCGCGAATGCCGATCCGCTCTGCCACTTCCCGGTCAATGGCATACATTTCATCAGCTGTTACGATCGAAATCATGGCCATTCCCCTTTCCACTTCCAAGCTATGTTTAGTGTACAATTTTTCCAAGCGAAAGACGAGTACAACAAGTGAAACGATGCGCCGCCGCACAGGCGGTGTTTTCTTCTGTAGACGATGGGATGAAAAAAGCAGTATAGCAGAAGTGTTCCGTTTCATTTCATTCCAAAAGAGGCGACCAACGTTGATATACATCGAAAAAGGACGCCGCGAATACATCAAAGCAAGCGTATCATTATTCTTTGGCGGCTTTGCGACGCTCCACAATTACATCGGCTTTTTGTTAAGTGAACCGCCGTACTCGTTCCGCCAGTCAGTGCTCGGGTTTTTATTTATTGTGTATATCTTTGGCAGCTTCAGCTCCGTCTATATGGGACGGAAGGCAGATGTGTACGGCCATGCGCGCCCCCTTCTCCTTTCGGTAGCTGCAACAGCACTTGGGGCGTTTGTCACGCTCGCCCCTTCGGCGGTCGTAAAAATAGCCGGCCTGGCGCTGTTTACGTTCGGCTTTTTCGGCTGCCATTCAATTGCAAGCGTTTGGATTGGCGAACGGACGCGTATCCATAAAGCCCAAGCGTCCTCCTTATATCTTCTTCTCTGTTATTTAGGATCCAGCCTCGCCGGAACGGCCGGCAGCTACGTTTGCGCTCACTTTCATTGGGGCGGCGTCATCGCCCTTGTTTTGGCATTGCTTGCCTTCTCCTATCCATTCATCCAGTTTACAGAAAAACGGCGGCCATCGCATGGGAGATGACCGCCGCTTCGCTTACGGTTGCTTCGTAATGACTTGCAGTCCAAATTGCAGGCAATCTTCACAAATTGCGGCCAGCGGCCCGTTGACAAGCCGCGGCTTTTCTTTCAAGCAAAACGAACAGCGGCCGTCGCGGGCTTCTTGCGCTTCGAGCGCCAAAGCCTCTTCCAGCTTTTCGAGCGGGAAGACGGAGAGCGCTTCGTACACGTTATCAAGCAAATGGCCATCAATATACCCGCATTTTCCTCCCCAACGCAACGCCGTCAATTTCGCCGCCACGGCCATCCCTTCGTAAAACCGGCGGCGGGCTTCGTCCCCGCTTTGTTCAGCCATCGCTGCGACCTCATCGGCAAACCGTTCCAACGCCGCGGTCGTGCATTCATCGAGCCACCTTGTTGTTCCGCTTGTCATGATCTCCCCCCTTGTTTCTTTCCCTTTTCAATACGACAAACGGATCGGTTTTCCTTCTTCACCGCGGCAATTCGTCTAGAAAACGGGCGCGCAGCTCAGGGAGCGGCAGCGGACAGCGATTTTGCCGGCGGATAAGGCGGTGGCGTCGGACAGCGATTTGGTCATACACAAAGTCGCGGAACGGCCGCGGAACGAGAAACCCAGCTGCGGCCAGCCCCTTCCATGGCCAGGCCAGACGCCGGCCGATGCGCAACACGGCGTCCGACTTGACATAATAGCAGCCGTCTTCGATGAGGACGACCGTGTCTCCCGCCGGCATGTTCCCTCTTTCCAACAACGCCCGGCCGACGGCGCTTTGCTGCGAGGCAAAGCGGAATGCCGCCTTCCGGTCGCGGACGGCAATCCAGTGCACACTTGCATGACAAAACAAGCAGTCGCCATCAAACAAAATGATCGGGGACATCCCTCTTCCCTCCCGTTATCGGCTGTTGACCGGCTCAATGCAGGCGCTGACATCGTTTTTCGGCGAATTGACCAGCGGCGACACTTCGTACATTCGCATTCGCTCGCTCGGATACGGCTGCAGGAACGTTTTCAAATACTCGCTGTCATCCAAGCTCGGATCAAGCCAGTCGCCATGCCGCTCGGAAGGCAGAATGACCGGCATCCGATCGTGAATGGCGGCGACAAGTTCATTCGCCTTTGTCGTGATGATCGTGCACGTCTCCAGCGGCCCGCTCGGCCCATCCCAGCGCTCCCACAGCCCGGCGAACGCAAACGGCGCGCCCGCTGCGAGCGTAAACCGATACGGCACTTTTTTCTCCCCCTCTTTTCTCCACTCGTAAAATCCATCGGCTACAATCAAACAGCGCCGCCGCTTGAACGCATGGCGAAAACTTGCCTTCTCATCCACGGTTTCCGACCGGGCGTTGATCATCTTGGCGCCGATGCGAACGTCTTTCGCCCAAAACGGCACAAGCCCCCAGCGCATCATTTTCCCGACTCGCTCCCCTTCTTCCACAACAACTGTCAGCACTTCTTGGCTCGGGGCGATGTTAAACCGCGGGGCGAGCGGGCCTTGATACCGAAAACAAAACAGCGCTTGCAGCGCTTCCAAATCAGCCGTTAACGTAAACCGGCCGCACATGGCATTCACTCCTTGATTCGTTGATCCACGCTATCTCCATCTCCCGTTTCTTCCATTATAATAAAAAGCGGCCGAATACGAATGGCGTCCGCCTTAAGAAGAAGTGTTTTCCAATGAGCGCAAAAATGTGAACACTCGTTCAATATACTCATCGCCGTAGAGGGAAAAACTTTTCACATGATCGGCTTTTTCCGTCAACCATAGTTGAAAGACATCTGAATGAGTACGGTGCAACTTCACACTTTCTTCGTATGGGATCGAACGGTCGTCTTTGCTGTGGATGAACAAAATCGGCCTCGGCGCTACACGATCCACCGCACGAATAGGGGAAGACAAGTCTAAATCAAGATCCGCCAGCGCGGGAACAATCGCTAAAATCAAATACGTAAACGGCACATCGGGCAAATGCGTCCATACCGGCATGTTGGCGCGTAAATACGATTCGAGGTCGCTGAACGGGCTGTCGGCAATCACCCCGCGAACATCACCGTCCTCTGCCGCCGCCAAAATCGATGTCGCCGCCCCCATTGAAACGCCGTATAAGGCGACCGGTTCGCGGTAGTGTTGCTTCGCGTAATCGATGACGCCGAGCAAGTCGTCCTTCTCTTTGACGCCGATCGTAATCATGTCCCCTTCCGATTCACCGCTCGCACGGAAATCGAACAAAATGACACGATACCCTTCAGACACGAACCGCTTGGCGAGCGGCAAAAACGGAACGTTTTCTTGAATGCGGTTGCCGGCATATCCGTGGGCAAAAACGACCGTCATGCGCGCCGGTTTCTGCGGTGAAATGATCCAGCCTTTGAGCCTCGTCTCCCCGTCTTTGCTGATAAAGGTGGCATTTTCATATGTCATCCCGTAATCATGAGGCGTCTCGGTAATCGGCTGGCGCTCTTTATGGGTCAGCTGCCAGCCAACATAAACGGACACCCCGATGCAAGCCAACACTCCGAGCGCCACAATCGTCAATGATAACGGAACCCATACGCGCTGTAGCAGACGGTGTGGTGTGCGTCCTAATTCCATTGCGTTCTCCCCTCATTGGTATTGATCTCTATCATTTTTATGCTTTCTCCAGCCGATGGCGCAACTGCTCGACATATTCGCCCGAACCTGTCACAATCAGCCGGTCGCCTTTTTGCAATTCCGTATCGCCATGAGGAACGATAAATTCGTTTTCGCGGAAAATGCGGACAATAATACAGTCGCCCATAAATGGGAAGCGACGGAGTGGAATCCCGTCATAATCCGGATTATTCATGGCCACTTCATGCAGTGTTGTATCTTTGTTGATCATCATCCGCGCCACCCTTGGGGATTCGATGGATGCCCGCAACATCGAACTAGTCGAGCGGAGAACGGATAACACTTCAATGCCCTCGTCGTTCAACCGTTCCACTTGTTTCGGGCTTTCTGCAAGCACCAAAATTCGCCCAACCCCTTGTTCCTTCGCAGCCAGCGCCACATCAGCGTTCACCTTCTCATTGCCAGTCCAAGCGACAACAATGTCAGCCGCAAACGCTCCCTGCTCTTCCAACGTTTCCTTTGTGTAATCAGCGATGCGAACGATGGAGAAAACGTCGGCCGCTCCCGTTCGCTCCATGTCTTCCCGCTTCGCATGAAACAGCCTTACGTCGTATCGATGCAAATCAAGCTCCCGGGCAGCCGCCAAAGTAAACTGATTCACTCCGATGAGGGATACGTCGATTTTCCCTTCGTCTTTCGGGCGAACAAACCATTTTTTAAACAAAATCGGTGCAACAATGCTAGACAAAACAGCTACTAAAACAAGCGCCCCTTCCATCGTCTCATCGATCATCCCGATCCGTTTGGCGATGGCAGCTGCCGCAATGACAAGCGACAATGTCGACACAAGCAAAAACGAGGCAGCCAACGTCATTTTCGTATCATACCAAATACGGAGCAAAAAAACGGGGACGACTTTCGATACGACCAGCGCCAAAAAAAGAAGCGGAATCATCATTAAAATCGTTGGTTCGGTGATGAGCGAACGTAAATTCAAATCAACACCGACCATGACAAAGAAGATCGGGATGAGAAAACCGTAGCCAAACGAATCAAGCTGGTGGCGCAACTCCTTATTCGGCGACAACAGTGAAACGAGCACCCCGGCTAAAAATGCTCCTAAAATGTTCTCTGCACCAAACGTTTCGGACAATGCGACGAGCACAATCATCAAAGTAAATACCGCTCGGGTCCCAATTTGAACCGTTCCCTTGGCCATTGTCTCGACAAACGATCGTCTCTTAAAGTGTTTTCCAACGAAATAAAACACAACCCCGCAAGCAAATAGGCCAAGCAACAGCCATGTACTTCCGTGTTCAGGCTCATAAAGCGAAACGAATACAGCCAGCAAAATCATCGTCGCTAAATCAGCGATCACCGCAATAAGTAAAATGGCCTGCCCAATCGTCGTCTCCATCAAGTTGGTATCTTTTAACGTCGGCACAACGACCCCAAGGGAAATCGTTGAAATGATGAGCGTCATGAAAAATGCGTTGTCTATATAACCAAAGACGACAAACAAATAAGAAAGGCCGTACGACAAAGCAAAAATCGCCACAAAAATGAGTGGAGCAATTATAAACGGATTCGGTTCTTTTCGCTGTTTGCTGGCTGTTTTCGGTTGATTGGCAAACATCGAAAAGTCAATTTCCAGCCCACTCAAAAACATTAAAAATAAAAAACCAAGCGTAGACAACGTCTTAATCCACATGTCCGGCTGTACAAGATCAAAGCCCGTTTTTCCGATCACAATGCCAACGAGAATTTCCGCCACCACGACCGGAATCACTTGCAGCCGAAGCCGGTTTAATACAATGGGCGTCAAAAACGCCGCAACAACAACAATCAATAACGAAGTGAGCGATGACTGTTCGGCCATAACGTTCCCCTTTCTAAACGAACATTCGTAAAAGGCCGTCGGAACCGTATTCCTGCCAAACGAGAATAGAGCAGCCCGTCCGTTTTTAGCGGCGGGCACCGCCAAAATCATTTTACGGCCTTCTAGACTTTTCATCTTAACGAATTTTCAGGCGCGGTGCAACCAAATCGCTGTTTCCATTTGGCAAACGCGGTGCGCCTCGGCCGATTTGAAGCAGTCATCGTTTTTGCAGACAACGAACAAGATCGCATCGAGAGGAGAAACGACTCTTTCTTTGGGATATAGTATATGTGCTTGACATTTTACCACTTGACCAACGTTCGTTTAGGCAGCTATTCATCTAGCAAAAAGAGATGCCCGCAAACGAACGCGCATCTCTTTTCCCCATTGTCCCTCACTTGCCATCCGCTCACGAATGGGAAAGCGGCGCCGCTCCTTTCGCTCCAACAATCAAATCAAACTCACGCACCGATGTCATCCGTTCGTCGACAAGCCCGCGCTCCCACACATGGCGCAAAAACAACTCGGCGAGCCGCTTGTTCCGTTCGTTTTCTTGACCGCGTTCCAAAGCGATGACACTCAAATACAGATCGCACATCCGATTGGCAACCGCCTTCGCATGGAACGTCTGCACCTCGTCCGCTTGGCCGCCAAGACGCGAGAGCGCTGACACCAACTCCTTCAATCCTTCTTCAACCGGGCAGGCAAGCGGCTTCACCTCGGCTGCTAAACGCTCAAGCCGTTGCCGCATGTCGGCGGCGAACCGCTCGTGAATGTGATATTTACGCATCAACCGCAACACTTCAAGCGCCAAAATATTGGCTGTTCCTTCCCAGACGGTCAGCACTTGAGCATCGCGGAGCAGGCGCGGGGTGACAAAATCTTCAATATACCCATTGCCGCCGTGCAGTTCAATCGCCTCATGGCTGAACGCGATCGCTTCTTCGGCCGTACGCATCTTCAGAAGGGCAATCAGAAGCCTGAGCCATGCTTTCTCCTCCTCGCTCGCTTCATGCGGCGCAGTCATGACGCGGTCAAACAAGGCGATCATGTCAAAGCAGGCGCTCGTTTCCACTTCCTGCCTTGCCGTCAGGTCGGCGAGCATCCCGCGCACCATCGGGTAATCGGTCAGTTGATGGCCAAAAGCGGTGCGCTGTTCGGCGTATTGCTTCGCTTCTTCGAGCGCCCGCTTCATGATGCCGACCGAGGCGACCGCATTGCAGACGCGCGACAAATTGAGCGCTTCCATCATATAATAGAAGCCTTTGCGCGGGTCGCCGACGACATGCGCCTTGGCGCCATCAAACACGACTTCGGCCGACGGCACGGCGCGCACGCCTAACTTATCCTTTAAGCGGCGGATGGTGATGCCGTTTACTGTTCCATCCTCGTTGCGCCATGGGACGAGAAACAAGCTCAGCCCCTTCGTCCCCGGGCCGCTCCCATCAATGCGCGCCAATACGAGCGCCACGCCGCAGCGCCCCGCGTTGCTGGCAAAATATTTTTCCCCGTACAGTTTATAATGATCGCCGCACGGCACAGCACGCACGGCGTTGGCGCCAACGTCCGATCCGCCTTGGCGCTCCGTTAAAAACGTCGCTCCTTCGTACAGTTCGACTTCACCCGTGGAGATCACATGAGGCAAGTACGCCGCCTTCAACTTTTCATCAGCAAAATGTTCAAGCACATAGGCGGTTGCCATTGTCAGCGTCACCGGGCAATAAAACCCGGGCTCGGCTTGCGATAAAATGTACCCTTGGGCGTATGAATACATGTAGTTTCCTTTTCTTCCAAGCTCGGGAATCGGTTTGTGCACATACCCGACAATCCCCGTTTCATACGTTTGTTTCGCCGTCTGCTCGTATCCTTCGTTCACCCACACCTCAGAAATGTCGTTGCCAAAGCGGTCATATTTAATCAGGCGCGGCTGCCCTTCACGATCGGTATGCACAGCGCGGCGGTCGACGTCCGTCAAACAAAATTCATAAAACGATGCGAGCTTTTCCTCAGCATACTGGTACAATTCGTCATCCAAATACCGTTTCAAATTCGCCAACAAATTCGGATCGGCTTCACGAAGCGGTTTCATCCTCTCTCCCCTTTCCTCTTTCTTATTATCCCTATACTTCCTGCGCCGTCTCCCGCGCCCGCAGCACTTGTTTCAACACTTTCCCAGTCGCATTGCGCGGCAGTTCAGCGATCGCCCCATACAAGCGGGGGATTTTGTAACCAGCAAGCTTGTCGGATAGGAAGCGTTTACACTCCTCCGCGAGCGGTTCGAGCGGTTGGCTCAATACAACAAACGCTTTTGCCGTTTCTCCCCACTCCGGATGCGGCACGCCGATCACGGCAACATCGGCGATCGCCGGATGCGTCCGCAGCACATCTTCGACTTCTTTTGGATAAATGTTGACGCCGCCGGAAATAATGACGTCCTTCTTCCGGTCGACGATCCAAATGTAGCCGTCTTCGTCACGGCGCGCCAAATCGCCGGTGTACAGCCAACCGTTTCGGATCGCTTCATTCGTTTTTTCCTCGTCGTTGTAATATCCTTTCATCACGCTCTCCCCACGCAACACGATCTCGCCGACCTCGCCGGGCGCGACTTCCTGTCCGTTTTCGTCCACAATGGCGGCTTCGCAATGGAGGGCGGCATAGCGGCCGACGCTTCCTGCTTTCTCCGCATGTTCCTCAGGCGCCAAGTACGTGCCGTTCGGGCCGGCTTCGGTCAAACCGTATAAACACATCATCCGCTCGGCGCCAAAGCAGTCGGCGACAAACCGCACTTCCTCGCGCGACAGCGGCGCCCCGCCGTACATCCAACAACGGACCGAAGAAAGGTCGTAATCGGAAAACCGCGGATGCTTCGCCGTCAACAAATACGCCACCGGCGCACCGAAAAAGTGGGTGATCTTGTGACGCTCGACCAGTTCCAGCAAGGCATCCGGGGAAAATGCAGGAGCCAAGACATGGGTCGCGCCGACATACGTGCCGCCGACAAAAAACAGATGAAGCGGCGCCGAGTGGCTGAGCGGCATCAGGTGCAACAGGCGGCTTTGACGGTCGATTTTCGTTTCGATCACGATCATGTCCGCAACCGTTATAATGTTGCGGTGCGTGAACAACACGCCTTTTGGCCGCCCCGTTGTTCCCGATGTATACAAAATCGTCGCCTCATCGTCCTCTTTGACTGGACAAACGATGTCTTGCGGATCACCTGAACCGATCAACTCCT